>NZ_JARESV010000002.1:0-638907 GCF_046026985.1 Paraburkholderia sp. RL18-101-BIB-B
GCCGGCACCCTGGGCGGTTGCGGCAAGGTTCGCGGCTCCGCCACCGCAGCCGACGCCGACGCCGACGCAACTGACGGCTCGACCGGCGTAGTCGCCGGCGCACGACGGGTCGTGCTGCGCGGCACAACCGGCGCCGCCTGCTTCGCCGGCGACTTCGCGAAGAGGTTCTGGAACCAGCCGCGCAAGCGCTCCGAGCGTTCGGCGAACCAGCCCGGTTCCTGGTCGGTCGCGAATTTGACGCGGCTGTCCACCAGCCTCGAACGCTGCGCGCGCTGGAAGAAATCGCCCACGATCGGCAACGCGCTGTGCGCCCCCTGGCCCCAATAGTCGCTGCGCAAGGTCACGCGGCTGTCGTTGAACCCGACCCACGCGCCCGCCACGAGCTGCGGATGAATCAGAATGAACCAGCCGTCCGCGTTGCCCTGCGTCGTGCCGGTCTTGCCCGCGACGTCGCCACGCACGCCGAAGCGGCTGCGAATGCTCGAGCCCGTGCCGCGGTTCACCACGTCGCGCATGACGTCGATCAGCACGCGGTCGGCGTCGGCGGACAGTTCCTGTTTGGACGGCGCCGGCGCGAACTCGGCCAGCACTTCGCCTTTGCGGTTCTCGATGCGCGTCACCATCACCGGCTCCACGTAGCCGCCGAGGTTGGCGATCGTGCCGTAGGCCGAGACCATTTCCTTCAGCGTGACTGGGCTCGTGCCGAGCGCGAGCGACGGCACCGGGTCCAGTTCGCTATCGCGCACGCCCATCGCGCGAGCGAGGCGCGCGACCTTGTTCGGGCCGACCGTCTCCATCAGTTGCGCCGTGATCCGGTTGCGCGAATACGCGAGGCCGTCGCGCAGGCTGATCTTGCGCTCGCTCGGCTCGTCCTCGTCGCTCGGACGCCAGACTTCGCCGCCTGCCAGCGGAATCTCCACGGGCTTGTCGACGAAGGTGTCGGCGGGTTTCGCACCCGACTCGAAGGCCGCCGCGTAGACGAACGGCTTGAAGGTCGAGCCCGGCTGGCGCCGTGCCTGCTGCACGTGGTCGAACGGGTCCTGGCTGAAGTCGCGACTGCCCACCCACGCCCGGATCTGGCCGTTGCGCGGGTCCATTGCGAGAAAGTCCGCCTGCACGCGCGTTTTGGATTCGCAAACCGACTTGACCAGATCGCGGTCGGACGAGACGCGCTTGAGCGCGTCGTCATCGCTCAGGCCGGCGTCTTTCGCGGCGCGGTAGTCGGGTGTTTCGCGCAGGAAGGTCTGCAGAAGATCCTTGCCGTTCGAGCAGCCCGCGCGGGTGCCCCACGCGGAATTGGCGATGCCTTGCAACTGATTGCCCTGCAACGTCACGGCCTGGGTCGCCATCGTCTGCAGACGCGAATCGATGGTGGTGCGCACCACCAGGCCGTCGGCGTACATGTTGTAGTCGTTGCGATCCGCCCACGACGCCAGCCACTTGCGCAATTGCTGCGCGAAATGCGGCGCGGGTCCGGGCGGCTCGGTCTGGCGCTCGAAATCGATCCGCAGCGACCGGCGGCTCAAAGTCGCGTAGGCCGCCGGCGTCAACTTGCCGTATTTGACCATCTGCCCGAGCACGGTATTGCGCCGCTGCAACGCGCGTTCGGGATTGAGCACCGGGTTGTAGTAGCTGTTGCCCTTGAGCATGCCGGTGAGCGTGGCGCTTTCCAGCACAGTCAGATCGGAAGCCGATTTGTCGAAATAGGTGCGCGCGGCCATCTCGATGCCGTAGGCGTTGTAGAGGAACGGCACCGTATTCAGGTAGGTTTCGAGAATCTCGTCCTTGGTGTAGAGCGCCTCGATCTTGAAGGCCGTGATCGCTTCCTTGAGCTTGCGCGTGAGCGTGGGCGCGCGGCCGATCTCGTCGGGATACAGATTGCGGGCGAGCTGCTGGGTAATGGTCGAGCCGCCCTGCCGGTCGCCGGAAAACGTATGCAGCGCGGCCGACGCCGTACGCCGCCAGTCGAGGCCCCAATGCTCGTAGAAACGGTGATCTTCGGTGGCGATCAGCGCATTCACCACGTTGGGCGAGATGTCCTTGAGCTTGACCCACTCGCGGTTGGAGGGCTTGAACTCGGCCAGCAGCTTGCCGTCCGCCGACAGAATCTGCGCCGGCTGCTCGATCTTGGCCTTGCGGATATCGCCGATGCTCGGTGTGAACGGAATCAGGATCAGCACATACAGCACGAACAGCAGCGGAAGCGCCGCGCAAGCCTTCAGCACGCCGCGGCGCGTAGGATGGCGCAAGTGCCACAGGGCCTGCGCGACGAGCGGGTTCGCGAGAGTCAGCCCTTTTTCAAGGGCCGCCAGAAATGAGGGGATGAAGCGCTTCACACTAGCTTACCGTCGGCTTGGAAAGGCGCAATCCTACCAAGATGCGCGGCAGCGGCCGATTTTTTGCCGCGAACGCGCTGCAAGCGCCTCGCAATCCGCCAAACCGCCGCGGCGCGCCCGCAACAATCGCGGCCCACTATAATGTCGCCAATTCCGACAAGAGGTGCTTCATGATCATCAAACCGCGCGTGCGTGGCTTCATCTGCGTTTCCACCCATCCGACCGGCTGCGAGGCCAACGTCCGCGAACAGATCGACTACGTCAAGGCACGCGGCCCCATCGCCAACGGCCCGAAGAAGGTGCTCGTGATCGGCGCATCCACGGGCTACGGCCTTGCCGCCCGCATCAGCGCGGCGTTCGGCTCGGACGCCGCCACGCTCGGCGTGTTCTTCGAGCGCGCCGGCAGTGAAACCAAGGCGGGCACGGCCGGCTGGTACAACACCGCCGCCTTCGAGAAATTCGCCACGGAAAAAGGCCTGTACGCGACCAGCATCAACGGCGACGCCTTCTCCGACGCAGTCAAGCAGCGCACCATCGAAGTCATCAAGCGCGATCTGGGTCAGGTCGATCTGGTCGTCTACAGCCTCGCCGCGCCCAAGCGCACGCATCCGAAAAGCGGTGAAGTGTTCAGCTCGATGCTCAAGCCGGTCGGCCGTGCCGTGAATCTGCGCGGCATCGACACGGACAAGGAAGTCATCAAGGAGACCGTGCTCGAACCCGCCACCCAGCAAGAAATCGACGACACCGTCGCGGTGATGGGCGGCGAAGACTGGCAGATGTGGATCGACGCCCTGCTCGAAGCCGGCGTGCTCGCGGACGGCGCGAAGACCACCGCGTTCACCTACCTTGGCGAGAAGATCACTCACGACATCTACTGGAACGGCTCGATCGGCGCGGCCAAGAAGGATCTCGACCAGAAGGTGCTGGGCATTCGCGAGAAGCTGGCGGCCAAGGGCGGCGACGCGCGCGTCTCCGTGCTCAAGGCGGTCGTCACCCAGGCCAGCTCCGCGATCCCAATGATGCCGCTGTATCTGTCGCTGCTCTTCAAGGTCATGAAGGAGAAAGGCACGCACGAAGGCTGTATCGAACAGGTCTACGGCCTGTACAAGGACAGCATGTACGGCGCGGCGCCGCATCTCGACGACGAAGGACGTCTGCGCGCGGACTACAAGGAGCTCGATCCCGAGGTGCAGAACCGCGTGCAGGAACTCTGGACTCAGGTGACCAACGACAATATCTACGAACTCACTGATTTCAGCGGCTACAAGACCGATTTCCTGCGTCTGTTCGGCTTCGAAATCGCGGGCGTGGATTATGAAGCGGACGTCAATCCGGACGTGCAGATTCCGAAGCTCGTGCAGGTCTGATGAAGCGCGGGGCCTTGGGTGGCCCCGCTTCTGCCTCTTGCGCCGCTAAATCGCGTCGCCGTCCACCCTCCTCGACTGCGCCACGTAGCCGTCCACCGCGCGCATCACACGCACTTCCAGCGCGGCCGCGTCACGCTCGTCGCGCTCACCCGCCTGGTCGACCATGCCGCGCACGATCGCCAGCAGATCGCGCGCGACCAGATCCACATCGTCGAGTTCCGGCACCTGCGCCTTTTCCGTCAGCGCGCTGACCAGCGCCGTATGAATGGTGTCGGCGATGCGTTGATTGCGCTCGTCGACCGGCAAGCGGCGCTCCTCGGCATCGATGATGCGCGCCAGCACCGGCCTGCGCATCTGATGCGCGACGGACGCGCGCACCATCGCCTGCACGCTGTCACGCGAGTTACCCAGTAACGACGCCGCCTCGACGTCCACCACCAGTTGCGCGGTTTCGCGCTCGATCAACGCAACGGTCAACGCGTCGCGATTCGGAAAGTATTGATAAAGCGAGCCGATGCTGACGCCGGCCCGCTCCGCGACCGCGTTGGTGGTGTAGCCGTCGAGTCCGCGTGTCTCCAGAATGCGAGCCGCCGCTTCGAGCACGGTCTCGACGGTTTGCGCCGAACGCCGCTGAAGCGGCGCTTTACGGGGCTTCAGACGCTGCGTGGAAGCTGATCTGGCCATGTCCGGAATGCAAGTTTCAAATGTGAGTATTCGCTCGTATTCTAATCCTGTTTTCGCGAAAACCCCATTAGCCCTTCGACATTCAACAGGACTCGAGCCTCATGACTTCATCTGCCAAAGCCCCCGTACTGACCGTATTCATGCTCGTCAAAACGACGCCCGAATGGCTCGGCTTTTCCGTCGACGAACGCTTCCGTCTGCTGGCCGAACACGTCGAGCCGATCCTCAAGCGTCACGCCGACGAAGTCAGCATGCGCTTTTACGACATCGAATTTTATTCGGCTCGCGTCACCGATATCTGGGTGTGGAATGCGACGAGCCATCACGCGTATGAAATGGTGGTCGAAGCCTTGCGCGAGACGCCGTTCTGGGACCGCTACTTCGACATCGTGGAGATTCTGCCGGGCGTGGAGAACGCCTACGCGAAGAACTACGACCGCGACGCGCTGACGGCGGCCTGAGCCGCGTCGGCCGCGCCGTCACGATCCACTTCAGCAGGGAAACGCGGCCTGGAGCGAACGAAGAATCGCCAGGCCGATCGGAAAGTCGTCCGAAATGCCCGGGTGATTGTTGAAGAACTCGTCGAGCAGCGGATAGACGTTCTGGTTGCCAATGGCGAGATTTTGTGGCGGGCAGAAGAGCGGCGGCTTCTTCTTCGATACCAGCTCGCCGTTGGCCCAGCCGAACGCGTTGATCGTGCCGGTAATGTACGCGGCGTAGACCGAGTTGTTATCGGCATGCGCCCATTTCTTATACTGGGCGGCCGTCATCTCGGCGCTCGCATTCAGAGTGAAACACGCGGCCACAAACGCCAGCGCAACTTTCGATACCCGCATCATGGAACCTTCAATCGGTGTCGCAAAAGCGGCCATTGTAGGCGAGTCGGGGCATACCGCGCAGAAGCGCTTGCATGAGCAGGAAATCCGTAAGCATCGCATACGGATTCTTGTAAGCATCGCGCGTGCGCGCGAACGCGTCATGGCGTGCCGTTGCGGCAATAGGTTCGGTAGGCTTCGCGCGTGGAGAGACGCGCCATATACGCCGCGACCGCGGGCAATTCGCCGTGCTGCAACGGCGTTTCCAGCCAGCGGTTGATGGACAGCGCGATCGGAATGTCCGCGAGCGAAAATGCGTCCCCCGCGATGAACGCGCCGGTTTTCCGCAACTGGTCTTCGATCATGGCCATATGCCTCGCCCAGTTCGCGCACGACAGTTCGATCTGCTGCGGATCCTGGTGAGCCGGCGAATGCCGGACCAGCGCCAGAAACGCGTAGCTCCATGAACGGTTCAATTCACTCGCCTGCCAGTCGATCCACTGATCGCAGCGGGCGCGCTCGCCAGGTTCGACGGGATATAACGACTCGCCGTGATAGCGGCCCGCCAGGTAGCGGATGATCGAATTCGACTCCCACAACACGAACTCGCCGTCCTTGATAACGGGGACCATCGCGTTGGGATTCAGCGCGAGAAATTCCGGCACGTTGGTCGCGCGGAAACCGGAGCCCCAGTCTTCCTGTTCGAATGGAAGCGCGAGCTCCGCGCACGTCCACAACACTTTGCGGACGTTGATGGATGAGGTCTTGCCGAGTATCTGTAGCATGGGTTCAAAGCGTATCGACGTCTCGATGAAACGGACAGGCACAGTTTGCGCCGTGCGCGCCGGGCCAACCGCCTTTCAGTGCGACGCGACGAAGATCGACCCCGGCGCGGGCGGTGGCACGGCAAAGGATTTACGCATCCGGTCGGCCTCCTCGACCGGACTGCGACCGAACAGGCGCTTGAATTCGCGGCTGAATTGCGAGGCGCTTTCATACCCCACCTGCACACACGCGAGCGCCGCCGTCACCTCGTTTCTCACCATCAGCAGGCGCGCCTGGTGCAGCCGCGTCGACTTCAGATATTGCATCGGCGAGGTGCGCGTCACGGCCTTGAAATGCGAGTGGAAGCTCGGCACGCTCATGTTCGCTTCCAGCGCGAGTTGCTCGATGTCGAGCGGCTCGCGATAGCATGCGTGAATCTTGCGGATCACCTTGGCGATTCGGGCGAACTGGCCTTGCGCGGTCAGCGCGGCGCGCATCGATCCGCCCTGCTCGCCGGTCAGCACGTGGAAGTAGATTTCGCGCACCAGTGCCGGGCCGAGCAACTCGGCCTCGAGCGGCACGCTCATTGCCTCAAGAAAGCGCAATACCGAAGCGCTCAACTTCGCGTCAAGCGGCGTCGACATCATGCCGCGCGGCTCGGCCGGCACGCCTGCCTCCCGCTCGTCGAGTTGCAGCATCAGATCGGCGGCCAGCTTGAAGTCGAGGCGGAAATAGATGGCGAGCAAGGGCTCCGCCTCGCTTGCTTCGGTTTCCATGGAGAACGGCACCGGCACCGAGACGGCCAGGTAGTGCTGCGCGTCGTACACATAGACCGTCTCGCCGAGAAAGCCCCGCTTGCGCCCCTGGCACACGATCACCACGCCGGGGTCGTACAGCACCGGTGTGCGGCTGAGCGGCCGGTTCGAGCGCAGAAAGCGCACGTCGGGCAGCGCGGTGAGGTTGTAGCCTTCCAGCGGCGCGAGATTTTCGAGCAAGGCCACCATGCGTTGCCGCGCGCTCGGATCATGGTGTTTGTGCTTCACTGCGGGCCCCGTCGACATGGCTAAGCAGATTGCACTGTGCCATCGTTGCACCGGAAAATCCATCCACTCATAGAATTAGGCAATCACCGCAGACGAACCGGCATTTGCGCCCAGCCCTGCCGCTCCTACCATTCAGTCCTATGCTGGTTTCCGTCGATGCCACGCGTTTTCGCCCGAAAGCGCTGTGTGATGACGGACAAAACAAAGGGGTGGATCACCATGAGCAAAACGTTTCTGATCACCGGCGTCAGTTCCGGTTTTGGCCGCGCATTCGCGCAGGCGGCACTCGACGCGGGCCATACCGTCGTCGGCACGGTGCGCAATGCAGCGGCGCGCGATGCGTTCACGGCGTTGGCGGCCGAACGGGCGCATGCCGTCGTGCTCGACGTCACGGATTTCGAGGCGATCGCGCCTGCTGTCGCCGCGATCACGCAAACGGTCGGCCCGATCGACGTCCTCGTCAACAACGCCGGCTACGGACACGAGGGCACGCTGGAGGAATCGCCGCTCGGCGATCTGCGCCGTCAATTCGATGTCAACGTGTTCGGCGCGGTCGCGATGATCAAGGCCGTGCTACCCGCCATGCGCGAGCGCCGCTCGGGTCACATCATCAACATCACGTCGATGGGCGGCTTCATCACGATGCCCGGCATTGCGTACTACTGTGGCAGCAAGTTCGCGCTCGAAGGCATCACCGACGCGCTGGCGAAAGAAGTGGCGGGTTTCGGCATCAAGGTCACGGCCGTCGCGCCCGGCTCGTTCCGTACGGATTGGGCGGGCCGCTCGATGGTCCGGGCAAGCCGCAGCGTCGCCGACTACGACACCTTGTTTGACCCGATCCGCGAGGCGCGCGAAGCAAAGAGCGGCAAGCAGGCGGGTGATCCGCACAAAGCGGCGCAGGCGCTGCTGGAAATCGTTGCGGCAAAGAATCCGCCGATGCATCTGCTGCTCGGCAACGATGCGCTCGACCTGGTGAAGACGAAGCTGGCGGCGCTGAACGAGGAGATCGAACAGTGGGAACCACTGTCGCGCTCCACGGACTTCGCTTGAGGCAATGGCCCTCATGCGCCGCCATGGGCGCGTGAGGGGCACGGTGAAAAGCGGCGCCTCGGCTAACTCGACCGCTTACTGATTGCGAACCCGAATCGGGCCGCCGATGCTGTTGCACAACAAGTCGCCGTTCGGGAGAAGTTGCGGCTGCGCGTAGCCACCGTTACCCCGGTTGGACGTGCGGCTCATTGTCGGCGTCATGCTGATCGACACCGCGGTAGCGTCGGTCCACGCCGACTTCCATTGATGTTTCACCGGCTCCCCATCGATCCGTTCGGCGCCGCGCGCCGGCTTGTTGATGGGGCCAAGCGAAAGAACGTCGACCAGCTTGTCCTTCTCGCCGTGTTCAGCAATGTTGTTGACCACGAACGCGCTATAGCCCTTGCCGACCACGGATTGCTCGGACTGGATATATCTCATGCTCAGCGGCAAGCCCGCGGTCACCGGGAACTGTCCTGCGATGCGATTGGAATTCGTGCCCGGCTGCTACGTGAAAAGGTGCCATGCGATCGATTGTTCCGCATAGCTCGACGCAGCGAGAGTGACACCGCGTCGCATAAAGCCTGCGGCAAAGCAACCCAGGGAACGGCGGAACCGGGCGCCGCGCGCACGGGTTTCATCCCATTTCACGAAGGCAGAATTCGTGGCATGATTTGATCAAATCCCACAATGCAAAAAAATCCAGCTTTTCCGAACAGGCGGCTCATCGCGCTCCGTTGTCGAAAGCGCCTCGCGCCGCTGTCATCAACCGACTGGAGTCAACCTTGCAAAGCGACCTACACGGCGGCTTGCGCGAATTCCTCGAACATCACCGGATCCATGAAGTGGAGTGCGTGATACCGGACATGACCGGCGTCGCGCGCGGCAAGATCGTGCCTAAGAACCTGTTTCTCTCAGAAGGCAAGATGCATATGTCGAATGCGCTGCTGATGATCACCGTCAACGGCGAATTCGCGAATTTCGAGCGCTTTGTCGGGCCGAGCGATCCCGACATGGTCTGCATTCCCGATCCGAACACGGTGCGCCTTGTGCCGTGGGCCATCGAACAGGTGGCCGTGGTGATTCACGACTGCGTCGGGCTGGACGGCAAACCGATCGGCATCTCGCCGCGCGCGGTATTGCGCCGCGTGCTGCAGCTTTACGAAGAGCGCGGCTGGCGCCCGGTGGTCGCGCCGGAGATGGAGTTCTATCTGATCGCGCAGAACAAGAATCCGCATGAACCGCTGCGCCCGCCGCTCGGCCGCGCGGGGCGCCACGAAGCCGGCCGCCAGTCGTTTTCGATAGACGCGGTCAACGAATTCGATCCGTTCTTCCAGGACCTGTCGCGTTTCTGCGAGATGACGCAGCTCGGCGTCGAGACGCTCGTGCATGAGGTAGGCGCCGGGCAGATGGAGATCAATTTTTCGCACGGCGACGCGCTCGATCTCGCCGACCGCGTGTTCCTGTTCAAACGCGCGGTGCGTGAAACTGCCTTCCGTCACGGCATTTTCGCCACCTTCATGGCCAAGCCGATGGAGCACGAACCGGGCAGCGCGATGCATATTCATCAAAGCATCGTCGATCGGGAAAGTGGCCAGAACATTTTTTCGCTGCCGGACGGCTCGGCGAGCCCGCTGTTTTTCAACTATATCGGCGGCTTGCAGAAGTACATGCCGCAAGCCATGCCCATGTTCGCGCCGTACGTGAACTCCTACCGGCGCCTGTCGCGCTTCACCGCCGCGCCGATCAACGTGCGCTGGGGTTACGACAACCGCACCTGCGGAATCCGCGTGCCGAACTCCGGGCCGGACGGCCGGCGGCTCGAGAACCGCGTGCCGGGCGTCGACGTGAATCCGTATCTCGCCATGGCGGCCACCCTCGCCTGCGGTTATCTCGGCATGGTGGAGCAGCAGGAAGCGTCGACGCCGATGATCGAAAGCGCCTACGACCTCGAGTACGAATTGCCGCGCGGTCTCGAAGACGCGCTCAAGGCGCTGTCGAAATGCGGCGAACTCGCCGAGGTGCTCGGCGACAGCTTCGTGCAGGCGTATTGCGCGGTGAAGGAAAAGGAATTCGAGACCTTCTCGCAAGGCATTACCGCGTGGGAACGCGAGCATCTGCAACTGCTCGTCTGAGCGTGGACCGCAGCCGACAACCTGATTGGAGAGCGTGCAATTGCAATTGAATACCCGTCACGGCATCAACTGGGCGCGCGCGCAAGCGCTCGTCGAACGCGAACGCCGCGCGTTCGTCGAGGCCATGCCGAAGTCGCGCGCGTTGTCCGAACGCGCGGCGCGTCACCTGCTGTTCGGCGTGCCGCTGCACTGGATGAACGACTGGTCGACACCCTTCTCGCTTTACGTCGAAGAGGCGCGCGGCGCCGCGTTCACCGATGTGGACGGTCACCGCTATGCGGACTTCTGCCTCGGCGACACCGGCGCGATGTTCGGCCATTCGCCGGCGCCCGTCGCGCGAGCGCTCGCCGCGCAGGCGCAACGCGGTTTGACGACCATGTTGCCGGGCGAAGACGCCGCCTGGGTCGGCGAAGAACTCGCGCGCCGTTTCGGGCTGCCGTACTGGCAGTTCGCGATGACCGCGAGCGACGCCAACCGCTTCGTGCTGCGCTGGGCGCGCGCGGCGACCGGGCGCAAGCAGATCGTGATTTTCAACGGCTGCTATCACGGCACCGTGGACGACGTCTTCGTCGATCTGGTCGACGGCAAGCCGCAACAGCGCGACAGTTTGATCGGCCAGGTTCACGACCTGCTCGGCAGCACGCGCGTCATCGAATTCAACGACCTGGCCGCCTTGGAAAACGCGCTAAAAGATGGCGACGTGGCCTGCGTGCTCGCCGAACCCGCGCTGACCAACATCGGCATGGTGCTGCCCGAGGCGGATTACTGGCGTGAGGCGCAAGCGCTGATGCGCCGCTACGGCACGCTGCTCGCCATCGACGAAACGCACACGATCAGTTGCGGCCCCGGCGGTTATACGAAGGCGCACGGGCTCGAACCCGATCTGTTCGTGCTGGGCAAACCGGTCGGTGGCGGCTTTCCGTGCGCTGTATATGGCTTTAGCGCCGAATTCGCCGCGCGGGCCCAGCAGGCCAAGCGCGGTGCGCCGCCGGGACACTCCGGCATCGGCACGACGCTCACCGCGAACATGCTGGCCATGAGCGCGATCCGCGCCACGCTCGCCGAGGTGATGACCGACGCGGCATACGAGCATATGTTCACGCTGGCGGAGCGCATCGAGAGCGGACTGCGGGACGCGATTGGGCGGCACGGACTTGCGTGGTGCGTGACGCGTGTCGGCGCCCGCAACGAATTCCAGTTCATGCCGACGCCGCCGCGCAACGGCAGCGAAGCCGGACGCCAGCTCGATCCCGAACTGGAACACGTCTTGCACCTTTATTTGCTGAACCGTGGCGTGTTGATCACGCCGTTTCACAACATGATTCTGGTCTGCCCGGAAACGTCGATAGAACACGTGGACAAGCTGGTCGCCGCGTTCGACGCCTGTCTTGGCGAACTGACCTAAAGTCGCGTCGACTTTTTTTGCACCCTTTTTGAAGGGGTTTTGCATCGAGCATTATGAAAACTTCGCGCCATCACACGCTGCAGGACCAGACCTACGACACGCTGCGGCAGTGGCTGACGATCGGACGCTTTGTGCCCGGCGAGCGCATCAAGATCCGCCACGTCGCCGCCGAGCTCGGCGTGGGCGAAATGCCGGTGCGCTCCGCCTTGCAGCGCCTCGCGGCCGAATCGGCGCTCGTCAACGTGCCCAATTGCGGCGTGACGGTGCCGCATCTGTCGAAACAACAGTTCGACGATGTACTGCGCGTGCGCCTGATTCTCGAAGGCCAGGCCGCCGAACTCGGCGTGCCGCATCTCACGGCGCACGACATCGCCACGCTGGAAAAACTGAATGTGCAGATGGCGCAGGCGTTGCGCAGTGCCGACACTAAAGGCTATCTCGACGCCAACGAGGCATTCCATCTGGTTCTGTACCGGGCGGCCGGCTCGCCGCTGCTGCTGGAGTTGATCGAAACCGTGTGGCTGCAAGTCGGGCCGATTTCGAATTTGCTGTTCGGCGAGGCGCTATTTGCCGATTCGCTCAATGATGCGCACGACGATCTGTTGAGCGCTGCCAGAGCGCGCGACGCTGCCGGCGTGCGGCGGGCGATCGAGCGTGACCTGAATCATGCTGCGACGTGCTTGCGGGCGCAGTGCTTGTAGGCATGCGATGGGTGATCGGGCGCAATCTTCCGAGTCTTGCAGCGATGTGTGTGCGGGCGCATTGCCCAAGATGCTCACTCTGAACCGTGCGACGGTGACTGAACGCGACCTGCGCCACGCGACAACATATTTGCGCTTGCCGAGCCTGAGGACGTTCCGACTTGAAGCACCGGAGTGACCTGGCCGCGCTCAGCCTTTTAGCGTCGCCTGCTCGAGAATCATGTCGTAAAGCGCCTGCGCCGCCGGCGACAACTGCGCGGTCTTGCGCGCCACGAGAACGAGCGTGCGCGACACGGCGGGATGCGTGAGCTCGACGGTGCGCACCGTCGGATACGCGCCCTTCTGAAGCGCGAGCGCCGGCACCACGGCCGCGCCCACGCCTTGCGCGACCAGCCCCACCGCCGTCGAACTGCGCTGCACCTCGTAAAAGGAGCGCAGCGCCAGTTCGCTCGTTTCCAGCGCGAGGTCCAGTAACGCGCGGTTGCCGCTCACCTCGCCCGCAAAGATCAGCGGATAAGCCTGCAGCTGCTGCCAGGCGATGCGGCGCCGCTTCGCCAGCGGATGATGCTCGTGGCAGATCAGCACATAGCGGTCCTCCGTGAGCGGCACGCTGGCCAGATCCGGATGATGCTCGCGCGCGATATTGATGCCGAACTCGACCTCCCGGCGCAACACCGCCGCCTCCACCGCTGACGACGCGTGATCGAGAATCCTGATGCGGTTATGCGGATACCGCGCCGAATACGCTTGCAGAATGCGCGGCAAATATTGCACGCCCACCGTCGGCACGCAGGCGATCGACACATCGCCGCGACGCGCCACGCCGGTCTCGCGGATTTCGACCAGCGCGTCGGCCAGTTCACCGAGCAAGCGGCGCGCTTGCGGCAGAAAACTGCGCCCGATTTCGGTGAGCGCCGTGGAGCGTGTGGTCCGCTCGATCAGTGTGACGCCGAGGTAGGTTTCGAGCTTGCGCAGACGCTGCGTGATGGCCGTTTGCGTGACATGCAATGAATCGGCGGCGCTCTGGAAGCTGCCGCGATCCGCAATGGCGACGAACGCCTGAACGCCGAGCGTGTCGATTTTCATTAGAAAAATGAAGGAATCGGAATGATAAATTCATTTTACTCCGCCCTTGTGGGCGCTGAGAATGAGCGGATTGGATCGGTTCGAACCGCCGAAGAGACGCAATCGCCGGCCACCGATCCGGCCACCACGGACACAAGGAGCATCAGATGACGTCGAAGAAGGATTGGCACGCGAAGCAGTACGTGTTGTTCGAAAACGAGCGCACACGCCCGGTCAGAGATCTGCTGGCGGCTGTGCCGCCGACGGAGGTGAAGAGCGCGGTGGACATCGGCTGCGGACCCGGCAACTCGACCGAGGCGCTCGCCGCGCGCCTGCCGGGCGCGGCGGTCAGCGGCATGGACAGTTCGCCCGACATGATCGAGGCGGCCCGCAAGCGTCTGCCGCAATTGCAGTTCGACGTGAGCGACATTTCCACGTGGGACGCGCCGGGACCGTACGACCTGATCCTCGCCAATGCGGTGCTGCAATGGGTACCCGACCACGAGCGGCTGTTTCCGTCGCTCGTGACGAAGCTCGCGCCGGGCGGCAGCCTCGCCGTGCAGATGCCGGACAATCTGGACGAACCCGCGCACCGTCTGCTGCGCGAAATCGCTGCTGACGGCCCTTGGGCCCACCAGCTCAAGGGCGTCGAGCGCACCATGCGCTATGGCGCCGGCTGGTACTACGCGTTGCTCGAACCGCTGTGCGCGCGGGTCGACGTGTGGCGCACCGTCTACCACCACCCGCTCGCGGGCGGCGCGGACGCGGTAGTCGAATGGTTCAAGGGCAGCGCGCTGCGGCCGTTCCTCGCCGAGCTCGACGACGCCGGACAAGCCGCTTTCTTGCAGCGTTACCGGGACGCGATCGCCGCGGCTTATCCGGCGCTCGCCGACGGCACGGTGCTGCTGCCGTTTCCGCGGCTGTTCATCGTCGCCACCCGCTAGCGGCGGCGGCCCGCGAGCGGGTGGCCGTGCCGGCTGTGGCGCCGGCGCGCGCCAGGGTACTCAGGAATTGCCCTGCTTGAATTCTGCGTGATATTGTTCAATGAAAGTGGGGAACGGCGACTCGCCGTTCTCACCGGAACGCAATTTTCAGCAGCGAGCGTCGCCATGAGTGATGTACGCCATCATCTGAGTCCACGAGACCGTTTGGAGCTGTTGTGCTGGCTCACATGCGGGAGTCTTGGCGCCTATTACCTGAATGAGGACTGGCCGGACGCGGCGTTTCATGTGCAGGCCGCGCATAAGTGGCTCGACCGGCGGGCGCGCGAGGCTGATTGGCTCACGATCGCCAAGTTGACCGCTACCGCGGTGGAGATTGCGCGGCGGCATGCGCAGTTTGTCGAAGCGGATTGGGCGAGAGATGCGGTTGAGGAGATTCTTGATACTGATGAGCTCGATCCTCAAGCAAGGCTTGTGAGGCAGGTTATTGCGGATTGTCAGAGTGCTTTGGCGGATAAGAGGTTGGCGGATTGATTTTGGGTTTTGGCCTTTCCTTGAAATCATAGTGGTCTATTAGCGTTGCCCCTGTGCGGGGCGGCACCTACTTTCTTTGCCGCCGCAAAGAAAGCGCCTTCACACCGCTAATTCTTAAGCGGGTCCCTCGCGCAGCCACGGTAGGGAGCCGCCGTCAATACGTTTCGGGACAAAGTGGCACTGTTCGCATTCCAGATCAAGCAACGTGAGCTGATACCATTGTGCCGCTCCAATCTGTTTCACCCCGCATCTATTCCGCAAACGCCTGCACATGCTCCAGCGCCCCGTCACGGGGCGCAATATCGAGCCAGTAACCGAACGGCCCGATTACCTCCACCTCCGAAATCCGCGCGAGACGGCCGTCAGCCAGTTCCTCGCCGATCATGTTGCGATCCACGATTGCGAGTCCTACGCCTTTGCGCGCGGCACGTATCGCCTGCTTGAGCATGGAGAACTCGATCCCGTTTTCCGCGTAATGCGCGGGCATACCGGCCATTGCCAGCCAGTCCGGCCAGAGACTGAGGCGCGCGTTTTCATGCAGCACGTGCAGCGCGGGCAACCGGTCAAGTGGCGCGCCGACCGGCTCACCCGTCAGGTGACGTGCGCCAACAAGCGCGTGGCGCTCGATCATCAGCAATTCCGAATGCACGCCCTGTAACGCCTCGCGTCCAAACCGGATGGCGCAGTGACAGTCGTCGGTGGGCTCGGTGCGGATCGATAGCTTGACATCGGGTAGCGCCAGCGCGAGCGCCGCGACTTGCGGCGAAAACTTTTGTCGCAAAGGCCGGAGGCATCGAGACAATCAGGCAGCGGTGTCCGGCTTCGCTGGCAATGTGCCGGCATCCCCGCTCGATCATGTCGAAAGCCTCGGCGAGACAGGGCCGCAACTGCGCGCCGGCTGCGGTCAGGCGGATACCCGCATGGTCGCGCTCAAACAGCCGGACCCCAAGGGAATCCTCAAGCATCCTGATCTGCCGGCTGACCGCGCCCTGGGTCACGCATAGCGCGGCAGCGGCCCGGTCGAAACTCAGGTGACGGGCCGTTTCATCAAAGAAGCGCGGCGCGATCAGTGAAGGCAAGCGTCGCAAGGATCACCTTCGGTCTTTCCAATCATTCAGGTAAACGAAGTATTCCGGGGTGCCGGTCCACTGAAATTCAGGCCCGCAGGCGGTCAAAGGGATAAAACCCGCCTGCGCACGCGTGGCCCTTTTCGGGGACCGGCAGACTGATTCGATCGCAACGCGGCGCGGCACACTAGCGTTGTACCGAATTTACAAGTCGCTGAGATCAACCTGGCTCTCTCATTCCTGGTACGCCCCACGAATCGTCAGAGGGCGGGCCCGAAAGCGGGACGAAATGCCACTGTTCAAACGCTGGATCGAACAGGGCGTGGTTCAAATGGTCATGGCGTAGCCCGGTCCCGCGAGCCCGCATATTCGTGCGCATCGTTTCCACTCTTCGAACTGCAAGTTCAATTTTTCGGCGCGATCTGCACCGGGCCAAATCCAGGAATTAACCGCGCTGTTTGCTTCCTGCCACGCGTAAAGGCCCGCCCCGTCATACAGCGTGTTCAACATCGCGATGCGTATCCGCATCCACCCCAAACTCCCCGGGCTTACGTGCCTCTGCGGCCGAATCCATTTCAAGCACCTTGCAAATGTGAACCGGCTCTCCCTCCTGCGTCAGCAAGAGCCGGTTCGCCTCGCCCATCCACGACACATGCAGAGCCGCAGCCGCAGACCCGTCGGCCGTGCGCAAAGGATTGTGCGCCGATGGCTGCGGCCCATGCAATGTCGTAACGCAAACCAGGCTTCCTTATGCGCGCCCCTTCGATGAGCGCATCAAGCGGCGACATGAAACATAGAGCCAACTTGCCTTCCCATCCCTCGACCGCGATCCGCGCCACATCAAACACCCCCGGTTCGTCTTCCAGCAGCAACACATATGCGCGAGGTTTGAAAAAGAACAGCAAACGGGACCGCGGTGGCAGTATCCCGCGCGCAACTGCAATCCGTTCATAGTGCGCATCAACGGCTTCTCTCTCGCGCCGCTCGCGCAGACTCCTGGAGCGTTGGTCTCCAGCCTTCACCTGTCATCTCCCTTTAGCCTTGTATTCGTCATCACTCATGCCAGACTGGAAATCAGACGGCAACCGCACGTAGCAAGATGCCCCTGACGCGCGACGGGCGTACTGCGATCCATGATTTTCCTGTCGCCTTCGAGGATCACGTTAGGCCGGACCTCGGGGTGCAGCGGGCACTCGACGAGATCGCCCTTGCGAACCACGCGCCGTCCGCCGTACCGCATGGTGTCGGAGGCGGTGATAACTTCGCCGCCGTGGTCGGTGGTGTCACTTAGTCGGATGAGGTCGATCATCTTTGCCTCCTCGATCAATGAACTCTGAGGTACTCACTTGCGATTGGTTCGGCGGCGGATTCACTTCAATTGCATAGAAATCCTCTTTAACAGTTTGTGCTCCTCCCGGCCCGTCAACTTCCTTTCCGTTTTCGTCGAAGAAGTGCGCATCGGTGTCTATCACCACCTGGATCGAGCAGGAATCGCTACCAGGCGCGCTACGGAGCCTTGCACATACTTGGTATGGTCCAATTCGCGCCAACGCCAACTTTGGATTTACATCGGCTCCAATCGTTACTCCAGTCGCATCTTTCTCAAACTGAAATGTTTGCAACAAAAATTGTGCAAAGAAGGGTCGCTGTTTAATCAACGGCAAAACCTGTTTTTCAAAGTCAACTGTTCCATCCGCGAAGCAACTTGATCCATAGGAAGTCAACGACAAAAATATTGCCCAAAATAATTTTGACCTTTTCATGCGCTAGTCCTTTATATATTTGACGCGACGCTGAGTTCCATTAACCCCACCATGCAGCCACGCTTGCACAACACTAGCGCCAGCACCCAAAAAATTATCGACATGGCGGCCAACGATGGCGCTTCCACGATCGTCTGCATATCGATCCCCAACGCCATCAATATTGACGTGTGCGCGCGGAGGAATTACGTTCCTATCGACCGCTATTGAATGGTTTTCCGTCACCGGCCCAAACGAACCTTGAACTGTATTCGTGTATGCAAAGGTGACTTGCGCCGGATCCTGGATATGGTCGCGATGTCCATGGCTGTTCAAATGCCACGTAGTAGTCATGCTAACAAATCGTACGTAGCGACCGTTTAAAGCCATTCCTGTGCCTTGCATGACGACTCCGGATGCACTGAAAAGAAAGTCATATCTGTGCTGGTCGCCCAACCCGTTCCCGTCGGTCATCTCGCCACCAAAATCCGATTCATTGCAGACGTTATAGCCAGTGATCAAAAACGTTCCTTCGTACCATGCGTTCTTTAAAGTAATCGAAAGCGGCTGCGCAGAAATATCTGGATTGTCCACAGACAGCCGAAGTTCGCCAGAATTCCTACTTTCAAGCGTGATCATTATCGTGCCATCGGGACCCGTAGATGATGAACTTAGCCTGATGACATCGCCGCTACGATTGCTCTTAATTGACACGCCCTTTCCTGCGATTGGCGTTCCGTCCGATGTCTGCCGCACGATTATCTTTATCTTCAATTGATAGAGAATATTTCCATGCAGGACAGTAGACGCAGACGGAATAATTGGTAAGACGTCACCATGCAGATTGTTTTGAACCTCCCAGCGCAACACGGCGTCGGCCACAGGTACAGTCACATTAGACATGGGATGCGGATTCGAAACACCGTAGCCGACAGCAGTCGAAGGTGCGGCAACTGGAGCAGCGGCAGGCGCCCCCTCAGACGCGGGATTAGCTGTCGGCGACTGAATATCACTCATAAATCAACCTCCATGGACCAGATGAACGGTTAATTTTTCCGCACCGTTTGTTGCTACCCGCATGGTCTTGCCCGTGACGTCTGTAATGCCATCGACAATTTCACCTGACTCCCTCACAATTCTGTATTTGACATTAGGCAGCGGCTTACCTGTCGTCTTATTCACAAACGTAAATTGCTCGTCGTGAGGTTTGCTCGGCATATTAAGAGGTTTAGCTACCGGTCCGGGTATGTCAAACCCTGCACAATGAAATAAACATTGGCCCTCGGTATAGATAAATGCTCCATTCGAATTCAGTGTCAATTGCGTCCCGCCCGCATTTAACGTAATTTCATTCGGGGTTTTAAGATTGATTGGACCCTGTTCGCTTATGATCTCAACAATTTTCTGAGCGAGCAGACTCATGCCGTCGGTTTTCGCCTCCAGCGAGATTTTTCCCGCCGCCGCAACCATTGTGATACCCATGCGCTGAACGAAAACGCTGAAGCGCTCCCGTATCGAAGCGACAAGTGACTTGCCTGCTGCAATGCCGACACTCAGGCCGGTGGTCAATGCCAGATGCTCGTTACTGGCAATGTGCGTGCTTTTCCCCGCAGTCAGTGCAGTGCTGGCGGCACTTGCGAGTACAAGCTGTGGCTCTGAAAGTTCCGGGAACAGATTGTCGTCGGTCTTCGGTCCACCACGGATGCCGTCGTTCTGGGCCTCCAGCGCGCTCGTGATTTCAGACTGATCGGTTCCTGACTGCTGCGCTTCGTGATACTGGGCCTGCTCCAGGAGGCTTTCCTGTAGCTCACGCGCTGCCGTAAGTCTCTGCACCGTCTCGCCCATGTCCTTGACGGGGGCCGTTGCGCCCGCGCGCGTTTCGGTCGTAATGAGAATACCCGGTGCGCGCATCACGGCGTTTGCATCAGTGGCGATCTCGATGCCTTCGCCCCGCGCTTCCTTGCGCCCCTTGTTGCCGTCGATGCGCGTGTTGTAGCCGACGATCAGCCGTGACTGCGCGTAATCGCTGCTGACCTGTACCTGAAGTTTGCCGGGCGTGTCGTCTGCGACGATCTGGTTGGCCTGGAACCCTTTCAGTTCCTGCGTCCGCGTGCCGCTCAGTGCGTAGTTGGCTGGCAGTAACCACGGTGGCTGCCTGAACCGGTTGACCATCCGGTCGGCAATATAGGGCTTGTCAGGGTCGCCTTCATGGTAGTTGATCGTCACTTCCTGGCCGAGGCCGTGTAAAAACGTGCAGAAAGGCCGGTTGGTGAAGTCCCGACGGGAGCACGATTGTGTTGGACCGGCACGCAAGCAGATGATGTGATCGAGCTTTGCTCGGCGAACAACGTCGGCGCGCGAGTTCACGCGCCTGCCAGCTTCATTGCGCGCATCGTCTTTGCGAACCCGAGAATCCTGATGACTCGCTTGAGGTTGTATGCCAGCACATGCAAACTCATTTCGGCCGCGACATGGCCCAAACGGCGCGTCTGGAAGTGGGTCGAACCCATCCAGTGTTTGAGCGTGCCGAACACATGTTCGACCGTTCGGCGTCGTATCGTCATGGCGTCGAGCTGGCGATCCAGCCTTGACTGCATTTTCTCAAGCACCGCTTCGTGTTCCCATCGTCGGATACGCCGGTAGTCAGCTGGTGTGCACTGGCTTTTCATGGGGCACTTCGGGCAAGCGCTACTCCAGTAGGTACGCAGGGTCATTGGATTTTCGCGCTCCACCGAACTGAATCGGTAAATCGCTCGTTGGCCCGCCGGACACAGGTACTGGTCGTCTCTGGCGATGTAGATGAAGTCGGCCCGGTCGAATCGTCCATCAGCCTTTGCACTGGAGGTTTGCATTTTCGGCACCAGCGCCGCGATACCGGCGTCATCGCACGCCTTGATCTCCGGGGCACTGAAGTACCCACGATCGGCCAGTGCCTTGATTGTCTTCTTGCCCATGGCATCGCGGGCGGCCTTGGCCATCGGGCTCAACTGCGTCCGGTCGTTGCCGATGTTCGTCACCTCATGGGCCACGATGAGGTGATGCTTCGTGTCGACAGCCACCTGAACGTTGTAGCCGACCACGCCTGTGCCCTTGGCTTGCGACATCATCGAGCGTGAGTCGGGATCAGTTAGCGAGACCTGTTTTCCCGGTAAATCATTCAACAGTTCTGCGGCATGATCCAGATCGCGCATCTGTTCGCGCAGCGTTTCAATCTTTTCCCGTAGCCGTTCGGTTTTTGCTTCTACCTCGGCCGGTTGTGTTCGGTCGGCGGTCTCCAGTGCATCCAGATAGCGCTGAATGCTTTGCTCGATTTGCTCCCGACGCTTCGCAATCTTGTTGGGTGTGAAGTTGTTATCGCGGCTGTTGACCGCCTTGAACTTGCTGCCGTCGATGGCCACGACTGCTTGCGTGAAGAGTTTCAGGTCACGGCATATCACCACGAAGCGCCGGCATACATTGCGAATGCCGGGACCATTGCTGCGCCTGAACTCGGCAATCGTCTTGAAGTCTGGCGCGAGGCGACCAGTCAGCCACATCAGTTCGACATTGCGTTGACACTCCCGCTCCAGACGTCGGCTCGATTGCACGCGATTGAGATAGCCGTAGATGTAGATCTTGAGCAGCACGGCCGGATGGTAAGCCGGTCGGCCTGTGATCGCGGGCGTGGTGCCTTCGAATCCGAGGGATGCCAGTTCGAGTTCTTCGACGAATGCGTCAACAATCCGCACAGGGTTGTCTTCAGCGATGAAGTCATCGAGACACTCTGGCAATAGTGTGGTCTGACTGCGTTGCGCACCTTCGACAAATCGCCCCATCTGCGCCTCTCGTTTCAGCAGGTTGATTCAGTCTAGGTGATCGGCGGGGTTTTGACACGGCCTCGGCCAATACGGGGCACGTAGATCGAGCCGAACGAATTGCCCTGCCATGGTGAAGACACGCGTACCCAGCAGCTCGCGTTCTCGTCCTTCGGCCTGTCCACGTCCCACAGGTAGCAGATCTTGACCCGGCCGTACGCATCGACCCAGGTCGTCTGATCCTTGGGACCGACCACCACGGCTGTCTCGGCGTAACAGCGGGGCTTCTTCTTCGGCCTGTTCCTGAAGAACCGGTTCGGCGACTGCAGCACGAAGTCAGTCACGCACTGGAACTGGCCCGCGCCCGGCGTTCTGGCCGATGTTCTGCCCGATATCGTCGTCTCGCTCACGTTGCGGATATCGAGTGTGGTCGACACCACCAGGTACTCCGCATTGACATCTGACTCCGGGTGATCCGTGAGAAAGAATGTCCTGCCGGTCTTCAGGCCGAGCAGATTGCCCTGGCCCCTGAGACGTTCGTTGCGCGAGTAAAGCGCATGGGCGCGCACACCTGCAAGATAGTGTGCTTCCTCCAGATAGTTGTTCGGCTGGCCCGACAGACCCGTTGCGCCGGCAAGGGGCTGCGAGTAGTCGCCCCAGTGACGCTCTTCGGCCTTGTGCAGTTCCCCGAACGCATCATGTTCCTCGACGAACTTCTGCGCTCCACGCGTATAGTCGTAATCGACTACGGTCACTCTGGCAGCCGTGACCCTGCGCGACGCCTTCAGTCTGTAGATGGTTTCCTCATCGATGCGCCCACCCTCGCGCTCGTGATAGCGGATCGAGTCATAAGCATTCCTGTGCGGCTCGTGGACACCGGGTCCGTCGCATAACACCAGCCTGTTGTTATCCTCAAAGTAGTAAATCCCCCATTCGCGCCATAGCCGGGTCAGAAAATGGAAGTCGGATTCCCACACCTGCCGTACGAAGTCGCGCAGCGGGTAGCCGCCTTTTAATCCGTGAGCGGACACCTTCACATCAAACAGGACCGGGTGCTCGCGCAGCACGTCCCGCGTGATATCCAGCACGCTCCTGTTCTGGAATATGCGACTGCGCGAGGCCTTTGTGGTCAGCCACAGGGCGGGACGCACGACAAGGCGGTAGTACGTGCGGCGATCATCGACACCGGTCATCTCGACTCTGGCGATGATCCCCGTAATCGTCCTGACGCCCGCTCCGACATTACCGGCGCCGCTATCGCCAGGCATCCCCGGAATGAATGTTCCCTTCCGGTCGAACTCGATTGAGATGGTGATGTCCTTGCCGACCAGCTTGGCGGGGACGATCCGAAACCTGGTGTTGTACTGGGAAAGCCCCGGCGAGTACGTTGTCGCCATGTCCAGCGTGTATCTGTACAGCTTGCCGAGCGCCTCGGTGCCACGCAGCCGCACGGGAGACAGGACCGGCACACCGCGATCAACCGGGAACGCATTGCACGACACGCTCAGGGTGCGTGACTGGCTGGGGTTATACATGGACACTCCCTGGACTGACTTGCACCAGTAGGCCTTCGCATGCCCTCATACGCTTTGCCTTGCTCAATTTGACGTTTTCATTATCAAATTGGATTTTGTTAGGCGTATATAGGATCACCGTAAAAATTGGTCAAATCGATTACATAGATAGGCATTTCGCATAACCAGGCGAATGGTTGATCGAAGACATAAGCGGGGGACACTGTTTAAGGCAGGGGAGAGTTTTCTGACCAGATGCTTTGCGCGGGATTGTCGGATCGAGCGAACTGCAGGGCATAAAAAAAAGAGCCCGCCGGGGGCGGGCTAAAGGCATACGCACGAAGCGAAAGCTGTCGGGGAGGCCGTTATGTTCCGCTCGCATACGCAGATCGATTAACCGCCATCCGGCGGGATTCACCAATAGGATGAATCTGAATCTCGCGCGAGGTCATCACCGGATACGGTTGATTCTGTACAGCCGCATGCTTTCACCCGTGCCTGAATGATGCATCGCTAGCCACAGGTCCACATCGTATTCGCGGTCAGGATGGCGCTTTATCACATTGGCAATGGCGCGCAGACTGGTACGCCGCACAGTTTCATGCGATCCCGGCTTGAACAGTGCGTCGCCTGGCTCAAGCTGTTCGATCTGCCAGGTCAGCGACCCCGCAACCAGTTCGCCCGCCCGGGTGGTCGGTCTATGCGGGTGTGCCACGTAGATCATTGCGCCCCCCGGGTCCGTGTTCGTCGCTAGTGCTTCCCGCCCGGGGCGTTGCTACCGCGCCTTTCCGCCCGTTCCTTATCCGCGACTTCTGTCGCAGGCTGTGGATTCTCATCCGTCTGTAGCATTGTCAGTGCCTCCGGTAAGAGAGCCGCACTATAGCAACGCCGAAAGCTGGCAGAAGAACGTCACGGCGTCATCCTCCGTTTGCCGGTGGATCAGATGCTGCCCTTTGCGAAACGAAGATAAGGGGTCATTGCGCGTCCGATCGAGCGGTGCTCCGAGGGGAAAAAGTAGGCTTGTTACTGCTAATACTTATGACAGAAGCCCCACCGCTCGTCAGGCATGCATCGCGCACCATGGATACAAATGCGCCGTTTGCGGGTTCTGTTTCGAGGAAAAGTACGGTGCGCTTGGTGCGGGTTACATTGAGGTGCATCACCTGAATCAGGTCGCGGACATCGATGAGGAGCACCTGATCGATCCAATCACGGACCTTCGTCCCGTGTGCGCAAACTGCCACCGCATGCTTCACAAGCAGAGACCCCCACCTGTCCATAGACGAACTCAGGCTGCGTAGCGACCCGGCGAACAGGAAGTCGGCTACCAGCGAATAGTTCAAATAGCCGATGGGTTGTGGCGTCAATCCTGAGCTATCCACAATCTCTCGGATCTGTTTGCCGACTCGCCCATCCTTTCAGCCTCTCTCGCTGCGGCTAACGACGGTTGCACGTCCACAAGACGTCGTTGAGGGCCTTGCCCGGCCGAGCATCCGAGGCGGGCCGATCAGGGGCGGTCACAGCAGACGGGCTGCTGGTTAAACGCACCAAATCCAACCGAGCAGCGGGTCGCAGAAATTCCCCTATAGCTCCCCTAACAGATAGGGGAAATTTTCCCTGTCGGGGTAGAAGCGCTCAAACCCTTACCGGATAAGGCTTTGCGCAAGGCAGGGTTTCACCCAAGGTTGCCCCGCACAGGGGCAACGCCAATAGACCGACAAGATTCCAAGGAAAGGCCCAAAACCCCAAAAAGACCACATCCAATTCAACCACCCAAAAAAACCAACCTCAAAAATTATGCCGCAGCCCCACAATCACAGAAACCTGCTTATCCGTATCCGAATTAACGATATTCGGAATCTGCGCCAGGTTCTCCGTCGCGCCGGTTGCCGGGTCAATCCCTAATCCAGCCCCTGAGGACTTCTGCCCAATCGCGACCGCATAAACAGCGGTGCGCTTGGACAAGCTATACACAGCACCGAGGTTGATCTGATGCACGCGAGTAGAAGCACTGCCGCTCGGCTTGGCGTCATTGAAAATATAAGCAAACCCTAGCTGCAAATCCGGCGCGAGCGCATAAGTCGTATTCAACTCGGCAATATCGAACGACACATCAGCCCCGGCAGGCCGCGCCGCACTCGCAATGTACTGACTCTGCGACAACCGCGTATGCGTATACGTCACCGCCACATTCGCCTTGCCGAACGAATACGAACCCCCTGCCCCAAAAATCCGTATCTTGCTCGCATCCTGCAACAGACAATACGACGCGTCCGCATTCGCACAGCTGAAGTCGCCGATATAGCCACTCGTGCCCCCCAACGCCGCCTGCAATGGCTGATTCAACTCCAGATACCCCGCGCTCAGCGACAACGGTCCCTGCGCATAATTCGCCGCCAGCGCCCACCCCTTGTTCTGCGAAAAATTCCCCGCCACGCCACCAAGGCTGAACAATCCCCCAACGGTAAACCCGCCAAAACTCGGACTGATGTACTTGATCGAATTGTTGAAGTTGAACGCCTCGTTCAGATTGTCGACGTCGCCGAAATGGGAACCGTACAACGTCGCCCAGTTATTACTCGATGCATACGCGCCCATGTAGTCCGAGAACGGATCGTATTGCCGGCCGAACGTCAGCGCGCCATACGTCGAGTTGTTCACACCGACCCACGCATTGCGATTGAACAGCGTATTCGATTGCAGCATCGCGCCGCTGCCGATCAGAAAGCTGTTCTCCAACGCGAAGTTGACCGTCGTGCCGCCGCCGATATCCTCCGTGCCCATCAAGCCCCAGCGCGACGGCACCAGATTGCCGCCCGCCAGTTGATAGTTCGCGTGTCCGTTGGTGTTGCCGTCGGCGAGCGTCGTCTGCTGGTTGTTCGTGTAGACGAGGCCGGCGTCGACCGTGCCGTAAAGCGTCACCGAAGATTGCGCGTGCGCGCCCATCGAAAGGCCGAACGCGGCCAACGCAAGCGCCGAGCGCTTGACGAAAGTGTCTGCCATGATTGTCTTGTCGAGAAGTGAGGTAGGTGGTTGTCGCGCGATTCGCGCGTTTCCCTTACTGGCCGAAGCGCGCGTAGATATCCGGGCGCTTCTTGCGCAGGATGAGACCGATCACCACGCCGACCAGCGCCACCGTGAACACGATCCAAGGGAAGGATTTGACGATCGGACTATCGGAGCCGCTGAGCGCATCGAGGTTGCGCACCAGAATCACGCCGATATACAACAGGCCGAAGCCACCCACCAGCGGCGCGACGAACGAGTGCCATACGCGTGTGTCCTTGCGCGTCTTGCGGAAGAACGCGATCACCGAAAAACTCGTCACCGCCTGCAACATCACAATGCCGATCGTGCCGAGCGCCGAACTCCAGCTGAACACGATGTTGAACACGTCGCTGCCCGCCGCGATAAAAAGTCCGAGCAGCACGCACACGGAGAGTGTCTGCAGATAGCTCGCCACATACGGCGAACGATATTTTTCGTGCACGCGATTGAGTGCTTGCGGCAGGATGCCTTCGAGACTCAGCGCATGGATATAACGCACCAGCGTGTTATGAAACGACAGCAGGCTCGCAAAGATGCTGCTGAGCAAAAGGAAACTCATCACCGTCGTCACCGCGCCGCCCAGATATTTGCCGGACTGGATGAACCAGAAATCGCCGGGCTCTTTGGTCGCGACCGTGACCACATCGGCAAGGCCGTACGCGCAGACGATCGTCCACGTGACGAACGCGAAGAACACGAGAATCAGCATCACGGATACGTACGTGGCGCGCGGCACCGTCACCTTCGGATCGCGACATTCTTTGCCGTATATCGCGGTCGCTTCGAAACCGATGAACGAGGCAAAGGCGAACATCACCGCAATGCCAAGGTGACCGCTGAACACATGCTGCGGTGTGAACGGCGCAAGCGTGAGGCCGTTAGGTCCGCCGCCATGCACGACGATCGCAATTGCGAGCACCAGCAGAATGCCCAGTTCGAGACACATCAGCACGCCGAGCAGACGGCTATTCAGATCGATGCCGCGGATGCCGGTGAATTGCACCACGGCCACGCAGATCAGCGAATACCCGTACCAGGGCAACGCGGTATGCAAAAGCGGCGAGAGGATCACCGTGCAGAAGAAGCCAAACAATCCGTACAGCGCGATCTGGATGAACGTGTACGACATCAGCGCGACGAGCGCTCCGGCCATGCCCAGCGGCCGCCCGAGTCCGGCGGCGATATACGCGTAAAACGCGCCGGCGCGCACCACGTGCCGGCTCATCGACGCAAAGCCCACGCTGAAAATCAGCAGCACCGCGCCGGCAATCACGAACGCGCCCGGAATGCCCGCGCCATTGCCCAGACTGATCGCGGGCGGCACCGCGCCGAGCATGCCCGTCAGCGGCGCGGCCGCCGAAATCACGAGGAACACGATCTGCCATAAGCCCAGCGTATTGCCTTTCAATTCCACCGGGTTCTCCGCGTCGACCGCTCGGGTCGGAGAATAGGGTTCACTCATCGCTGCCTCTTGTGTGTTGGCTAGTCTGGGACTCGCCTGAACCCCGTACTGCTGATCCAGACGCTCACTTGACCGATCTCCGATGCTTCGGTGTGTGCGCATGGTAGGTAGCTAAAAAATAAAACGACTTCGCGAACCGCGCCAAATTTTCGATAATTTGCGCCAATGCGGGGAAGCCCGAGTGCGGTGGTTTGCAGCGAATACTTAGGAACCTGAATTATTCTCGCGCGGCAATGGTAAAGCCGCGCGATGTTTTCAGAGTGAAAGAAAATGCACCGACGTCACGCGCTATTCTTTTTCCAGTTGCGTGTGGCGCGCCACAAGACCGTGGCATCGGCATAACCAACGGCGCGTGCGATCGCCGCATTGGTAAGCTCTTCTCGCTCGAGCAACCCTTCGACGCTGCGCTGCCGTTCCTCGCGCACGATCTGCCGCACTGATGTGCCCTCCTGCGCGAGGTGCCGTTGCAACGAGCGATGCGAGAGACCGAGATCCTTCGCGATGTCGGCGACGATCAGCTTTTCGTGCGCGAGCCGCCGCGTCACCAGATCCCGAACCTGCTCGACGATGCTGTGCGGCATCGCATCCCGCGCGATCAGATCGGTGGCGTGGCGCTCCATCATGCGCGCCATTTGCGTGTCGGCGCTTTTGAGCGAAGCGTCGAGATCCTGGGGCCGCAGAATCAAGCCATTGAAAGGCTGCTGAAAGCGCACCGGCACGCGAAAGATACGCGCATACGGTTTGAGATCGGCCGGCGCAGCGTGTTCGAAATGCACTTCGACCGGATTCCACGCGGCGCCGCGAACGAGCCGAACCATGTGGCACATCGTCGAAAGACTGTATTCCGCATCCTGCCGGCGCGGCCAGATTTGCGGACTGGCGATCTGGTAGGTCCAGATCGGCCATTCGTCGTCGCGCAGCAATTCGCAAGTGGTGGTGTTCTGCCACGAGGCGAGCGCGAGCGAAAACTTGCGCATGGCCGCATTCAAGGTCGGCGACGAAAGAAACACCAGACCCGCCGGCCCCAGCTCCGTCAATTGCAACTCACTGCCAAGGCGCAGGCCGAGCGCGGACTCGCCGAGCACCTCGGCGGCACGTTCGAACGCCGTCACATAGCGCGTGAGCGGCAGAATTTCATAGGGATTCGACAGGAGCTTGCGGCTCATGCCGAACTCCTCCAGCAGCGCGTCGCATTGCGCGCCCGATGCATCGATTGCGCGCACAACCGGTCCCATGACCGCGGCGCGGATCATCGGGAAACTGCCGTTGAGCGTGACTTTTTTCATGCTGAGCGTCTCCTCTCCAGTCTTCGCTGATGGTGGCTCGTGTCATTCCTCTTGGCGCACTTTATCGTTCATTTGGCGCGATAGGCAAGCGCGAAAATATTATTGGGTTCCTACGATTTGCCATCGACTCAGCGTTCGCCGCGCCTCATTCGCCTCGCGAGCACGCTGTCCGGTCCAGCAACTTCTTACGGGAATCTTATGAACACGAATGCCACGAAAGCCGCTCATGCCCCCGCTCATCCGCTCGACCCACTGAGCGGCGCAGAAATGCAGCTCGCGTGCGACCTCGTGAAAGCCGCCGAAAAACTCGATTCGCACGCGCGTTTTCCGATGGTCGAACTGCGCGAGCCGCCGAAAGCCGAAGTGGTGGCATTCAAGACCGGCGAATATTTTTCGCGCACGGCCTTCGTGCTCGCAATCGATCGGTCGAATAGCGCGACGATCGAATTCGAGGTGGACCTGAGAGAAAAGAAAATTGCCGCGCGCCGTGTCATGCCGTTTGGCGAGGCGCCTTACGGCCAGCCGCCCATCATGATCGACGACTTCATGAACGCGGAACAGATCGTCAAGAGCGATGAAGCATGGCGCGTGGCTGTCATGAAGCGCGGCGTCAGCGAGAAAGATCTGGAACGCGTGCAGGTCGATCCGTTCTCGGCGGGCTGTTTCGATCGCGAGAACGAAAACGGCCGGCGTCTCGTGCGTTGCGTGAGCTACTACCGCGAGACGTTGACCGATAACGGCTACGCACACCCAATTGAAGGCGTGATGGCCGTGGTCGATCTGCTCGAAAAGAAAGTGATCGAACTGGTGGACGACGGCCGCATCATTCCGATTCCGCGCGCCAAGCATAACTACGACACGCCGAGTCTCGGCGAGCCGCGCAGCACGCTCAAACCGCTGTCGATCAATCAACCCGACGGCCCGAGCTTTACGATCGAGGGCTGGCATGTGAACTGGCAGAACTGGAACTTCCGTGTCGGCTTCACGCCGCGCGAAGGGCTGGTGCTGCATCAACTGTCGTGGGACGACGGCAGGAGCACGCGCCCGATCATCTACCGTGCGAGCGTCACGGAAATGTGCGTGCCCTACTCCGACCCGAGCACCAACCACTACTGGAAAAGCGCGTTCGACGCGGGCGAATACGGTCTCGGCAAACTGGCGAACCAGCTCGAACTCGGTTGCGACTGCCTCGGCACGATCCGCTATTTCGACATTCCGTCCGCAGACGATTTCGGCAACGCATTCGTGATGAAGAACGCCGTCTGCATGCACGAAGAAGACTACGGCACGCTCTGGAAGCACTACGAATTCCGCACCGGCGTGTTCGAAATGCGCCGCTCGCGACGCCTTGTGATTTCCTTCTTCGCCACCGTCGGCAATTACGACTACGGCTTCTACTGGTATCTGTATCAGGACGGCACGATTCAACTCGAATGCAAGCTGACCGGCATCGTGCAGACCTCGGCGGTGGCTGATGGCGACACTTATCCGTGGGGCGGCATGATCACGGAAAACCTCGGCGGCCCGACGCATCAGCACTTCTTCAACGCACGCTTGCACATGATGGTGGACGGCGAGCGCAACACGGTGACCGAACACGAATTCGTGCCGCGTCCGATGGGCGAGAACAATCCGTACGGCAATGTGTTCGACACGACCAAACGCGTGTTGAAAACGGAAAGCGAAGCCGCACGTGTGGCGAACGGCAGCACGGGTCGCTACTGGAAGGTCAGCAACCCCAACGTGAAGAATGCCGTGGGCGCAAATCCGGGCTACAAGCTGGTCGTCAACGACTCGCCGCTGATGCTGGCCGACGAACGTTCGAAGGTGCGCCAGCGCGGCGGCTTTGCCACGCGTCACGTGTGGGTCACGCCGTTCGATCCGGCTGAGCGCTATGCGAGCGGCGACTATCCGAATCAGCATTCGGGGGGCGACGGCCTGCCGCGCTATATCGAGGCGAATCGCAACATCGAGAACGAAGACGTCGTGCTGTGGCATAGCTTCGGCCACACGCATGTGTGCAAACCCGAGGATTTCCCGGTAATGCCGGTGGAGTACGCCGGTTTCATGCTCAAGCCGAACAACTTCTTCTCCGGCAACCCGACCATGGACCTGCCGGCCGAACGAGATCTGAACAGCGTCGAAGACGGCAAGTCCACGGATCATGGCTGCTGCAAGCACTGATCCGGTCGTGCGTCGCGCACGGCACGCCGCTCTCGCGTGCATGCTGTGCGCGAGTGCGGCATGCGTGTGCCTCGCGGGCGGCGGCGCTGCGCTGTTGACGCAGGCCGCTCTCGATCGGCACGCCACGGCGCTGTGGATGAGCGCGCTGATGCTAACGGCCATGATGAGCGTGCCATTGCTGATGTCGCGCTCATCGGGCCGCTACACGATGCTGATGAGCGCCGCGACGCTCATCATGACGATCAGCGCAATGAATAGCGTACCAGCGTATCTGAATGGTTCAGCGCATGGCATCGCCATTGCCTTGCTGATGATCGTGACGGGCTTCCTCGGCATGTTGTTCTACCGTTTGCTCGTCAACGCCGAATCGCGTCACGACGTGGATCGCAGCAGCGCGCATGACTTCGACTCGGTCAAGGCGGCGACTCCTTCAGGCGCAACGGCTCTGCTCGCGTTGCTTGCGGGACTGTCGAGCGGCAGTCTCGCCCGCTTCCAGCTCTTTGCGATTTGCGGCCTAAGCGGTGCACAGCCGTTCTGGCACATTGCGCTTTCACTTGCCGCGGTCTGCGCGCTGGCAATCGTCGCCGAACGGTCGCGCGGCCATCGCATGCTGATGGGGTTGTACATCGCGCGTGCGGTGCTGATCGGCACGCTCGCGGCAAGCGACAATCCCGCGCTCGCACCGCTTGCGGCAGCGATCTTCCTGATTCTTGACTGCCTGACGATTCCCGCACTAGTGAACTTGCGCGGCAACTCGACCAGCGTATTGCGCGCGAGCTGCCCCGGCGTCGCGCATCACATCGGCATGGTGCTCGGCGCGGCATTGTCGACCACACCCTACTTTTTCGGCGACGGATTCGTTGTGCTGTACACATTGAGCGCGACGGCGAACGTGATCTGTGCCGCGTCGTTAGCAACACTCTGGCGTGCAAGGCAACACATCCACCTTCGCCCAAGTCCATACCGCCGTCAGGCGAACCCTTCCGGCTAGCGCCACGGCCACTCACCCCCAACGGAGACGAACCACCATGAACGAACACAAGCTAGCGGCCACGTTGCCGCGCACCATGTTCATCAACGGCGAAAAAACCGGTAGTGCCGCGGGCAAAACCTTTCCGGTTTTCAACCCGGCCACCGCCGAAGAAATCGCGCAGATCCCCGACGCATCCGAAGCGGATATCGATCACGCGGTCAGAACCTCGAAGGCGGCCTTCGAAACCGACGCATGGCGCAGAATGCCGCCGGCCGTTCGCGAGGGCCTGCTGCTCAAACTGGCCGACCTCGTCGAGCGGCACAGCGACGAACTCGCCACGCTGGAAACGCTGAATCAGGGCAAGCTGATCGGCTTCTCGAAGATGCTGGAAGTGGCGGGCAGCGTCCAGTGGTTGCGTTATATGGCCGGCTGGGCCACCAAGATCGAAGGCACCACCTTCGATCTGTCGATTCCCTTCCCGCCTGGCACGCGTTACAACGCGTCGACCAAACGCGTGCCGGCCGGCGTGGTCGCGGCGATCGTCCCGTGGAATTTCCCACTGCTGATGGCAGTGTGGAAGATAGCCCCGGCGCTGGCCTGCGGTTGCACCGTCGTGCTCAAACCCGCTGAAGAGACTCCGTTGACCGCCATCCGCCTCGCCGAACTCGCGCACGAAGCGGGTTTCCCTGCCGGCGTATTCAACGTGGTCACTGGCCGTGGCGAAACCGCCGGTGCGGCGCTCGTGCGGCATCCGCTTGTGAACAAGGTCACGTTCACCGGATCGACCGAGGTCGGGCGCATCATCGGTCGTCAATGCGCGGACGATCTGAAGCGTGCGTCGCTCGAATTGGGCGGCAAGAGCCCGGTGATCGTGCTCAACGACTGCGACCCGCGCAAGGCGATCGAAGGCGCGGCCGGCGCGATCTTCTTCAACCACGGCCAGGTTTGCACGGCGGGCTCGCGCCTGTATGTCGCGCGCTCGATCTATGACGAAGTCGTGCAAGGCATTGCCGCCGTCGCGGACGGCATCACGCTCGGCTCCGGCTTCGACGCGGCGACGCAGATGGGCGCGATGGTCTCCGCGCGGCACCGCGACAAGGTGGCCGGCATGATTGTCCAAGGCAAGGACGAAGGTGGCGAGATCCTCTCGCGCGATGCCCACGTGGACCGCGACGGTTACTTCGTGCGTCCGACGGTGATCGCCAATCGCGCCTGCAAGCCGCTTTCCGTCGTCAAGGAAGAGGTGTTCGGCCCTGTGCTGGTCGCCATGCCCTATGACGACCTGGACGAAGTGCTTGCTCAGGCAAACGCCTCAGACTACGGACTCGGCGCGAGCGTGTGGACCAACCAGCTCGACAAGGCGCTGCGGCTCGTGGACGGCATCGAGGCCGGAACGGTATGGGTCAACACGCACAATATGGTCGACCCGGCCATGCCGTTCGGCGGCTTCAAAGCATCCGGCATCGGCCGCGAACATGGCAAGGCGATCATCGACTCGTATACGGAGAGCAAGTCGATCTGCATCGCTTACTAATGATGCGGTGCCTGCGCGGCGCGGCGCGAGCAAGGCAACGCGCCGCGCAGGCAAACCAGTAAAATACCGGGACATCGCGCTACCGCGCCTTACCTCCGGTCGACCATCTTGAAACGCAAAATGCCCGCGCTGAATGCGCTGAAAGCCTTCGAAGTCGCCGGCCGCACGGGCAGCTTCACCCGCGCCGCGGAACTGCTCAACGTCACGCAAAGCGCGGTTAGCCGCCAGGTCCGGCAGCTCGAGGCGCAACTGGGCGAGACGCTCCTGCAGCGTCACCATCACCATCTGGAACTGTCGGCTGCCGGCCGCATTCTTCTGCAAGCGCTGCAGCAATCCTTTGACCGCATCGAACTCACGGTTCGCGGCCTGCAAGAAAAAACCCACCGCAACCGCCTGCGCATCAATGCGCCGCCCACCTTCACGAGCCGTTGGCTGATGCCGCGCCTCGGCCGCCTGCGTGATGCGCATCCGCAACTCGAACTGAGTCTGTCGACCCGTGTCGACGATAACCTCGCGGAATCCGGTGTGCTCGACTGCGCGATCCGCTTCGGCAATGGCGAGTGGGAAGGCGTCGACAACCGTCTGTTGATGAGCGAGCGACATATCGCCGTCTGCTCGCCCGCGTTGCTCGCACGTCAGGCGGGCCGCGCGGCGATCGACCTGAATCAGTTCACGCTATTGCACGTGCTGGCGAGCGCCGATCAGCGCTACCTCACCTGGCAGCATTGGCTGAAGGCGGCGGGGATTGAAAACGTGGATACTCGTGGCGGTTATGAATTCGATCTGCTCGATCACGCCATTCGCGCCGCGATCGACGGGCTCGGCGTGACCATCGCCGACCGTCATATGATCGCGCGCGAACTGGCCGAAGGCCAACTCGTGCAAGTGCTGAACGTGCACGTTGACGGGCATCAGTCGTACTGGTTCGTCACGCGCGCGGAACAGGACGAACTACCGCACGTCGCGTTGTTCCGCGACTGGCTGCAACAGGAAATCTGGTTGAGCGGACGGGCGCTCGATGCATCGGAGTCGGCGCCGTTGAGCGACGCGGGTTGAGGCGCTGAGTGGCATCGCGGTGCGCCCTATGCACCGCTTCGAACGAAAAAAAACGCGCCGATGCGATGCCATCGGCGCGGTTTCACACTACGTGGCTGCTAGCCCAACACCGCCAGGCCAAGCGAGCCATTAAGCCGCCGCGGCCATCTCCGCCGCCGCGGGCCGGTACGCAATTTCACGCGCCGCATCCTCAAGAATCATGTCGGCTCCCTTCTCCGCCACCATCATGGTCGGCGCATTGATATTGCCCGACGTGATATTCGGAAAGATCGATGCATCCACCACGCGCAAGCCGTCAATGCCGTGCACACGCAAACGCGCATCCACCACCGACGTGCGTGGATCGTCGCCCATCGCGCACGAACCGCACAGGTGATAGATCGACCCCGACTGCTCGCGGAAGTACCGCAGGAAACCTTCGCGCGTATTCACCTGCGGTCCCGGCGAGATTTCCTCGACCGTGATCGCTTTCAGCGCCGGCGACGCCATCACCTTGCGCACCAGTTCGCAACCCTGGATCACTTCGTCGATGTCCTTCTCGGTGGTCAGCGCGTTGATACGGATCTTCGCGGCATCCTCGGCGCGATTCGATGCGATCTCGATCGAACCGCGGCTCGTCGGCCGGCACGGATTGAACGCCAGCAGAAAGCCCGAGTACGGTTCAGGTTCGAGATTCGCCTTGTTGCTCTTCGGAATGCGGTACGACAACGGATTGAAGTACAACTGCAGATTCGGCTGCGCTTGCTGATCGTTGCCTTTGAAGAACCCACCCGACTGATTCACGCTCATCGCGAGCGGCCCCTTGCGCGTCAGCAGATATTGCAGACCGAGCTTGAGCTTGCCGAGCAGCGGCCGCATCTCGTCGTTCAGCGTCTTCATGTTCGCGCGATAGTAGAAGCTCACGCACAGATGGTCCTGCAGATTCTGGCCCACGGCGGGCAGTTCCTTGACCATCGCGATGCGATGCTTCGCCAGCAGTGCGCTGTCGCCCACGCCGGAGAGTTGCAGCAGCTTCGGCGAATCGACCGCGCCCGCCGACAGAATCACTTCGCGCGTCGCCATGAATTGCCGCGTGACGCCGTTCTGCGTGACGCTCACGCCGATCGCGCGTTGGTCGCCGTCGAATAGAACGCGGCTTGCCAGCACGTCGCGCTCGACGGTCAGATTCTTGCGCGACAACACCGGGTGCAGATACTCGAAGCTGCTCGATGAGCGCTGGCCATTACGCGTGTTCACGTCGTAGATGCCGGCGCCTTCGAATTGCGCGCCATTGAAGTCGTCGCTGCGCTGATAACCGGCCTGATCGCAGCCTTTCAGAAACACGTGGCAGATCGGATGCACCGCATCTTTCATCGGCGAGATGCGGATCGGGCCGTCGGCGCCGTGATATTCCGTGTTGCCGAGCGGATGCGATTCGAGCTTGCGGAAGTACGGCAACACGTCGCGAAACGCCCAGCCCGTGTTGCCGGCGGCGGCCCAATCGTCGAAATCGTGCGGCTGGCCGCGCACGTAGATCATCGCGTTGATCGAGCCCGAGCCGCCCTGCACCTTGCCGCGCGGACAATAGATCGGCCGGTTGTCGAGTTCTTTCTCCGGCTCGCTGTAGTACATCCAGTTATAGGTTTCGTTGTAGTACGTCTTGGTGAAACCCACCGGAATCTTGAACCAGAACGAGCTGTCCTTGCCACCCGCTTCGAGCAGCAGCACCGAATATTGGCCCGACGCCGACAGGCGATTGGCGAGAATGCAGCCCGCCGAACCCGCGCCGACGATGATGTAATCGTAGTTCATGCTCTATGTCGCCAGACGGCGCTCAATCCATTGAAACGTAGTGGTGAAACCCGCCAGACTCAAACCGCGCTCAACCCTTGGCCGGCGCGAGGTCTTTCACATCGGCCGGTTGCGCCGCCATCTGCAGATGCAGACGCTCGCCGGTGTAGGGCGTGTGCTGCCTGACGACCTCCATGTTCAGTTCGACGCCGAGACCCGGTTCCTGCGACGGAATGATGTAGCCGTCTTCCCATTGAATCGGCTTCTTCAGCACGGCTGCATGAAAACCGTCCCACGTGCCGATGCTTTCCTGAATCAGGAAGTTCGGCGTGCACGTCGCGAGCTGAATGCTGGCCGCCGCGCCGATCGGCCCGTTGTACAGGTGCGGCGCAATCTGCGCGTAGTACACCTCGGCCAGCGTCGCGACTTTCTTCGCTTCGAGCAGGCCGCCCACGCGTGCCACATTCAGTTGCAGAATCGACGCGGCGCCGGCTTCGAGCAGCTTGAAGAATTCGTACTTGGTGGTGAGGCGCTCGCCGGCCGCAATCGGAATGCTGGTGTGCTGCGCGACCTGCGCCATCGCGCCTTCCTGACCCGGCGGCACCGGCTCCTCGAACCACAGCGGATCGTATTTTTCGAGGCGTTTCGCGAGCCGGATCGCCGACGAGGGCACCATCTGCCCATGCGTGCCGAACAGCAGGTCGGCCTTGCTGCCCACTGCTTCACGTACACGGCGGCAGAAAGTTTCGCAACGGTCCAGCACTTCCATCGACAGTTGATGACCCGAGTACGCCGTGTACGGTCCGGCCGGATCGAACTTCACCGCAGTGAAGCCGCGCTTGACGTTTTCAAGCGCGCATTCGGCCGCCAGATCGGGATCATCGTAGTCGTATTCGCCGCGGCTGTTCTTCGGGTACAGATAGGTATATGAACGCAGGCGCTGATTCACCATGCCGCCCAGCAACTCATACACCGGCTTGTTAGCCGCCTTGCCGATAATGTCCCAGCACGCCATTTCCAGGCCGCTGACCACGCCCATCATCGTCAGATCGGGGCGTTGCGTGAAACCGCTCGAATACGCCTCGCGCCAGAGCCGCTCGATGTGATGCGGGTCCTTGTCGAGCAGATAGCGGCCGAATACATCGTCGATGATGTGGGTCATCGCTTTCGGATGGAACGTCGCCGAATAGATTTCGCCGACACCTTCAATCCCGCAATCGGTCTTGAGCTTGACGAAGATCCAGTACATGCCGCCCACATGCGGCGGCGGCACGGCGACGATATGCGTTTCGAGCGAGACAACTTTCATTTACGCACCTTCTTTTCTGTTGAGCATGTTTCTCAGCGCGAGCCCGGCAAAGCCGCCGAGCGCCGCCATGGCGGCCACATAGCCGAAGTAGAGCTGGTAGCCGAAGACGCCTGGGAACGTCTGCGTCAGATAGCCGTTGATGAGCGGCAGGAACACGTCCGGCGAATAACCCAGCACGGAGATCAGGCCGATCGCGAGGCCCATTGTGGTCACCGGAATATTGCAGCGATCCAGCAGCGACCAGTACAGGCCGCGAATCGCGTAAGTCAGAATGCCGATGAACAGCACGAGGAACACCAGCAGCGCGTGGCTCGAAATACGCGGCGCCGCCATCAGGCCCACCAGCGACAGCGCGGCGAGAAAGAGCGCGATCACGAGCACCGAGACCTTCGAATAGCGGTCGCCGAGAAAGCCGCCGCCAATGCCGCCGATCGGCCGCATCCACAGCTTGAGCGTAGTGATCGTGCCGGCCATCACGACCGTCAGGCCGATCTCGCCTTCATGCAGATAGGCGGAGAAACTGTAGGTGGCCCAGAACACCTGGTAGCCGCAGAACACGATGGCGGCGACCAGCCACAGTTCTGGAATCTTCGCGAGCGTCTTCAGATCGACCAGCACGTTGTTGCGTTGGCGCGCGGCGCGATTGGCGGCTGCATCTTCGGTGCCTTGCAGGTCTTTGACGAGTGCGAGCACGACGCCGAGCGCAATGCAAAGAAACGCGTACATGTAGACCACCAGCTTGAAACCGGCCGCGACCGGTTCGCCTTTGGTCTGCGTCACCCATGCGAACAGCGTGATCGCGATGGTCGCGAGCATGGCTTCGATCAGGCCGCGTCCGCCGTCGAGCAAGCCGAAGAAACGGCCCTGCTCATGCGTGCCGGCAATCATGGTCACGCGCTTGATGACCGCGGCCCAGAACGTCAAGCCGGTCGACAAACCCCAGCCGCCGAAGATCATCATCAACATCGGGAACGATGGTGCGGTCGAATACCACAGCCCGAGCACACCGGTGGCGATCAGCGAAAAGCAGATCAGCAAACGCGGCGCGATCCGGTCCGCGAGCCAGCCGCTCGGCAGATAACTCAACAGAAAAATCGTGCCCAACGACGAATACAGATAGCCGAGCTGGCTATCGGTGATGTGGAACACTTCGAGCATCGTTGGCTGATACACCTGCCGCAGATACAGAATCGGGTAGATCGCGCCGGCTGCGATCACCAGCAGGATGAGCTGGATATAGCGTTGCGCCTTACTGTTTTGCAGGGCGGCCTCTTCGTCGCTTAAAGCGAGCGAAGCGTCGGTTCGGACGGGTTGAGATGACACGTGAGCGCTCCTCAGAGACAGCGCCAGCCCATCGGGCCGCCCGGTCTCCAATATGTTTTGTTATGGACTGGCAGCAGATTCGCCGCGCTTTTCAGGTTGCAAAGGAGACACGCGCCGTCGTTTCAACGTGCGGCGCGTGCCGGTTCGGCTTCAGTACTTCATGACCACGAGACGGGTCTGGGTGAATTCGAGCATGCCGTGCTTGCCGTCGTCGCCGCCGAGGCCCGAACGTTTCCAGCCGGCGTGAAAGCCCTGATACGGATCGGCCGGCGTACGGTTCACGTACAGCTCGCCGGCTTCGATGCCGTTGGCAATCTTCATCGCACCGCGATAGTTCTCCGTATACAGCACCGACGAGAGACCGAATTGATGATCGTTGGCCATTTCCAGCGCTTCGTCGAGCGTGCGGTATTTGACGACCGGCATGATCGGACCGAAGGTTTCTTCCTGGATGATTTCCATGTCCTGACGGCAATTCGACAGCAACGTGGCCGGATAGAAGAAGCCTTTGCCTTGCGGCAGCTTGCCACCGGTTTCGAGCGTGGCGCCCGCTGCGATGGCGCGTTGAACCATCGCGTGGATCGACTGGCGCGACGCCTCGTTGACGAGCGGACCCATCAGCGACGGCTGCTCGCTGCGATCGCCGCTCTCCACCGCGCTCATGTGCTTTTTCAGCAGCGCGACGAAGCGGTCATGCACGCTTTCCTGCACATAGACCCGTTCGATCGCCGTGCACAACTGTCCGCAATGCGTGGTCTTGGAGGCGACCAGGTCACGCGCGGCTTTCTCGAGATCGGCATCGGCCTCGATGATCGCGGGCGTCTTACCGCCCAGTTCGAGCGACGGCTTGGCGATGTTCGCCTTGCAATATTCGAGCACCTTGCGGCCCGCGCCGACGCTGCCCGTCAGCGTGATCATGCCGACCTTGGGATGCGTGCAGAGCGCTTCGGCGGTGGCATGGTTCATCGCGAGAATGTTCACGACGCCCGCCGGCAAACCGGCCTTCTCCACCGCTTTGGCGATTTCGAATGCGGACGTCGGCGTGTTGTTGCTCGGGCGCACGACGACCGTGTTGCCGGCGATCAGCGCCGGCGCCACTTTACGCATGAACGTATAGACGGGGTAGTTGAACGGGATCAGGCACGCAACCACGCCGATCGGCTCGCGATGCAACACGAGGTTTTCGTCGGGCGTATCGCTCGGAATCACTTCGCCTTCGATGCGGCGCGCCCACTCTGCGTGATAGCGCGTGATCTGGCCGGCGTAGATCGCTTCGTTGGTGGCGTCGGCCACGCTCTTGCCCGACTCCAGCGCGAGCGCCGCGCCGATGGCCGGCGCGCATTCGGTCAGCGCATCGGCAAGCTTGTGCAGATACACCGCGCGCTCGGCTGAAGGCAGCTTGCGCCAGCCCTTTTGCGCGACCGCGGCGGCGTCGACCGCGGCGATGGCTTCGGCCTCGGTGGCACCCGTGACATGGGCGATCACGGTCTCGGTGGCCGGATTGCAGACGGCGATGAGCTCGCTGCTAGCGGTGTCAGTCGCGGGTTCGATAAACCGGCCGTTGGCAAAATTCCGATCGAGTCGCATGGTCGTCTCCTGAAAGCATGGTGCGAAAAACGCATTGCCCTCGGCTATGGCTTGCATGCCCAAGGTGCATGAACGGAATTTTTCTCCGGGGCACTGCCTGCCACAAGCGAATAATTCGCGGGACAAACATTCGAAAAAATCATGTTTATCCAGGGATGTGCCTCATACGCGTTTGCCATCGCAAATAGCAGAATCCGGGCTTTGCCAAAAAGCAGCGGCCGTCGAACGCCTTCGGGTCTGCCCGAAATTCGGCCCGCTCACTACCAAGGTCTGGAGCTCACGATGAAAAAGAACCGCATTGCCACCGCCGCATTCACGGCGCTCACGTCACTCGCTTCGCTGGCGGCGTGCCCGGCCTTCGCTCAAAGCAGCGTGACGCTGTATGGCGTGCTCGACGAAGGCATCGACTACACCAACAACGCGGGGCACGGCGCGGTCTGGGAAATGGTAAGCGGCTATGCGCAAGGCAGCCGCTGGGGCATGAAGGGTTCGGAGGATCTGGGCGGCGGGCTGAAGGCCGTGTTTCAACTGGAAAACGGCTTCGACGTGAGTTCGGGACGGCTCGGCCAAGGCGGCCGCATGTTCGGCCGCCAGGCGTACGTTGGGCTGAGCGACGGCCGTTTCGGCACGGTCACGCTCGGTCGCCAGTACGATTCGGTGGTCGATTACCTCGCGCAGACCACGGCCAACGGCAACTGGGCCGGCTACCTGTTCGCGCATCCGTATGACAACGACAACACCGACAACTCGTTCCGCCTCGGCAATAGCGTGAAGTACGCGAGCCCGGAGATGGCGGGCTTCCAGTTCGGCGGCGCGTACGCGTTCAGCAACGACACCAACTTTGCGAACAACCGCGCGTATAGCTTCGGCGGACAGTATGCGAACGGCGGCCTGCTGGTCGCCGCGGCCTATATGCAAGCGGACAATCCCGGCGCGGGTTCGACTGGCGCGATTACCGCGAACGACGCGAGTTTTATCGCCGGACGCATGCGGGTGTTCGGCGGCGGCATCAACTACACATTCGGTTCGGCGACCGCCGGTTTTGCCTACACCAATTCGAACTACAAGAATCCGACCGGCAACGGCTATATCGGCATTCCGCTGGCCGCGCCGGGCGTGACGTTGAATACGCTGAAGTATCAGAACTTCGAAGTGAACGGCAAATACCAGTTCACGCCCGCGTTCTTCGTCGGCGCTCAGTACGTGTACACGATGGAGACCTACGATGCGTCGTCAGGCAGCGTGAAGCCGAAGATCCACTCGGTGGGCTTGATGGCGGACTACAACCTGTCGAAGCGCACCGACGTGTATGTGCAGGGCGAGTATCAGAAGGTCGCGGGCGATTCGACTAACTCGATTCTCGACAATGCGTTCATTCCGGGTGTGCAGGCGCCGTCTTCGACGGGCACGCAGGTCGCTGTTCGGGTTGCGCTGCGGCATAAGTTTTAAGGGGGCTGGCGCAGGTGGATTGTGGGGGCGGCGGTAGCCTTTCTGGGGTGTCCAAATTTTTTCTTTGTTCACGTTCCGTATACAACGCGGCTTTTCTGAACGCCCACGTCGGCATCCCTCACTCCTCCACCGCCGCCTTCAACCTCGACAGCGCGTGATCCCACTGCCGCGAGATCGCGTCGAGCGCGCGGCGCGCTTCGTCGAGATGGGTGGGCTCGAATTCCCACAAGCGTTCACGACCCACCTTGACGTCGCGCACGAGACCCGCATTGGCGAGCACCTGCAAATGCTGCGTGACGGACTGCCGCGTAATGTCCGTTCCCGCAGTGAGTTGCGCGATCGACATCGCGCTGCCCGCGCACAACACGGCGACCAGACGCAGACGTGTCTCATCGCCGAGCGCGGCGAAAATCGGCGCGGAACTGCGCAGCACCGACGCCTTCAGATCCGCTGCGCCAAACGCCTTCTTAACCCTTGGTGACATGCTGTTCGATGTTGGCCATCTGCTCTTCCCACCCACCGTTATTCATGCGGAACGCTTCTTCACGGCGGCCGGCGGGAAGCTGATCGAAGCCCGACTCGACTACGCGCAACAACGTGCCCGATGCGACCTCGGTCAACTCGAAGACGACCAGGGTAGTCGGCTCCGGCGAATAGTCCACCGTGATGTCGACCGCGGCCGGATGCCAGCGCCACGACAGGTGATGCTCCGGCTCGACGCGCTCGACATGCACGTCCATGACGAGATACTCGTAACCCGGATAGGTAATATTGCCCTGCACGGACTGGCCGGCCACGAACTGCTTGCCGGTGAGATTCACGCCGAACCAGTTGCCGAATTCCTCGGCATTGGACAACGCGCGCCAGACCCGCGAGCGCGGTGCCTTCAGCAGAATCTGTTTTTCAATGCGATCGGTCGATGTGTTCATATGCAGCCTCCTGACTGCATATTAGGAGCAACGTGGTCAACATGCAAGTGATTGCCTGCATGTTTCGATGGCGTTTTTTCGTAGGAACGAGAGCCTGCCACGTCCCTACTTCTCTTCCTGTTCGCGACTTTTGAACAGGCGCGCACTCGACAGAATGGCGAGCGCGATCGCTACGCTGAGAATCGCCGTGGCCTCGCGCCCGAGCCCCGCCGCCACGCCGACGCCCGCGCTCAGCCACAGGCTTGCCGCCGTCGTCAGGCCGCGCACCTCGCGTTCGGCACTGAGCTTGATGATGGCGCCCGCGCCCAGAAAACCGACACCGGACACGAGTCCTTGCAACACCCGGCTCATGTTGTCCTGCGAGAACCCGGCCTGCAGCGGTACGACCACGAACAAGGCCGCGCCGACCGACACCATCATGTGCGTGCGCATGCCGGCGTCGCGCCGTGACATCTCGCGCTCGAAACCGAGTATGCCGCCGAGTATCAACGCGAGTCCGAGGCGCATCAGGACCTGCAAGACGTCGGCCATGCTGCCGAGGTCGGAGAATTCTGCCCGGGCGACTGCCCACACCGCGTGCCACCAGTTGTCCATTACATTTGCCCGACAGTCCGGAAAACGCCAAGCATACGGCAATAACGCCGCACTGCGTGGCTCATCCCGCCGACGTCTTCTTCACGAACGCGCTCACCACAGCCTCCAGTTCCTTCGTGATCGATGTCATCACGCCGGCCACCACGGCGAACTCGCGGCCGGTCACATGCGCGCGGCTCGCCACGATCTGACCGTTGAACGAGACGATGTGCGCTTCTTTCGCGATCGCCTTGATCCGCTCGATCAACTGCTGTTGCTCTTTTTTCTGCAAACGCGCTATACGCCGGCTTTCCTGTTCATAGACAGCCGTGACGCCGTGCAGATGCGTCAACAATGGATCGACGGAATCGACCAGGGCATTCAACGCATCGTCCGCGCGCGGTGAAGCGCGCCCGATCGCGTCCAACGCCGCCGAAGCCAGCGCGATGAAGTCCGCGATCTTCCTCGCGACATTTTCGCGGCCGTGAAATGCTTCGCGCAACGCTGGGGAAAACAGGCCGGGCAGACCATCGCGGCCCTGGGTCAGCACCGTGTGGCTGTCGGTAAATGTGTTCAGGGTATCGCGTGCGATCGCCAGCGCGCCGTCGAACTGTTGAAACGCCAGCATCGCCTTCAACACGATGCGCTGCGAGAGCATCCGCTGACGCCCCGCCAGATTGATCAACGAGCTCAACACCTCGCTGGAGACGTCCGCTTCGGACGGTGGTGCGTGAACCCGTTCTGTCGTGATGCTCATGTCGACTTCTTTTTGATTTTGATCGGCCCCGTCGCGCGATCCGCGCCTCCACTCAGCGTGGAGGCGCGGATCGCCCGCGTTGCTGCGTTACTGCATTACTCCGTCGCGTGCGCTTGCATCACACCGGAGTGCATTGACCACGCCATCCACGGACGGCGCAGCGCGACGATCGCGACGAACGCGCATGCCGCCAGCGCGCCGAACGTCGCAAAACCCATCTGATAGCTGCCCGTGCTTTCCTTCGCGATACCCATCACCACCGGCAGATAGAATCCGCCGATGCCGCCCGCGGCACCGACGATACCCGACATCAAGCCCGTGCGGCCCGCCCAGCGATGCGGCACCAGCTGGAAGGTCGCGCCGTTGCCGAGACCGAAAGCCACATACAGGCACAGCAGCAACGTGATGCCACCGGCCATCGCCGGCATGGCCGCGGCGAACACGAAGTCGCACAGCGAGATGATGGCGAGCAGGAAGGTCAGCGCGCGCACCCCAGACACCTTGTCGGCGATCAGGCCGCCGAGCGGACGCACCATCGCGCCGGTCGCGGCGAGCAATGCCATGAAGAGGCCCGCGTCGATCTTCGAGAGCTGATAGAGGTTGGTCAGGAGCAGCGACACATATGAAGACATCCCGACGAAACCGCCGAACGTAATGCTGTACACCAGCATGATCGCCCACGTGTCACGCTCGGCCAGCACCGCGCGATAGCGCTTGGGCAACACCGCGATCGCGAGCAGTGCACCGATCACCGGCAACAGCAGCACACCCGTCTTGCCGGAGCCGAACATGCCGGCTTCGACCAGCAGCACCAGCACGATCAATCCGACCAGCGTCACCGCGAAGCTGCCGAATGCGCGCAGCACGCTGCCGGTTTTCACGCCGGAATCGTTGGCCCAGAAATACAGCGTGATCGCGGCAATCGCGAGCAACGGCAGTGCGCCGCCGGCCGCCATCTGCCAGCCGTAGTGCGTGGCCAGTTGCGGGAACAGGAAGCCGTCGAGCACCGCGCCGATATTGCCGGCCGCGGCGAGACCCAACACGAGGCCCTGCACCTTCGGCGGATAGTTGCTGCCCGCCATTGGCAGCGCCACGGCGAAACTGGCACCGCCGACGCCGAGAAATACGCCGAGCACCAGCAGCACCGTGTACGACGGCACGGACGGCATCAACGGCAACACGATCGTCGGCACCGCCGACAGCAGCACGCCCATCAGCGCAATGCGCTTGCCGTGCGCGGATTGATACAGGTTACCGAGCGTCACGCGCAGAATCGCGGCCGAGAGCACCGGCACCGCGACCAGCAAACCTTGTTGCGCGGGCGTCATCGCGATGCTCTTGCTGATGAATGGCGCAAGCGGTCCATACAGGACCCAGACGGTAAAGCCAGTGTCGAAATAGAGGAAACACGCCACTAGCGCGCGCCAGTCCCCACTCTTTAGGGAGCTCATCACGTTTTTCATCAGATATCCTCACAAAACTGATTTTTCGACTATCCGGCAGATCGCGCTACGCGCCACGCACCGGAATGATCACGATGTTGAAAACCGGCATGAACATGCAACCTCCATGCCATGTGGCTCCGTCTTTAGAAGCTGTACTGCGTACTCTTTGAAACCTTGAAGCGGCGAGCGTGTTCGTCGCGCTGACAACCCCGCAGCCATCAATAAACGTCGCGTGCGTAGCGCTTTTCCTGCGCGAGACGGTTCACGTAGTCGAGGGCTTTTTCATCGCTCATGCCGCCGTGCCGCGCCACCACTTCCTTGAGCGCCGCGTCGACATCCTTCGCCATCCGGTTGGCGTCGCCGCATACGTAGAAATGCGCACCGTCTTCGAGCCATGACCACAATTGCGCACCCTGCTCGCGCATACGGTCCTGCACGTAGACCTTGTCCGCCTGATCGCGTGAGAACGCGACATCGAGCCGGTTCAGCACGCCGCTGTCGCGCATCGATTCGAGTTCGTCGCGATAGTAGAAATCCGAGGCAGCGTGCTGCTCGCCGAAGAAGAGCCAGTTGCGCCCCGTGTCGCCGCGTGCACGCCGCTCGTGCAGAAAGCCGCGAAACGGTGCAACGCCGGTGCCGGGACCGACCATGATCATCGGCGTGTCGGAACCATGAGGAGGACGAAAGTGTGCGGACTTCTGCACGAACACGGGGACGTTGACATCGCCCGCACGGTCGGCGAGAAACGTCGACGACACGCCTTTGCGATGACGCCGGCCATTGCTGTAGCGCACCGCGGCAACGGTCAGATGAACTTCGCCCGCGTGCGCCTTCGGGCTCGACGCAATCGAATACAGACGCGGCTGCAAACGCTTGAGCAGGCCGGTCAATTCGGCTGCCGTGAGGCTCACTGGAAATTCATGCAAAACGTCGGCGATCTGCTGGCCCCACAACCATTGCTTGAGATCGGCCTTGCGCTCGGGCGACAGCAGATCGCGCAGCGCCCCGTTGTTGCTGCGCGCGGCGACGAACGCGAGCAGATCCGGATTCGGGCGCGCGATCTCGTAGTGCTTGCCGAGTGCATCGGCAAGACGCATCTCGCCGACGCCTGACACGTTCACCGCGGCATCCGCGTTCACGCCGCTCAGCGCGATCAATTCGTCGACCAGTTCCGGGCAGTTGCTCGGCCATACGCCGAGCGCATCGCCTGCTTCGTATTCGAGTCCCGAATCGCGCGTGCTCAGCGAAAAGTAGCGCGTGTCTTTCGCCGCGCCCGGCTTGTTCAGGCGCAGATTGCTAACGAGCCGCGACGCGGCCGGCCGCGTTTTGGTCGGCACCGTGCCCGGCACCACCGCGTTGATCATGCCGCCCGGCGGCACGGCATACAGCGCGGCATCCTCTTCCTTGATACGCACGATGATGCGTTCGAGCCACGCGTCCGCGCTCTCCTGATACTCGCCATCGCAATCGACGCGCTCCATCAAACGCAGCGCGCCCCGCTCGGCGAGCCGCTCATCGAGGCGGCGGCCGTGGCCGCAGAACTGGTCGTAGTTGCGATCGCCCAGAGCGAGCACCGCGAAGCGCACGCCGTCGAGCCGCGGCGCGCTTTCGCCGCTCAATTGCGTCCATAGACTTTGTGCGTTGTCGGGTGGATCGCCGTCGCCGAAGGTGCTCGTCATCAGCAACACGTATTGGGCTTTGGCAAGCGTCGAAGCTTGATAGTCCGCCATGCACGACGTGCGGATTTCAAAGCCCGACTCCATTAGCCGCGTGGCATAGCCTTCGGTCAGCGACTCGGTGTTGCCCGTTTGCGAGGCCCACAGTAACGTGACCTTCGGCCGTGCGCGGACGATGCGCACACCGGATGCGTGCGAAGCTTCGGCATGCGACGCCGCAAGTGCAGTGGCGGGCATAGTCGCGCTGCGGCTATAGAGACCGGCCAGCAAACCATCCACGTAAAGACGCCTCGTCGTATCGAACGGCGCGTTGCCTGGCAGAACCGGCACGCGGTCGATGCCTTGCGCTTCCGCCGAGCGCAGTCCGCTCACGAAGCCAGCCAGATAGACACGCTCCTGATCGGTGAACGAAGGCGCGGGTGTCGACGGCAACTGCAACAGGCTGGTGAGTGCATCGATACGGGGCATATCCAGATCCTCGGCGCTTGCCGATACGGTGTTGGCCGGCGCCACGCTCGCGGCAACCGCAACGGATGCATCGGTCAACAATGCATCGTCGTCATTCAGGAAAGGCTCGACGCGCTCGGGCGCCACCGGGCTCAGCGCGACCGCGCAGAACTTGAGTTCGGGCTGCTGCGAGACCGGGTCGATGGCGTCGCTCGTCACCGCGTTGATGCACAGGTCGTCGCCGAATACGTCGTTCCAGTGCATCGGCGCAAAACAGTTGCCCGCGCTCACGCGTTCAGTCACGACAGCCGGCAACACCGCGCGGCCCCGGCGCGAACGAATCTCCACCGGATCTTTTGCCTTGATGCCGAGCGTGGCGGCATCTTCGGGATGGATCTCAACGAACGGGCCCGGGTTCAGCTTGTTGAGCATCGCGACCTTGCCGGTCTTGGTCATCGTGTGCCATTGATGCTGCAAGCGGCCCGTATTCAGCACGATCGGGAATTCACGATCCGGCAGTTCAGCCGGCGCCGCGTAGGCGCGCGCGAAGAACACCGCCTTGCCGCTCGCCGTTGGAAACACGAAGCGCGGACGGCTGCCGTCCGGCCGTTCCTTGAGCGTCTGACTCACGCCGTCGTTGATATAGCGAACCGGATTGCGATCGGCAGCATCATCCGATGCAAGCGGCCATTGCAACGGCGTTTCTTTCAGGCGGCGATGGCTCGCGCCGCGCAGGTCGTAGCCGGTCTTCGGATTCGACGCGCGGGTGATTTCCGCAAACACTTCCTCGGCGCTCGCATAAGTGAAGGCATCGGCAAACCCCATTTCACACGCAACGCGCGCGATGATCTGCCAATCCGGCAACGCGGCGCCCGGCGGCTCGATGCCCTTTTGCATCAGCGTGAGATTGCGCTCGGAGTTGATCATCACGCCTTCGGCCTCGGCCCACAGCGCGCCAGGAAGAAGCACGTCGGCGTAGCGGTTGGTCTCGGTATCGAGGTACGCATCCTGCGCAATCACGAGTTGCGCCGCGCTCAATCCGTCGATCACATTCTGACGATTCGCCACGCTCGCCACCGGATTGGTGCAGATGATCCAGCACGCCTTGATCTCACCCGCCGCCATGCGCGCGAACATATCGATCGTGCCGTTGCCGACCTGCGGCTTGAGCGAGCCCGTCGGAATGCGCCACAGGTCTTCGATAAACGCGCGGTCTTCTTCGACCAGCACCGAACGCTGCCCCGGCAAGCCCGCCCCCATGTAACCCATCTCGCGGCCGCCCATCGCATTGGGCTGGCCCGTCAGCGAAAACGGGCCGCTGCCGCGCCGGCAAATCTTGCCCGTCGCCAGATGCAGGTTGCAGATCGCGTTGGTGTGCCACGTGCCGTGCGTGCTTTGATTCAGACCCATGGTCCAGCAACTGATCCACTCTTTGGCGCTGCCAATCATGCGCGCGGCCTCGCGGATATCCTCGACGGCGAGGCCGGTGATCCGCGCGACGTGCTCCGGCGTGTAGTCGGCGAGAAACGCTGGCATCGCGTCCCAGCCTTCGGTCGCCTCGGCGATGAATGCGGCATCCGTATGGCCGTTTTCGTGCAACAGATGCAGCAGGCCGTTGAGCAACGCGAGATCGGTGCCCGGCTTGATCTGCATGAAGAGATCGGCCTTCTCCGCGGTCGTGTTGCGGCGCGGATCGACGACGATCAGCTTGGCGCCGGCCTTCACGCGATCCATCATGCGCAGGAACAGAATCGGGTGACAGTCGGCCATATTCGCGCCGATCACGAAGAACAGGTCGGCGTGGTCGATGTCTTCGTACGATCCCGGCGGGCCGTCCGCGCCGAGCGACAGTTTGTAGCCGCTGCCCGCGCTCGCCATGCACAGGCGCGAATTCGATTCGATGTTATTGGTGCCGACAAAGCCCTTGGCGAGCTTGTTGACGAGGTACTGCGCTTCGATCGACATCTGACCGGAGACGTAGAACGACAGCGCGTCCGGCCCGTGCTCATCGAGCAGGCCGCGCAGACGCGCCGCCGTGGTGCTGATCGCCTGCGCCATCGGCAGCGGCGCCGGGTCCTGGCCGCGCGCGTGACGCACGAATGCGTCTTCGAGACGTCCCGACTTGCGCAACGCGACATGCGCCGACTGCCCTTTCGTGCACAGCCGTCCGAAGTTGGCCGGATGCTCCTTGTCGCCGGAGACTTTCACGACCTGGCCGTCCTCGACGTGCAGCACCATGCCGCAGCCAACGCCGCAGTAAGGGCACACGGTTTTTACGCTAGTGGAGGACATGGCGGGCAACGTCGTTCGAAAAGGTTTCAGACAATCATCGGCTCAAACCGCGACCCACACGTGGCCGTCTTCCACGCGCGCGGCGAACGCACCGACGGAATGCGCCGGTGTTTCGAGGCACTCGCCAGTGCGCAGATCGAAGTGATGCTTGTAGATCGGCGAGGCCACCACGATCCGCTCGCCGAGGCTGCCGATCAATCCGCGCGAGAGCACCGCCGCCTGCGAGCCCGGATCGAAGTTTTCGATCGCGTACACGATGCTGTCCGCGTCGCCCTTGTTCACGTGAAAAACCGCGACCTGTTCGCCGTTGACGAGCGCGCAAACACCCGTGTTGGGCACGATGTCATCGAGCGGGCAAACCGGCGTCCAGGAGCGTGGCAGGCGATCGTTGTTCATGACGGAAGTCCTCGATAAATGGTGCGGTTCAATCAAACGGTTTCGACAACAACAGGAATCGCGGCGAGCTTCGAGCGCCGCTCGGCGAGCGTGGCCGGCCGGATCTGGCCGCGCTCCTCGACGAAGGCGACGTTGCTGTCCGACTCGCCGCTGTTGACGAAATGACGGAAGCGCTTGCGCGTTTCGGGATCGGTGACGGCCTTCTTCCATTCGCATTCGTAGGTGTCGACCACGTGCTGCATCTCCGACTCGAGTTCGCCGGCCACGCCAAGCCGATCGTTGACGACCACGTCGATCAGATAGTCGAGGCCGCCTTCGAGGTTCTCGCGCCACACGCTGGTGCGTTGCAGACGGTCGGCGGTGCGCACGTAGAACATCAGGAAACGGTCGATGTAGCGCACCAGCGTCTCCTTATCGAGGTCCGACGCGAGCAGTTCGGCGTGGCGCGGTTTCATGCCGCCGTTGCCGCATACATAGAGATTCCAGCCCTTCTCGGTCGCGATGATGCCGACGTCCTTGCCCTGCGCTTCCGCGCATTCGCGGGTGCAGCCCGACACGCCGAACTTGATCTTGTGTGGGGTACGCAGGCCCTTGTAGCGGTTTTCGATCTCGACCGCGAGACCCACCGAATCGCCGACGCCGTAGCGGCACCACGTCGAGCCGACACACGACTTCACCGTGCGCAGCGACTTGCCGTAGGCGTGGCCGGATTCGAAACCGGCGGCGATCAGTTCTTCCCAGATGAGCGGCAATTGCTCGACGCGAGCGCCGAACAGATCGACGCGCTGACCGCCGGTGATCTTCGTGTAGAGGCCGTATTTCTTGGCGACCTGGCCGACCGCGATCAACCCGTCGGGCGTGACTTCGCCGCCCGCCATGCGCGGCACGACCGAATAGGTGCCGTCACGCTGAATGTTGGCGAGGTAATAGTCGTTGGTGTCCTGCAGCGAGGCATGCTCCTTCTTCAGCACGAACTCGTTCCAGCACGACGCGAGCACGCTCGCCACCACCGGCTTGCAAATATCGCAGCCGAGGCCGTGACCGTGCTTCGCGAGCAGTTCGCCGAAGCTGCGCACGCCTTCCACGCGCACGATGTGATACAGCTCCTGGCGCGAATACGCGAAGTGTTCGCAGATATGGTTGTTGACCGCGAGCCCCTGCTTCCTCATCTCGGCCTTCATCACCTGCGTGACGAGCGGCACGCAACCGCCGCACGACGTGCCGGCGCTGGTCGCGCACTTGAGCGCGCCGATGTCGGTGGCGCCCGCGCTCACGGCGGCGCACAGGTCGGCCTTCGAGACGTTGTTGCACGAACAGATCTGCGCGGAAGCGGGTAAGGCATCGACGCCGAGCGCGGGCTTCGCATTGCCGTCCGCTTGCGGCAGAATCAGGAATTCAGGCGATGCCGGCAATTCGATGCGGTTCAGCATCATTTGCAACAGCGTGCCGTATTCGCCGGCGTCGCCCACCATCACGCCGCCGAGCAGATATTTGCCGCACTCGGACACCACCAGCTTCTTGTAGACCTGCTTGCGTTCGTCGCTGAACTGATAGGCGCGGCTGCCCGGCGTGTTGCCGTGCGCGTCGCCGATGCTCGCCACGTCCACGCCCATCAGCTTGAGCTTGGTGCTCATGTCGGCGCCGGCGAATTCGGCCGTATCACCGAGCAATTGCTTCGCCACCGTGCGCGCCATGTCGTAGCCCGGCGCCACGAGGCCGAACAGTTGGCCGTTCCACAGCGCGCATTCGCCGATCGCATAGATGTGCGGATCGCTGGTGCGGCACGCGTTGTCGATCACGATGCCGCCGCGCGGGCCGAGCGCCAGGCCGCTGTCGCGAGCCAGATCGTCACGCGGACGGATGCCCGCGGAGAACACGATCATGTCGGTGTCGAGGTGGCTGCCGTCCGCGAATTGCATGCGGTGCGTGCCCGCTTCGCCGTCGACGATCGCCGTGGTGTTCTTCTGCGTGTGCACCGTTACGCCCAGTTCTTCGATCTTGGTGCGCAGCACGCGGCCGCCGCCATCGTCCACCTGTACGGCCATCAGACGCGGCGCGAATTCGACCACGTGCGTTTGCAGACCCATGTCGCGCAGCGCCTTCGCGCATTCGAGACCGAGCAGTCCGCCGCCGACCACCGTGCCTGTCTTCGAACGCGCGCCGCATTCGCGCATCGCTTCGAGGTCGTCGATGGTTCGGTACACGAAGCAATCGGCGCGCTCACGGCCTTGCACCGGCGGCACGAACGGATAGGAGCCGGTCGCGAAGACCAGCTTGTCGTAAGCCAACGTTTCGCCCGTCGATACCGTCACGGTGCGCGCATCGCGATCGATCGCCACGGCCTTCGCGTTCAGCTTGAGCAAAACGTTCTGGCGTTCGAAGAAACCCGGCTCGACCAGCGACAGATCGTCCGCCGTCTTGCCCGCGAAAAACTCGGACAGGTGCACGCGGTCGTAGGCCGGACGCGATTCTTCGCACAGCACCGTGATGTCGAGGCCGTGCGCGGCGTCTTGTGCGAGGCACTCGATCAGTTTGTGACCGACCATCCCGTGACCGATAACGATGATTTTCATGACCGCGGTTTCCTCAATGTGCTGGGTTGCGAGCGACGCCGTATGGCATGGGGCGAAAACGAATTCCGGAAATAAAAAACGGCGTCCCGCGAACCCAGTCGATGACTGAATTCGGGGGACGCCGTTGTCCTGACCTGTCCTGCAGCGAGTACTTTGTGTTGCACTCGCGCCGGATCCACGTTGATCCGATGGCAACGCTTAACGCAAAGCCTGTGCCAGTTGCGTGAAATGCTCGCAAAGAGGCCGTGGCGCGGGGCTTTGCGGCCCATGGCACAGCTGCGCGGCGCAGCGCACGCGCGACGCGTTTTGATGCAGCGAGGCACATGGATGGTGCGACGCAGCACCCCGCACGTGCGAGGTGCGAGCCCGCGAACGGTGCGTGGCGCGACTGTTCAAGGCGTTATTCGCGAGGTGTGGCAAGGCGTGAAGCGCACTTCGTTGATGGATGGCGTAGTCCTTGCGTAAGCCGTGGCGAGTTCATGGCGGCAACGCGGCCGCCATGACATGTCGCACACACCGATGCAGACGAAACACAACGCTGTGTTTCGCCGCGCTTGAAGCGAAACACCGGCACACCAGGCATTAAACGGACAACGGCGTCCCCTCGTGACCATCACGAGCGGACGCCGTTTTTTTTGTTTGGCGCCGGCGAAACAGCGATCGCCGGCCGACACAGAAGCGAAGGACACCGTGATAGATACCGCGATGAACACGAATACCGGCAAGGTCACCTTATTGAGCGCCGGCCCCGGCGACCTGGATCTGCTCACGCTGAAGGCCGCCAAAACGCTGGCCGCCGCCGATGTCGTGCTGCTCGACGACCTCGCGAGCCCCGAGATCGTGACGCTGGCGCCGCAAGCACGCGTGATTCGTGTGGGCAAGCGCGGCGGCTGCCGGTCGACGCCGCAAGCGTTTATCGAACGCCTGATGCAGCGCTATGCGCTCAAGGGCTTGCACGTGGTGCGGGTGAAAGGCGGCGAAGCGCTGCTGTTCGGACGCGCTGGCGAAGAGCTCGCGGTCTTGCGCGGCGCCGGCATTCCGGTGGAGATCGTCAACGGCATCTCGTCGGGGTTCGCGGCCGCCGCGGGGCTCGGCATCTCACTCACGCATCGCCGCCATTGCCACGGCGTGAGCTTCGTCACCGCGCACACGGAAGATCACGGCGAGCCGGACTGGGCCGCTTTGGCCGCGACGCGGACCACGTTGGCAATCTATATGGGGATGCGGCGCATCGACATCGCGAGTCTGCCGGCCGATACGCCCGCAGCCGTGGTGCAATGGGCCGGTGGCAGCAACGAACGGCGTCTCGTGAGCCGCCTCGATCGGCTCGCCGCGGATGCGACGCGCGCGGGTTTCGGCAGCCCGGCGGTGATTCTGGTGGGCAGCGCGATCGGCGAAAGCGTCGAGCATGCATGGGCGGGTGATAACGCCTGGCGCGACGAAGCAGCCGCGATGCAGGCGGACATGCAGAACGCGCGAGAGACAATCGCACAGGCCGCCTGATGAGCCGTCTGCGCGCTTCTCAACCGATCAAGCTCAAACGCCGGTCGGCAGTCTTGCGACGAAGCACGTGCCCTCTTGCGCGGACGATCTGACTTCGAGCGTGCCGCCATGCGCGCTCACGATCTGCTTGCAGATATAGAGGCCGAGTCCGAGGCCGCCGCCGGGCTTGCTGGTCGCCGGACGCCAGTAGGGTTCGAAGACCTTGCTCAAGCTCTCCGGTGCAATCACGTTGCCGCCGTTCAGGACGCTCAGCACGAGCTCATCGTCTTCGATGCGTGCCCGCACCCGCACCGGAAACTCCGCCGCGCCATGCGTCACCGCGTTGCCGAGCAGGTTCGAAAGCAACTGCTGCACGCGGGTGCGGTCGCAGCGCACGCGCGCGGAGATGGCGAGATCGTCGGCGAGCAGCCGATCCGGATTGGCCTCGCGCACTTCGGCGACGACCACCCGCAGCGCCATCGCCAGATCGTCGACGTCGTCGATCGACACGCCGATGCCCGAACCGAGCCGGCCACGCGCGAAATCCATCACGTCGTCGATCAGGCGAGCCATGCGCAAGGTGGTGGACTTCAGACGCTGGCCCATCTTCACGAGATCGGGCTCGTTCTTGCGCAACGACAGCAGTTCAGCCGTCGCGCTCACCGCCGACAAGGGATTGCGCAGGTCGTGCCCCAGCACGGCGATGAACTGCTCGCGCAGGCTGGAGTTTTCCCGCTCATGGCGCAGCGCGGCCTCAGTGGCCTGGTGGCGGCCTTCGTTGGCAAGCTGGATCGCGATCAGGTCGGCAAATACCTCGAACATGCGCAAGGTGCGCGGATTCGAAACCTCGGCGGGATTCGGGTCGATCGCGCAGAGATTACCGAAATAGCTGCCGTCGGGAAGAATGATCGGCACGGAAATATAACTGCCCAGCTTGTAGATTTGCGCCGTGTGATGGCCGTGATAAACCGGATCCGTGTGGAAATTGTCGATGACGATCGAGGCCCGCGCGGCGCGCGACTCGAAACACAGCGTGGTGTGCAGGTCCAGATCGCCGCCCGCCGCCAGACCGAAGTTCACTTCGTCCTGCACCGCGCACGCCGTCCAGCGCTGCTCCGTGACGCGGGCCACCGCGGCAAAGCCCATGCCGGTGTTCTTGCAGATCATGCGCAGGATGGAAGGCACGGCATCGATACGCTGAACCGCTTCGATATCGCGCGCGATGTCGGCGTCTTCGGCGTTGCCGATCGGTAAATTATTCATAAGAAGCGGAACTGCGCACCCTTGCCGATCTGGCCTGGAAAAAACACTTTATCGAGTATCGATTCTATCGGGACTTCAAATTGCTCACTATCAGGAACACAACCTGAGGGAAATCAGATGGCCCATCACCCAGCCGCACGCCTTCTGATCGCTGACGACGACGCGAACCTGCTGGCCGCTTACGTACTCTACTTCAGCGCGCATGGTTTCGAAGTCCGGACCGCGCGCAACGGCCTCGACGCGCTGGCTCAATATTGCGCATGGCATCCACAGGCCGCGCTGCTGGACGTCGAAATGCCGCGTCTGGACGGGCGCGCGGTGGCGCGGCGAATCCGCTACGTGGGCGATGTCCCTGCGCCCACGCTGGTCGCGGTCAGCGGGCTCGAGCGCGCCGAGGAAAAGAGCGAATCGCTGCGCTCGGGCTTCAACCATCACTTCGTCAAGCCGGTGCCGATGCCGGTGATTCTCGCGGCGTTGACCGGGCGTGTCCGGCATTAGCCGGTGTTGTCCAGGCAGGTGCCCTGGCTTTGCGCGCAGTTCCCGTGCCCGAGGTTTAACCGAGTTTTAACCGCGTTTTACCCCGTCACCGCCCTCAATCGCCGAAGCCCAATTCCGCTTCTACCGCCTGCCCCACGCGCAGCCACGTCCCGGCCCCGCTCGCGACGAGCGCATTGTTGCCGAACGTAATCGCCCCGTTTCGCTGCGGATTCGCGCGGTAGACGCTCATCGTGTCGGTCGGCTCGTTCGGCCAGTCCGGATCGGGCGCGCCTTTCGCCTGGTCGATGGTCGGCATCGGGCAGCGCGAGCACGGTTTGACCAGTTGCAACTGCACGCCCGCGCCCGTGTCCCCGTCTCCGTCGACGCTCAGCGTCTCCACATAGTCCTCTTCGTACGCATCGAGCCCCGTCAGCACCACGTTGGGACGGAACCGGTCGATCGGAATCGACGGCGCGCCCTTGCCGTTCAGGCGCGTGTTCAGATCGTCGAGCGACGCCTGGCCGATCACCAGCAGCGGAAAACCATCGGCGAAATGGGTGGTCGCGCCGCCCACGCTCCCCGTGTAGTCCGGATCGACAATGCGCTCGCGTTCGGGATTGAAGCGCAAGAGCCGCGCGGGCACGCCGAGAAACGTCGAGAACCACGCGGCACACGCCTCGCCGGTGTCGAGCCCGTAAGCGGCGTCGCGCCAGACCTTGGTCTCTACCGCGTGCGGCGTCTCGAGCCGCGCGCTTTCCAGCGGCGTGCGCAACTCGCTCATGCCGGGCGCGCGGATCATGAGGTCCTCGGCGCCGATTTCGGCCTTGATCAGCGCCATGCGCGGATACGCGCGCTGCGTGAGCATGGCGCCGGCCGGGTCGGTGACCATCCAGCAGCGGTCGTATTCGAGGCCGGTGGCAAAGAGGCGTGCCTCAGGCAGCGCAATGCCCGCGCAGGATTTGATCGGATAGACGAATAGCTCGCTGATGGTCGGCATGGCGTGGGTATGCACGTGGGGAGCGTGCGCATTCTTGTGTTTGATGCCTGATTGTAAAGCCCTCCGCGCTCATCGTTCCAGCCGGAATGTCGGCCAAACGAGCCGCCAAAGACCGGCCGGGGCGATGCCGCCGTTTCTTCCGGCCGCGCTTGGACGTAAAATCCCCAAGCAAAGCGCTTGGGCAATGACAAGGCCGGCGCCGCGGCATCCGCGCACAATGTGGATCCTGGAAGGCTGCGTGCAATCCGCGCTGTCACCGAAGATCAACGCGGCCGCACTCCCGCGCGCCACTGGATAGAACGTGTAGAAGCATCCTTACCATAACCAAACCAGGAAATTCATTATGCTGAGCAAACCCGTGTTGACCGTCGCCGAAACGACCCGCATTCTCGAAGCCGCCCGCGCGGAAGCCGAGAAACACCAGTGGGCCGTCGCCATCGTGGTGGTCGACGATGGCGGCCATCAGCTCGGCATGCTGCGTCTGGACGGCAGCGCGCCGGCCAGCTCGTACATCGCGACCGAAAAGGCGCGCACTTCGGCGATCGGCCGCCGTGAAACCAAGGTATACGAAGACATGATCAACAACGGCCGCACCGCCTTCCTGAGCGCGCCGCTGCAAGGCACGCTGGAAGGTGGCGTGCCGGTGATCGTCGACGGCCAGGTGGTCGGCGCGGTCGGCGTGTCGGGCGTCAAGTCGGATCAGGACGCGCAGATCGCCAAGGCGGGTATTCAGGCCATCGCCGCTTGAGTTTGCGGGTGGTTCGCAAACCGACCAAAGCGGCCGCCATGAAACAAACAAGCTAACCGTTGCACAACGCGGGCCGATGCCCCCTCATCGGCCCCATTCAGATAGATGGAGCAGTCGATGACTCAGATGAACACGCGCGGCGGACTGCAAGTCGCCGCCAACCTCGACCAGTTCGTCGAAACCGAAGCCCTGCCCGGCACCGGAATCGACAGCGCCGCATTCTGGTCAGGTTTCGACGCCCTCGTGCACGAGCTGGCGCCCAAGAACCGTGCGTTGCTCGCCGAGCGCGACCGCCTGCAAACCGAACTGGACAAGTGGCATCGCGCCAATCCGGGTCCGGTGCGCGATCTGCGAGCGTACCGTGCGTTTCTCGAAGGCATCGGCTATATCGTGCCCGTGCCTGCCAGCGTCAAAGCCACGACCGACAACGTGGACACCGAAATCGCCGAACAGGCCGGCCCGCAACTCGTGGTGCCGCTGTCGAATCAGCGCTATGCGCTGAACGCGGCGAACGCGCGCTGGGGCAGCCTGTACGACGCGCTGTACGGTACCGACGCGATCCCCGAGACGGGCGGCGCCGAAAAGCAGAAGGCTTTCAATCCGGTGCGCGGCGCCGCGGTGATCGCCTATGCCCGCAAATTCCTCGACCAGGCCGCGCCGCTCGCGAACGGCTCGCATGCCGACGCCACGCGCTATAGCGTCGAGGGCGGCAAGCTGATCGTCACGCTGAAGAACGGCACGAGCGAGCTGAAGACGCCGGCGCAATTCATCGGCTATCAGGGCGAGGAAAGCGCGCCGTCCGCCGTGCTGCTCAAGCACAACGGCCTGCACTTCGAAATCCAGATCGATGCGAGCGATTCGATCGGCAAGACCGATTCGGCGCATGTGAAGGACGTGGTGGTCGAAGCGGCGGTGAGCACGATCATCGACTGTGAAGACTCGGTCGCGGCCGTGGATGCGGACGACAAGGTCCTGCTCTACCGCAACTGGCTTGGCCTGATGACCGGCGACCTGACCGAAGAGGTCACGAAGAACGGCAAGACCTTCACGCGCCGGCTGAACGCCGACCGCGTGTACACCGCCGCGAACGGCACCGCGCCGGTCGTGCTGCATGGCCGCTCGCTGCTGTTCATTCGCAACGTGGGTCATTTGATGACCAATCCGGCGGTGCTGACCAAAGACGGCCACGAGATTCCGGAAGGCATTCTCGACGCGGTCATCACCACGCTGTGCGCGTTGCACGACCGCAAGCACCAGTTGAATTCGCGCACCGGCTCGATCTATATCGTCAAGCCGAAGATGCACGGGCCGGCCGAAGTCGCCTTCGCGAGCGAGCTGTTCGCGCGCGTGGAAGACCTGCTGAAGCTGCCGCGCAACACGATCAAGATGGGCATCATGGACGAGGAGCGCCGCACCAGCGTGAACCTGCTCGCCTGTATCGCCGAAGCGTCGGAGCGTGTCGCGTTCATCAACACGGGTTTCCTCGACCGCACCGGCGACGAAATGCACTCGGCCATGGAGGCCGGTCCGATGATGCGCAAGGGCGACATGAAGTCGAGCGCCTGGATCGCCGCTTATGAGCGCAGCAACGTGCTGGTCGGTTTGAGCGCGGGCCTGCGCGGCCGCTCGCAGATCGGCAAGGGCATGTGGGCGATGCCCGATCTGATGCACGCCATGCTCGAACAGAAGATCGCGCATCCGAAGGCCGGTGCGAACACTGCATGGGTGCCCTCGCCGACCGCCGCCACGCTGCATGCGCTGCATTACCATCAAGTCGACGTGCAAAAGGTTCAGCGGGAACTGGAACGCACGGAATACGCGACGGCGCGCGACGAACTGCTCGACGGCTTGCTGACGATTCCGGTCGTCGCCGAGGCGAAATGGAGCGACGACGAGATCCGCAGCGAGATCGACAACAACGCGCAGGGCATCCTTGGCTACGTGGTGCGCTGGATCGATCAGGGCGTAGGCTGCTCGAAGGTGCCGGACATTCACAACGTCGGCCTGATGGAAGACCGTGCCACGCTGCGTATTTCCAGCCAGCACATCGCCAACTGGCTGTATCACGGCGTGGTGAAGCGCGAGCTCGTCGAAGAGACGTTCAAGCGTATGGCGAAGGTGGTCGACGAGCAGAACGCGGGCGACCCGCTCTACAAACCGATGGCGCCGGGCTTCGATACGATCGCCTTCAAGGCCGCGCAGGCGCTGGTGTTCGAAGGACGTCAGCAGCCGAGCGGTTACACGGAACCGCTGCTGCATAAGTTCCGGCTGGAAGTGAAGAAGGCAGTCTGACAGCGGGTTTGCCGGGCCGCGCGTGATGCGCGGGTCGGGTGAAAAAAAGACGGGCGCCGCGTGGTTTGCGGCGCCCGTTTTAATGCGCGCGGTGCTGCTGCGCGTTACCTCTGCGTGGTGAGTTCGCAGCGACTACTGACGCCGCTTAAGCCGCTTCCGCCGCATACTGCGCCGGCACGCCGTCCTGCATATTGGTCTGCATATACGCCTGCAGATAAGCCTCGAATTCCGCCTTCACTTCCGGATGGCGCAGCGCGAATTCCACCGTCGCCTTCAGATAACCAAGCTTGCTGCCGCAATCGAAGCGCGTGCCGAAATAACGATACGCGAGCACCTGCTCCTCGGTCAGCAGCGATTGCACCGCGTCGGTCAATTGCAGTTCGCCACCCGCGCCCGGCTTCAACGCGCGGATATGCTTGAAGATGGTCGGCATCAGCACATAACGGCCCACCACGCCGAGATTCGATGGCGCCTTGTCCGGTGCCGGCTTCTCGACGATGCCCGACAGCTTGATCACGTTGTCTTCCCACTCGCGGCCATCCACCACGCCGTACGAGCGGCTGTCTTCGCGCGCGATGGTTTCCACGCCGATCACCGAGCTGTGATAGTGATTGAACGTATCGACGAGCTGGCTCATCACCGGCTTCGAGCTGTGCAGCAGGTCGTCGGCCAGAATCACCGCGAACGGGCTCTCACCCACCAGTTTCTCCGCGCACAGCACCGCGTGGCCGAGGCCGAGCGCTTCGGCCTGACGCACATAGAAACAGTCGACGTTGGCCGGCTTGATGCTGCGCACCAGATCGAGCAGCTTCTGTTTGTTACGCGCCTCGAGTTCGGCTTCGATCTCGTAGGACTTGTCGAAGTGATCCTCGATGGCGCGCTTGCTGCGGCCCGTCACGAAGATCATCTCGGTGATGCCGGCGGCAATCGCTTCTTCGACCGCGTATTGAATCAGCGGCTTGTCGACGATCGGCAGCATTTCCTTAGGACTTGCTTTGGTTGCCGGCAGGAATCGTGTCCCGAGGCCCGCTACGGGAAACACGGCTTTGGTGACTTTCAGCATGGTAGGCATTCCCACATCGGTTAGAAATTGGTGTGTTCGCGGGCCTGGCGGCCAATCGATGTCGCCGGAAAGACTAGCAAAAAAATGACGCCAGTCCGTATGTGAAATTTCCTCAATTGGAATAAATAAATCTATTCTTCGTCAATATGCCGCAGCGTGACAAACGACGGGCAACAATTACGCATTGAAATCGATTTATTTTCCGGCAATTCCGAAAATTTTACATATCCTGACAACTGGCCTTCAGATGCGCCAGGCGCGCCGGCGGATGGATCACGGGCGCGCCTCGCGGCTCTTCAGGCCCGCGTTATTCGTTCTCGTCGAGCTGCGGCAGCTTGCCCGGATTCATCCGAAAACGGCGGATGGGCTCGTTGCGCAGCGCCTCCCGATAGGCGGAGGCAGCGACAAGGATCAGCAGCACGGCAATGCCGGCGAGTAAATGCAGGTTCATGACTTCACCTCGGGTCAAGAGAATCCGTGGCTTAAAGTAGCACGACAAAAGCGGTAAATAATTCGCTGCTGCATCTGCTTATGCTCAATTACAATTCGTCACAAATCGCCAATTAATTCAATTCACCACGCAATTTTTTATCGATTTTTTACCCGCGCTGTGCACTAGCATGTCATGCACCGCAGGCGCGTATGGCGCCCGCGCGAATTCGTTTTTCCTCCGTCAGAATAAGGACCGCGCATGAGCGACTCAGCACTGGATGCCGCCGGCTCATCCCTGCCCCTCTCCCCGCCTCGCACGGCCGCCACGCCGCGCGCCCAGAGCGAAGCGCGCGCCGACAGCGCCGGCAAGGAGCATGTCATCGACGCCATGCGGGGCTTTGCCGCGCTGCTGGTGGCGTATTTTCATTGCCGCCAGGTGGAATGGGTCGGCATGCAGGCGTTTCACCAGAGCGTGGGCCACGCATTCAGTCTGAATTCGATTGCCGCGTATTTGACGTTCCCGATTGCCTGGGGCTCCGCGGGCGTGCCGATTTTCTTCGTGATCAGCGGCTATTGCATTCACCGCGGCGGCGCGCTGCGCCTGGCCGGCAATCCCGCTTACCGGCTCGATACGGGCAATTTCTGGGTGCGCCGCTTTGCGCGCATTTATCCCGTGCTGCTCGCCGCACTGGTGCTGACCTTCGCGCTCGACTGGTTCAGCCTGCAACTGCCGCCCGTCAGTCACAAGATCCGCGAGATCGGCCTGCAGGCTTTCCTCGTCAATCTGTTTTCGCTGCAAGGCGTGGCCGGCAAGACGTTCGGCTCGAACGGCGCGCTCTGGACGCTCTCGCTCGAAGTGCAGTTCTACGCGATCTATCCGCTACTGTTCGCACTGCGCCGGCGCATCGGCATGACCTCCGTGCTGGCGATCGTCGCGGTCATCAACGTGGTGTCCGCCTACGTGCTCGAACGGCATGACATTCAGTTCTTCACGTCGTACTGGTTTTCGTGGACGCTCGGCGCGTGGATCGCCGACGCCCGTGCCCGTCGCGCGCCGCAGGCTCGCTCCTCGGTGTGGCTCTACGCGCTCGCTGCGGGGTTCGTCGCGCTCGGCTGCGCCGCGTTCCATTTCGGCCAGTACGGTGCGTTCCAGCTCTGGGCCATCGGCTTCGCGTTCTATCTGTACAAGGCGCTGGAGCGCGGCAACGCGGACCGCGGCCCTGCGTTCGGCACGCGTCTGCTCGGGCGGTTCGGTGACTTCAGTTTCTCGCTCTATCTGATCCATTTGCCCATCTTCGTGCTGTTGTCGTCGCTGCTATTCCGCTCGTCGCTGCAAATGTCGATCTGGCCGTCGTTCGGCTACATGCTGGTGGCCGTGCCGGTGGCCTATGTGTTCTACCGGCTGGTCGAACTGCCGGCCATGAAATGGTCGGCCAGCTTCAAGCCGAAAGCGGCTTTGAAAAAGGCTTGAACCAAGGCCTCAAAACCACGCGATAAAAAAACGGAGCGAACGTCGTGAGACTTTCGCTCCGCTGCGCCAACGGCAGGGACTGGCCATGTCCCTGCCTACCCCCGCGTAAAAACCTTCCTAAGCCGTTTTCGGCCCCGCCACGCGCTTCAGAATCCGCTCGACACCCTCGACATAGGTTGCGGTGCCGAACCGGCTCAGCGCCGTTTGATAGCCGTTCCTGACCAGCCGGTTGCGCAGTTCGTCGTTCGAGCGCAATTCAGCGAGCGCGTCGGCAAGGCCGTGCGCGTCCCCCGGCGTGCACAGCACGCCGTTCTCGTAGTCGTCGATGATCTCCAGCACGCCGCCCGCGCGTGCCGCCACCACCGGCCGCTGCGCCAGCATGCCTTCGACGATCACGCGGCCGAACGGCTCCGGCGTGATCGACGTATGCACGACCGCATCGACCGCGCACATGCAGGCCGCGATATCGTGCTGGAAGCCAAGAAAATGCACACGGCCGCCGAGGTTGTGCGCGGCGACGAACGCGTGCAGTTCGATCTCGTACTGGTCCTCGCCAAAGAGCGGCGCGCCCACTAGCACCGCATGCATCTGCGGGTTGAGCACCATCGCTTCGAGCAGCACGTGCTGCCCCTTCCAGCGTGCGAGGCGGCTGAACGAGCCGACCAGAAACGCATCCTCAGGCAAGCCGAGGCGCTTGCGCAGCGTCGCTTGCGGCACCGGGCGCAAGGCGTCGAACGGCGCGGCGGAAATGCCGTTGAACACCACGTCGATGCGTTTTTCGTCGAACTGCGTGAGCTCGGCGAATGCGCGCGCCGACGCGGCCGAATTGGCGATCACATGCGTGAGGCCCAGACGCGCGCACCATTTGATGATCGCCAGTTGCTTGCCGCCGAAATGCTCGGGGCTCACGATATCGCGCAGATGCCAGACCACCGGGCGCCGCGCCAGCTTGCCTGCGATCGCGCCGATCACCATGGCGCGCTGCGTGTTCGCGTAGATCACGTCGACCTTGCGCGCGCGTTTGGCCGTGGCGCGCACGAGCGACAGCAGGCCCTTGAGCGCCTGGCCCTTCGGCAATGAACCGCCCTGCTTGCGAACATGGCGCAGCGCGCCCGCATCCAGCACGTCGACGGCCACACCCGCTTTGGCGAGCGCGGTGCGGAACGGGCCGTCGTCGAACAGCACGACCTCGATGCGCGAGCGCAACGCCTTGACGATTTCCAGCAGCGACAGTTCGGCGCCGCCGAGCACGCCGCTTTGATCGACGGCCAGAATGCGCGGACCGTTCGCAACGGTTGGCGCTTTATACGGCACGTACGGCGGCAGCGTCGCCGTACGCAACGCCGGCACGGCCGCCCGCACATGCGCGAAGAAGCGCTCGCGGAAATGCGCGGCGGAAAACTGCTCGGCGTTCGCGCGGCAATCCACCGGCGAAAAACGCTTCACGTGGCCGTCGAAACGCTCGACCGCGGCGATGATCGACTCGGCGTTCTGTTCGTCGAAGAACATGCCGGTGGGCCGCGGCTCGGACAGATCGCGTACGGTTTCGAGCGCGCCGCCCTTGCCGTAGGCGATCACCGGCGTGCCGCACGCCTGCGCTTCGACCACCGAAATGCCGAAGTCTTCTTCCGCGGCGAACACGAAGGCCTTGGCGCGGCTCATGCGGTCCTTGAGCACCTTGAACGGCTGGTAGCCCATGATCTCCACGTTCGGCCCCGCTTTCGCGCGGATTTTCTGCATGTCGGGACCGTCGCCGATCACGACGAGCTTGCGCTCCGGCATGCGCGCGAACGCCTCGACGATCAGATCGATCTTCTTGTACGGCACCATGCGCGAGGCAGTCACATAAAAGTCGTCCTTGTCGGTGCAGAGCGCGAAGGCTTCGACATCGACCGGCGGAAAGATCACCTGCGCATCGCGCTGATAGACCTTCTTGATGCGCCGCGCGATGAACTCGGAATTGGCGACGAAACCATCCACCGCATTCGAGGTGCGGATATCCCAGTTGCGCATGTAGTGCAGAATCAGCCGCGCCATGGCCGACTTCGGGCCGCTGGTCAGCTTCGACTGCTTGAGATATTGATGCTGCAAGTCCCACGCATAGCGGATCGGCGAATGCACGTAGCTGATATGCACCTGGTCGGGGCCGGTCAGAATGCCCTTGGCGACCGCGTGGCTGCTCGAAATCACCACGTCGTACGCGGACACGTCGAGCTGTTCGATCGCGAGCGGCATCAACGGCAGATACGAGCGGTACTTGGTGCGCGCGAGCGGCAGCTTCTGGATGAACGAGGTCGTGACGGACTTGCCACGCAGAAAGCTGCGGTCGTCGAGAAAATCGACGAGACTGAACAGATCCGCGTCCGGAAAGCACGCGACGATCTGTTCGAGCACCTTCTCCGCCCCTGCATAGGTGACGAGCCAGTCGTGCACGATCGCAACGCGCACTGTTTTATCGGCGCGCAACGCGGCGCGCCGCGGCGGCGCCTGAACGCCGGGAACGGTGGTGAGTTCGGCCAGTGCGCTGCGCGTCGCGGGTTGCAGCACGGCTTCTTCAAGGACTTCGTGGTTCATGCGCTTTTCCTCGGATTCAGTCGCAACAGCAGTGAACGCGCAAGATCGCGCAAGGCGGGTGTCATCGTGATCGACCAGGCGACATTCGCGCCTACCATCAATACGCCGGCAACAATCGCCATTGCGAGACTCGGCAGGAAGCTGGCGAGCCACAGGCTGGCCAGCAGAAAGGCAAGGTGGGCGAGCATGTCGAGCGCGATCTGCTTCGCGCGAATCGCCGACAGGCGCAGCAGCACGGCGTAGTCGAACAGCGCCCGGCCGGCCACGGCCACCGCCGCGCCGGTCAGGCCGAAATGCGTGATGCCGAACCACAATGCCCCTGCAAACAGGGGCAATTCGAACAAACCGACGCGCGCGGCCGTGGCCGGATTGACCTGCGACTGGATCAGAATCCGCGTGACGTTCGCCTGGCCGACGAGCCACACGGCGACGATCATGATGCGGCCCACCGGCGCCGCCACGGTGGCGATCTCGTTGCCGACCCACAGGTGCAGGAACGGTTCGAGCACCAGCATCGCGACCAGCGCGACGGGTGTGAACACGCCGTTGAGAAATTCGAGCGACTGCTGGGTGATGGTGTCGGCGTCGGCGCGTCCGACTGCGGAGAGCCTTGGAAACAGCGTGCGCACCAGCGCCGTCGGCACGATGTTCAGACGCGTCACGAGGTTTTGCGGCACCGTGTAATACGTGACGAAACGCGCGCCGAGACTCGTGCCAAGCATCACGCGATCGAGCGAGTCGGCGATCATGGTGGTGACGCTCGCAATCAGCATCCAGCCACCGAAATTGAAAAGCCCCTTCGCCACGCCGAATTGCGGCGGCAGAATGCGGCGGATCTCCAGCACTTTCACCGCGGAGCGGCCCAGCAGCAGCGCGGCCACGATCCGCGCGAACACCGCCGCGGCCAGCACGTTCTGCAAGGTCGCGCCCATCCACAGCGCGGCGCCGAGCGGCAGCAACTGAAACAGAAACGTGCCGATGGTCTGATTGGTGTTATAGACGCCGAAGCGTTCCGCGCCGTTGATCGCGCCCGCGAACACCCACGACACGTTGGCGATCGGAATCGCCACCGCGAGCCACGGCAGCGCCATATACACCTCGTGCTGCAGCTCTGGCGACACCTTGGTGAAATACGCGGTGTAGAGAAACGCGCCGAAATAGATGATCAATCCGCCGATCACGCCGGTCGCGAGATTGAGCCACGTTGCGCTCCAGAACACGCGCGCGCTCTCGTCCTTGTCGCCGCTTGCGCGCGCCTTCGAGATGTGATTCTGCGCGGCCATGCTCATGCCGAGATCGAGAATCCCGAAGTAGCCGATCAGCGTCCACACGAGGCTGATCACGCCGTAGCGCTCGACGCCGAGCAGCTTGATATACGACGGCACGGTCACGAGCGAGACGAAAGTCGGCAACACCAGCCCGAAAAAGTTGATCGCTACGTTCTTGAGAATGCCTTTGTCCATCGGATGCCTTGAGTTGACTGCATTACCTGGGATGGCTGATTACCTGCGAAGCGCTGTGCGCCGTCACGGTTTCCAGCGGTACATCATCACTTTGCCGCGCGCGTCTTCCTCGACGAACACGAGGTACTCGCCGTTGGTGCGCTTCGCGGCGCTGATGCCGTTCGGCACATCGACCCAGCCCGACGCGCCGCCCACTTCCGGGCCCGGCCGGATCACGCCGATCTCCTTGCCGCTCTCCTTGTCCCACACGTGCACCGCGCCAACCGGCTCGACGCCGAAAATGTATTGGCCTTCGACCGTGAGGCCGATGATGGTGGCGATGGGTTTGCTCTGCGTCTGCCACGGCAGCGTGATCGCATAGCGCTGCACCGGATTGCCGCTAGACCATTTGTCGTAGCGCACCAGCACGCGGCCCACTTCTTTCCAGAAGCCGCGATCGACCGGCGTGTCGGGCGTGTAGCCCGTTACGTACATCGTGTCGGTGTCGGGGTCGTAGATCGCACGATGCAATTCCGTGAACGGTTGCGGCACCGGGTACTGCGTCATGTTCGAATACGAGTAGACCGGATTGCCCTTCGCATCCAGCCCACCGAAGCGGAAGCGATAGATGCCCTTGGTATCGCGCGTGCGCCAGATGTCGCCGGCGGTGTCGACCCACCAGCCCCAGCCGCCCGCGAGTTTCGTGCCGCTCGTATTGAGCGTGAATTCGTCGGTGTTGAACTTGCCGTCGCCGTTCGCATCGCGCCAGATCCAGTCGCCGCCCGGCGGCGCATTCGGCACCTTGGCCACCGCGCGCTCGCGTCCCGCGATAAAGCCGGAAGGAATCGCCGTTTCGCCGTCGTGCTGCGGGTCGAAGCGATAGATCTTCAGATGGTCCGCGTACATGTCCGTGAGATACAGGAAAGTGCGGCCCTTCAGTTTGCGGGCGATCGGCAGACCCGGATACTGATCGGTGTGAAACACCGGATCGTCCGGATACCTGAAGCGGTTCGACAGAAAGCCCGCGTATTCCCAGTCCTGTCCCGCGGGCTTCGACAGATCGAGTTCGAAGCGCTTATTACCCGTATAGACGCTGTCTGGCCGCGACGGATCGATCCACGCGCTGTCGACGAACAGCAGCCCCTGCACCTGCCAGTTCTGCTTGCCGTCGGGCGCATAGCTTTCGAGCGTCGCTCCGAGACCCGCGCCGATCGGCTCGTAACGCGGACCAATCCCGTTGGTCGACACGTACACGTTGCCGCGCGCATCCACGCCCACGCCGGTCAGGCCGTTGAAACGCTGCGGGCCCGGCTTGCCGGCGACGCCGCTGAAAATGCCGCCGCGCTCGCCGAGCGAACCCGACTCGGCATAACGGCCGTTGTTCTTGCTGAAATACAGCACCTGCTGACGCGGACCGTTATCCGCGATCAGGATGCGGCCTTGTGCATCGACCGCGATATCCACCGCGATCGTTCCGGCAGGCAGCGTGAAGTTTTCGTCGATGCGTTTGCCCGCGGCCGTGTAGTGCTCGACATGCGGCTCACGGTCGTTGCGCGTGCCGCTCAACACCCACAGCGTGCCGTCCGGCGCCAGCGCGAGTCGGCCCGGCTCATGCACGCTCCAGGTGGTTTTCTGCTGCATCGATTCCGCGTCGTACACCTCGATACGATCGCGCGCGGTGTTCGCGGCAAACAACGTGGTGTCGTTCGCCGCGAGGCCGCCGATCTCGGCGCTCGTGCCGGTCGGCACTTCGTTCATCATCAGGAAGCCGGCCGCCAGTTGCGCGTGCGGGTCGGCGCTTTTCGCGGCGGGCTGGAACGGCGCGGCGCGTTTCGGATCGGCGATCTGCCGGCGCGAGATGCCGAACCATTGCTTGCCCTTTTCGGGCCACACGCCCTGCTCGACGAGGCGCCCCTTCTCGTTGCCGACCGCGATCGCAACGAACGCGTACTTGCGATTCACCGCGACCGCGTTGCCGCCGCCGTTGCCCCAGCCATGCGTGCCGCCCGCGAAGCCGAGCATCTTGCCGTTCTGATAGACGCTCGCTTCAGCGCCGCTTTCGTCCCACGGCGCGTTCGTATAGACCTTGCCGTCCGGCGCCACCGCAATCGCGGTGATGTTGATCTGCGCCCAGGTGCCGTCGCCGAAACCGAAGGTATTGCCGATCCACGACGTTTTCGCGTTCAACGCGGTTTCCGCATGAGCCGTGAAACTGGCCGATCCCGCAGCCAGTCCGACGGCACACGCAAAGACAGCGAGCCAGCTTTTGAACGTGAAACGGGGCAAAGGTATTTCCTCCAATCAGTGCCGCGCGCGGGCAATAAGGCTCGCGCGGAAAGACAACTCAATGAAATGACGCTACGAATCGCGGCCGATCTCGTGATGCAAACCGCTAGAAGCCGTGCAAGGACATGAGACAGATTCGTGCGGAACGGGGCACGGGCCGAGCGTCGTCGACGGGACGGCCGCCGCAAGTCCGGGGGCCCGGCAGCAAGCAAAGCCCGCAGCCCACGCGCCGTCCTTGGCCACCCAATCCGCACGGCTCACATTACGCGGAAAAAACACCGCGACGAAATTCGAAAATAATTCAAAAATATTCGACGCCTTAAGCGTTGTGAAAGAAAACCATTAAAAATGGATTAAAACGAAATCAAGTACGGCGCACATCCGCACGCTCCCCTCGGCACCCATCCTTACCGATGCGCAGCAGCGCGATCCGCACTTATTACATATCCCGTCATCCGTTCGACACAAGCATAAAAATCCATTGCGAATGGATAACGAAACACCCTGTTGCAATCTGATTCATTTATCCAATTCATTCCCGTTTTTTCACGATTTTATTTTCCCTAGAATCGATTGCACTTCCGTTGCGATGCGAAGCGAGCGCGCCTGTTCCCCGAACCCTCGCGCGATCCTTCGCCCGGCCCATCTGCTTCACACCATGGACGGTTCATGACTGCCAGCGCACTGCCCTTAGCGCCTTCCCACTCCCGCCGCATCGTGCAGCTCGACGGCTTGCGCGCCATCGCCGTGCTTGCCGTGTTCGCGCAGCACGCGTTGAAAGCGCCGCTGTGGATGGGCGTCGATCTGTTTTTTGTTTTGAGCGGCTTTCTGATTACCGGCATCCTGCTCGAGCGCAAGGCTCGTCAGCAGTCGTATTTCGGCTATTTCTACGCACGCCGCGCGCGCCGCATCCTGCCGCCGTACGTGCTGCTGATGGTGGTGTCGTCGATTCTGTTCGGCCTCGGCTGGGCGCAGCACTGGCAGTGGTACGCGTTCTTCGCGACCAATATCGGCGACGCGCTCAATCAGAGCGGTCACGACAGTCTGAACGTGCTGTGGTCGCTCGCCGTCGAAGAGCAGTTCTACATTGTCTGGCCGTTCGTGATCCTGCTCGTGCCCGAGCGCGTGCTCGGCTACGTGGCCGCCGCGTTGATCCTGCTGGTGCCCGTGCTGCGCGCGGTGGCCACGCCCTGGTTCGATTCGTTCTGGCCGATCTATTACCTGACGCCGTTCCGCATGGACCTGCTCGCAGCCGGCGCGCTACTCGCGGTGGCCGTGCGGCGTGACCGTAACGCGCTCGAGCCTTACAAAGGCGTCGCCGTGCTGGGATTGGTCGCGGCGCTGGCGGTACTCGCGTGGCTGCATCTGCACTTTCCCCGGTTTCGCGCGGCCAATACGCCGCTCTCGAACGCCGGGCTCTACAGCGTTTCGTTGGTGCTTTGTACTTCCGTCGTGGTCATCGCCCTGCAAAGCAAGGGCATCGTCAAACGGCTGCTGTGCAATCCCGTGCTGGTTTATATCGGCACCATCAGCTACACGATTTATCTGATTCACCTGAGCGTGCTGTACGCGCTGTGGCCGCTGCATCTAAACCGCTTCGTGACCGCCGCGCTCGCGCTAGCGATCACGCTCGTCTACGCCACCGTCACGTGGTTCGCGTTCGAGAAGCGCCTGATTTTCGGCTCGGCGGGCAACGCGCATGCGCCGACGCAGGCCGCCAATGGCGGCGGCGTCAGCACCGCGCCGCAAGCGCCGCAAAGCCGCGCATGAAGTGGATGAAGCGCCGTGCACGGCTCGCTGCAAGCGCATGCGCCGCGGCATCGCTCATCGCATCCGCCGCGTTCGCCGCGGCGCCGGGCCCGCGATCGCAAGTGCTGATCGAGGCCTACGGCGACTCGACGACGCTCGGCATTACCTGCAGCGGCGGCCATTGCGGTCCGCAGGCGCAGAACGCCGTGGCGTACCTGCAGGATGAATTGCAGGCGCGGCACGGCGAACGGGTGCTGGTCACGAACTACGGCGTGGGCAACACGATGGCGACGCAGCTGCGCGACGGCACGGGCATTCGCCGCGCCGGCCCGACGGCCGGGTTGCCGTGGCGGGAACGGCTCGCCGCCTCGCCCGCGCAGATCGTGCTGATCAACTACGGCATCAACGAAGTGATGCAGAACCAGACGCCGGAGCAGTTCTACACAGCCGAAACGACGCTCGTGAAAACCGCTCGCGCGCTCGGCAAGCAGCCGGTTCTGCAGACCGCGAACCCGATGCCCGACAACCGGCTCAACGCGCGGCTCGCGACGATGGTCGCCATGACGCGCCGCGTGGCCGCCGAGCAGCAGATCCCGCTCGTCGACCAGTTCGCCTACATCAGCAGTCTGCCGGACTGGAAGACGCTGATGTCCGACGGCGCGCATCCCAAGCCGGATTTGTACCGGCTGAAGGCCGAACAGGATTTTCAGGTCGTCGAACCGTTGGTGCGGCGGCTGTTGGACGGCACGCCCTGAAACGCTTTTTCAAGTGCGTTTCGTGCATTGGGTGCATTGGGTGCTTTTTGATGCTTGCGAAACGTGCTTCTGAGATGCGCTTCCGAGTGTGCCGATGAAATGCGCCCTAGCCGGCGCGACTGCTTTTTCTTTTTCTCTTTTAACAATCTCGAAGGCAAGCTATGAGCCAACCACGCAAAGCGATCATCACCGGCGTATCCGGACAGGACGGCGCCTATCTGACCAAACTGCTGCTCGACAAGGGCTATATCGTGACCGGCACTTACCGGCGCACGAGTTCCGTCAATTTCTGGCGCATGCGTGAGCTCGGCGTGCTCGATCATCCGAATCTGCGTCTGGTCGAACACGATCTGACCGACCTCGGCTCGACGCTGCGCCTGCTCGAAGGCGCGCAAGCCGATGAGCTGTACAACCTCGCCGCGCAAAGCTTCGTGGGCGTCTCGTTCGACCAGCCGGTGACCACCGCCGAAGTGACCGGCATCGGCGCATTGAATCTGCTGGAAGGCATCCGTATCCTGAATCCGAAGATGCGCTACTACCAGGCGTCGACGTCGGAAATGTTCGGCCTCGTGCAGGCCGTTCCGCAACGCGAGGACACGCCCTTCTATCCGCGCAGCCCGTATGGCGTCGCCAAGCTGTTCGCGCACTGGTCGACCATCAACTATCGCGAGTCGTATGGCCTCTTTGCGAGCAGCGGGATTCTGTTCAATCACGAATCGCCGCTGCGTGGCCGCGAATTCGTCACCCGCAAGATCACCGACACCGTCGCCAAGATCAAGCTCGGCAAGCAGGACGTGCTCGAGCTTGGCAACCTGAGCGCCAAGCGCGACTGGGGCTTCGCGCTCGAATACGTGGAAGGCATGTGGCGCATGCTGCAAGCCGACGAACCGGACACCTTCGTGCTCGCCACCGGCCGCACCGAAACAGTCCGAGATTTCGTGCGTATGGCGTTTTCGGCAGCGGGCTATCAGCTCGAATGGTCGGGCAAGGAAGAGCGCGAATCCGGTATCGACGTCGCCACCGGCAAGACGCTGGTGCGCGTGAATCCGAAGTTCTATCGCCCGGCCGAAGTGGACCTGCTGATCGGCTGCGCCGACAAGGCTCACGAAAAACTCGGCTGGAAGCCGGAAACCACGCTGGAGCAGTTGTGCCACATGATGGTTCATGCGGATCTCGGACGCAACGAGCATCACGAGACGTTCTGATCCCCAACGAAGATGCGCGGCCACGGTCGCGTATCTTCCATGCAAAAAAAGACGCGGAGCCTGATCCTGATGATCGAGGCTCCGCGTCTTTTTTATTTCATCGTGCCACGAGCGTAGTTCACGTCTGGCTCAGTGCACCCCACGCGCCGCAATCGCCTCGCTATACACCGAAGCCACCCGCTTCGCGATCACCGAGTTATCGAAGTTCTCGCGCGCATAGCGGCGGCATGCATCGGCATCGGGCAATTTCAGCGTGCCGTTGAGCGCGCCTGCGAGTCCATCCGCGATGGCTTTCGCGCCCGTCTCCGGCAGCACCAGATTCGGCGACAAACCCGCCACCGCCTCAGGCAAGCCGCCCACGGGCGTGACCAGTACCGGCGTACCCGAGGCCAGCGACTCGACGGTGATGAGGCCAAAGCCTTCCAGCGCCACCGTCGGCACGACGCTGATATTCGCCGCGCGGTACAGCGCCGCCAGATGCTGGTCGGGCACGAAACCCAGCAGCTTCACGTTGTCCTCCAGACCCGCCTCGGTGATGCGCGCCTGCAGTTCGCCCTCGAGCCGCCCTTTGCCGGCGATCAGCAGCAACACATCGGGCGAGCTGCGCTTGAGCAGCTTCACCGCATCGATCAGATCCTCGAGACCCATGCGGCGCACCAGACGCCGCACCGCCAGCACGATCGGCCGGTCTTGCGGCAATTGCAGCTTCAGACGCGCCTCGGCGGGCGAGATCGGCAGATTGAACTGCTCGACATCGACGCACCCGGGCACCACGCGCACACGGTCCGGCGCGATGCGATAGCGCGAGGTCAGAATCTTGCCGAACGCCTCGGACAGCACGATCAGCCGCGACGAGCGCGCATAGACCGATTGTTCCAGATAGCGCTTGGCGCGCTGGCCGAGCGAATCGGCGCCTTCCACGTGACTCTCGTCGGCCCACGGCCCCTGAAAGTGCGAGACCTGCGGTATGCCGCGCGTCACGTCGAGACCCGGAAAGGTATAGAGCGCGAAGTGCGAGGAAATCACGTCGGGACGCGAGGTGCTGATTTCCTGACGCAGCGCGCGGCGCGCCGCCATCAGCCGCAAAGGCAGCGATTGCGCGGCGGAGCCGAAGCCGTTGATCGCGCCGCCGGTGTCGGCGGCCACTTTGGGCGAGCCGGCCACTACGCCGCGCACCGCGACGCCCGCGCCAGGCAACGCGCCGACCAGCGAGTAGTACATGCGGTCGAGGCCGCCCGCGCGCTCGGGGAACCAGTGCATCCCGATCTGCAGCGATTTGATAGAACTCGTCGTCATGGTTGTGACCCCTGTGCGTTTTGAGAGTTGTGATGGTTGAGCGATGAACGTGCCAGCCGGGTTAATGAACCCCGCAACGTCATTCCGCGCTCTTCTGGCCGGCCAGCGTGTTCAGCGTCAACGCGTCGGTCTTGGCGACCGCTGCCGCTTCCGCCTCGCTTTGCCGGCGATGCTTCTGCTGTCCCGCGAGTTGGCGATACAGCGCGATGTATTGCGCGGCCATGCGCGCCCAGCCGAAGCCGGTCGCGAGTTCGTTGGCGGCGACGCCCATCGCGCGGCGCTCGACGTGGTTGTCGGCGAGACGTGCGACCGCGCGGGCCAGCGCCTTGGGATCGTCCGGATCGTCGAGCACGATGCCGCATTCCGGCGTGATGATTTCAGCGCCGCCCGCGGTGCGCGCCGTGACCACCGGCAAGCCCGCCGCCATCGCTTCGAGCAGCGACAGGCTCATCGCTTCATAGCGCGACGGAAACACGAAGGCGTCGACCGAATGCATCAGCACCGGCATCTCCTTCACGAGACCGAGAAAATGCACGCGATGCGCAATGCCGAGCGCCTTCGCCTCTTCCGGATACGGACTGCCCGGCAGGAAGCCCGCCACCGCCATCTGCACGTGCTCGGGCAGATACTTGAGCGCGGCGAGCACGGTGCCGAGGTTCTTGCGCGGTGTGCGCAGGTCGCCCACGAACAGCAGCAAAAACGCGTCCTTCGGCAGGCCGAATTTCTCGCGGTCGCCCGTAGCCGCGGCGAAGCCTTGCGTATCCACGCCGTTGTAGATGACATCGACACGGTTATCGGGCGTGAGACCGATAGCGTGAATCTCGTCGGCGACCTTTTGCGACACGGCCGTGATCACCTTCGAACGCCGGTAGGCCCAGCGTTCGAGCAGCGCATTGCAGCGCGTATAGACCGACTGATAGGCGGACCACACGCCCTTGGTGAGCCCGAACGGATAGTACTTGCTGCCGAACCAGCCGCTATGCACGAAGTGCGAGGTGTTGACGTCGGCGGGCATCCACGTGATGAAGCCGTTCACGTGCAGCACGTCGTATTCGCGGCGATGCGCGCGCAGCCACATCGCGCTCTTGAACGCGAACACCTGCTGGCGCAGCAGATTGGTCGGCCACCAGCGGCCGATTTTCATCGGCACCCAGCGGACGTTCGGATGCGCGAGCAGATCCGGCGCGACGTGCGAGGCGACCAGCGTGACGCCGATGTTCTCGTCGAGGGCCGCGCGCGCGATCTCGTGGTTGACGCGCCCCTGGCCGTCGTTATGGCGCACAACGTGCGTGACAATGGCGACTCTCAATCAGTGCCTCCGTGGAGAAATAGCGTGCGTCTGCGGTTTATCTTTTCGTAATGAACCGCGGAAAGGATCGAAAAAACACCCATGAAAAGCAGCAGTCCGCCCGTGCCGACCAGCGAATTGGTGAACACCAGCATCGCGAAGGTCGCGAGGCTCAGGCTCATGCAGGCGGACACGAATTTGTCGTTGCGCAGCTTGAACGACGCGAGCACCGCGCGCGTCACGAGCCAGATGATTCCGGACATATAGAGCAGCGTGCCGGGCCAGCCGAGCACGAACGGAATGTTCATCACGCCGCTGTCGAAGTTGCCGTACTGGCCGAGCTGGCCGCCGTCGTTCGAGAGCTTGGTGGAGGTGCCGGTGGCGCCCATGCCTTCGCCCGACACGTCGGTGAAGGCCGTTTTAGCGAAGGTCGCGTAGAACTCGTTACGGGCGGCGTAGCTCTGGTCGTCGTTCAGGTTGACGATAGTCGTGAGACGCGCCTGCATCCGTTCCGCCACCGGACCGACCGCCAGCAGCGGCACGCACAGCCCCGCCAACAGCACCGCGCTGGCGACGATGCGCACCCGCACCTTGTTGTTCGATTTGACGAGCTGAATCAGCAACGCGATGACCCAGCCGCCCCACGTCGAGCGCACGAGGCTCAGCGCGAATGCGAAAAAACCCAGCGCCGCCGCGACCCAGCGCACCCGGTGCGTGGCCGCCATGACGAACACCATCGCGCCCATCATCGCGAAGGCGAACGGTCCCGACGAGTTCATCGTGCTGAACACGCGCACGCCCATCGGCACCGGGTCGCCTTGCGAGTTCATCTGCGAGCCGAGCATCCACAGCGCGTCCCACTGCGGCATGATGAAGAACTGCACCAGACCGTAGCCGCCCATCACCAGCATGCCCCAGATGAACGTGTTGACGATGGTGTCGCGGTACTGCGGATACTGGCGCGTGTTCGCCATGATGTGAAAGCCGATCAGGATCGGATACAGCCAGTTCGCCAGGTCGTAAGTGGCCGCGAGCGGCCCGCTCGACATCACGCCCACGAGGAACGCATAGATGAGCCCGAGCAGGATCAGCAGCACCGGCAGGCCGCGCCGTTGCGCCAGCAGTTTGTAGTAGCGCAGGAGCGACAGCGCGCTGATCATCGTGACCGCGAGCGGCGCGACCTGGATCAGGCTGGTCGGCGTGAACGAACCCTTGGACCAGTCGGCCAGACGCCGCACTTCCGGGCTCAGGAACCACAGCCACCACATGAAGCCGATATAGCGCGCCGGGCTCTTGAAATAGAGCCACAGGCCCGTGAGGATCGCGAGCATCGGAAACGCGAGCGTGAGCACCGTGCCCTGATGCGCGCCGATCAGCAGCGTCGTGACGAACCACAGCAAAGCCTCCGGCAGCCATTCCTTGCGGCCGCGGGACGGCGCCCGTCCGGTGCCGTTCACGCTATCGGCGCTTCGCGCAATCGTCGACATCGTTCAGAGACCTCCGCGCGACTGCCGCGCCGGCCGCTCAGCGTCGGACACGCCCGCCGCCGTCGTCATGCCGGCCGCCGAGCGCACGCGTGACGAGGCGCGCGCGCGCAGCATCTCCTGCGTGATCCGCACGTGCTGCATCGCGTAGTGCTGCGTGGTCAGGTCGCGCGACAGCAGGCCGGCGGCGGCCGCTTGCGCCTGGCGCAGCGCGTCCAGCGGCGCGGCGGCGAGCTGGTCGACCGCTTCACGCAATGCCTGCGGATTGAACGGCGGGATATAGGACGCCTCGCCCGCCGGAAAATAATCCTGCAACGCGCCGACATTCGTGACCACCATCGGCTTGCCGACCGCCGCTGCTTCGAGCATCACGGTGATGCCCGAGGCGTGCGAATTCGGCCGCAACGGCACGACGATCACGTCGGCCCAGTCGTACAGTTCGTGTTGCTTCTTGATGCCGGAGAACAGTGCGATCTCGACATTCGGCGCGCGCAGCGACGCGGGAATCCGGCGACGTGTCGCGAGCTTTACCGTGTAGCGGGCGTCGTTGCCGAACGCCTTGATGAGCGTCTCCCAATCGCGGTCGCGGTCGTTGCCGATCGCTGCAATGCGGATCGGCGTGTGCGGCGCCCATTCGGCCGGTGTTTTGACCGGAAAGTCGCGCGTGTTCAGGCCATAGAGCAGCGGTTTGGCGTCGCGATCGAAATAGCGCCGGCACAGTTCGGCGTTTTCGCTGGCGAGGGTGGTGAGCTGATCGGCGCGCGTCATCAGCTTGCGATACAACCAGCTGCGCAGAATGCCGTAGGAAGGCCATTTATCGAGCAGCCACACGCTTTGCGCGAGCAGCAAGGGCGAGGCGTCGGCGCCCGCCTTGCGGCCGCTCAGCAGCAGCATGAGGGCCGCGGAGAGCCATTCCTGTTCCGTGTGCGTCCAGATCACGTCCGAGCGCAGCATCTCGGCGCGGTTGCGCCACGTATGGATGAAGTCGAATCCGAGCGCCGCCTTCAGCGCGCGGCGCAGCAGGCGCACCGGCTTGCCTTCGCGGGCATCCTGCGAATAGGTGAGCTTGAACGCGTCGGATTCCGCGTGGTGATAGCCATACAGACAGCCAATGTCGTCGCCCTGTCGATAAAAGCGCGGGTCGGCGCCGTAAAACAGATGAACGTGAACTTTCGTACTCATGCAGACACTCCGCTCTGCCGGTGGAAAGGGGCATCGGCGGCCCTGACGCGGGCCGTGCGCCGATGCGCGAACGTGCGGGACGTGGTGCGAGCCAGAGCGATCACGCGGCGCGTGACAGCGCGCGACGCGCCTCGTGCGCACCGCTGCGCACGGCGCGCCAGCGCGTCAGCTTCAGGCCGGCCTGCTTCGAGAGCAGCGCGAGCGCCGCGTGCGTGAGCCCCGGATAAACGCGCGTGCCGACCAGCGTCCACCACCACCAGGCGGTTTCGCGGTGCAGCGGCGGCAACTGGTCGCGCAGGATCAGATGGAAGTTGAAGGCGGCGTTACGCAAGGCCGCCATGGTTTGCGCGTCGCGCCGGTCGTCGTCGAAACGCTCGGCGGGAAAGTGATCGACCGCCACGCGCGGGTCGTACATCAGCTTCCAGCCGGCGTTTCTCACGGCGAGGCTGAACGCCATGTCGTTGTGGACCTGCGCGCCGGCGCCGCGCAGGCGCGCGTCGAAGCGGATGGTGCGCACCGCCTCGCGGCGGTAGCTCATATTCGCGCCCTTCAGAATGTCGACTTCGCGCGCGCCGCCAACGCCCAGATGATGATTGCCGATGATCTTGCCGTGCGCCGTGACCTTGCCCACCAGCGGCCGCTCGCCGTCCAGCACGCGGCCTTTCTCGTGCACCCAGTCGCGTCCGCCGAGCGCGCCGAGGCGCGCGTCGCCGGCGAACGCGGCCGCAATGCGTTCGACCCAGTCGGCGTGCGGCGCGGCGTCGTCGTCGGTGATCGCGATCACGTCGCCGCGCGCGGCGTCCAGACCGCGATTCAGAGCCGCGACCTGGCCGGGCGCTTCGACCAGCGCCACCGAGAGCGGCAGCGCGCCCGGCACGGCCGGATCGCGCAGGCACGCGTGGGTCGCTTCGTCGTCGGCGCGCGCCACCACCACCACTTCGTCAGGCAGCCGCGACTGCCGTTGCAGCGCCGCGAGGCAGCGCGCCAGATCGGCCGGGCGGCGGTAAGTCGGAACCAGTACCGTCACTTTCATCGTGATGTCCTTTTTAGTCGTCGTTGCGCGAGGTTCGGAATGCATCCGCAAACCTCCGGGCTCAGGTGCTCAGGTATTCCTGAACCGCCGCGTAGCCACGGTCGTAGCCGCCGCGCGAGCGGGCCGGCATGCCGTTGAAAATGCCGCCCTGCACGTGCACGCCGGCCGCGCGCAGACGCTTCAACGCATCGTTGATTTCGCCTTCGCTGTGCACGCCCGAGCGCATCACGAAGAAGGTCGATCCGGCATACGCGCCGATGATCGACGCATCGGTCACGGCCAGCACCGGCGGCGTGTCGATCATGATCACGTCGTAGCGCTTGGCGAGGCCTTCGAGGTACTGCGGCAGACGCGGCGACATAAGTAGTTCCGACGGATTCGGCGGACGGCGGCCGCACGAGATGAAGCTCAGGCCGTCGACCTGCGAGCTGCGGATCGCTTCTTCCAGCGAGATCTGGCCGCTCAGCAATTCGGACAGGCCGTTATCCGGCGCACCGCCCAGATAGCGTTCGAGCACACCGCGGCGCATGTCGCCGTCGATCATCAGCACACGCTTGCCCGAGTTCGCGAGCAGCACCGCCAGATTGACCGTCAGGAAGCTCTTGCCGACTCCGGCCATCGGGCCGGTCAGCATGACGATGCGGTTCTTCGCGTCCAGCAGCGTGAACTGCATGGAGGTGCGCAGGCTGCGCAGGCTTTCAACCGTGACGTCCTTGGGCCGCGCATTCGCCAGCACCGAGCGCAGACGCTCGCCGCCGCGCAGGAAGCTGGCTTCGAGCACGCCCTGTTCGGCGGAGAGCGGCACGAGGCCGAACACCGGCAGATGGAACGCGCGCTCGATGTGATCGGGGTCGTCGATGCCCTTGAACATATTGCGGCGCAGGAACACGAAGCCGGTGCCCGCGATCAGCCCGAGAATCACCGCCGCCGACAGGATCAGCGCCTTCTTCGGCTTGACCGGCACGCCCGGACGCAGCGCGGCGTCGACGATATGCACGTTGCCGCCGGTGCCGGCCTTCTGCACCGACAACTCCTGCACGCGGTTAAGCAGCAGCACGTAGATGTCTTCCGCCACCTTGGCGTCGCGCTGCAACTGCACGGCCTTCACTTCGGTGGCCGGCAGATCGCGGAAGCGGTCGGCGTATTTGGTGCGCTGCGCCTGTAATTCGGCCATCTGCTCACGCGCGGCCACCAGCATCGGATGGTCGTCGCCGTAGCGCTCGGTGAGCTGCGCCATCTGCAGACGCAAGCCGGCGATCTGCTGCTCGTACTGCACGCTGCCTTCGAGGTACACCTTGGCCTCGTCGCTCGCGTTGATCGAGCCGGACTGGCGCTGATACGCGGTCAGGGCGGCTTCGGCGCGTTCGAGATCGGACTTCAGGCGCGGCTCCTCGCTCTTCAGGAAGTCGAGCATCTTGCTGGCGTCGGCCTGCTTGTTCAGCACGTGCTGGCGCACATACGACTGTGCGAGCGCGTTGGCGACCAGCGCGGCATGCTCAGGGCTCTTGTCTTCCAGCGAGATCTGGATCACGCCGGTCTGCTTGCCTTGCTCCTGCACCGTGATGGCCGACTGGAACGCGGAGATCGCGTCGAGGTCGTTGGCGCGCATCACCGTGAATTCCTCGCCCGGCCGCGCCACCAGTTTATTGACCATGATGGTCACGCCGCCGCCCTGCTCCTGCTGGCCGACGAGACCGCGCAGCAGCAGCGAACCGTTCTGCGCATACAGGCTGTAGTGCTGGTCGTCGATCACCTTCATGGTCAGCTTCTGACCTTCCAGCGCGGGGATCACGTCGATCGAATCGACGTCGGCCTCTTCACCGCCCCATGCGTACGACGACAGACCCAGCCACGGACGCGCCGGCTGACCCGGCGTCGCCATGCGCGCGGCGATGCTGCCCAGAAGCGGCAGCGTCTTCGGCGTGACGCTGAAGTTCAGCTTCAGTTGCTGCACGACCGGGCCGACCACGCCGCGGCTCTTGATGATTTCGATTTCGGCGTCGGTCGGCAGCGAGGTCGAGCCGGTGGTGATGGCCGCACCGGTCTGCGTCTGCGTGAGCGCCTGCGACGTGTTGTCGGATTGCTCGACCCGCACATGCGCATCCGCCGAATAGATCGGCTTGGCGAGAAAACAATAGGCGCCGGCGATCCCGACGATCACCGCGGCGATGGCGATGAGCCACCAGATATCGTCGAGGATCACCTGCACCAGTTGTCCGAGGACGACGTCCTCTTCTTCGGTCTTGATCGGACCGGCCATGTGTGGAGAGATTTGGTTGCTCACAATTCGATCCCGTATCGGTTACAGCGGTGTTTGCTTCGGTCCCGCGCCGCGTCCTTTACGGACGGCGCGGCGCGGGCCTGACGACGGCTCAGACTGCGGTTCAGACGATCAACGCGTCAGCTGCTTCAGGTAGAACAACGTCTGCACACTCGGCAACACCTGCTGCAACACACGGTTGAAGGTGGTCGACGCGGCGGTGCCCACATACACGACATCCAGCGGCTGCAACTGGAACTGCGAGGACAGCATGATGGCGTCCGGCTGCGTCATGTCGAGGCGGTACACGTCCGGCGTGGTCGGGTGATCTTTCATGCCGCGCATCACGAAGATCTGGCGCGGATTGGCGTCGGTGTCGAGAATGCCGCCGCCTTGCGTCAGCGCGTCGGCGATCGTCATGCGGCCCTTGATGATCGGCAACTGGATCGGCGTTTTCACTTCACCCATCACGAAGACGCGGCTGTCGGTGCGGTCCGGCACGTTGATCACGTCGCCGTTTTGCAGCATCACGTTCTGCGTGGTGTCGCCGCGATCGAGCATGCGGTCGGCGTCGAGCACGTAGAGTTTGTTGTTGCGCGTGAGACGTACGCGCTGAATGTCGGCGTCCGCGTTCGTGCCGCCCGAGCGCGTGATCGCGTCGACCAGCGTGAGCGGCACGTCGCTCACCGCGAGCGGGCCCGGCGTCTTCACTTCGCCGGTCACCTGCACCTTCTGGCCGCGGTACGACAGCACGCGCACGTCGACCTGCGGATTGCGGATATAGCGCACGAGGCCGGAGCTCAATTGATCGCGCAACTCACCGACGGTTTTGCCGGCGGCCCGAATACGGCCGACGAACGGGAAAAAGATCGTGCCGTCGGCCGCGATGGTCTGGCCGTACGGATCGGCCTGGCCCGGCAGCGCGGCCGTGTACGGCTGCTGCAAGGCGCCGCCGATCGACTGCGTGGTGTTGCCGCCCGCCGACAGCGTGCTGCCCTGCGGCGTGGTCAATTCAGGGTGGTCCCACACGGTGATGCCGAGAATGTCCTGCGGCGAGAGCCGGTACACGTACTGCGACGGGTCGCTCAGGGTCGAGGTCGGCAGCACCTGGGTCTTCGCGGCGGCGGCTTGCGCCTGCGCGGTCACGACGGCGGCATCGATCACATGGACCGGATAGGTTTCCGCGGGCTGGCTGTCGTGCTGGCCGTCGTCTTTCAGACGGGACGTATCGAGGTAGTTGCCAGGTGCGGTGGCGCAGGCCGACAGAAAGGACGTCAGCAAAAGCGTGGCGGCAAGTTTCGAGTTGAAATGCGTCGACTTGCCGTTCGCGAATGAGTGTGCAGTGAGTTTTTTCATCAGCATATTTTCTTCAGCCATCCCATGACCAGATGTTCGATGAGCACGAGACTCTCCCTATAAGCGGTTTCCGCACCGCCGTGCGGATCGGCGACGTCGGAATCCGCTTCCCACTTGCCGAGCGGATAGACCTTGCCGCGCGAGGCCGGATCGAGCGCTTCGACATCGCTCACCTGCGCGCGCTCGGTGACCAGCACCAGATCGGCGTCGCGCACGAGTTGCCGGTCAAGACGCCGCGAGTAGTGGATGCCCGAGGCAACGCCCTGCTCGGCGAGCAGGCGTTGCATGACCGGGTCCATGCCGTGGCCGTTCACGGCCCGGATGCCCGCCGAATGAAACGCGATCGGCGCCGCCTGCGAACGCGACGCCGCGCCCTGCCGGGCCTTGAACAGCATTTCGGCGGCGGGCGAACGGCAGACGTTTGCGTGGCAGACGATCAGAACGTTGGCGAACATGGCGGGCTCCGTGATAACGGCTTGTCGATGCGTTGGCAGCGGATCAGCGGCCGGCTTCGGCTGCGTCCGCCGTTTCTTCCTGCGCGAGCGGCAAGCCGTTCGTGCCGACCTTCGCAGGCGCGATGCGCAGCGCGTGCTGACGGCCGATCGCGTGATACTCGATACCGAGCTCGAGCAGCGCGTCCGGTTCGTACAGGTTGCGGCCGTCGAAAATCAGCGGCGTCTTCAGGATCCGCTTGAGCGAGTCGAAGTCCGGGCTCTTGAACGCCTTCCACTCGGTGAGGATCACCAACGCGTCGGCGCCTTCGGCGGCTTCCATCTCTTCCTTCACGAACTCGAGCCGCGCGTGCTGTTGCGGCACGTCCTTCAGGTCCAGCGCGAACACGCGCTTCGATTCGTCGATCGCGACCGGGTCGTACGCTTTCACGCGCGCGCCGCGGCGCAGCAGCTCGGCGATCAGCGGACGGCTCGGCGCTTCGCGCATGTCGTCGGTGTTCGGCTTGAACGCGAGGCCCCACACGCCGAAGGTGCGGTCCGACAGGTCTTCGCCGAGCCGCGCGACGATCTTGTTCGCGAGCACTTTCTTCTGCGTGTCGTTGACCGCTTCGACCGCTTCGAGAATGCGCAGATTCGCCTTGTGATCGGCGGCCGTGCGGATCAGCGCCTGCACGTCCTTCGGGAAGCACGAGCCGCCGTAGCCGCAACCGGCATACAGAAAGTCGTAGCCGATGCGCGGATCGGAACCGATGCCGCGACGCACGGCCTCGATATCCGCGCCGACGCGGTCGGCGAGATTCGCGAGTTCGTTCATGTACGAAATGCGCGTGGCGAGCATCGCGTTGGCCGCGTACTTGGTGAATTCGGCCGAGCGCACGTCCATATACAGCGTGCGTTCGCGATTGCGGTTGAACGGCGCGTAGAGGCGCTTCATCAGGTCGCGCGCTTTCTCGCCCGGCACGTCCTCGTCGCAACCAAGCACGATGCGATCGGGCCGCGTGAAGTCTTCCACCGCCGCGCCTTCTTTCAGGAATTCGGGATTCGACACCACCGAGAACATGTGCGCGGCATTGCGTTCGGCGAGTTCGGCGGCGATCACTTCGCGCACGCGCGAGGCCGTGCCGACCGGCACCGTCGATTTGTCGACGATCACCTTGAAGCCCGTCATATGGCGGCCGATGTTGCGCGCGGCGGCGAGCACGTATTGCAGGTCGGCGGAACCGTCTTCGTCGGATGGCGTGCCGACCGCGATGAACTGGATATCGCCATGCGCGACCGCGGCTTCGACGTCGGTCGAGAACTTCAGGCGGCCGGCCTTGCGATTGCGCGCGATGATCTCCTGCAGACCCGGTTCATGGATCGGCACGCCGCCGTTGTTGAGCACGTCGATCTTGCGCTGATCGACGTCGAGACAGAACACATCGTGGCCGATGTCGGCCAGACATGCGCCCGTCACGAGGCCTACGTAGCCACTACCGATGATCGTCAGGTTCATGTATTACACCTCGCAGAATTGAGTTGATTGGGAAAGGAGCTTAGTAAGCGTTGCTGCCGACGAAGCCTTTCCACAGCGTCAGCACGACGATCTTGATGTCGAGCCAGAAGGTCCAGTGCTGCATGTAGTACAGATCGAGCTTGACGCGGCCCATCATCTTTTCGATGCGGTCGGTTTCGCCGCGATAGCCGTTGATCTGCGCCCACCCGGTGATGCCCGGCTTGATCCGGTAACGGTGCATGTAGCCCTTCACCAGATCCTTGTAGATGTCGTCGTGTTCGAGCGCATGCGGACGCGGGCCGACCACCGACATCTCGCCGCGCAACACGTTGATGAACTGCGGCAGCTCGTCGAGACTGGTGCGCCGCAGGAACGCGCCGACCGCGGTGATGCGCGGATCGCGCCGCGTGGCCTGGGTGATCTTGCCGTGCTCCTCCTTGTGCATCTTCATCGAGCGGAACTTGTAGATCTCGAACTGATTGCCGTCGATGCCTTTGCGCTTTTGCCGGAAGAACACCGGGCCCGGCGAGTTCAGCTTCACCGCGGCGGCGATCACCAGCATCACCGGCGCGAGCGCGGTCAACGCGGCCAGCGCGAACAGACGATCGAACACGCGCTTGGGCAGCACGCGCAGATCGGTGATCGGCGAAGCGGCAAGATTGATCGCCGGCACGCCGAGCAGATCGACCATCGGCTGATTGAAGAGCGTCAGGCTGCGCACGTCCGGAATGAAGCGGATGTTCACGAAGTCGTTGCGCAGATCCATCACGAAGCGATGGATGGCTTTCTCCTTCGAGATCGGCAGCGCCAGCCACAGCTCGCGGATCGCACGCTGGCGCACGAGATGCAGCATGCGCTGATAGTCGCGTTCGACCGGCACGCCTTCGATCACCTCGCCCGCATCCGGGTCTTCGTAGTGATTGATCGTGCTGTCTTCATCGAACACCACGACCGGCGAGAAGCCCGCGTCCGGACGGCTGCGCATCTGCTGGATCAGAAAGCGCCCATACGGTGCGCCGCCGACGATCGCCACCGCGCGCTGATTGAAGCCTTCGCGGCGCAGTCCGCGCAGAATCGAATAGACGATCACCTTGGTGACGATCAGCAGCACGATCGTGGCCACGGCCCAATAGACGAGCCACAGCCGCGACAGGCTGTCCGAGCGGTGCAGGCTGAAGCTGATCAGCACGCCGGTGACTTCCACCAGCAGCCAGCCGCCCGCCACGCGGCACAGCAGGTCGTACAGCGGCTTGCCGCGCCACGACTGATAGATCCCGAGCGCAGGGAAAAACACCACCACCAGCAGGCAGTCGAATGCGAGCGAGACGCTTTGCATATCGTCCAGCCACACGACTTTCCCGCTGTGCACGGCCGTCGCGATGGCGGCGCCGAGCGCGACCATGGCGATGTCGATGATTCTCGATAGAACGCTCAGCATGCGCTGCCCCTCAGTTCGTCAGTCAAGTGCCATCCGTTGGTTGGTTGAAATCCAGTCCGGCGATGGGACGCACAACGCCGGTAACCGCGTCATGCAATTCCATGCGCGACGCGTAACTGTTTGAACCGGTGCTAATTGCCCTTCTGTTTCCCGCCCAAAAAAACTGCCTGAACAGCCGGATTGGGAAACCTGTGTCGGAATGAGTGAATACCCTTGTACAGGTATAGATAAAGCGATATTAAAATTCCCACTGCAAGACCGCAAAAAATCTCAAATTGTATCGGTCAATGTTTCGGCATTTTTTCTGAATTTTGTTCGGCAATTGTTACCGGATTCTGCGTTTGACAGGCATCCTGCAAGCCTTGATGTAAGCCAATCTCGTACTTTGCGAGTGTTTTCCTACGAAGCTTACGCCGCGCCTTCCGTCATCATTCTGCGGCATGAATGGCGATAAAAAAATAGCCGGCGATTTTTTTCGCGTAATTTTTCTTTTTAAAAAATTATCGGGACATTTTTTCTTCACGAAATGGAGAAATTTATTAGGCATTTTATATAGTTTCTATTTAACGCGCTTTTATTGATTCCTGAGTTCGTGATAAAACTCGACGCATTCACCCAGCCTCGAGGAGTCCATCATGACAGCTCCGGTCACGGCCACGCCCGCCGACACCCGGTCCACGCAAGTCAAGTCCCTGAACGTCAAGCTCAAGGTTCATCCCGTGATTCTGGCGGGCGGCTCCGGCACGCGGTTGTGGCCGATGTCGCGCGAACAGCATCCGAAACAGTTGATCGGCCTGCTCGGCGACGATTCGCTGCTGCAATCCACCACGCGCCGTCTCGAGGGACTCGAGGCCGGCTATCCGCTCACCGAGCAACTCGTCGTGGTGGCCAATGAAGAACAACGCTTCACCACCGCCGAGCAATTGCGCACGAGCGGCAAGCCGACCCGGCTGATTCTCGAACCCGCCGGCCGCGACACGGCGCCGGCACTCACGGTGGCCGCCCTCTCGGTCGCCGCGCAGGACGAAGACGGCATCATGGTCGTGATGCCCGCCGATCACGCGGTCACCGACATCGACGGCTTTCACGCGGCCGTGGCCGCCGGCGTGCAGCATGCGGCGGCCGGTCATATCGTCACGATGGGTATCGTGCCGACGCGCGCGGAAACGGGCTACGGCTACATTCGCATTGGCGCGGCGCTTGGCACGACTAACGACACGCAGGACGCCGACGCGGAAGTGACCGGCAAGGTCGGCGCGCACAAACTCGATCGCTTCGTCGAGAAGCCGCATCTGGAGCTCGCGCAGCGATATATCGAATCGAAGGAGTACTGGTGGAATAGCGGCATCTTCATCATGCGCGCGTCGACCTGGCTGAAGGCGATTCGCCATTTCCAGCCGGCCATTTACGAAGCCTGCGATGCGGCCTTCGCGGGCGGCAAGGCGGACGGCGACTTCTTCCGGCTGCAACGCGACGCGTTCAGTGCCTCGCCGTCGAATTCGATCGACTACGCGGTGATGGAGCAACTCGGCAACGATCAAAGCGCGGCCTCGGGCGTGGTCGTGCCGTTGCAGGCCGGCTGGTCCGACGTGGGTTCGTGGGACGCGATCTGGGACATCTCGGATAAGGACGCCGATCAGAACGTGGGCCGTGGGCGCGTGATGTTCGAAGGCGCGGCCTCGACCTTCGCGCATTCGGAAGGACGCCTGATCGCCTGCGTGGGCACGCACGATCTCGTGGTGGTGGAAACGGCCGACGCCATTCTGGTCGCCGACAAGTCGCGCGTGCAGGACGTCAAGAAGATCGTGGGCCGGATTCGCAACGACGGTGGGCTGGAGGCGGCCAACCATCGCAAGGTGCATCGCCCGTGGGGCAACTACGATTCCGTCGACACCGGCGAGCGCTTCCAGGTCAAACGGATCGTGGTGAAACCGGGTGCGCGGCTCTCGCTGCAAATGCATCATCACCGCGCCGAACATTGGATCGTCGTGCGCGGCACGGCGCTCGTCACGCGCGGTGAAGAGCGCTTTATCGTCTCCGAAAACGAATCGGCCTATATTCCGCTGGGTGTCACCCACCGTCTCGAGAATCCGGGCAAGATGCCGCTCGAAATGATCGAGGTCCAGTCCGGTTCGTATCTCGGCGAGGACGACATCGTGCGTTTCGACGACACCTACGGACGTCAGTAACGCGCGTGGACGAGGGGCGTCGGTGAACGGCGTCCTTCTGATAACACCAGTGAATCACAGCGAATGTCACAACGAATGAAACGGGAACCTGCGGCGGTTGCTCCTACCGGCCGCGGGGAACTGCTGTGCTCACCCCGCGTGGGAGATGAGTTCTGTGTACGACGGATAACGATCGGATGCACTGTTCTCGGTCGCCGCCGTGGCAGCGGCCGGTTCGCCGGGATAACGGCGCAACGGACCACGGAATGCGTTGAGCGGTCCATGCAACGGCGCGCCGTGATTGGCCGCGACTGGTTCGGGCACATGGCGCAAGGCAGGCAACGGACGAGCCGCCGTGGGCGCAGGGTTCGCTGAGACATGAGCCGGCGCTTGAGCGGATGCTTGTGCCACGGCCGCGGATTGCGCCGCTGCCGCCAACGTGAGGCATTCGCGGTCGATCCACTGCCGCGCCCAGTCGAGCGCGTATTGCTCCGCCGCCTCAGCTTGCTCAAAGCGCGGGCCGACGAGGCCAGAACGCTCGACGCGTTTGCCGTCCTTCATGATTTCCGCCCACGCGCGATACATGGCGTTAGGCACCTGCTCGGCCGCGACGTAAATCACATAGCCACGCCGGTCGAGGATTTCCGTGCCGCGGGGCGCGAGGCTCATCGACAACGGACTGCGCCGATCGTCAGGCGCAGGCGTGCCGCGCGCCGAAGCGACGGCCGAATTCAAACCATGCATGGCTGCGCCTACCGCGCGCGCTTCATCCGAGCGCGGCAAGCCGGCCCGCACGACATGACGTGCGGGCGCTGCGACGGGTGCCGCTGGCGCACGAGACACCGGCGGCACATTCGCGACGCCGGACAACTGGCGCGTGATGTCGGCGATCGGATCGGCCGAACGCCAACTGCTCAGGCTGTTCGACATGCCGCCGGGCGCTTGCCACGACTCGGGGCTTCTCCAGGACACGCCACGCGGATGCTCGTCGCGCACGCTGGGGGTTTCCGCTACCGGTGCCGCGGGTTTGGCCGCGACGGGCGGCGCCGGTTGGGGGACGTACGCAAAGGTGCGCCCGGTTTGCGACAACAGCCGAACCATCTCCAGCAGCGTGCCGTTCAACTGCCACTCTTCAAAACGGCGCCGGCAAGTCGGACCCGACGGATAGCGCCCTGGCAGTTTCGACCAAGGTTCACCGGTTGTCAGAATCCACAGGACGGCATTCGCCACGATGCGTGGTTCGGCGCGGGGCCGGCCGCGTCGGTTTAGACGGACGGCCGGCTCATCTGAAACAAGCGCTGCCAGCAGCGCCCATTCGTCATTGCTTAGCTCATCGAAAAACATTGGGTTTTCTCCACGCAGCCTGGCCGGGCTGCGGCTTTGGACTGCCACGGATTCAACTGTCACGACCCGTGTGCAGGCCTCGGTTGCACAAATATGTTTTGTACGTTCTGTTGGCTGGTCAATACCGCCCCGACTTAGTGCGGTTTGTCCCTATTGCGAAGCACAAAACGTGGTCTCACTCGTGCATGGGAGAATTTGTGCACGAAGCATACCATCCCCAGGGTTTCCGTGAATATGAATGAGACAAGTGTTACGGATGGAAACAAACTTGTCCTTTTTGCTGCGTCTTTTCTCGCAATGCCGTCACAAAAGTCCGGTCGCTTTCGGCGGCGAAATGACGCTATTGCACCGCACAATCAAAATGCATCACGGGCGAATAACTTTTATGAATCGATCGTCCGTCTGAGACAGGATTTCGATGCATTTTGGCTCGGCTTTGGCCAATCGACCAAGGCGCGGGAAGCAGCGCTGAACACGCTATGTGCAGTGCATCAACGCGGTGAAAATAGCGCGGCCTGAACGACGCGGGAGCATTGAGTGAGCGACCGGTTTCACCGCTCGACACTCCACCGATACAACCGATAGACCAGGTTTTAGCGCACCGGGTTCGCCGCGCCCTCGCCCACCACTGTCGTCCATTGACGCACGCGCCAGCGTGTCACGAGACCGGCGAGTACATACGGATCGGCCTTGGCAAAGGCTTCGGCGGCAGCGGCAGAGTCGCCTTGAAAGAGTAGCATGGCGGTGTCGGTGGGCTCGGCCAGCGCGCCGGCCAGCAGCAGCTCGCCGCGCTCCGTGGCGGCCCACGCGAGCTTCAGATGCTCATCGCGATACGCGGCGCGCCGTTCGAGATAGTCGGACACCAGGTCGTACATCAACAGATAGTGCATGGCGAGCCTCCTTGGCCGGTGTGAGAGCAGACCAGCGACGCAATGGGCGGCACGCATCCTGGTCAATATTACCCATATGTTGGGCGGTAGAATTTCCTGCCGAATTACAATTCAATTGCGTGTGCAGCAATGCACAAAGTTTGTGTTAATTTTTCATCAATCTTATGGAATAGCTTGGTGCTAATTCGTTTGAATTTGCTTCATGCATTTAATCTGGAATGCATAACATCATTCCACGCTCGCGCCATTCGCCACTGGATACTCCAATCCGCCGTCAGTCCCCGCCACGTAAGGGAAAACCAGCGTGAGCGCCTGTCAACCGGAATGCGCTTTTAGCCGTTCTGGCAGACAGCATTTGCCATAATGGACGTGCCGAGGGTCCTGGATACGGTTGACGCCCGCGCGCATGAACGACCAAAAACGTTTTCACCACCGATGGAGTGTCACATGAAAATCCAATCCGCTATCGCCACGCTGGTGCTGGGCGCTGTCCTCGTTTCGCCGGTGTTCGCAGAGAACAGCCAGCAAACCAAAATGGCCGACTGTAACAAGCAGGCCGGTGACAAGAAGGGCGACGACCGTAAGGCGTTCATGAAGACCTGCCTGTCCGCCAAGCCGGCCGCCGCTGCGCCGATGAGCCAGCAGGACAAGATGAAGGCGTGCAACGCGCAAGCCACCGGCAAGAAGGGTGATGACCGCAAGGCGTTCATGAAGACCTGCCTGTCGTCCGCACCGGCTAATTAAACACAACGAATCGGCGTCGTGCGATATGCGCGGCGCCTGAGCGCGCGCCGCTCGAACACAGCGGCGCTGCCATCCGGCACTCGCGCCCCGCGTCCCGCCCCGCCCTTCACGGTCCATCTGCCCGAACCCGCCATTTTTCTTCTATGATGGCTGCGGAGACGGCCCACCCCCCTATACAACATTAGACGGGCCGCCATCTTGTCGTTGGTGCTGCAGAGCATCCATCGGAGGCAAGGATGGTATCGAAGCATAAAAACCGCTGGTTAAGGCGGTGGCTGGTCGTCATCATATTTTGGGCGGTGCCCGTGGCGATCGTGGCGGTGAGCGAGATCCGGGAGGAAATGGCGTACAACGCCGTCGACCTCGACCGTGCGCTGACCACCTGGAATTTCACCGACGCGCAGCGCGCCGCCGGCGCCCCCGCGCGCTGCCACGGCAAGCCCGACGAAGCGCAAGCCGCCGGCTGTCCGGCCGAGGTGCTGGCCGCCAACGCGCCGCGTCAGCAGGACGCCCGCAACGAATACAGCGTGCGCCGCTCCACTTTGATGGCCTATCTCTGGCATGCATTCGTCGGCTACTGGATCGTGCCGGCCGTGGTGCTGTTTCTGCTCGGCGTGCTGATCGGCATGGTGCGCCGCGCGCTGCGGCGTCCGCCGGCGGTCAAGAGTCCGGCGAACCACGGCTGAGCGCGCGTCCGGATCAGAAGGCCGATTGCGGGCCGCTACGCCGGCCGATCTGCAGCGTCGAGGCAACACTTTCAATTTGATTTCAACGCACATTTGCGCGGCGTAAAATCGGTAAAAACGAATGGTCGACACCGTCGCCGCCTTGCTCCTATTGGCTGCGGGCAAACCCGGCGCGAACCGCCGGAGTCCATTTGAAAGCGCGCTGCGCGTAGCTTCCACGCGCACTGCGGTGCCGGTCAAAATTACGGCACGGCGCCTTACGATTAGCCCGAAACCCCCGCCCCACAAGGCTTTTCGCCTAGCGACGAACTGCGCCTTTTGTGCTTGCGTGTGATATAACTCAAAGGCAACCCGGCAAATCAGATGAGGTTGCGCCCCGGAACCATGACGGAGAAAAACGATGCAAAGACGAAACTTCATGTTGAAGACTACCGCTGCGCTCGCTTTCGGAGGCCTTGCACTGGCTGGTTGTACGACCAACAAAGGCAACCCGGATACACCCGCCACCGATTCAGCCAAGCGCCAGTCGATCGACGCTAGCGTCGACGGCACCATGTCGCGGCTCTTCACGACGGTGAAGGGATCGCGCGAACTGGTCTCGAAGGCGCGCGGCGTTCTCGTGTTCCCGTCGGTGCTGCAGGTGGGCTTCGTCGTCGGCGGACAGTATGGCGAAGGTTCGCTGCGCGTAGGCGGCGGCACAGTCGGTTACTACAGCACGATTTCCGGCTCATTCGGCCTGCAGGCGGGTGCACAGTCGAAGGCGATCATCTTCCTGTTCATGACGCAGGACGCACTGGACAAATTCCGCAATGCCGACGGCTGGTCGGCGGGCGGCGACGCGTCCGTCGCGCTGATCAAGATGGGCGCCAATGGCGCGATCGACACCACCACGGCCACCGCCCCGGTCGAGGTGTTCGTGCTGACCAATGCCGGCCTGATGGCCGATGTATCGCTGCAAGGCACCAAGGTCACGCGTCTGAAAATCTAGGCACGCCGTCTGGTTGCCGGTCTGCGGGGTGTGCGTCTGATCCGCCGGGTTCCGTGAGCAGCGGTGGCCGGGTCAGACGCAATCCTGCGCAGCCTGCCTTTGCAGTGGGAGCAACGTGGCATGCGGCCGCGACGGCGAGCTTTTGTGGGCCGCAGCCGCAGACCACCGCCCGTTGCCGGATGCAAAAGCCTGATTCGTCTCAAGTCGTGCGCCAATAAAAAACGGCGATGCGCACCACGCATCGCCGCTCTTTTTCACTCTGCCGCGTGAGCCGAATCTCTTCAGCTCAACTGCCCGACGTATCGATCACCTTGAAGCGCGAACGCTTTTGCGCGCGAATCACCAACTGATACGCATCCACATACTGTTGCGCCATGCGGTGCGAAGTGAAGCGCTCCTCGAAGCGCTGCCGCACACCCGCGCGCGGCATCTTATGCAGCCGATTGACCGCCGCCACCGCGCCGATTTCGTCTTCGACGATAAAACCCGTCACGCCGTCTTCCAGCACTTCCGGCACCGAGCCGCGGTTGAACGCGATCACCGGCGTGCCGCATGCCATCGCTTCGATCATCACGAGGCCGAACGGCTCCGGCCAGTCGATCGGAAACAGCAGCGCGTGAGCGCCGGACAGGAATTCGGCCTTCTGGTTATCCGCGATCTCGCCGATGAACTCGACATAAGGCAAATCCAGTAACGGCCGGATGTCGCGCTCGAAATACTCGCGATCGGCGGCATCCACTTTCGCGGCGATGCGAATCGGCATGCCGCAGCGGCCGGCAATCCGGATCGCGGTGTCGACTCGTTTTTCCGGCGAGATCCGGCCGAGAAACGCAAGGTACTTCTGCTCGACCGGCTGCGGCGTGTAGAGCTGTTCCGGCAAGCCGTGATAGACGGTGGTCAGCCACTTGGCCTGCGGCAGCGGATGCCGCTGCGAATTCGAAATCGAGATCACCGGCGCGGTGTTGAACGTGTCGAACACCGGCTGTTGCTCGGGCAAGTCGAGGCGGCCGTGCATCGTCGTGACAAACGGCGTGTCCTGGCGCTTGAAGACCGAGAACGAGTAGTAGTCGAGGTGAAAGTGCAGGACGTCGAAATTTTCGGCCTGGCGGCGCACCAGTTCCATCAGCAGCATATGGGGCGCCACGCGGTCGCGAATGCCCGGATCGAGACGCAGCGCGCGTGGCCAGACGGGTTCGAGCTTCGCGCTGGTGACGGAGTCGCCGCTCGCGAACAGCGTCACGTCATGGCCGAGATCGACCAGCGCCTCGGTGATGTACGACACGACGCGCTCCGTGCCGCCATACAGCTTCGGCGGCACCGATTCGGTCAAAGGGGCGATCTGCGCAATCTTCATATTATGTCTCCATGAGCTGGCGGCTTGCGCCCTAGGGCGGTGCGCGCCAGCGGCGCTGAGTATGACAGCGCCAATACCTCCGATCAATGCAACGGCCGAATCCGGCCGCGTGCACCACCGGCATCGAAGCATTATTCACTACAGGACAACAAAAAGCCTCTGGTCTTGCATTTCCTCGGTGCTGTTACATTCAGCTTACATACGGCTCCACACGTGAACGGCGGTACGTGTCAGCGCGTGGGCCATTTCCAGGCCGGCAAATCGCGGTCGTCGGCGTCGGCGATACGGGTCGCGCCGAACTGCTTTTCCAGCACGATCGACTGGCTCGCCTCCTCACGTTCGAGCGCCGCGATCAGACGCGCCGCATGCGACACCACCAGCACCTGCGAATGCGCGGCGCCCCGCGCGATCAGGCGGGCAAGCGCCGGCAGCAGGTCCGGATGCAGGCTCGTCTCGGGTTCGTTCAACACGAGGAGTTCAGGCGGACGCGGCGTCAGCAAGGCCGCGACCAGCAGCAGATAGCGCAAGGTGCCGTCCGACAGCTCCGCGCCTTTCAGCGGCCGCAGCAGGCCGTGCTGCTGCATCACCACCTCGAAGCGGCCGTCCTGTGTCGTGACGTCGAGGCGCGAGCCGGGAAAGGCGTCGTCGATGGCGGCGTCGAGCGCGGCCGGGTCGCCGATTTCGCGGATGGTTTGTAACGCGGCGGCAAGGTCCGCGCCGTCGTTGGCGAGCACGGGCGTGTGCGTGCCGATCTGCGGCAGACGCGCGGGCGCGTCGGCGTCGGTGCGGAAATGGTCGTAGAAGCGCCACGAGCGGATCTGCTCACGCACCGTGATCATCTCGGGTGCGCTCCGCAGGTCGGAGAACTCCGTCATCATGCTGTCGAAGCTGGCGACGGGTTGTGGAATGGTCTGCCAGTCGCCGCGCTCGTCGCGCGTGCGCAGCGCCGGGCCGTGGCGGTCCACCAGCAAGGCCGACGGCCGCAGCACGGGGCCGCTCCAGATGCATTCGCGCTTGATGGTCGGATCGAGCGGAAAACGCGTGGCGTCATTGACGAGCGGCAAACCGAGATCGATCGCGTAGCCGAACTGATCGCCGGAAAAACCGAGCCGCAGGCTGACCGGATCTTTGCGGCGCAGCGGTTCAACCGCGAACTCGCCCGCCAGCACGGCGCGCGAAAAGCGCTCAGGTCCGGCCCATAGCGTGGACGGCAAACCGCCCTCGCGCGCGAGCGAGGTAATCAACCCGCCGCGCGCCGCTTCGGCCAGCAGCCGCAGCGAGCGATACACACTCGACTTGCCGCTGCCGTTTGGACCTGTGATCACGTTCAGCCTGCCAAGCGGGACGATCAACTCGCGCAACGAGCGATAGCCCGCAATTGCCAAAGTGGTCAGCATGCGCTGGCCCGACATTCAGTCGCGCACGCGCGCGCGTTCCCTAACTCTGCCGTACCTGGACATGCGCTCACGAGGCCGCGCCCGACGCCGGACAAACACTGGTCGACACGCCCCATCACTTATGCCCGCCGCCCTTGCCCGGTTTCTGTGCCGGCACGCTGCGCAGATCGCGCAGGAAGGTATCGCGCCACACGCCGAGATCGTTCTCGCGCAGCGCCGCCATATTGATCTCATGACGCCGCTGACGCGCGTCGAGCGGCATCTGCAACGCGCGCTGCAAGGCTTCGCACATGCCGATCGCATCATGCGGATTGACCAGCAACGCGCCGGTCAACTCCGCCGCCGCTCCAGCGAAAATCGACAGCACCAGCACGCCGGGGTCGTCGGGATTCTGCGCGGCGACGTATTCCTTCGCGACCAGATTCATGCCGTCGTGCAACGGCGTGACGAAACCGATCTGCGATTCGCGAAACAGCGACATCAGCTTCCAGCGGTCGTACTGCTGGTTCAGATAGCGGATCGGCGTGTAGTCGAGCCCCGAGTAGCGGCCGTTGATGCGCCCTGCTTCGTACTCCAGGTCCTGGCGAATCTTCTGATAGGTGGCGACGTCCGAGCGGGTCGGCGGCGCGATCTGCACCAGCGTGACATTGCCGCGCCATTCCGGCGAGCGCTCCAGCAGATGCTCGAACGCCCGGAACCGCTCGACGAGACCCTTCGAGTAATCGAGCCGGTCGACGCTCATGATCAGCTTGCGGCCTTCCAGGCTTTGCTTCAGGTCGAGCACGTGCTGACGGCTTTCGTAGCGCTTCGCCTGTTCGGCGATTTCGTCGGGGAACACGCCGATGCGGTAAACGCCGGTACGCAGTTTGCGGCCGAATGCTTCGACGAGTCCGTCCGCGCCCACCGTGCCGCGCGCGTGGCGCGTGACGTAATCCTTGAAGGCGAGCTCGTCGGTGGCGGTCTGGAAACCCAGCAGGTCGTAGCACGACAACGACTTCACCAGCTCTTCATGCGGTGGAATGTTCAGCAGGATCTGCGGCGCGGGAAACGGAATGTGCAGGAAGAAGCCGATGCGGTTCGTAATGCCCTCGTTGCGCAGCGCCTCGGCGAACGGGATCAGATGGTAGTCGTGAATCCAGATCACGTCGTCGGGTTCGAGCAGCTTGATGAGCTTGTGCGCGAGCCACGCGTTGACACGCCGGTAGCCCGCGTACTCCTCGCGCTCGTAGCGTGCGAGGTCGTTGCGGTAGTGGAACACCGGCCACAGCGTCGCGTTGGAAAAGCCGCGATAGTACTGGTCGTAATCCTTGCGCGTCAGACCGACGGTCGCGAAGGTGACCGCGCCGTCCTGTTCCAGCGTCGGACCGGCGTTGGCGACGGTCTCGCTGACCACGTCGCCGCTCCAGCCGAACCACACCCCTCCGGCATCCTTCAGCGCGCCGAATACGCCGACCGCGAGGCCGCCGGCCGATCCCTTGGTTTCCGTCGGCGTTGCGACGCGATTCGACACGACGATCAGTCGGCCCATGTTGCATGTCCTCCTTGGTTCGCGCGGCGCGCTCGGGTGCGTTGTCAGGTGTTCGCGGTGTCTCGCGCGCAATGGCGCAGCGAGAACCGGAAACACGATGAAGCACGCGATGCCGCGCCAGGTTGGTGAGTGCGTGGACGGTTCGACCGCTTGGGTGCCGGATCAGTTGCATTCATCGGCACCGCCATGCCAGAGTACGCCGCTTTCCGGCGTCAAACCTTTTCCTTGACCTGCCGCGGCACATCGGCCGCCGGCGGCCGTCCGGCGCGGCTCGCCACCGGATCGGCCTCGGTATGCGCGGCCGTGCTGCCGGCCGGCGTCTGCGTGCTGCGCGGCACCCAGTCGAGCGGTTCACCGTTGCCGGTTTCGAGTTCCGCCGACACTTCCGCACGGGCCCGCGGCAAGTACTGCGGGTAATGCTGCTGGATGAAATCGAGCAGCCCCTCGCGCACCCGGCAGCGCAAATCCCAGTTCAGGCCGGAATCGAGCGAACTGACCAGCGCACGCAATTGCATGGAGCGCTCGGTACCGTCCGTAACCTGCAGCACCTGCACGCGACGGTCCCACTCGGGCGCGTCCTCGACGATGCGCGCCAGCTCCTCGCGCAACGGCGCGAGCGGCATGTGGTAGTCGACGTAAAGAAACACCGTGCCGATGATCTGCGAACTGCTGCGGGTCCAATTGGAAAACGGGTTTTCGATAAACCATTGCAGCGGCACGATCAACCGTCGCTGATCCCACAGACGCACCGACACATACGTGCCGGTGATTTCCTCGATACGCCCCCACTCGCCCTGAATCACGACGACGTCGTCGAGACGGATCGGCTGCGACAGCGCGATCTGCAAGCCGGCGATCAGATTGCCGAGCACCGGCCGCGCCGCGATACCGGCGACCAGGCCCGCCACCCCCGCCGACGCCAGCAGGCTCGCGCCGATCTGCCGGACGTTGGGAAACGTCATCAACGCCCCGCCCACGCCGACGATCACGATCACGAACATCACCGAGCGCGCCAGCACGCGTGCTTGCGTATGGATGCGGCGCGCCTGCAGGTTGTCGGCGGTATCGAGTGGATGGGCCTGAATGATCGCCTCGCCGATCGCCGCCGCCGAGCGCACCGAGAGCCACGTGATCGCGCCGATCAGCGTAATCGCGACGGCGTCGCGCAACGGCGTGATGAAGGTCAGCGTGTCCGGCGCTTCCCACCACACCGCCTCCAGCGCGAGGATCACGAGCACGCACAGCGATGGCTTGTCGATATAGCGCAGCACCACACTGGTGAGCGGATAAGGCCGCGCGAGCCGCTTTACGATGCGCGCGCCGATCCGATGAATGCCCACCGCCAGCACCATCGCGATGACCGAGACGATCAACGCGCCGAGCCACGTATGCAGCGGCGCTTCGGCCATGCGGCTGAGTTCGTCGAGAGTTGGCATGAAGGGGCTTTTCCTCCTGGCTTGAGCGGTGAACAGGACCCGCGCAGAGCGGGCGCGGAACCGGCAAGCATCGAACGTGGCTGCGGTGGTGCGTGATGCGCCGTTGCGCCGAACGGCGCCGGTGGCAAAGCATCCGCCAAAGAAGCAGGCGCGAGCCGCACGACTGCGCGCCGTCGCGGACTGCCTACAACCATCTTAGGTCGTTCGTCAGCGCGATCCTGGAAAGGTGCCGAGGCAAGCCGCTTCTGCAAACGGACGGCCGGGGTTCAAACCGGTTTTCAGGCGGGGCTTCGAAAAAGCCCCGGCGGGATTCCGGCGGCTGAAAACCCGAAACACACCCGCTAGCTAAAACGCCCAACGCACCCGATGCGGGCACGCGAGGTATCAGCCGTGATTCAATTCAACTACCGCTCCTGCAGGGAAACGCCTTGCCGAGCCCCAGCGAGATCGCCGTGCTGGCGTTGTAGCCCGCCACGTTCGGATTCTCCGCAATATATTTACGCACCGCGTCGGTCAGCTGCGCCGAACGCGCGTCCTGCGGCAAGCAGAAGTACTGGCCGACGCGCGGACCGGTCGTGCCGCCGATCGCGTCGATGGTGTTGAAGATGCCGTCGGCGGCGCCTTCGATATAAGCGGCACACGCGCTACGCGATGCCACGTCCGTCTTGGTGCACAGCTTGTTGAGGTCGCCTCCCGTAAACGCTGCTGCCGATAGCGGTACGGCAAGCGCGCTGGCGAAAATCAAAGCCCGCAGCATGGTGTTCCTTTCCAGGGTCGTTTATCAGGCGGTCTTTCGCCGCGTCCAAACGGCGCGCCCAGGCGGCGCGCCAAAGTCGTCATTCTGCACTGTTTTGCGAAGCTCAAGCGTGCGCGGCGCCGCTATCTTCAGGCACTTTTTACTGCCTTGCCAGGCGGCGGCCGCTGCACCGGTACTTTCGCGCTTCGACGCTGGCACGCCTGAAGCTCGGATAGCGCGCCCAGGCGGCCGGCTGACCAGGCTGGCCTTTGAGCGCGGCGTTTGGGCGACGCGCGTCGGCTGCCCATGAACCGCCGCCGACTCGCGCCGCCGCGCGCATCACTTCTGTTGCATCTGCTGCAGGCGCGCGGTCAGCCCTTCGACCACATCCGGCTCTTTGTAGGTCTTGGCGAAATCGAGCGCCGTCATGCCGATCTGGTTCTTCACCGTCAGGTCCGCGCCGTTGTCGAGCAGCAGCTTCACCGTCGACACATGGCCGCCGCGCGCGGCCATCATCAGCGGCGTGGTGCCGTTCGGCGAGCCGGCGTCGACGTAGGCCGAATGGTCGAGCAGCACCTTGACGACGTCGTCATGGCCGTTCGCCGCCGCGTAGTGCAACGGCGCCCAGCCCTTCTTGTTGACTTCGGCGTCTTTCGCGATCAGCAGGTTGACGAAGTCGAGGTCGCCGTTCAACGACGCCATCATCATCGCGTTCTCGCCGGCTTTGTCCTGAATCTCGATGTTGGTCTTCGGATTGGCGACCAGCGCGGCGCCGACCTTGTCCGATTTTTCGCGCGCGGCCAGCACCAGCAGCGGCATGCCCTGGTTGTCCACGCTGTTCGGGTCCATGCCCTTGGCGAGCAGTTTGTTGACGCCGTCGACGTCGTCGAACTTGACCGATTTGATCAGCGAATCGATCGGCGCAGCCTGAGCCGGCGACACCATCAGCGAAGTCAGCGCCGCACAGGCCAGCGTTGCCGCGAATGCGACGCGCGAGGCGCGGCGCCGCGCCGAAGCCAGCGCGCCACGCGCCGCCAAAGTGTCCTGGGATGCTGCGATCGACATCGAAATTTCTCTCATATTTGACTTTAGGAAACGTCCCTATCCTTTTGATATTGATCGACTTTACGTCTCACACGCCAGTGGGCGCGGGGATCTTGAAAAGGCGGAAAAAGTTCTGCGTGGTCGCGGCGGCCAGCGCCGTTTCCGGCATCTCGCGTTGCTGCGCGATGAAGCGTCCGACATAACTGACGTACGCAGGTTCATTAGGCTTGCCGCGATACGGCACGGGCGCGAGGTACGGCGAGTCGGTTTCGATCAGCAAGCGCTCGAGCGGCACGCGGCGCGCGACGTCCTGCACATCCGTCGCGCTCTTGAACGTGACGATGCCCGACAGCGAGATGTGAAAATTCTGCGCCAGCGCCTGTTCGGCGACGGCCCACGGCTCCGTGAAGCAATGCATCACGCCGCCCGGCTCGCCCGCGCGCTCCTCGGCCATGATGCGCAGCGTGTCTTCCGACGACGAGCGCGTATGGATGATCAGCGGCTTTCCAGTGGCATGCGCCGCGCGGATATGGGTGCGAAAGCGCTCGCGCTGCCATTCCATGTCGGCGATCGTGCGGCCTTCCAGACGATAGTAGTCGAGACCCGTCTCGCCGATCGCGACCACCTTCGGATGCCCGGCCAGTTCGACCAGTTCGGCGACGCTCGGCTCGCGCATGTCCTCGTGATCCGGATGCACGCCGACCGAGGCGTACACGTTCTCATACCGGCTGGCGATATCGAGCACGGACGGCAGCGTTTCCAGATCGACGGACACGCACAGCGCATGCGTGACCGAGTGGCTGCGCATATTCTCGAGCACTTGCGGCAGGCGGTCGGCGAGTCCTTCGAAATTGATATGGCAGTGCGAGTCGACAAACATGGTGATGTCCTGCGTAGGAGTGCTCGGGGTGAATCAGGCGGCGGCCGCGGCGGCGTCAAGGCGTTTGCCGAGAATCACCAGATCGCGCTCCACGCCATCCAGCACGGCCACGCGCGGCAGCGTGCCCCACGTGTCGAAACCGAACGCGCGGAACAGGCGCAAGCTCGCCTCATTGTGGCCGAAGATAAAGCCGAGCACGGAGTCGATGCCGAGCGCCGGCGCCGCCGCCAGCGAAGCCGCCAGCATTTGCTTGCCGAGGCCGCGGCCACGCGCGCTTTCGTCGAGATAGATGCTGACTTCGGCGGTGCGCTGATAGGCCGGACGGCCGTAGAAGTCCGAAAAGCTCAACCAGGCGATCACGCGGCCGGGCTGTTGCGCATCTTCCACCACCCACAAAGGGCGCTTTTGCGGACCGTGCGCGTGAAACCAGCCCAGCCGGCTTTCGACGCTGACCGGCTCGAGATCGGCCGTGACTTGCCGGGACGGCACAGTCGAGTTGTAGATGGCGACGATGGCGGGCAGATCGTCGAGCGTGGCATCGCGGTAGGAAAGGCTCATGGTGCGTTGAACGTGAGATGAAAGGCCAATGCAGGAACAGGACGAAAGATGGACCGGAGCGCCAGCCGCGCGCCGCTGCCGGCCTGTCCCGCGGACAGGGCTTACGCGAACAGCTCGCGGTAGCCGATAAACAGTTCTTCGAACACCAGCCGCGCATTCAGCGGATGGTTCTCGACGGCGCGCTGGCGCGTGACGTTGCGCATGAAGCGCGCGAACGCGCTGGCATCGGCCTGCGACGCGCAGCGCGTCAGCGCCGCCGACGCTTGTGGAAAGTAACGTGGCGCGCCTGCCGTGCGCTGCGCCAGCAAATCGTACATCCAGCGTTGCAGCCAGCCTAGCACCAGCGGCACGGGCAGTTTTTGCAGCGCCTCGCCGCAGGCGAAGGCGTCGCAATCGGGGCCGGCGGCGAGTTGCTTGAGTGTCCAGTCGCGCAGTGCGCGGTTCTCGTCGCTGGCGAGCGCGAGTGCGGTGAGCGGCGCACCACCGGCTTCGGCGAGCAGCGCGGGCGCTTCGGCCACGCCTTGCGCGGCGAGCCATTTCGTCGCCACCTCGGGCGCGGGGATGGTCATCGGCCATTGGCGACAGCGGCTGATGATGGTGGGCAGCAGGCGGTCGATACGCGCCGACACCATCAGGAACACGACGCCCGCCGGCGGTTCTTCCAACGTTTTCAGGAGCGCGTTGGCCGCGGCGATATTCAACCCTTCCGCCGGGTACAGCACGACCACGCGCGCGCCGCCGCGGTGCGAACCCACGCCGACGAAGTCGAGCAAGCCGCGAATCTGCTCGATCTTGATTTCCTTGCTGGGCGTGCGGGTCTTCTTGCTTTCATCGGCGTCGGCCTTGTCGGCTTTCTCGTCCGCGGCGTTGTTCAGGCCCGCTTCGGCGGCCAGCGCCTCGGGCACGACGATCCGGTAGTCCGGATGATTGCCTTGCGCGAACCAGGTGCAGGCCACACACGCGCCGCACGGCTCGCCGTTGGGCTGTTGCGCTTCGCACAGCAGGCCTTGCGCGAGATGCTGCGCGAAGCGCAGCTTGCCGATTCCGGCCTGTCCATGCAGCAACAGGGCGTGCGGCCAGTGGCCGCGCAGCTGCTGCAGGCGGTTCCAGTCATCGGCTTGCCACGGATAAATCATCGTTTCTCTTTGAAATCAAACTGTTGCAGGAGTTTTATGAGACATAACACGAACTCTGCATAGCGTTATAAAACGAAGTTATATTCTTTTAAAATCAAAGAACTGCGATCAACTCTTCAAGTTTTCTCTGAATCTGCACAATGCTCTGCGCGGAGTCAATGATAGCGAACCGGTATGGCGCTTCCTCGGCCCGGCGCAGATATTCGGCGCGAGTACGGTTGAAAAACGCCACCGACTCGCTTTCGAAACGATCCGGATCGCGCACCGCGCTGCGCCGTTCGTTGGCGACCTCCGGCGCGAGGTCGAACAGCACCGTCAGGTCCGGTTGGAAACCGCCCTGCACCCAGCGCTCCAGCGTTTCGAGCTTGTCGCGCGGCAGACCGCGGCCGCCGCCCTGGTAAGCGAAGGTCGCGTCGGTGAAACGGTCCGACAGCACCCAGTCGCCGCGCGCGAGCGCCGGCTCGATCACCTCGGCCAGATGCTGGCGGCGCAGCGCGAACATCAGCAGCGCCTCGGTTTCGAGGTCCATTTTCTGATGCAGCACGATCTCGCGGATCTGCTCGCCAAGCGGCGTGCCGCCCGGTTCGCGCGTCATGACGACCGCGCGGCCGGTGCTTGCGACTTTCTGTTCGAGGCGCTCCCGAAACCAGCCGAGGTGGGTGGTCTTGCCCGCCCCATCGATGCCCTCAAACGTAATGAATTTACCCCGCGCCATCATTGCCCTCGAATGTATTTGTCCACGGCCTTGTTGTGATCGCCGAGGGTGTCAGAAAAGATACTGCTGCCGTCGCCGCGCGACACGAAATACAGCGCGGTGGTTTGCGCCGGGTTCAGCGCCGCTTGCAGCGACGCCACCCCGGGCAGCGAGATGGGCGTCGGCGGCAGACCCATCCGGGTGTAGGTATTGTAGGGAGTGTCGGTCTGCAGGTCTTTTTTCCTGATGTGGCCGGTGTAGCCGTCGCCCATGCCGTAGATCACGGTCGGGTCGGTTTGCAGCGGCATGCCCACGCGCAGACGGTTCGCGAACACCGCCGCCACCATCGGCCGGTCGGACTTCTTGCCGGTTTCCTTTTCGATGATCGACGCCATGGTCAGCGCGTCGTACGGCGTCTTGTACGGCAGGTTCGGCGCGCGCGCGGTCCACGCCTCGTCCAGACGCAGGCGCATCAGGCGGTAAGCGCGGCGGTACACGTCGAGATCGCTGGTGTTCTTGTCGAACAGATACGTATCCGGGAAAAACAGTCCTTCACCATTGCCGATCGGCGCTTCCGGCGCATTGATCGCGTTCATCAGATCGCTGTCGCTCATGCCGATCGTGTCGTGCTTGAGCGCCGGATTGGCGTCCAGCTCGGCGCGCATGCGCTTGAAGGTCCAGCCTTCGATGATGGTCGCCACATACTCGTTGACGTCGCCGCGGGCGATTTTCTGCAGCACCTCATAGGGCGTCACGCCCGTCTTGAACTCGTAGTTGCCCGATTTCAGCTCGCTTTGCAGCCCCAGCAGCCGCGTCATGATGACGAACAGTTCGGGCTCGACCGGCACGCCGCCGCGATTGAGCTGCAGCGTGACGCTGCGCAAGCTGCTGTGCGGCTTGACGGTGACATCGAGTTGCGCAGGGTTCAGATCTAGCGGGCTGTTGGCCCAGTGATACCCACCGGCAATTGCGGCTGCGGCCAGCACAACGACGATTGCGCCGGCGACGAAACATTTCTTCAGAAGGGACATGCGAAACGTGGCAGGGTTGGACTGCATATAATACTTGTTTGCCTTAGCTAAAGTCAGAATTGACTGTTCTCGGAATCCATGAACACACCGCTCGCTACCGCTTCAGGCACTCTCTCTGGCACCGCCGTCACGGCAGCTTCCACGGCGCCCGCCGGCCTGCCCACGCTGCCGCGCCCTTCTGCCGATGAATTCGACGCCGTGATTCACCACGGCGCATACATGCCGCTCACGCAGTTCGGCGTGATCGACGCCACCGGCGACGACGCAGCGAGCTTCCTGCACGGCCAGTTGACCAACGACACCCAGCACCTCGACGCCGCCAATGCGCGTCTGGCCGGCTACTGTTCAGCCAAGGGACGTCTGCTGGCGTCGTTCCTGACTTGGCGCAGCGGCGATACGATCCGCCTGCTGGCGTCGAAAGACGTGCAGGCCGCCGTGCAGAAGCGGCTCTCCATGTTCGTGCTGCGCGCCAAGGCCAAGCTCGTCGATGCGAGCGGCGAACTGGCCGTGATCGGCCTCGCCGGCGACGTGCGCAAGGCGCTCTCCGGCGTATTCGACGCGTTGCCGGACGGTGTGCACGTGAAGGTGGACGGCGCGGCGGGCTCGCTGATACGCGTGCCGGATGCACTCGAGCATCTGCGTTTTCTGTGGATCGGCCCGAAAGCGCAGGTCGAGTCGCTCCTGCCCTTGCTCGATGAAAAACTCAAACGCGTCTCGCCCGCCGTGTGGGACTGGCTCGACATTCGCGCAGGCGAGCCGCGCATCACCCAGCCGGTGGTCGAGCAGTTCGTGCCGCAAATGGTCAATTTCGACGTGCTCGGCGCGGTGAATTTCCGCAAAGGCTGCTATCCCGGTCAGGAAGTGGTGGCGCGCAGCCAGTATCGCGGCACGATCAAGCGGCGCACGTCGCTGGCCAATGTGGCCGGCGAACTCGACACGGTGCACGCCGGCGCGGAGCTGTTCCATTCGGACGATCCGGGCCAGCCGTGCGGCATGGTCGTGAACGCGGCGTCGGCGCCGGACGGCGGCGTCGATGTGCTGGTCGAAATCAAGCTCGCGGCGCTGGAAAACGGCTCGGTGCATCTGGGCGCGGCGGACGGCCCGGCGCTTCGGTTTCTCGCGCTGCCCTACGGGTTGCCGACCGAAATTTGAACTTCTCGCATGGTACGAAGCGGCGCAATCGGGCGCCGCTTTTTACTGGCCTCTTCAACTGCAACGCCCCCACCGGGAGATGCTCCCCGATGTGCCTGATCGTCTTCGACTGGCGACCCGACGCGGTCGACGGCCCGCTTTTCACGCTCGCCGCGAATCGCGACGAATTCTTTCGCCGCACGGCCGAACCGATCAGTTGGTGGCATGACGAGCCGGGCGTGCTGGCCGGCCGCGATCTGGTGGGCGGCGGGACGTGGCTCGGCATGTCGCGCGACGGCCGGTTCGCCGCGCTGACCAATTACCGCGCGCCGCACGAAATGCGCGCCGATGCGCCGACCCGCGGCACGCTCGTCAGCGACTGGCTGAGCGGCGCCGCGCGCGACGCGGCGGGAAACCCGCACGACACCCCGCTCGCGTACCTGCAACACGTCGCGCAAACCGGCGACATCTACAACGGTTTCAATCTGCTGGTGGGCGACTGGACGCGCCGCGAACTCGCCTGGTACTGCAACCGGGGCGATCTCGCGCCCGCGCTGCTCGCTGCGGGCACGCACGGCATCTCGAACGCGGTGCTCGATACCGCGTGGCCGAAGCTGGTGAAAAAGCGCGCGGAACTGGGCACGCTGCTCGCGCGCGACGCCACGCCGCCGCTCGAACGCCTGATCGATCTGATGCGCGATCCGCGCCTCGCGCGCGACGACGAATTGCCGTCCACCGGCATTCCGCTCGAACGCGAGCGGGCGTTGTCGGCGGCCTTCATCGAAACGCCGGAGTACGGCACGCGCGGCACGACCGCGTTGCGCGTGGCCGCGCATGGCGAAGTGGTCAGCGTGGCCGTCGCCGAGCGTAGCGACGACAACGGCTCGCACCGGATCGCGCGGCCCGGCGACTTCGAGCGCAGCTTCGCTTTCAATATCGAACGCGAGATTGTCTGAAGGTCATTCCGTCGGCGGTTGATTGGCGAGCCACACAACCGCGTTCACTCGATGCCGAACGCCGCGCGCAGTGCGGCGGCGGCATCCGCGTGCGCCTCCGCGACCTCCGGTACGAAGCCGCCCATTTTGAAGAACTCGTGAATCATGCCCGGATAGCGCTTGAGCGTGACCGCATTGCCCGCGGCGCGCAATTTCTCCGCGTAGGCATCGCCTTCGTCGCTCAAGGGATCGTATTCGGCGGTGGCGATCCATGCCGGCGCAACGCCGCTGAAATCGGGTGCGCCGCGTTGGCCGTCGAGCGGCGCGAAACGCCAGTCGTCGCGGTCGCCCGTATCGCGCACGTAATGCTCGAAAAACCATTGAATCGTGTCGCCCGACAGCAGAAAGCCGTCCGCGAGGCGCGAGTGCGAATCGGTTTGCTGATAGCCGGTCGTGCCCGGATAGATCAGCATTTGCAACGCGAGCTTGATCCCGGCATCGCGTGCGAGCACTGCGCAGACCGTCGCCAATGTGCCGCCCGCGCTATCGCCGCCTACCGCGAGCCGGCCGGTATCCAATCCGTATTCCGCGGCGTGCGTATGCAGCCAGATCAAAGCGTCGAACGCGTCGTCGACGGCTGTGGGAAATTTATGCTCCGGCGCAAGCCGGTAATCGACCGACATCACCGTGCACTGGCCGTCGCGCGCGAACATGCGGCACAGCGCATCGTGCGTATCGACGCTGCCCACCGTGAAGCCGCCGCCGTGGTAGTACACCAGCGCCGGCGCGGGCTCGGCCCAGCTCGGCTCGACTGGCTGATAAAGGCGCGCGCGAATCGTCGCGCCGTCGCGTGTCGGGATTCGCAGATCTTCGAGCGCGAACATCGGCGCGCTGGCGATCTCCAGAATCGGTGCGCTTTTTTCGTACGAGGCCCGCGCGTCTTGCGCGGTCATTTCGTGAAGCTTCGGGCGCTTCGCCCGCGCGATCATGTCGAGCACCTGCTCGATCTTCGGATTCAGCGGCATGGTGCGTCTGTTGGCGCATGAGCGCCGAAGGTTCAAAAAAACCGGCGCGATAGCGCGCCGGCGATGCGATGAAAGTCTCGCCTAACCGGCGTTCTTCACTTCCGGCTTGAGCGACATCGGATCGGTGGGATTGCGCAACTGCTCGATGTCCTCGTGACGCAGCTTCACCGTCGCCATGATGCCTGGATGCGTGACGATGTAAAAACGCCGCGCGGCGATCGCCTCGAAGGTGATGTCGGCGACATCGTCGGCACTCAGCTTGCCCGATTGCACCGCACGCTGCAGTTGCTTGCCTGCGGCGATCTGCGAGCGCGTCGGTCCGCTGTCGTTGCGCAGGTCCGCGGGGCGCGCGCGTTCCGCATCGGCGATGCCGGTCGGCACGAAGGCCGGACACAGCAGCGAACAGCCGACGAGCCCACCCGCTGCCGCCTCTCCGCCTTGCGACAACTGCAGGTCGTGATACAGCGTTTCGGTGAGCGACACCACGGCATGCTTGGACGCGTTGTAGATGCCCATCGCGGGCGGCGACAGCAGCCCCGCCACCGACGCCGTGTTGATGATATGCGCCGGCTCGTTCTGCGCCAGCATGATCGGCGTGAAGACCCGTACGCCGTGCGCCACGCCCATCACGTTCACGCCGAACACCCACGACCAGTCGTTCGCCGAGCTTTCCCAGAGGAAGCCGCCCGAGCCCACGCCCGCGTTATTGAAGAGCAGATGCACGCGGCCGTAGGCGTCGAGTGCCGCTTGCGCGAGGGCTTCGACTTGCGCGGCGCTCGCGACATCCGTCGGCACGCCGATCGCCTCGGCGCCGTCGGCGCGCAAGGCATCGACGGTTTGCGCAAGCGCGTCGGGATTGACGTCGGCCAGCACGAGCTTCATGCCGAGCGCCGCGCCCTTCTGCGCGAACGCGCGGCCGAAACCGCTCGCCGCACCGGTGATCACCGCCACCTTGCCTGCGAATTCGAACATCATGTGACTCCCCTGGGTTGATCGGCGTGTTGTGTGATTCGCTTGGCCGCCGTCGCCATCAGATCAGCTTGACGAGTTGCTTGCCGAAGTTCTTGCCTTTGAGCAGCCCGATGAACGCGTCGGGCGCCGCATCGAGTCCTTGCGCGATGGTCTCGCGATATTCCAGCTTCTTTTGCGCGACCAGCGTGCCGAGTTGCTTGAGCGCTTCCGGCCACACGTCCATGTGCTCGCTGACGATGAAGCCTTGCACGAGCAAACGCTGCGTGAGCATCAGCGACGGATGCTTGAGCGGCAGCGGCTGGCCGTCGTAGCCCGCGATAAATCCGCACAGCGCGATCCGGCCGAACGCGTTCATGCGCGCGAGCGTCGCGTCGAGCACTTCGCCGCCGACGTTCTCGAAGTAACCGTCCACGCCATTCGGCGTCACGGCCTTGAGGTCCTGATAGAGATTGCCGGCCTTGTAATCGACGCAGGCATCGAAGCCGAGCGTCTCGGTCACGTAGCGGCACTTGTCCGTACCGCCGGCGATGCCGACCGCACGCGCGCCGGCCAGCTTCGCCAATTGGCCGACCACGCTGCCCACCGCGCCGCTCGCCGCGCTGACCACCACGGTCTCACCCGCTTTCGGCGCGATGATGCGATTCAGGCCGTACCACGCCGTGACGCCCGGCATGCCGACCGGGCCAAGATAGGCCGACAAGGGCACATGCGTATCATCGACTTTCTGCACGCCGGTTCCGTTCGAGGTGCCGTATTCCTGCCAGCCGAACATCGCGACGACCTTGTCGCCGACCGCGAACTTCGGATTCTTCGACTCCACCACTTCACCGACCGTGCCGCCGATCATCACTTCGTTCAACGGCTGCGGCGCCGCGTACGACTTGCTGTCGTTCATGCGGCCGCGCATGTACGGATCGAGCGACAGGAAGTGATTGCGCACGCGCAATTCTCCGTCGGCCAGCGGGGCGAGCGGCGTTTCGACGAGGCGGAAATTGTCGGGCGTCACGGCGCCTTGCGGGCGCGACGCCAGCACGAGTTGACGGTTGATCTGGGGCATGACGATCGTCTCCATGAGTTGCCGATGAATTCGGCGAATGATTCGAACGGCGTTTTGTGAAGGCAGGAACCAGCGCACGGCTCTCGGACACGCGCGCGGTTCGCACGGTGGCATTCAGCCGTCGCTAGGACCGGGTTTTGCCGACGGGTCGCTGCGCAGGCGCTGTTGCGTGATGTCGCGGCCCACGGCGAGACGCCGCATGTACTTGAAGGTGCCGAGCGCCTTGGCGACGAAGTGGCCTTCGCTGTCGCGGATCTCGCCTTCGCAGTAGGCCATGGTGGTCGAGCGGTGCAACACGCGGCCGCTCGCGCGCAATTCGCCGCGGCCCGGCTGCATGAAATTGACCTTCATCTCGACCGTGACGACGCCGACGCCGTCGCTGGCGAGACTGCGCGCGGCCATCGCAAGCGCGACGTCGGCGAGCGTCATCGTGACGCCGCCGTGGGCGACGTTCCATGTGTTCATATGATCTTGCCGCAGCGGCAGCACGACTTCGCTGGCGCCGTCCGCGGCCGAGAGGAGCTGCGCGCCGAGCCGGTCGACGAACGGGCTCTCGGGCATCGACGCAGTGCTCGCGTTAGATGAAGGCGAATCGGTCATGGCTGTTTGCAGATTGTGTAGTCGGTACGTTCATGAGATTGATGCGGGGCGCGTGAGGAGGCTTTGGCATTTTGCTCGAGCTTCCTCATCGGCCAAGGCAAAGAGCAAGCCTATCAAACTTACGCGATGGGTGGCGTTTTATCAGGCGGTTTGGGCGGGCAGAAACGGGCCCTGGCGATGCGGTTGAAGGCTCGCTCGCGAACGTCGCGCACTGCGGCGAAATCACGCCCGTGGGGTCGAACGGAAAGGCATTGCGACGACTGGCAGGGCTGCTGCCCGATTGGAGTCGGCGATTGACTCCGATCGGGTACAGGCTATGTCGGCGGCGAATTAGAAGAAGCCTACGAGACGTTCACAGACAAACCGTCGAGATCGGCGCGCGAGCGCGGCACCGAACCGTCCGGCGTTTTTAATGTCTGAAGTCAGCCCCCAGCCAATCGGCTGCGGTGGTCTTCGCATAGCTGACGGCGTCTTGTGGGTCGGGGAAAATGCCAAGCTGATCCCAACGTTCCTCCGCAGCAAAAGGCCCCTTGATTCCAAGCGCTTTCTGGATGCATAACTGCGCCGCGTATCTTCCGTCCTCCAGAGGCCGGGCCGTTGCGACCACCTTGTGCGGAAGCCCTTGCCGGACGGGCTGAATCAGTTCCAGGGGACCGCCGGCGGCGCCCACGTCGATCAGCTCGTTGCGCGTATTGCAGTCGGGGCAATAGAAGTAAAACGAATTGTTGTCCCGATTCGGTTTGACCTGTTTGCGGGCAAGCACAGCTCGGCACTCGACATTTTCACAAATGAATGGCATATCGTCTCCGTGGTGATCTTCGAGTGGTAACGCGGGGCAGATCGGCATTGCCTTCAAGAAACGATCTGCCAGAAGCAGTCAGGGAGCAATCAGCACATGACCGGATTGCTAATGATAGGAAGATGCCATTCGGAGTGCTTTCCAGGTCTTTTGAGACTCCTTGCAACGAACCGCTGTGCTGGCAGACGATCCGCCGATTATCAAAGTAATGTGTTTCTTCAAGCACTTATACATCGGCGCGGCACCCGCATCAACCTGAATGCGCCGCCATGCGCGCGGCCAGCCGCCCTAACCTGCGCACGGCTTCGTCGGCCAGATCGAGATCCGTGCTCGGTGAACTGAGCCGGATGAAATGGTCGAAGCGCCCGGCATTCGAAAACACCGTCCCCGGCATCACGCGAATGCGGTCGTCCAGCGCGGCCTCGAAGAACGCCGTCGACGATATTTCCCGCGGCAGTTCGATCCAGAAAAACATCCCGCCGCCCGGTGGCGTGAAGCGCGTGCCGTCGGGAAACGAGGTCGCGATCGCGGCCGCCATCCGTTCGCGCTGAAGCCGTAGCCGGTCACGCAAGCGCCGCAAATGCCGCTCATACGCGTTCGTTTCCAGAAATTCGGCGAGCACCACTTGCGACAGTTGTTCGTTGTGCCGCGACTGCGCGAACTTCAGCATGCCGATACGCGGATGCCAGCGGCCGCCGTTGATCCAGCCGACCCGCATGCCGGGCGCCAGCACCTTGTTGAACGACGTGCAGTGAATCACGGTGCCGTCGGTGTCCCAAGCCTTTAGCGATTTGGGCGGCTGGGGAGTGTCGGCCAGTTCGCGGTACGGATCGTCTTCGATCAGCGGAATGCCGGCTCGCGCGCACAGTTCGACGAGCCGCGCCTTGTGCGCGTCGGGCATCACGCTGCCGAGCGGGTTCTGCAAGTTCGGCACCGCGACCACGGCCTTGATGTCGGGATGCGTTTGCAGCGCGAAGGCCAGCGCTTCGACTGCGAGGCCGGTGGTCGGACTGGCCGGAATTTCGAGCGCGCGCAAGCCGAGGCTTTCGAGCGCCTGCAGCAGTCCGAAAAAACACGGCGACTCGACCGCGACGGTGTCGCCGGGCTGGGTCACCGCCCGCAACGCGAGATTCACCGCCTCGATGCCGCCGTGCGTCATGATGATGTCATCGGCGCCGATCTGGATGCCGGCGTCGAGCGCGCGGCGCGCGATGATCGCGCGCAGGGCTGGATCGCCCTGGTCGTGTCCAGCGGCGGTCAGCAAGGTGGGCCGCTTGCGCAACGCGCGCAGCGCGGCTTTCTGCAACGCATCCGTCGGATACAGATCGGGCGACGCCGTCGCGCCGCCGAGATTCAGTGCGTCCGGATAGCGCTGGAACTTCGACACGATCGCGGAAATCGCCGAGTGAATGCCGACGAACTGCGCGGCGCCCGGCAGCACCGCCAGGTCGGGCTCGGACGCGCCCGGCAGCGCAGCCGTGGGCGGCACGCGCACGAAGTAGCCGGCGCGCGGCCGGGCATCGATCAGCGCGTCGCGTTCCAGCACGCGGTAGCTTTCGGTCGCCGTGGCGAGGCTCACGCCGTGCCGCTGCATGAAGGCGCGCATCGACGGCATGCGGTCGCCCGGACGCAGCACGCCGCTGCCGATCGCGCGACGGTATTGATCAGCCAATTGCCGGTAGAGAGGCTGGCTATCCGGCAGCCGGTCCGCAGGCGCTGCCTGCCGGGTCAGGATGGATTGGGTCATGAACCGATGGTGCGCACAGTTCGCGCGTCGCGACAGATACACATCCGTTCGATTCCGACCGATACAGCGCACCGAAACGCGCCGCTGTACCGGTTCACATTGTCTGTGGCTGCGGCTGTTTTCACGCGAACGGACTCAATAAGCTGAGTGGCATGGAAACGCTTTAAAGGAATCGGCCATGTCAGTCTGTCAATCCGGCTTTGGTCCGGCATCCGGCGCTGCTTCTCGCCTCACGGCCGGCCAGTTGGCCGTGCGCGACCTGCGCGCCCGGACCTCGATCGTCGCTGTGGAAGGCGACTTGCAACTCGAATTCCGCGATCACTCGCTCGCATGGCTGGGCGACGCCGTGCCGCTCACGTCGATCACCTTGCACGAAGGCGAGTGCTTCGTGACGCCGCAGCGCGGCGTCGTGTTGATCAGTGCCGCGCATGTGAACGCGGCTGCGTTTGTCGTACAACCTCCGGGCGCGCGGAAGGACGATCGCAGTCTGATAGGTCAAGCTTTGCACCATCTGGCCAGCCTCGTCAAAACACGGCTGCGGCGCGCGGCCTGAAACACCGCGTGGCGCGAGGCACGGCCCGGTACAATGCATGACACAAGTCGCTTCTTGCGAGGTGCAGGTCATGTCCTTCTTCCGCGCGCTGTTGTCCGGACGTTCCGTTCGTCTGACCACGATCCTCGCCCTCGTCACGCTGACGCTAAACGGTTGCGCCGGCTTCTTCGGCGGCGACCCGGTGCGCGTCAACGTGGCGGGCATCGAACCGATCGACGGTCAGGGCCTCGAGATGCGCTTCAACGTGAAACTGCGCGTGCAGAATCCGAACGATTCCGCGGTCAACTTCAACGGCGTGTCGCTCGATCTCGAACTGAACGGCAAGCCGTTCGCGAGCGGTGTGAGCGACCAGGCGGGCACCGTGCCGCGCTACGGAGAAACGGTCGTCAATGTGCCGTTGACGGTGCCGGCTTTCGCCGCGATCCGGCAGGCGTTCGCCTTCGCGGGGGCCACGGAGTCGGGACAAATTCCGTACATTCTGCGCGGCAAGCTCGCAGGCGGACTGACGGGCACGACACGCTTCATCGACCAGGGAACTCTGAGCCTGCCGTCGTCCAGCATGGCTTTGCCCTGAGACGGCTCATGACGCTGGACACCATGCACGAATAAAAACGGGTGCCGCGGTTTCGCCGCTCTCGCGCTGAACCACACGGCACCCGCTGTCCGCTACGGCTCCTGCCGGATCAAACCACTTCGAACAACCCCGCCGCGCCCTGCCCGCCGCCGATACACATGGTCACGACGACCAGCTTCGCGCCACGCCGCTTGCCTTCGATCAACGCATGGCCGGTCAGCCGCGCGCCCGACACGCCATACGGATGGCCGACCGCGATCGCGCCGCCGTTCACGTTCAGACGGTCCTGCGGAATGCCGAGCTTATCGGCGCAATAGAGCACCTGCACCGCGAACGCTTCGTTCAGTTCCCACAGGTCGATATCCTTGACCTTCAGACCCGCCTGCTTGAGCAGTTTTGGCACCGCGAACACCGGGCCGATGCCCATCTCGTCCGGCTCGCAACCGGCCACCGCGAAGCCGCGGAAAATGCCGAGCGGCTGCAGGCCTTCGCGCTCCGCCACCTTCGCGTTCATCACCACGCAAGCCGACGCGCCATCCGAGAACTGGCTCGCATTGCCCGCGGTGATGACCCCGCCCGGCAGCGCGGTGCGAATCTTCGACACGCCTTCGAGCGTGGTGTCGGCGCGAATGCCTTCGTCGCCGCTAACGGTCACTTCCTTCGTGAAGAGACGCCCGGTAGCTTTGTCCGCGACACCGGCGAGCACCGTCAACGGCACGATCTCGTCCTTGAACTTGCCGGCTTCGAGCGCGGCCGCGGCGCGCTGTTGCGAACGCACGCCGTATTCGTCCTGACGTTCCTTCGAAATCGAATAGCGTTTCGCGACGTTCTCCGCGGTCTGCAGCATCGACCAGTAGATTTCCGGCTTGTTCAGGCTGAGCCAGCCTTCGGTCAGCATGTGGTGGTTCATCTCGTTCTGCACGCACGAGATCGATTCGACGCCGCCTGCCACATACACGTCGCCTTCTCCGGCGATCACGCGTTGCGCGGCCAGCGCAATAGTTTGCAATCCCGATGAACAGAAACGGTTCACCGTCATGCCCGGCACGCTGACCGGCAAACCGGCGCGCAGCACGATCTGCCGCGCGATGTTCATGCCCGTCGCGCCTTCCGGATTGGCGCAGCCCATGATCACGTCTTCGACGCGCGCCGGGTCGAGCTTCGCGCGCTCGACGGCGGCCTGCGTCACGTGGCCGCCAAGGGTCGCGCCGTGCGTCATGTTGAAACCACCACGCCATGATTTGGCGAGACCCGTACGGGCGGTCGATACGATTACGGCATCAGTCATGCATATCTCCTACTTCCAGATATCGATGGTGGCGCGCCGGCGAATCGTCGCGCGGCGCCACCTCAGTCAGTTCACTAGAGCGCCAGCTCAGCCGTTGAACCCGCGGCCCTTCGCCGCCAGCTCCGCGATGCTCGGCGCCAGTTCCCAGGCGTCGCCGTTCGGCCGCGCCGCATAGCGGCGAATCGCGCGCTCGACGTTGTAGAGGCCGACCGCATCCGCGTACAGCATCGGGCCGCCGCGATAGAGCGGAAAGCCGTAGCCGGTCAGATAGACCATGTCGATATCCGACGCCTTCGACGCAATGCCTTCTTCGAGAATCTTCGCGCCTTCGTTCACGAGCGCGAATACGAGTCGCTCGACGATTTCCTCGTCGGAGATCTTGCGGCGCTCGCTATTGGTTTCCTTCGAGAACGCGACGATCATGTCATCGACCACTTTCGACGGATACGCGGTGCGGTCGCCCGCCTTGTAGTCGTACCAGCCGCCGCCGGTCTTCTGGCCGAAGCGCCCGGTCTCGCACAGACGGTCGGCGATCTTCGAGTAGTGCATGTCAGGATGTTCCTGATAGCGGCGCTTGCGGATCGCCCAGCCGATGTCGTTGCCGGCCAGGTCGCTCATGCGGAACGGACCCATCGCGAAGCCGAACTTCTCGATCGCGCGATCGACCTGCGCGGGCAACGCGCCTTCTTCGAGCATGAAGAGCGCCTGGCGGATGTACTGCTCGATCATGCGATTGCCGATGAAACCGTCGCACACACCCGAGACCACCGCGGTCTTCCTGATCTTCCTGGCGAGCTTCATGACGGTGGCGAGCACGTCTTTCGCCGTCTCCTTGCCGCGCACCACTTCGAGCAGCTTCATCACGTTGGCCGGGCTGAAGAAGTGCATGCCGACCACGTCCTGCGGACGCTTCGTGAATGCGGCGATCTTGTCGACGTCGAGTGTCGACGTGTTCGAGGCGAGGATCGCGCCTTTCTTTGCCACTTCGTCCAGACGCTTGAACACCTGCTCTTTCACGCCGAGTTCTTCGAACACCGCTTCGACGATCAGGTCGGCGTTTTTCAGGTCATCGTAGGAAAGCGTGGGCGTGATCAGCGCCATGCGCTGTTCGAGCGCCTCGGGCTTGAGCTTGCCCTTCTTGACGGTCGCTTCGTAGTTCTTGCGGATCGTGGCGAGGCCGCGCTCGAGCGCGTCCTGCTTAGTTTCCAGCAGCGTGACCGGAATACCCGCGTTGATGAAGTTCATCGCGATGCCGCCGCCCATCGTGCCCGCGCCGATCACGGCCACCTGGCTGATGTCGCGCACCGGCGTGTCCGACGGCACATCGGGAATCTTGCTCGCCGCGCGTTCGCCGAAGAACGCGTGACGCAGCGCATGGCTTTCCGGCGTCTGCACGAGCGCCATGAAGCATTCGCGTTCGAACGCGAGGCCCTTGTCGAAGCCGTTCTGCACGCCCGCTTCCACCGCGTCGATACATTTCTGCGGCGCCGGAAAATTCTTCGCGACGGCCGCGACGGTATTGCGCGCGAACTGAATGAACCCGGCAGCGTTCGGATGCTCGATCTTACGGTCGCGCACCTTCGGATGTGGGCCTTCTTTCGCGCCGACCTTGCGCGCGAACGCCAGCGCTGCTTCGGCCAGATCGCCTTGCGCGAGTTCATCGAACAGACCGGAGTCAGCAAGCTTCTCCGACATGACGGGCGCGCCGGAGACGATCATATTGAGCGCCGCTTCGAGACCGATGGCGCGCGGCAGACGCTGCGTGCCGCCCGCGCCCGGCAGAATGCCGAGCTTCACTTCCGGCAGCGCGATTTGCGCGCCGGGCGCGGCCACGCGGTAATGCGCGCCGAGCGCCAACTCCAGACCGCCGCCCATCGCGACGCTGTGAATCGCGGCGATCACCGGCTTCGCGCTGCCTTCCACGATCTTGATGACCGTGGCGAGCGTCGGCTCCTGGGTCGCTTTCGGCGTATTGAATTCGGTGATGTCGGCGCCGCCCGAGAAGGCCTTGCCCGCGCCCGTCAGCACGATGGCCTTGATGGCCGGATCGTTCTGCGCGCGCTCGATCCCCTCGACGATACCCGCTCGCGTCGACAGGCCGAGGCCGTTCACGGGAGGATTGTTCAGCGTGATGACGGCCACGCCGTCATGAGTTGTGTAGTCCACTGCCATCTGCCTGCCTCCATGCGATCCATGCAATACGGCGACGCGTGGGCGCGCCGCCCTTCCGGTTCATCGAGCCGGATCAGCGATCCGACCCATTGTCTGATTTTCCCGAGGTCAGCAGGCAGAATACACAAAAAAGCACGCTCGTTCAATTCTCGTTCGTTTTATTTCTAGGCGGGGTTTCCCCTGGCAAGCGGCGTCAGAGGACAATCCTTTTCGTCTTCGAGCGCGGACGGCAGGACATGGTCGCGGAAAAAGTCGCGCAGCTTGAGTTTCTGCAGCTTGCCGGTCGCCGTGTGCGGCAGTTCGTCGACGAAGGCCACGTCGTCGGGAATCCACCATTTGGCGACCTTGCCGTCGTAGAAGGCGATCAGTTCTTCGCGCGTGACTTCGAAGCCGGGCCGCTTGACGACCACCAGCAGCGGCCGCTCGGTCCATTTCGGATGCGCGCAGGCAATGCACGCCGCTTCGGCCACGGCCGGATGCGCGATTGCCACGTTCTCGACGTCGATCGAACTGATCCATTCGCCGCCTGACTTGATCACGTCTTTTGAGCGGTCCGTGATGTGCAGAAAGCTGTCGCGGTCGATGGTGGCGACGTCGCCGGTGGGAAACCAGCCGTCCACGAGCGGCGAGTCGTCCTTGCGAAAATACTGGTTGATCACCCACGGTCCGCGCACGTGCAGATCGCCGAATGCCACGCCGTCCCACGGCAGTTCACGCCCGTCTTCGCCGACGATTTTCATGTCGACGCCATAGAGCACGTGCCCCTGCTTCTCGAGCAATTTGCGCTGATCTTCCAGCGGACGCTGGCTCTGTTCCCACGTCAGTTTGGACAACGTGCCGAGCGGCGACATTTCGGTCATGCCCCACGCATGGATCACCTGCACGCCGTAGTCGTCCTCGAATGTGCGCAGCATGGCCGGCGGACAGGCCGAGCCGCCGATCACCGTACGATTGAGCGACGAAAACCGCACGTTGGCCTCGCGCAGGTAGTTGAGCAGGCCGAGCCACACGGTCGGCACGCCGGCCGAATAGGTAACGCGTTCGCTTTCCATCAATTCATACAGCGACTTGCCGTCGAGGTCCTTGCCGGGGAACACGAGCTTCGCGCCGGTCAGCGGCGCGGCATGCGGAATGCCCCATGCGTTCACATGAAACATGGGTACGACGGGCAGCACGCAATCGCGCGCGGAAAGACTCATCGCGTCAGGCAGCGACGCGCCGAACGCATGCAGCACCGTCGAGCGATGCGAATACAGCGCGCCCTTCGGATTGCCGGTGGTGCCCGACGTATAGCACAGGTACGAGGCTTGCCTCTCGTCGAGCGGCGGCCACTCGAAGTCGCCGTCCTGCGCGGTGACGAGCGTTTCGTAGCTGAGCGCCGGCGTCTGCATGGCGGGCCGATGCGCTTCGTCGGCGAGCGCGATCCAGCCGCGCACTTTCGGGCATTGCGGCGCGAGGACATCGACGAGTGGCGCGAACGTGGTGTCGAACAGCACGTAGGCGTCGTCGGCGTGATTGATGATGTAAGCGATCTGATCGGGAAAGAGACGCGGGTTGATCGTGTGGCAAACGGCGCCGAAACCGGTCGTGCCGTAATACGCTTCCAGATGGCGGTAGCCGTTCCATGCAAGCGTCGCGACCCGTTCGCCGGGTTCGACGCCAAGCGCGATCAAAGCCTGCGCGAGCTGCTTCGCGCGCTTTTCGCAATCACGATAGGTATAGCGATGCAGGTCGCCTTCGATACGCCGCGACACGATTTCGGTGCTGCCGAAATGCCGCGCGGCGTGTGCGAGCAACGAAGGCACAGTAAGCGGCACGTCCATCATCTGGCCAAGCAGCGGCGTCGTCATAAAGAGTGGTCTCCTCGGCTTGATCGTTTCAATTGGTTTTGCAGCTCGGGGGGCGCGCCTCGTCGCGCCATCGGCGAAAAGCGCGAAGCCGGCAAACGATCTGGACAGGATCGGTACGTGACAGACGTACGGCCGGCCAGCAGCTCCGCGGGCGCGGACTTACAATATCGGTTAATCCAGAGGCGCTCAACATGTCGTTTTCCCCAAGCATTGCAGGGTTATCCGGGCCTTTGACGGCCCTTTCCGACGCGCTCACCACGTTGCACGAGAGCGCGTTCGCACGGCTCGGCAGCGTGTTTCTGACGCGTCTGCCCGCGGCGCCGCTCAGCGCGCCGTACCTCGTCGGGTTCTCCGCCGAAACCGCCGCGCTGCTCGGTCTAGAGCCGGGCCTCGAGAAGGATCCGGGCTTTGCGGAACTGTTCTCCGGCAACGTCACGCGCGAGTGGCCGGCCGAGACGCTGCCTTATGCGTCGGTGTATTCCGGGCATCAGTTCGGCGTGTGGGCCGGCCAGCTCGGCGACGGCCGCGCGCTCGGCCTCGGCGAAGTCGAACACGACGGCCAGCGCTTCGAGTTGCAGCTCAAAGGCGCGGGGCGCACGCCCTATTCGCGTATGGGCGATGGCCGCGCGGTGTTGCGTTCGTCGATCCGCGAGTATCTGTGTTCGGAGGCGATGCATCACCTCGGCATTCCGACCACGCGCGCGCTGTGCGTGATCGGCTCCGATCAGCCGGTGCGGCGCGAGACGATCGAAACGGCGGCGGTGGTCACGCGCGTGGCGCCGAGCTTCGTGCGTTTCGGCCACTTCGAGCACTTCTATTCGAACGATCGCACCGACGCGCTGCGCGCGCTCGCCGATCACGTGATCGAGCGTTTCTATCCGCATTGCCGCGAAGCCGACGATCCGTATCTCGCGCTGCTCGACGAAGCGGTCATGTCGACCGCTGACCTGATGGTCGAGTGGCAGGCGGTCGGCTTTTGCCACGGCGTGATGAACACCGACAACATGTCGATACTCGGCCTCACCATCGACTACGGTCCGTTCGGTTTCATGGACGGCTTCGACGCCGGCTACATCTGCAATCACTCCGATTCGCAAGGCCGTTACGCGTACAAGATGCAGCCGCAGATCGCTTACTGGAATCTCTTCTGCCTCGCGCAGGGGCTGTTGCCGCTGCTGGGCGAAAAGCATGAGGAAAGCGTGCGCGGCGACAAGGCGATCGAAGACGCGCAGCGCGTGCTCGGCGGCTTCAAGGATCGTTTCGCCCCGGCGCTGGAGCGGCGCATGCGCGCCAAGCTCGGCCTCGAAACCGAACGTGACGGTGACGCTTCGCTCGTGAATCGTCTGTTCGAAGTGATGCATGCCAGTCGTGCGGATTTCACGCTGACTTTCCGCAACCTGGCGCGCATGTCGAAGCACGACGCGAGCGGCGACGCGCCGGTGCGCGACCTGTTTCTCGACCGTGCCGCGTTCGACGCCTGGGCGAACGACTACCGCGCGCGGCTGTCCGAAGAAACACGCGACGACGCCGAGCGCGCCATTGCAATGAACCGTGTGAACCCCAAATTCGTACTTCGCAATCATCTGGCGGAGACGGCAATCCGTCACGCGAAAGAGAAGGATTTTTCCGAAGTGGAACGACTGGCGGCCGTGCTGCGCCGTCCGTTCGACGAACAGCCCGAGCACGAAGCATATGCGGGGCTGCCGCCGGACTGGGCGAGTTCGCTGGAAGTGAGCTGCTCGTCGTGACGTGCTGAACGCCGTGTGATCGCGCGTGATGAGCCGAATCTGCATGATCATCATGCGTCCCCTCAAAACAAGCCCGAGACAGGAACTCCGACCATGAACAAACCCGACGAACTCAAGACCGACGCCCCCGCCGTGCAGAAAGACGACGCCGAGTGGCGCAAGCAGCTCTCCGACATCGAATATCAGGTGACGCGCCACGCGGCCACCGAGCGCCCGTTCACCGGCCGCTATCACGATCACTGGGACCGCGGCATCTATGACTGCGTCTGTTGCGGCACGCCGCTGTTCGAATCGGACACCAAGTTCGACGCCGGTTGCGGCTGGCCGAGCTACTTCAAGCCGATCGACGGCGAAGTGATCACCGAGAAGACCGACCGTTCGCACGGCATGCTGCGTATCGAGGTGGAGTGCAAGAACTGCGGCGCGCATCTGGGCCACGTGTTCGAAGACGGACCCGCGCCGACCGGCCTGCGGTACTGCATCAATTCAGCTGCGTTACAATTCGAGCCCAAGTAACGCAGCGCGGAGTCCGGCGCGTTGCCGGCCGGCGTCTGCGACCATTCAGGCGCGCGCCGGCCGCGACACCCTTCATCCAGTTTGCGAACCGGCTGCCCCGACGCTTCGCACCGCACCCTTATTCTTCGACTCGCTTTCCGCTCACTTTCCGATTCCCCGACCAGATAATGAAATTCCTGTTCGATCTGTTCCCGATCATCCTGTTCTTCGTCGCCTTCAAGATTTGGGGCATTTTCACGGCGACGGCAGTGGCGATCGTCGCCACGCTGATGCAGATCGCGTGGGTGGCCTTCCGCCACCGCAAGGTCGATCCGATGCTGTGGGTGAGCCTCGGCGTCGTCACCGTGTTCGGCGGCGCCACGCTCGTGCTGCACAACGACACGTTCATCAAATGGAAGCCGACCGTGCTCTACTGGGCGTTTTCGGTCGCGCTGATCGTCTCGCAACTGGCCTTCAACAAGAACCTGATCGAAGCGATGATGGGCAAGCAGATCACGCTGCCGCACGCGATCTGGGGCAAGCTGAATGTCGTGTGGGCGGTGTTTTTCGTGCTGCTCGGGCTGGTCAATCTGTTCGTCGCCTACAACTACACGACCGACCAGTGGGTCAATTTCAAGCTGTTCGGCGCCACCGGGTGCCTGGTGGTGTTCATCGTCGGGCAGAGTTTGTGGTTGTCGAAGTATATGAAGGAAGAATGACATGACGAGCGATGTATTCATGCACGCCACCACCGCCGAGCGCGCCGCGTTGATCGAGGCGCGCCTCGCCGCCGCGCTGGCGCCGGTCACTTCGATCCAGATCACCGACGACAGCGCTCAGCACGCCGGTCACGCCGGCGCCTCCGCCGGCGGTCATTTCAGTGTCACGATCGTGGCGGCCGCATTCGCCGGCAAGGCCCGCGTGGCGCGGCATCGCATGGTGTATGATGCGCTGGCCGATGCCATGCAGCGCGGCATTCACGCCCTTGCCATCACGGCGTATACGCCCGAAGAATTCGCTTTGTTGCCCCGCTAGGAAAATTTTCGATGACCTTGAAGAAAACCCGCCTCTGGGTATTGCTGGCTGCATTTGCAGCCGCACCTGCATTCGCACAGAACATCGCCGTCGTGAACGGCACGCCGATTCCCAAAGCACGCGCCGACGCGCTGATCGACCAACTGGTTCATCAAGGCCAGCAAAATACGCCGCAACTGCAAACGGCCGTGCGCGAAGAACTGGTGAACCGCGAGATCCTGATGCAGGAAGCGCTGCGCCGCGGCCTGCCGAATCGTCCGGACATCAAGGCGCAAATCGCCGTGGCACAGCAAACCGTCGTGCTGCGCGCGCTGATCGAAGACTTCGTGAAGAACAACGCGCCGAGCGACGCCGAAGTCACCGCGCGTTACAACGCGCTGATCAAGGACGCGGGCGGCAAGGAATATCACCTGCACCACATCCTCGTGGATAACGAACAGCAGGCGAAGGACCTGATCGCGAAGATCAAGGCCGGCGCAAGCTTCGAGGATCTGGCCAAGCAATTCTCGAAGGACCCGGGATCGGGCAAGAACGGCGGCGATCTGGACTGGTCGGACCCGAAGGCCTACGTGCCTGAATTCGCGGACGCGGCCACGCATCTGCAGAAAGGCCAGATGACCGACACGCCGGTGCATACGCAATTCGGCTGGCACATCATCCGTGTCGACGACGTGCGCGACGTCACGCCGCCGCCGCTGGAGCAAGTGCGCCCGCAGATCGTGCAGCAGATCCAGCAGGAAAAGCTGCAAGCGTTCGAAGAAGGTCTGCGTAAGAACGCGAAGATTCAGTAAGCAGGTTTGCCGCTGAAGAGCGAGCGGCTCGCTTCGAGCGGGTACTTCGGTTCTTTTCGGTTCTTATTTGCCAGCGGCCCCGGCTTCTGTTCATGGCCCCGTTCAGTCAATGACTGAACGGGGCTTTTTCATGTCTGGTCAGGCCGGCGGCAATCACTTGCGCAGGGCCCGGCTCATCTCCGCAAGCGGCATCGCGACAATCGAGTCGAGCAGCCGGACCTCACCGGCATTCGGCTGCGCGATCTTGTCGACGCTGCGCCGGGTGTCCGCCACGCGGGCGTCGAGCGTGGCCAGCATGTCATCCAGCAATTTTTCCGAGCCTTTCGGCGCGAGACGAAGCGCTTCGCCGAATGCGAGCATGTTCTTCCTGGAAATCTGCGCGAACTGCGTGGCGTCTCCGACAGGCATGGTGAGGTCACAGTGTGGCCAACGATCCCGCTGCTGCGGCTGGTAGGTCGGCGTATGGTAGACGACCGTGCTGAGCAGGTCGTAAAACGGAGCCAGCATGTAGCCGCGCGGGGTGACGAAGAACGAGAGGTTTTTCAGATGTGAGTCGGCGTTGCCGATGAGCACATTGAAGATCGCCCATCGGAATACATCGAGACGCGCCACTGCCCGCGTGCTCGTTTTCTCGATGGCGTCCCTGAGCACCTGCGCCGTGGCGTTCTGATATTTGAAGCTGCGGTCGTAGTTCAACAGTTGCATGGCGTCGACGGTATGCAGCCGCCGCGCCGGCTCGCTGCTCGTGTCACGGTCGAAGCGATCGATCACGTAGCAGGCCGAAGGCACGCGCATAAAATGCGTAGGCGGTACGCGCACACCCATCGCATGCGCGAGTTGCATGCAGAAAAATTCGTTGATCGCCGAATGCGGATAGCCCGTGCTTCGCATGTCGGGCTTGAGCAGATGCATGGACGGTTCACTGCCCACGGGTTCAAAGAGCGCGTAATCCGGCGCGTCGCCGCGCAAGGTCAGCAGCAGCTTCTGTTGGGCGCCCGCCGCGGACATGCGTTTGGGCGCCGTGGCGGTGAGCGCATGCTGCGGCATCGCCTGAATGCGTGCCTCCAGATTCGCGTACGTCAACGGTTGCAGACCGCTCGGTGCCTCCTGTTCGCCCTCGGCAAGCAGCGTCAAGGCGCCAGCCGACTCCCGGCCGTAATAGGCAAGCAGACCCCACGCATCGCTCGCATCGACCCTGGCCTCACGAGCGAGCGCACTGCGCATTTCCTCTTCCGGCAAAAGGTTGTCGAAGAACCATTGCACCGGCCGCTGGCTCGAGCCGTCGACGAAAGGCCGGGCTTCCAGTGGGAAAGCGGGTGAAAGCGCAAACGCGTCTTCACGACTCAGCCAATCCTCGTCGTAGGTAAATGACCAGACGCCGCTGTCATCGCTCACGACGCCCACTCGTTGGCCATTCGCATAGGCGACGAGCGTTCTAGCGGCCATGAGGATTCCGTCGGCGATGGGACGCCTTGGTCGAGACGTCTGCGGGGATGTCTACGGAAACCTGGGCGCGCAGCGTGATACCCAGTTCGGCGAGCAGGTGCAGCACCTTGCCGATCTGCGCTGTCGGCTTACCTGCCTCGATATGCGTGATGAACTTGGGAGACAGGCCGGTCGCGGTGGCGACGTCGTCGCGCGTCAGCCCTTGTGCGAGCCGTGATGCCCGCACAAGATCGCCTAAGGCCGTCATATCGCCAATGAAAGTCTCGGATTGCACCACTTTCCGCCCCTGTATGTTCGTACCCGCTCGGGAACATTATGCCACGGGGCGAAGGGGCAGGCCTGATTTCGTACCCGGTCGGGTACCAAATGATGTTTTGGAGGCTTATACGCCTGCTTCGTACCCGAACGGATACGAAACACAATAATTTGGAGTGTATCGCTCTTCCCGTACCAGCTCGGATACGGACCAAGGCGTCGACAATCCGCTCACTGCTGCGAGGGCCGGCGCATGTGCCGCCCGCCTTGCCGGCGCCAGGCGGCCTACACAGCCGTCGGGCCAGCAGGCTGCCGTGCCAACTACACGGCAGCCTGTCTTACATCATCAGCCCAACCAGCGGCGCGCGTTCTGGAACACGCGCATCCACGGGCTTGCGTCCGTGGCGCCCTCGCCCCAGCCTTCCGGATGCCAGCTCATCTGCACAGCGCGATGCACGCGCTCCGTATGTGGCATCAGCACCGTGAAGCGACCGTCCGGCGTCGTTACCGACGTGATGCCGTTCGGCGAACCGTTCGGGTTGAACGGATACTGCTCGGTCGCCTGACCACGGTGATCGACATAACGCATCGCCACCGCGACCTTCGACGCATCGCCTTGCTGCGAGAAGTCCGCGTAGCCTTCGCCGTGCGCGATCGCCACTGGAATGCGCGAGCCTTCCATGCCGTTGAAGAAGATCGACGGCGAAGCCTGCACTTCGACCAGCGAGAAGCGCGCTTCGAATTTCTCCGACTTGTTGCGCGTGAACTTCGGCCACGCTTCGGCGCCCGGAATCATCGAGGCGAGGCTGCTCATCATCTGGCAACCGTTGCAGATACCGAGTGCGAACGTGTCTTCGCGGCCGAAGAACGCGGCGAACATATCGGCCAGTTGCGCGTTGAAGCGGATCGCCTTCGCCCAGCCTTCACCAGCGCCCAGCGTGTCGCCATAAGAGAAGCCGCCGCACGCCACCGCGCCGGCGAAATCGGCGAGATTCGCGCGGCCGGCCAGCAGGTCGCTCATGTGCACGTCGTGCGCGTCGAAGCCGGCGCGGTCGAATGCGTAGGCCGTTTCGAGGTGCGAATTCACGCCCTGCTCGCGCAGGATCGCGACGCGCGGACGCGCGCTCTTGCCAATGAACGGCGCGGCGACGTCTTCAGCCGGATCAAAGCTCAGCACCGGCGTGATGCCCGGATCGGCCGCGTCGGAGAGCGCGTCGTATTCGGCGTCGGCGCAAGCGGGGTTGTCGCGCAGACGCGCAATACGCCAGCTCACTTCGCTCCACGTACGATGCAATTCGGTGCGCGGCGCTTCATAAATCTTCTTGGCGTCGCGATAGATTTCGATCGTGTCGCGCTCGTTGAGCTTGCCGATCACATGCGCGCACGCCGACAGCCCATGTTCGCGCAACGCAGCCAGCACCGTGTCGCGCTCAGACGCACGCACCTGAACGACGGCGCCGAGTTCTTCGTTAAAGAGCGCGCGGATCGTACGGTCTTCGCGGCGGCCGCTGGTCTGCTTCGCCCAATCTTTGGCGTCGCCGTAATCGGATTCATGGTTCGGATCGAGCACCAGCATGTCGACGTTCAACGACACACCCACGTGCCCCGCGAACGCCATTTCGCACACCGTCGCCCACAGGCCGCCGTCGGAACGGTCGTGGTAAGCGAGCAGTTTGCCGTCCTGGTTCAGCGCCTGGATCGCGGCGAAGAAACGCTTGAGGTCTTCCGGATCGTCCACGTCCGGCACCGTGTCGCCGACCTGCTGCGTGACCTGCGCGAGAATACTGCCGCCCAGGCGATGCTTGCCGCGGCCGAGGTCGATCGCGATCAGCACGGACTCGCCCACGTCGCTGGTGCGGCGCAGTTGCGGCGTGAGGTGGCGGCGCACGTCTTCGACCGGCGCGAACGCCGAGATGATCAGCGAGACCGGCGCGACCACTTCCTTCGCGACGCCGCGGTCTTCCCACTTGGTGCGCATGGACAGCGAATCCTTGCCGACCGGAATGCTGATGCCGAGTGCCGGGCACAACTCCATGCCGATCGCCTTGACCGTGTCGTAGAGCGCGGCGTCTTCGCCCGCTGCGCCGCACGCGGCCATCCAGTTGGCCGACAGCTTGAGCTTGTCGAGCGACGCGATCGGCGCCGCCGCGATATTCGTGACCGCCTCGCCAACCGCCATGCGGCCCGAAGCCGGCGCGTCGATCACGGCGAGCGGCGTGCGCTCGGCCATCGTCATGGCTTCGCCGGTAAAGCCCGCGTAGTCCATGGTGGTAATCGCGACGTCGGCCACCGGCACTTGCCACGGGCCGACCATCTGGTCACGCGCGGTCGTGCCGCCCACCGAGCGGTCGCCGATCGTGATCAGGAACGACTTGCTCGCCACTGTGGGATGACGCAGCACGCTGACCGCCACATCCGACAGCGCGAGGCCGGTGACATCCACCGGTTCGAGCTTCTGCTTGACGCGCTTGACGTCGCGGTGCATGCGCGGCGCCTTGCCGAGCAGCACTTCCATCGGCATGTCGACCGGCTCATGCGCGGTGTCGTCGTTCAGTTCGGAGTCGATCAGCTTGAGTTGACGCTCGGCCGTGGCCGTGCCGATCACCGCGAACGGGCAGCGCTCGCGCTCGCACATGGCGGCGAACGCCGGCAGATCGGCCGGCGCGATGGCCAGCACGTAGCGTTCTTGCGCTTCGTTCGACCAGATTTCGCGCGGCGACAGACCGCTCTCTTCCAGTTGAATCTTGCGCAGATCGAAGCGCGCGCCCTTACCGGCGCCGTCGACCACTTCCGGGAAGGCGTTCGAGAGACCGCCCGCGCCGACGTCATGGATGCTCAGAATCGGGTTCTTCTCGCCGAGTTGCCAGCACGCATTGATCACTTCCTGCGCACGGCGTTCGATTTCCGGGTTGCCGCGCTGAACCGAATCGAAGTCGAGTTCAGCGGTGTTGGTGCCGGTCGCCATCGAGCTCGCGGCGCCGCCGCCCATGCCGATGCGCATGCCCGGACCGCCGATCTGGATCAAGAGCGACCCTTCCGGCAGATCGTGCTTATGCGTATGTTGGTCCGAGATATTGCCGATACCGCCGGCGATCATGATCGGCTTGTGATAACCGCGCACCAGTCCCGCGACGTTCTGCTCGTACGCACGGAAATAACCGCCCAGGTTGGGCCGGCCGAATTCGTTGTTGAACGCGGCGCCGCCGAGCGGGCCGTCGATCATGATCTGCAGCGGCGAGGCGATCCGGTCGGGCCGGCCGTACGCTTCGTGCTTGTCGTCCGGATTGCGGTGCGCGAGAGGCTGCGCGGCGTCGCGCGCGTTTTCCCATGTCTCGACGCCGTCCGGCAGTTCCAGGTTCGACACCGTGAAGCCCGCCAGCCCCGCCTTGGGACGCGCGCCACGGCCGGTCGCGCCTTCGTCGCGAATTTCACCGCCCGCGCCGGTCGCGGCGCCCGGGAACGGCGAGATCGCGGTCGGATGGTTGTGCGTTTCCACCTTCATCAAGGTGTGCGTGAGTTCATTGCTGCGGCGATAGTGCTCCGGCATCGCGCCGGGGTCGGCCGGCGTGCGCGGGAACCAGCGCTCGGCCATGCCGCCCGCCATGATCGCCGAGTTGTCCGAATACGCGACGATCGTGCCTTGCGGATTTAGCTTCTCGGTATTGCGGATCATGTTGAAGAGCGAGATGTCCTGTTTCTCGCCGTCGATGGTCCAGTCCGCGTTGAAAATCTTGTGACGGCAATGTTCGCTGTTGGCCTGCGCGAACATCATCAGTTCGACGTCGGTCGGGTTGCGGCCGAGTTTCGTGAAGGCGTCGACCAGGTAGTCGATTTCGTCGTCGGCGAGCGCGAGGCCCAGTTCCGTGTTCGCCGTTTCCAGCGCGCCGCGGCCGTTGTTCAATACGTCGACGGTTTGCAGCGGCTTGGCCGGCAGTTCGTCGAACAGATGCAGCGCGTAGTCGCGCGACGGTGACACGCTTTCCGTCATGCGGTCGTGCAAGGCTGCCGCGACGGCCGCGCGGGCTTCGTCGGTGAGCGCCTTCTTGCCGCCCAGCAGGCCGCTTTTCAGCGTGACCGTGTACTCGACGCCGCGCTCGATGCGGCGCACCTGCGTGAGGCCGCACAGATGCGCGATATCCGTTGCCTTGCTGGCCCATGGCGACACCGTGCCGAAACGCGGCACCACGAGGAAGGTCTCGGCCGTGCCGCGCTCCTTGGTTTCTTCGAGCGGATCGCCGTAATGCATCAGCGCTTCGATCTTCGCGTTGTCTTCAGCGGAGAGCGGTGTCTGGGCGTTGACGAAGTGCAGATATTGCCCGCGCACACCGGTGATGTTCGGATCGATGCGCGTAAGCGTTTCGAGCAGGCGGGTTTGACGGAAATCGGAAAGGGCCGAAGCGCCGGGGAAACACGAGAAGTGGGCCATGGACTTGACGTTGCGTCGCTAATGATGCCGATGAGTGATGCCGATGAGTCGCGCGTGAAGGCGACGTGAGGCGGAAAGGAAGTCCGAGATTATACCCCGGGAAGAGGCTTCCAGCGGGCTTGGCGGTGCGGCTTCGGGCAGGTTTCGAGTTGGTTCCGCGGCGCTTCGGCGCAGATCCCAGCCACGTTTCGGCCGGACTCGGCCTCGCCCGCGGCACGCACGGCGGCGGCGCTCCGGCGTTGCACCCGCGTGGCCGCGCCAGCGGTTTGACTGCTATCATTCGCCCTTTCACCAGATCGGCGCGAGCGGCCTGAGCAGGCCGGGCAGCGCGCCGCATGTCACGCTCAACGGGAATGCGCCGCTTCGGCGTCCCGTCGGCAACTCGAATCAGAACATGGATGTCATCGTCATCGGCGGCGGGATTGTGGGCGTCGCCACCGCTTATCAACTGCGCGCGGCCGGCCATCGGGTATGCGTCGTCGAGCGCCACGCCACGGTCGCGCAGGGCGCAACCTATGGACACGGCGGCACCGTCCTGCCGACCCCGCTCGACGTCTGGTTCGGCCCGACTTTCATGGCGAGCCGTCAAAACGCCAAAAATGGCGTCGTCAACAAGACCGGCTTCAACGGATCGGCGCGCCAGTTCGTCAAGCAGCTCGCCGAGTTGCAGGAACCCGACGCGTTCGGCCATCAATACGGACTGCTGCGACCGCTGATCGAGCTGTCGCGCGAAACCATGGCGGACATGGAGGCGCGCTTCGGCCTCGAGTTCGAACAGACCAGCGGCGTGCTCTATCTGGTGCGCTCCGAACAGGAATGGGAGCAAATGCGGCCCGCGCGTGGCCTGCTGCAGCTTTTCGAAGTGCCGCACCACGAGTTCACACCCGAACAATGCGCCGCGTTCGAGCACTCCGTGCGCACCGAGCCGGAATTCGCGGGCGGCGTGCTGTTCGACCAGGAGCGCACGGCCAATGCACCGCTCTTCACCAAGCTGATCAAGCAGACGCTGGATACGCAAGGCGGCGTGCAATTCATGCTGGGCTGCGAAGTCTCGTCGATCCGCCTGGAGGGCCAGCGCGCCTCGGTGGAACTGGCGCCGCAGCCGGGTGCGACCTCCCGTTCGCGCGAAGTGGATGTGATCCACGCCGACGCGGTGGTCGTGGCGGCCGGCCACGGCAGCCTGCCGCTGCTCGAACGACTCGGCTTGCGGCTGCCGTTGCATCCGCTGCGCCTGCACACGCTGGTCGCACCGATCGCGCATGAGGAATGCGCGCCGCACGTCGCGATCGTCGACGCGGTGAAGCGGATCGCGATCAGTCGCATGAACCATCGGCTGCGGATCGCGGGCGGCGCGGTCTTGCAAAGCGCTGGCCAGATCGACAAGCCATTGGGCGAAGCGGTGACGAAAGAAGCCCTCGCCCTGCTCGGCCAGGCCACGCACGACTGGATTCCAGGCGCCGCGCGAATCTCGGTGGCCTTGCCTTGGGAAGGCGTCAAACTGCTGTCGCCGGACGGCTTGCCGGTGATCGGCAACGCACTGCATCCGCGGCTTTTCGTCAATGTGGGCCACGGCCCCGCCGGCTGGGGTCTCGCCTGCGGGTCGGGCAAACTGGTTGCCGACCTGATTTCGGGCGGCACGCCGGACGTCCCCGCGGACACGCTGGCCGCCCTACGTCCTGATCGGTTCAGGTAAATCGCCGGCCCGCGCGCGAGCGGGCCGCAAGAGGCGCCCGCCAGGCGCCCATCGGCACTACCATAGCGATTCCCCAAGCTTTTTCGCCTGCCACCAGGCGAACCGCCAAGCCTCGCTATGACAGAAGTTGACAACACGCCGCCGACGCTCATCAGCCCCCTCAATCGGGCGCTGCCGCTCCTGACGCTCACCGACCTGCGGATCGCCGAATCCCAGGCGGCGGCCGCCCTGCCGAAACACACGCTGATGTCGCGCGCCGGGAAAGCCGCCGCGAGCTTCCTGCGCGAGCAGATCACCCGCGATACCTCGATCGAGAAATCGAGGCAGAAGGTGTGGCTCATCGCCGGACCGGGCAACAACGGCGGCGACGCGCTGATTCTCGCGACAGAACTGCACCAAGCCGGCATCGCGGTCGAACTGTGCATGCCGGTCGAGGTCAAGCCGGAAGACGCGCGCTGGGCTCTCGACACGGCCCGCGCGGCAGGCGTCGCGATCAGCAGCACGCCGCCCGCGTCGCTGGACGGCTACCGGTGGCTGGTGGACGGCATGTTCGGCATCGGCCTCACGCGCCCGCTCGAAGGCGTGTTCGCGGCCGTCGCCCGGCAGCTTTCGCAACGGGCCAAAACGCGGCCGCGCAAAGGCGGCGTGCTGGCCCTCGACGTGCCGAGCGGACTCGACAGCGACACCGGCACGGTTGTGGGCAACGGCGACGGCGCCGCCGTCCATGCCACCCATACGGTCACCTTCATCGGCGCCAAACCCGGGCTCTTCACCGCGCAAGGGCGTGATCTTGCCGGCGCGGTCACGCTCGCGCCGATCGGCGTCGACACTAGCGGCCGCACGGCCGTGCAGTTGAACGCGCCCGAGCTCTTCGCCGCCTTCCTGCCCGCGCGCGATTTCGCGACCAACAAGGGCAGCTTCGGCAGCCTCGCCGTGGTCGGCGGCGAAACCGGCATGTGCGGCGCGCCGATCCTCGCCTCGCGCGCGGCGCTGTACACCGGCGCGGGCAAGGTGCACGTCGCGTTGCTGGGCGAAGGCGCGCCGCCCTACGACCCGCCGCATCCCGAACTCATGCTGCATGCCATCGACGATCTGCCCCTCGACCAGATGGACGCGCTCGCCGTCGGCTGCGGCATGGGTCATCGCGAACGCGCCACGCGCGTGATGCACGACGTGCTGCAACTCGACGTGCCCAAGCTGTTCGACGCGGACGCGCTGAACCTGATCTCGAAGGACTCCGCGCTCGCCGCCGACGTCACCGCGCGCGGCGTGCAAGGCGATCCGTGCATCCTCACGCCGCACCCGCTCGAAGCCGCGCGTTTGCTCGGCACCGACGCGCCGGGGGTGCAGCGCGACCGCCTCACCGCGGCGCGCTCGCTCGCCGCGCGCTACGCCGCCGTGGTCGTGCTCAAAGGCACCGGCACCGTCATCGCGGCGCCGGACGGCCGCCTCGCGATCAATCCGACCGGCAACGCCGCGCTCGCGACGGGCGGCACCGGCGACGTGCTCGGCGGCATCATCGGCGCGCTGCTCGCGCAGCATCTGCCGCGTTACGAAGCGGCGCTCGCGGGCGTCTATCTGCACGGTCTCGCCGCCGACACGCTGAGCGCGCAAGGCCACGGCCCCGCCGGCCTGACGGCGGGCGAACTGGCGCCGATGGTGCGAACCTTGCTGAACCGTTTGTTCTACCCGGCAGCGGAGAGCTGAGGCGGTGTGCTGAAACTGTCCGTCCCAACCTATGGATGGACGCCCCAAACCGCTGCCGCCCGTCACGCAACGCCGTTATACTGACTGACTGCGCCGCGCGTCGGAGCCACCACGGGTTACGGCGAACTTTCCCCGCCACCCATGGCGAACCCGGCCGCGCGGCATCGCTCTAACAGCATCGTTGCATCATCCTCGGCAGCGCTTCACGCGCGCGCCTTTCTTCGTGCCACTTGGTTAGACGGACGCTATGACCCAGAACTCGCTCCCCTCCTGGTCCTCGCTGCAAACGCATTACGAAAAGATTCGCGATGCACATATGCGCGACTGGTTCGCCCCCGAGAACGATCCCGCCCCTACCCGTGCTGAGCGCTTCGCGTTCGCGGGCGGCGGTCTCGCGGCCGATTTCTCGAAGAACCGCATCACCGAAGAGACGCTGAAACTGCTCGTGCAACTGGCGCGCGAAGCCGGCGTCGAGAAACGCCGCGACGCCATGTTCGCGGGTGAAATCGTCAACCCGACGGAAGGCCGCGCCGTGCTGCACACCGCCCTGCGCGCCACCGATCCGAAAGCGCCGTTCTACGCTCAGGTGCAGGCCGAGCGCGCCAAGATGGCCGCGTTCGCCGACCAGGTGCGCAGCGGCGAGTGGAAAGGCTATACCGGCAAGCGGATCCGCTATGTCGTGAACATCGGCATCGGCGGCTCGGATCTTGGGCCGAAGATGGTCGTGCACGCGCTGCATCATCTGGCCACGCCGGAGATCACCACACACTTCGTGTCGAACGTCGACGGCGCCGATCTGTACAACGTGATGCAGCAGATCGATCCCGAAGAGACGCTCGCGATCATCGTCTCCAAGACCTTCACCACGCTCGAAACCATGACCAACGCGCGCTCGCTGCGCGACTGGTTCATCGAGAAAGGCTGCCCGGAAAGCGCGCTGGCGAAGCACTTCGTCGGCGTGTCGGCCAATCCCGCGGAAGTGGTCAAGTTCGGCATCGCGAAAGAGAACGTGTTCGAGATGTGGGACTGGGTCGGCGGCCGCTATTCGCTGTGGTCGGCAGTCGGTCTGTCGATCATGATTGCGATCGGGCCGAAGCAGTTCGACGAACTGCTCGCCGGCGCCAACGAGATGGACCAGCATTTCCGCGACGCACCGCTCGAAAAAAATCTGCCGGTTCTGCTCGGCATGATCGGCATCTGGTATCGCAACTTCTTCGGCTCGCAAAGCTACCTGGTCGCGCCGTATTCCGAAGCGCTGCATTTCCTGCCCTCGTATCTGCAACAGCTCGAGATGGAAAGCAACGGCAAGTCCGCGCGTCTGGACGGCGCGATGGTCGACTACCCGACCGCCGCAGTGACGTGGGGCGAACCGGGCACGAACGGTCAGCACGCTTTCTTCCAGATGCTGCATCAGGGTCCGACGATCGTGCCGATCGACTTCATCGCTGTGTTGACGCCGGAGCATCCGCTCGTCAGCCATCATCCAAAGCTGCTCGCCAATTGCTTCGCGCAAAGTGAAGCGCTGATGCTCGGCCGCACGCTCGAAGAAGCGAAGAAAGTGGCCGGTGCGGACAAGCCTGAACTCGCACCGCATCTGGTATTTCCGGGCAACCGTCCGACCAGCACGCTGTTGGTCGACGCGCTCACCGCACGTTCGCTCGGCGCATTGATCGCGCTGTACGAGCACAAGGTGCTGGTGCAGGGGTCGGTGTGGAACATCAATTCCTTCGATCAGTGGGGCGTGGAGTTGGGCAAGATTCTCGGCAAGGTGGTCGAGGCCGACCTGACGGCGTCGAGCGTCGATGAGAAGAAGCACGACTCGTCGACGTCTGCATTGATCGCGCGGGCGCGCGCGGCGTTGAAGAAGTAATGGTGAGCGGCGCGGTACGTCGCCGTGCCGCTGAAGTTTTATGCTGAGGTGGTTGGCGAATTCGCCTGCTGACGAAGTGAGCCGGAATGAAAAAAGCGGGCCCTTGCGGCCCGCTTTTGCTTTGTATCGACGCCCGCTCAGGCGAGACGTCCTGCCTCGATCGTCACCGTGGTATCGCAGCGGCGCGCCAGTTCGATGTCGTGCGTGACGAGAATCAACGTAGCGCCGTTCGCGCGGTTCATCTCGAACATCAGATCGATCACCGCGTGACCGGTGGCGGCATCGAGACTGCCGGTCGGCTCATCGGCGAAGAGGATCGCCGGGTGTGTGACGAACGCGCGCGCGAGCGCCACACGTTGCTGCTCGCCGCCCGACAGCAGCTTCGGATAATGACTGGTGCGCTTGCCGAGACCCACCTGCTCCAGCAAGCCGCGCGCACGCGTTGCGGCTTCGCGGGTGCCAATGCCGCCTTGCAGTTCCAGCGGCAAGGTGACGTTTTCGAGCGCCGTCAAATGAGGCATCAATTGAAACGACTGGAACACGAAGCCGACGGAGCCGCTGCGCAATGCGGCGCGCTCGTCTTCGTTCAGTTCACCGAGTTCGCGGCCGAGCAACCGAACCGAGCCCGAGCTCGCGCTGTCCAATCCTGCGAGCAAGCCGAGCAGCGTAGACTTGCCCGACCCGGATGCACCGACGATTGCCACACTGCTGCCGGCATCGATAGCAAGATCGATGTCGTCGAGAATCGTCAGTTCGCCCGTTGCATCCTTAACCTTCTTGCACAAACCCCGCACTTCAATGACTGGATCAGTTTTGTTTAGCATGGTGAAGCGTAGGTTGAAAGTGCGTGCCATGACGTCTCGCGCCACGGCGCTGACAACGGCATGCGGCGTTGCCGTGGCCGCTACCCTGTTTTCAGTGAGCCTCGCGGCCCGGGCCGCCAACGCGCCCGAACCGGCCAAGCCGGTGATCGTCGTGCTCGGCGACAGCATCTCCGCCGAATACGGCCTGCCCCGCGACACGGGCTGGGTCGCCTTGATGCGCCAGCGCCTCACCGACGAGCGAATCGATTATAGCGTCGCCAATGCGAGCATCAGCGGCGACACCACGAGCGGCGGACGAGCCCGCTTGCCCGCGCTCATGCAGCGCCTGAAGCCGAGCATCGTGATCGTCGAACTCGGCGCCAATGACGCATTGCGCGGCGTGCCGCTCTCCACCACCGAAGACAACCTGCGCACGATCATCGAGCAGGCTCAGCAAGGTCACGCGAAGGTCGTACTGGTGGGCATGTATGTGCCGCCTAACTACGGCCCGGACTACACGCAAAAGTTCCACGGCTTGTACGGCGAACTGTCCAGGCAATTGCGTGTGCCGCTCGTGCCGTTTCTGCTCGCCGGCATTGCCGACAAACCGGACATGTTCCAGGCCGATCAGATTCATCCGACCCAGCAGGCACAGCCAGTGCTACTCAACAACGTGTGGCCCGCAGTCAAGCCACTCCTTCGCACAAGTTCGCCGCACTGAAAAAGCCTGCTAACAACTTGTTTCCAGAACTGCGGGAACGCGGATCGGTAAGTTCTCTCTGACACTTTCGTAATCCCGCGTAACCGGCTCGATTTTGAGCGACTTTTGAGGAGATAACGTGAAATATTTACCGTTAATCGCTTTGACCGTGGCAATTTCTGCCTGCGCCGCTCAACCACCCGCTGGCGTTCAGTCCGTTGGTCAAAGCCAGCAACCGCCGAAGGCTGTCGCTACCTGTATCGCGCAGAAGTGGGCAGACAGCTCGCAACAACAAGTCGTGTCGCAAGACACGCTGGCTAACGATCAAGCCATGGATGTCTATGTTCCGGGTCAGCAGCCGCCTAATGGCGCCGCCGCTGTCGTACGCCCGTCGTACACCGGCAAAGGTACGTGGGTCGGCTTCCGCGCGAATGGCGCTGCGGGCAGCGACGCCACAGGTGCAATCAGCGGCTGCCTGTAATACCGCAGCGTGCCGCAGCAAACCGTTTGACGAGCTTGCACTCGTCAAATGAAAAGCCCCGCAATTGCGGGGCTTTTTTGTGTTTGTGCGGTGTTATTCGCCGCTTGCCTGGGCATTGCTGCTGTCGAGCGAGCCGTAGAATTTCACCTTCGAACGCGCGCGCAGCGCTTCGACGTAGGCCTCTGCTTCGGACTGCGCATCGACCTGTGCGATCTGTTGCTGCGCTGCGGCCAGACGTTGCGGATCGACCGTGTTACCGGCCACCACCGCGTTCACGCGATAGATTGCATAGCCGTCGTCGCCGAGATCCACGCCGACATAGGCCGGCAATTTTTGCGCGTCCGCCTTGTAGATTGCACTCAATGCGGCCGGCGGCACGCCTTGCGCGTCGTTGCGCGACACCTTCAACGGCGACGAGAAGCCCGTGGTCGCCTTCGACTTTTCGAACTCGGCCAGTTTGGCCACGCCGTCCTTGTGAGCCGCTTCATCCGACTGAACGGCGATCACCTTCTGACGCACGGCGTCCTTGACGGCGTCGAGCGCCGGCACCGCCGCGGCCTTGTAGTCGGTCACGCGCGCCGCGATCAACGTGTTGCCGCCGACGTCGATGGCCTGCGTGTTGTTGCGTGCCGTCGTGGCGTCGCTAGCGAACACCGCGGCGAGGAACTTCGCGTTATTCAGCGGGCTGTCAGGCGCGAGCTTCGGATCCGGCTGAGGCGTGACCGTGGCGGTCTGCAATTGCAGCTTGTACTTGTCGGCAGCGGGCTGCAGGCTCTTCGCCTTTTCGTAGACGATCGACGTGAAGCCTTCCGAATCGTCGGTGAATGCCTTGCTGGCCAACTGCGTCTTCAGGTCTTTCGAAATCTGATCTTTCACTTCGTCGAACGGCTTCGTGACCGCCGGCTTCACGTCCGTCACCTTGACGATGTGATAGCCGAAGTCGGTCTGCACGATGCCGCTCACTTCGTCTTTCTTCAGCGCGAACACGGCGTCGTCGAACGCCTGGCCGCCCGCGATCATGCCGCGGCCGAAGTAACCCAGATCGCCGCCCTTCGACGCCGAACCCGGATCCTGCGAATTCTGCTGCGCGATCTGCGCGAATTGGTCCGGATGCGCCTTGATCTGCGCGAGCAGATCTTCGGCCTTCTGCTTGGCCTTGGCCTTGTCAGCCGCGCTCGCGTCTTTCGGCGCCGCGATCAGGATGTGGCTCGCACGCACCTGGCCGTCGGTGCGGTAGTGCGCGATGTTGTCGTCGTAGTACTTCTTCAGATCGGCGTCGGTAGGCTGCGCGGAAGCGGCGAGCGTGGCCGGCGACATCACGAGATACTGGATCGTGGCCGTCGCGGGCGTAGCGAATTCGTTGCGATGCGCGTCGTAATACGCTTGCAGCTGCGCGTCGGTGGGCTGCACCTTCGCGGCGTAATCGCGCGGATGAAACGCAATGCCCTGCACTTCGCGCTGTTGTTCCGCGAGCTCAGTCAGATGCTGAGCGAGCGTTTTCGACGTAAACGCGCTGCCCTGAATGCTGGCCGGCAACTGCTGCGTGGCAATGCTGTAGCGCACGCGTTCGTCGTACTGGTCGGGCGTCATGCCCTGCATGGCGAGCAACTGCTTGTAGCGTTCGACGTCGACCGTGCCGTCGGGATTCTTCAGCGACGAGATCACCGGATCGTTCATCAACACACGGCGTACGGCGTCGTCAGACGCGGTCAGATGCAGGCGCTGTGTTTCATCGGCCAGCACGCGTTGCTCGATCAAACCATCGAGCATCTGAGCGCGGCGTTCCGGCGTGTCGAACGACTTCATGTCGAACTGCGCGCCGAGCATCTGACGGGCGCGGTCGAGTTGCTGACGCATCGCGTCGTCGTATTCAGCGCGCGTGATCTTGTGACCGTTGACGCTCGCGACGTTTGCACTTTCGTCAAAGAAGCCGCGGAAGCCCTGAATACCCACAAAACCCAACCCCGGCACAATGACGAGGATGAGCATGAACATCATCAGGCGTTTGTGATTGCGGAAAAAATCGAGCATGCGTGAGGAGTGCCAAAAACAGAACGCCCGATCTTACAACAGCGGGCAATAAAAAAGGCGAACCGGAGTTCGCCTTTCGAGGATACTGGCGGAGTGGACGGGACTCGAACCCGCGACCCCCGGCGTGACAGGCCGGTATTCTAACCGACTGAACTACCACTCCTTATGCAGCACAACTGCGCTGCGCTGAAACACTTAAACGAATCTGAAACTGGTGGGTGCTGAGAGGCTCGAACTCCCGACCTACGCCTTGTAAGGGCGCCGCTCTACCAACTGAGCTAAGCACCCGTTTCACGATTCAGTGCTTCTTCTGTCTGCCGCCCGATTCTCGTCAACCGACGTTCCTCAAGCAGCGAGCCCATTAGTTTAGCGCATCCTTCAGAGCTTTGCCAGGCCTAAATTTAGGAACCTTGGCCGCCTTGATTTTGATGGCAGCGCCGGTGCGCGGATTGCGCCCGGTGCGCGCGGTACGCTTGCCAACCGCGAAGGTGCCGAAACCGACCAGCGTCACCGAACCACCCTTCTTCAACGTACCTTTGACACCATCGATCACAGCGTCGAGTGCACGGCCTGCTGCTGCCTTCGAAATGTCGGCTTGCTGTGCAACGTGATCGATCAATTCCGTCTTGTTCATTCCAACCCCCGAGAATGTTTATGGCAATCGTGACGGCACTCTCTTAGCGCCTAGCATCACGCGGCCGGCGGGCAACGCCGGGCGCAATCATTAGAATTGGCCGAAACCCTTGTGTCAAGCGGGGTTGAGCCTGATTTGGGTGGTTTTCGAGGGGGCTTCCTATAACAAGATGTTGCCGCAAATCGATGCGCATGCAACCAGTCGGCAAGCGCACCGCAGCTTTGCTCAATAGGTGGGAAAACGCACCTCGCGCGACGCTTGACGCAAGTCGCGCGGCCATAAAAAAACCCGCGGCCGTGACCGCGGGTTTTCTTCAAGCACACAGCTTCGTTACTGACTATCTTAGTGCTTCACGACTTCCGTCGCTGCGGCGTCTTTGCCCGGCTCCGCTGCGACCGGCGCAGCAGGCTTCGGCTCTTCTTCCGGCAACGCCGCCGGCACACGTTCGAGCGCCAGTTCGAGCACCTTGTCGATCCAACGGACCGGCACGATTTCGATTGCGTTCTTCACGTTGTCCGGAATCTCCGTCAAGTCCTTGACGTTCTCTTCCGGAATCAGCACCAGCTTGATACCGCCGCGATGCGCCGCCAGCAGTTTTTCCTTCAAGCCGCCGATCGGCAGAACTTCGCCACGCAACGTGATTTCGCCCGTCATCGCGACATCGGCGCGCACCGGAATCCCGGTCAACACCGACACCAGCGCGGTCGTCATCGCGATACCGGCAGACGGACCGTCTTTCGGCGTCGCACCTTCCGGCACGTGAATGTGAATGTCCTGCTTCTCGAATGCTTCGTCCTTGACACCGAGACGGCGCGAACGCGAACGAACCACCGAGCGTGCTGCCTCGACCGATTCCTTCATCACGTCGCCGAGCGAACCCGTGCGGATCACATTGCCCTTGCCCGGCATCACCGCAGCTTCGATGGTCAGCAGATCGCCGCCCACTTCCGTCCATGCGAGACCCGTAACCTGGCCAACCTGATTTTCCTTCGCAGCCAGACCGAAGTCGTACTTGCGCACGCCGAGGAACGTATCGAGGTTGCTGCCGTCGACCTTCACCGCGCCTTCCGCCTTCTTCAGCAGAAGCATCTTCACGACCTTGCGGCAGATCTTCGAAATTTCACGCTCGAGCGAACGCACGCCCGCTTCACGCGTGTAGTAACGAATGATGTCGCGGATCGCGGTTTCCGTCACATCGACCTCGCCTTCCTTGAGGCCGTTGTTCTTCTTCTGCTTGGGCAAAAGATAACGTTGCGCAATGCTGACCTTCTCGTCTTCCGTGTAACCCGACAGACGGATCACTTCCATCCGGTCGAGCAACGGCGGCGGAATGTTCAGCGAGTTCGACGTCGCGACGAACATCACGTCCGAGAGATCGAAGTCGACTTCGACGTAGTGATCAGCGAACGTATGGTTCTGTTCCGGATCGAGCACTTCCAGCAAAGCCGACGACGGATCGCCGCGGAAGTCCTGACCCATCTTGTCGACTTCGTCGAGCAGGAAGAGCGGATTGCGCACGCCGACCTTGGTCAGGCTTTGCAGAATCTTGCCGGGCATCGAACCGATGTACGTACGACGGTGACCGCGAATCTCGGCTTCGTCGCGCACGCCGCCGAGCGCCATACGCACGAACTTGCGGTTCGTGGCGCGAGCGATCGACTGACCCAGCGACGTCTTACCGACACCCGGAGGCCCAACGAGGCACAGGATCGGCGCTTTGACCTTGTCGACACGTTGCTGGACCGCGAGATACTCGAGAATGCGTTCCTTCACTTTCTCGAGACCGAAATGGTCCTCGTCGAGCACACGTTCCGCATTCGAGAGGTCGTTGTTGACCTTGCTCTTCTTGCGCCATGGCAAGCCGATCAGCGTGTCGATGTAGTTGCGCACGACGGTCGCTTCAGCCGACATCGGCGACATCAGCTTGAGCTTTTTCAGCTCGGCGTCGGCCTTCTTCTTGGCTTCCTTCGGCATGCGGGCAGCCGTGATGCGCTTCTCGAGTTCTTCGAGGTCCGCACCTTCTTCGCCTTCGCCGAGTTCCTTCTGGATCGCCTTGACCTGTTCGTTCAGGTAGTACTCGCGCTGACTCTTCTCCATCTGGCGTTTCACACGCCCACGGATGCGCTTTTCGACCTGCAGGATGTCGATCTCGGCTTCGAGTTGCGCGAGCAGATGCTCGAGTCGCTCGATGACCGGGAACATTTCGAGGATGTGCTGCTTCTGGTCGAGCTTGAGCGGCAAGTGCGCCGCGATCGTGTCGGCCAGACGCCCGGCTTCGTCGATACCCGACAGCGACGTCAGGATCTCCGGCGGGATCTTCTTGTTCAGCTTCACATACTGGTCAAACTGCGACACGATCGCGCGGCGCAGCGCTTCAGTTTCAGCGCTGTCGGCGTGGTCAGGTTCGAGCGGCATGACTTCGCACGAGAACTGCGTTTCCTGTTCTTCGATGGAAAGCGTTTTCGCGCGCTGCAAGCCTTCGACGAGCACCTTCACGGTGCCATCGGGCAGCTTCAGCATTTGCAGGATGTTGGCGACACACCCTACTTCGTACATGTCCTTTTCGGTCGGCTCATCTTTCGCAGCCGTCTTCTGGGCAACGAGCATGATGTGCTTGCCGCCTTCCATCGCTGCTTCGAGAGCCTTGATCGACTTCGGGCGGCCTACGAAGAGCGGAATCACCATGTGCGGGAAGACGACTACGTCACGCAGCGGGAGCAGCGGGAGCGTAATGCGTTCCGGCGGAAGGAGTTGGGTTCCTGACATTTCATTTCCCCATGAGTGGAATCAGTTCGTTCGATAGGTGAGGCCAGCAGAAAAGATTGCAAGCCTCCGCGTGTGGGAAAAGTTCAGTGACTCCGAAGGTTCAGTGACTCCATAGTGAAAACAACCAGCCTGACCACACGATAAACGAAAAAAGCCGTTCACGTTGCCATGAACGGCTTTTTTTGCAGAACCCGAAAGCCGATCAGTTCGAACCCGCCACTTTGGGCGCGTCTTCGTAGATCAGTAGCGGTTTGCCGTCGCCGTCAATCACGTTGTCGTCGATGATGACCTTGCTAACGCCTTTCATTTGCGGCAGGTCGTACATCACATCAAGCAACGCCTGTTCCAGGATGGAGCGCAGACCACGCGCACCCGTCTTGCGACGAATTGCCTTACGCGCGACAGCTTGCAACGCGGCCGGGCGAATTTCGAGCTCGACGCGTTCCATGTTGAACAGCTTGTGGTACTGCTTCACCAGTGCATTCTTCGGTTCGACGAGAATTTTCATCAACGCCACTTCGTCGAGCTTGCCGAGCGTGGCGACCACCGGCAGACGGCCGATCAGTTCGGGAATGAGGCCGAATTTGATCAGATCCTCCGGTTCCACTTCGCGCAGCACTTCGCCGGCGTCGCGATCCTGCTTGCTCTTCACGCTTGCGCCGAAGCCAATACCGGTCTTCTCGGTACGATCGACGATGACCTTTTCGAGGCCGTCAAACGCGCCGCCGCAAATGAACAGAATGTTGGTGGTGTCGACCTGGATGAAGTCCTGATTCGGGTGCTTACGGCCGCCTTGCGGCGGCACCGACGCCATCGTACCCTCGACCAGTTTCAGCAAAGCCTGTTGCACGCCTTCGCCCGACACATCGCGGGTGATCGACGGGTTGTCGGACTTGCGGCTGATCTTATCGATTTCGTCGATGTAGACAATGCCGCGCTGGGCCTTGTCGACTTCGTAATTGCAGTTTTGCAGCAGCTTCTGAATGATGTTCTCGACGTCTTCACCGACATAGCCGGCTTCCGTCAGCGTGGTTGCATCGGCAATCACGAACGGAACGTTCAGAAGGCGCGCGAGGGTCTGCGCGAGCAGCGTCTTGCCGGAACCGGTCGGGCCGATCAGCAGGATGTTGCTCTTGGACAGCTCGATCTCATCCTTCTTGTCGAGATGCTTGAGACGCTTGTAGTGGTTGTACACCGCGACCGCGAGAATTTTCTTCGCGCGTTCCTGACCGATCACATACTGGTCGAGGATTTCACGGATTTCCTGCGGACTCGGTAGATCGGACTTCGACAAGCCCGCCTCGATGCCCGCACCTGCAGCCTCATCACGGATGATTTCGTTGCACAGGTCGATACATTCATCACAGATGAACACCGACGGGCCGGCAATCAGTTTTTTGACCTCATGCTGGCTCTTGCCGCAAAACGAGCAATACAACAGCTTTTCGCTGTTAGAACCTTTCTTGTCCGCCATAGATGTGTGAGCCTCCGGACACTCGATTACATGATACGCCGTTTGCCCTGGCCTCGCAGTTTGGGCGGGGCCGGGCTTGAGCCAAGGTGACGGCGTTTGCCGCAGGCACTCGGACGAAATTTGATTATTTCACAACCGATCCGGCGACGTTTTTGCCCCAATTCGGGGCAAAAACGCACCATTTCAGGGACGCTTGTGCGCCACCTGGTCGACGAGGCCGTAAGCTTGCGCGTCGTCGCCGGACATGAAGTTGTCACGGTCGGTGTCGCGCGCGATACGCTCGACCGGCTGGCCGGTGTGATGCGCGAGCAGATGATTCAGCCGTTCCTTCAAATACAGGATTTCGCGCGCCTGAATTTCGATGTCCGACGCCTGACCACGCGCGCCGCCGAGCGGCTGGTGAATCATCACGCGCGAATTCGGCAGAGCAAAACGCTTGCCTTTCGCGCCGGCCGCCAGCAGGAATGCGCCCATGCTGGCTGCGAGACCCATGCACAGCGTGGAGACGTCCGGCTTGATGAACTGCATCGTGTCATAAATCGCCATGCCGGCGGAAACCGAGCCACCCGGGCTGTTGATGTAGAAACTGATGTCCTTGTCCGGATTCTCGCTTTCGAGGAACAGCATCTGCGCGACGACGAGATTGGCCGTCTGGTCGTTCACTTCACCGACCAGGAACACAATGCGTTCCTTGAGCAGACGGGAGTAGATGTCATACGAGCGCTCGCCCCGGCCGCTCGTTTCCACGACGATCGGCACCAGTCCGAGCGCCTGCGCTTCGAGATCCCGCGACGACTGGGAGGTCAACGTGTCCAGCATTTGAGCGCGAAAGGTCATGCAGTGGATCCTTGTCTGAAATATTCTAACTATTAGATGCTGGACAGGTGTGGTCGACAACCCCGTATTCAAGTGCGCGATCAGTGCATGTGCGCCGCGCAACACGAAGCAAAAACGCAATACACATTCACAGCACAAAAAAACGGCGTGCGGGCCGTCGCTCCGACAGCCGGCACGCCGTTGCAGCGACGCTTACGCTTGCGCCGTTGCGCTTGCCAGTTCTTCGAAGCTCACTTCCTTGTCCGTCACCTTGGCCTTGCTGAGGACGAAATCGACGACGTTGGCCTCAACGACGTACGCTTCCATTTCGGCAAGACGTTGCTGGTTGGAATAATACCAGCGGACGACTTCCTTCGGGTCTTCGTAGCTTTTCGCGAACTCGTCCACTTCGGCGCGAATCTGCTCCGGCTTGGCTTGCAGTTCGTTGGCCTTGACCAGCTCGGCCAGCACGAGGCCCAGCTTGACGCGGCGCTCAGCCTGTTCCTTGAACATGGCAGCCGGGATCGGCGCATCTTTGGCGTTCGGCACGCCGCGTTGCTCCAGATCCTGACGCGCCATCGCGACGAGGCGTTCCTGATCCTGTTCGATCAGCGCATTCGGCACGTCCAGTTCGGAAATCTTCAGCAGCGCGTCCATCACCTGGTTCTTGACGATGGCTTGCGTGCGGCGCTTCGCTTCGCGCTCGAGATTGTCTTTGATCTCGGCGCGCATCTTGGTCAGGTCACCGTCTTCGATGCCGAGCGACTTGGCGAATTCAGCGTCGATTTCCGGCAGATGCGGCCACTCGATCTTCTTCATCGCGATCGTGAATTGCGCGGTCTTACCGGCGACGTCCTTGCCGTGATAGTCCTCAGGGAACGCCAGATCGAATTCCTTCGACTCGCCGACCTTCAGGCCCGTGGCTGCCTTTTCGAATTCCGGCAGCATGCGGCCTTCGCCCAGCACGAACGCGAAGTCGTCTGCGCTGCCGCCCTGGAACACTTCACCTTCGATCTTGCCGACGAAGTCGACCGTCACGCGATCGCCTTCTTTCGCTGCCGTGTCGCCGCCGCCATCACCGTGCTCGCCGGCTTCGCCGCGAGCGTGGAAGTGCACGCGCTGCTTGCGCAGGATGTCCAGCGTGCGGTCGATTTCCGCTTCGCTGATGCTGGTCGTGGTGCGCTCGATTTCAGCCGTGGCGACGTCGCCCAGCTTCACTTCCGGATACACCTCGAAGGTCGCGTCGAACGCGTAGTCGCCTTCAGTGGCCTCGGCCTTCGGCGCGAAGCTCGGCTGACCGGCGACGCGCAGGTTTTCGGCGCGGCTGATGTCGAAAAATTCCTTGCCGACCTTGTCGCTCAGCACTTCGGCTTCCACCTGGCCCGAATACTGTTGCGTCACCATCTTGAGCGGCACCTTGCCCGGGCGGAAACCCGGCATGCGCACGTTCTTCGCGAGTTGACGGATACGCGAGTCCACTTCCTTCTGCACGGCGTCCTTCGGCAGGGAAATCGTTACGCGGCGTTCGAGCTTGCCGAGGTTTTCAACAACGTTAGCCATGGCTTCAATCGTCCTAAAATTATTCGAGCGAATCAGTTATCTTCTCCGTGCCGCTTGTCGATGTCGCGCGATCTCGCGTTTTTGGTCGCGTGTTGATCGCTTCGCCTCGATTGCGCGCCTGCGCCGCGGGCTTGCAGGCCGCCGGCAGCACGGTTGGGTCCAAAGAGCCGAATATTTTAGCAAACTATTTGCGCGCCTAGCCGGGATTCGATGAATGGGCGCGTTTTTATCGCGATTTTGCTCGGATTCCGGCCGCTTTCCGCGCTGTTTCAGGCCCGTTTGCGCACTGTTCCAGTGCGGCAGGGGTGCCGCGCCACCACTACGCCGCGCCTGTCTGCACAATTTTTCCCGACAGCTTCGCTTCCATCACCCGGCGCGGACAAAAGCAAGAGCAAAGCAAAAGCACGCGCCGCGCGTGCGCGCGCTGACGCTGTCAATGCCGGCTATGCCATTCGACATATTCAGTCGGCGCGCCCATGCTGATAAGCTAATGGACGCGCTCGGGGCTGCGCGCGCATCCCGACATTTCACCCGCCCTCGCAACGATTCCAACCATTCAGAGACACCATGCCGAATTCGCCGTCCTCGCCCGTCGTCGTCATTGCTCCCGATTCCTTCAAAGGCTCGCTCAGCGCGGAACAGGTCGCGCAAGCGATCGCAGCTGGCATCCAGCGCGCCCGTCCTGACGCGGACGTGCGCATCTGCCCGATGGCCGACGGCGGCGAAGGCACGCTCGACGCCATGCTCACGAGCGGCGGCGAACGCCGCACGCTGAGCGTGCGCGGCGCGGCCGGTCCGGTGCGCGACGCGCTCACGGGTCTGCTCGCCGACGGCAGCGCGATCATCGAAACGGCGGAGGTCGTCGGCATTACGGACCCGGTGGGAATGGGCGTGCCCGTCGAGGCGCGCAGCACGCGCGGCATGGGCGAGGCGATTCGCGCGCTGATGGACGCCGGCGTGCGGCGCTTTTTCGTCGCGCTTGGCGGCAGCAGCACGAACGACGGTGGCGCGGGCCTTCTGGCCGGCCTCGGCCTCAAGCTGTTCGACGCCCAGGACAATGAACTCGACGCCACGCCGGAACAGCTCGCCCGTCTCGCGCGAGTGGACGTGTCGCAACTCGACGCGCGTCTCGCCGACACGCACTTCGTCGGCATGTCGGACGTGGACAATCCGCTTACCGGCGATCACGGCGCCACCGCGGTGTTCGGTCCGCAAAAGGGCGTGAAACCGGACCAGGTGGCCGCGCTCGACGCAGCGCTGGCCCGTTTCGCCGATCTGCTCGAACCGGCGCTCGGCCGCACGGCGCGCGAACTGCCCGGCGCGGGCGCGGCCGGCGGCCTCGGCTTCGCGCTGCATATGCTTGGCGCGCAGTTCGAACCGGGCGCGGAAACCGTCGCGCGACAAATCGGGCTGGACGCCGCGCTCGAAGGCGCGGACTGGCTGATCACCGGCGAAGGCCGTTCCGATGTGCAAACGCTGCACGGCAAGGCACCCTTCATCGCCTGCCGTCACGCACAGGCTGCCGGTGTGCCGGCCACGCTCCTCTCAGGTGGCGTCGACTCCGCTGCCTTGCCGCGCCTCGCCGAATATTTCAGCGGCTGCTTCTCGCCGGCGCCTGGACCGATCACGCTCGAAGTCGCGATCCGCGACGCGGCGCGCCTCTTGGCGGACGAAGCCGAACAGTTGACGCGCCTGAAATACGGCACGCGTTGACCGGCAAGACGGTTGCGGCAACAATCACAGCGCCGCGACCGCTCACACACTACGGGAAGACCATGAAGGACGCCAAAGCCGGGCTCGAACAGTTCCTGACGTACCGTCTGCATGTCCTCAACAAACTCGCCGAACGCGGCATCAGCGAACGCTATCAGAACAAGCTCGGCGTGACCTTGCCTGAAGCACGCGTGATCGCGTCGGTGGGATCGTTCGGGCCGTTCTCGATCATGGAACTGGCAAGGCATGCCAATCTCGACAAAAGCCAGGCAAGCCGCGCCGCCGAAGCGTTGATCAAGCAGGGACTCGTGAAACGCGACGCGAGCGCCGAAGACGGCCGCGTCGTGCTGGTGTCGCTCACTCCCGAGGGCCGCGCGCTGTATCGGAAGGTGATGCCGATCGCGCGCAAATGGAACGGCGATATGTTCGACTGTCTCGACGAGCAGGAGAAGCTCGCCTTCGGCGACGCGCTCGACAAGATCATCGGCACCATGACAGCGCGCGAGGAGTGACCTGCGCGCCGCATGCGGGCGCTGAATTCAGCCTTTGCGCTCGTCCTGCCCGTTCGCGTCGCCCGCGCCGGGATCGCTAGCCGCCGCGCCCGCTACCCCGGACCCTTCCGACGCGCCAGGTACGCCAACGGGCGTAACGCCCGCCTGCGCATGAGTACCGCGCGCGAGCCGCCACGCGATCGCCGCGAGCGAACCGACTGCCAGTAGCAGCGCCGCCCATAGCAAGTAGCGGCGCATCGCATCCGGATCCTTCGCGGATTGCGCCCTCGCGGCCTGCTCCGGTGACAGCGCATCACCCAGGCGCGCCGTCGCGGGGACCGCTGAGGCACCCATCAACAGCTCGTCGCGGGTCACCGCCGAGGACACCGTCGTCGCGCTACCCACCGCCAACGTGAACGGCGCGGTCCCACGCGCGACGAACGTCAGCGTCGCCGGACGCCAGCCCGCGGCAATGGTCAGTGTGCCGCTGCCGAGTCCGCCGTTGCGCGGGTCGACCACCACGCGCCATTGACGATCCGTGTCGGGCGTCAATTCGAGCGAAGGATTGCTTTGCTCCACGTCGCCGTTGTGCAGGCGGAACAATGTCGCGCCCGCGACTTCGCGCCACGGCGTATCCAGCCCCGCTCGCGAGTAGACGACCGCAGGCGCAACGGTATTCGGCTGAGGCAGATTCAGGCGCAACCGGTCGATGGGATACGGGCCGCCGGTGCTGAAGAAATACTCGCCGGGTTTCGGCCCCGCGTGCGCGACAATGCCGTCGCGCCACGTCCGCTCGGCGCGTTGCGCGGCGTCGGCGGCCAGCGCCTGTATCTCCATGTCCAACGACTCGACATACGGCGCGCCGTCGAGCCAGCGCAAACGCAGGTAACGCGCCCGCATGCCGTCCAGTTCGATCCGGTCCTGACTCAGCGTGCTGCCGTTGTAGCTGACCTTGAGAAGTTGCGCATCGCCGGCGGGTTGCCAGTGCCGCAAGTCGTCGCTCGCTTCGACCGTGACGCGCCCCTGGTAATTGTCGTCGCGCAGGTGCACGAGCAACGCGCTCACGCGGCTCGTACGCGACGCGCGTCCGAGGTCGATCAGGTCGGTGTCGTGTTGCGCGCGGGAGGGCGGAGCCGAGGTCGCGCGCAGCGAACCGTCAGCGGCGATCGTCACGCCGAGCGGCGCGCCGGAACTGCCGGAGGCCGCGGGCGGCAACGGAAACCATCGCACCGGACGCAGCGTGGGCGGCGTGCGGGCAGGCTCGCGTGGCGCATCGAGTGAGTACGGCACGGGTTCGCCGGTGCCGTTGAAGACGCGCACGTCGCCGAGATCGTGACGCTGGCTTGCCGCGTAGACAGTTGCCGGCAACGTCACGCTGTAGTACGCGGCGCCCTCGTCGAGTTGCAGCGCAAAATGCTGCGCGAAGTCGTCGGCCGCGACCGCGGGCGCGGACGCCCACGTCGCCACGATCGCAAAACACCAGCCGGTCAATGTAAAGACACGCTTCATTGCTTAGTTTCCACGACCAGAGCCTTAGGCGGTAACGGCGAGAAGTAGCCGATCAGCAACAACATCAACCCGATGCCGATAAACGAAACGATCCGCTCGATTCCGGTCACGTGAGACAGGTCGAACAGGAACAGCTTGACCACGGTCACCGCCAGCAGCGCGCCGCCGATGAACCAGAAGATCCGGCTCGCGCGGCGCGTCGCCCAGATCATCATGGCAAGCGCGCACACGGTCCAGAATACCGATATTGACGCCTGCACGAGCATCGAGTGTGACATGGTCTCGAGCTGGTACGGCACTCCCGTCCAATGATGCAGCGTACGCAGCAGCATGGCGTTCAGCCAGAAGAATCCGGTCGCGCCGGCCGCCACCTGCAACGGCACGCGATATTCGCCGATCGGCACGCCGAGCCGGTGAATCCGCACGAGCCAGAACGCCGCCAGCGCGAATATCAGCGCCTGCACCAGGTCGAGCGGATTGAGCAACGGCAGACGCGCCCATGTGCCGCCGTCCTGCGTCAGGTTCGCAAAGAACGTCCATATCCACATCACCAGCACGAGCGGCGTCGAGGCGATCGCACACAGCCGCACGATACTGTCGCGGCGCGCGAGCCACAACCCGGCAAAAGCAAACGCGCTCCAGCCGACCAGAAACAGCTGCTGCAGACTGAACGACGCGAGCACCGCATCGACATCGTACGCCGCGTGAAAGTGATGATGCAGCGTGCGCAAAAGCAGCGCGTTGAACCATAGAAACAGCGTGGCGAGCACCAGGTAATCGAAGGCGCGCGGATGCCATTGCACACCCAATGCGCGTAGTCTGCGCAGCCATACCGCGCAGGCGACGAACACGAGGATCTGCGCGACGTCGAGCGGATTGAGGATCGGCAACCACACGAGCGGCGCGGCGCTGCCGTCGCTCGTCACGCTCGCGATACTCCACGCCCACAGCAGGCCGGCGAGCGGCGCCGCGGCCCACACCTGATACGCCTGCATGAAGCGCGCGACCGGCCAGCGCAGACGATGGCCGGCGCCCGCCAGCAACAGCAGCACCACGCCGAAGCCGTACGCCCACGCGCTCCAGCTCCACGCGCCTTCGGGCACGTAGGCCCGCAATCCCCAGTAGCCTTCGAGCGCGGCAAGCGCGCCGGCCGTCCAGAACATCAGCGTATGCAGCGGCGCGAGCAGGATATCGCTGACGTCGCGCTGCTGACGCCACAACAACGCATACGCCGAGAGCGCTGCGAGCGCGCAGACCAGCCAGCCGTAGCCGCTCACGGGCGCCATGCCCAACGTGAAAAGCTCCGCAGTCAGCAGCGCGAGGACCGGCACGAGCGCCAGCGCCGGCAATTCGGCAAGCGGCCAGCGCAGCGCGCGGCGCGCGCCGTGAGCGAGCCACGCCGTCAGCACGGCGAAGAGCGCGACGGCCGCGGTGTCGAAGCGGGCGTGGCCGTAGCCAGGATGAGCGCTCGTGTACGCATGGATTTCGTACAGGCCACCGAAGGTCCACCACAACAAACCCCACACGCTGGCGACGAGACCGATCTGCGGCATCCACGGGTGCCACTCGCCTGCTTCGCTGCGGCCGTGCAAACGCCATCCCGTGAAGATGCCCGCGAGCGCGATCAGCACGGACGCGATGTAGGCGCCGTTCAGGACCGGCCAGACGCTCGCGTCAGGGCTCTGCGTGATCGTGCCGATCGCGTAGGCGCCCGCCGCCGCCAGTTGCAACAGCAGGCCGAAGGCAAACGCGCTCAGGCGCCGCTGACGCACGGCGAGCCAGGTGATCGCCGCGCCTTCGATGGCCCAGGTCGCGCTCGTCGTCGGTCCGGTGAATGCGAGCGGCACGGCGAGCGTGGCGAAGATCACCGCCAGCGCGAGCATCGCCTCGAACATCATGCCGAGGCGTTCGCGGCGCCGCGAGAGCCAGCCCGCGATCGCAAGATAGAACGCGGCCAGCGCCACCGCGCTCCACGCCAGGCCGAATTCGGTGTTCTTCATCAGCGCGGCTTGCAGGCCGATCGCCACCAGCGGCGTACCGAACACCAGCGTGCCGTCGACGTAATGCTTGAGCGCGATTTCGCGCCGTACCGCGTAGAGCAGCGCGATGCCGACGTACATCAGGAAAAACAGAATCAGGAACGGCTCGGTGCTCGCGAGCAGCTCGGGGCGGTAGGCCATCACGCCCCACGCGGCGCCGATCGAAAACGTGAATACGAAGCCGAGCAGATTCAACGGGCGCCACGCCTTGAACCAGGCGATCGCGAAGATGCCCGCGTTGAGCAGCGCGTAGTAGCTGAACAGCATCACATGACTGCCGCCGCCCGTCGACAGCAACACCGGCGCGAGAAAACCGCCCGCGCTGCCCATGAAGGCCAGCGACGAAGCGTTCTGCCGCACCGCCAGAAACGCGCTGAGCGCGCAGATCGCGACCATCAGCGGCAAGGCCGCGCCCGCCGGTAGCAAGTGGTAAAGCCTCGTGGCCGCGAACACGGTCAGATACAGCGCGCCAACGCCGCCGCCTTGCAGGATCAGACCGTACGCGCCGCGTCGCTCGCCGATACGCCAGCCGAGCACGAGCAAGGCCGTCGCGGCGAGCGCTACACCGGCGAGGCGGAATTCGATCGGCAGCAGGCTGTTGTCGGCGGCGTATTTGAGCAGGAAGGCAATGCCAAAAAACAGCACGATGATGCCGACGCGCACGACCGTGTTGCCACCTAGAAGCCAGTCGCGGCCCGCTTTGAAGAGACGTTCGGTGAGACCGGGGCCACGCGGGGGCGCGGGTGGTGAAGGGGGTACGGGAGGCAGCGGCGCTGACGTTGTCGGCTGGGCTGAAACCAGCGGTGCGGTTGAGGTGGCCGGTGTGGCGCCTGGTGCGCCTCGTGCCCCTGGTGCCCCTGGAGTGCTTGGAGTGCCGGGTGCGCCGGCTGTGCGCGCCGCACTCTGGGAGGCCGGCACGCTGGCTTCGGCGCTTGTCGGTGAGCGCGCGGCAGCGAGTTGCATCGTCAGCACCGCAGGCTGCGGACGTGCCGTCTGCTCATTTGCAGGCGGGATCGCGTAAGGACTCGACGCGGCGTCCGCTGGCCGCGGCTTGAACGCCGCACTATCGGCGGCCTGCGTAGTGGTATCCGTAGCGCCCTCGACGCCGCCCGCACGCCACTGACGAATCTCGCCGCGCAACACGACGATCTCGCGTTCGAGCCGCTCGACGCGCGCCACCAGTTCACCCGGAGAATTCCAGCTATCAGTCGCGGCCGCTTTGGCAGCAGATTCCGTCGCGGCACCCGACGACTTCTTTTGCAGCAGACGCGAAAACGCGAAACCGGCCACGGCGCCCAGCAGTGCACCGAGGCTGATCGAAAAATCGTTCGACAAGGCGGCCAGCATGCCGACCACCGCGCCAAGCACGGTCAATATCACGCTCATCGCACCCCCACCTTCTTATTGTGTTCTGTAGCGAGATCTGTTTGGTCACGCACGGATTAATCCGCGAGTATTACGTCAACGATACGGCGAAAATCGGCGCGCAGAATACCATGCAAATCGCGCTTTCGAGCCAACAACGCGGTGAATAGCGAATATGCAACGATGCTTAATGATTTTTCCTACGACATTCCGCCATTGATACCCAGCGAATTGATTCCCGCAGCCGCGCAAGCCGCGCTAGCGAATACCCCGATTAATTCAGCCGGCGAATTAGCAAACTGTGGCAATGGCCATTACCGGAAAGCATCTCATACGGGTAACGCTCGGCCTGCGTGAGGTCGTCAATATAGACTCGCACCGCCGGCTGCTCACGACGAGCGGCCAACCATGTCAAAATTCGGCACCGGCCATCGGGCCATCCATCTCCCACATCTCATCCAAGGAAGTTGCAGTGGACATCAACAAACAGGTCGCGGCCCTCACCGCTTCGGAACTCCAGACGGCCGGCGCGAGCCAGGCCACGGCGATTGCGGTTAGCGTGCTGCTGCGTCATCTGCGCTCGCCTGAGCTAGCGAAGCTGTTGTCGTCGGCGTTCGAAAACCATCAGGCGGTCATGCTGCAAACGCCGTGGCCCGAGCCGATGCTGCAGGCGTTCGAATCGACCCGCCGCTTTCTCGAAGGCGCCGCGCAAGCGGACCTGCCGGGCACGCAAGCGCCTGCGCAAACGCCGGACGCCTGAGCCCGGCCAGACCGCGCCGCCGGTAGCGCCGAAAAACGGAACCCTGTCAGTCCACGGATTCAACGGGGTTTTCTTCTGCGAATAGACGGTGCGAAGGAGAAGGTCGAACGCCTACACCCTTCAGGACGACGCTGCGAGAATTGTGCCGAGCCAGGTGCGCAGCGCCGATATCTCCTCCCCGCACACTGAATGCGGCATCGGATACGCGCTCCAGTCGACCTTGCAACCTCGCGTGATCGCAAAGTCGCGCGCGGCCTCGCCTAACTGGATCGGCAACACGTCGTCGTACATGCCATGCGCGGCAAAGATCGGCGTGCCACGGTTCGCAGCGCTCAAGCGGCTGTCGATAAAGCCCGGCGACGGCACATAACCCGACAGCACGATCAAGCCGGCAAGTGTCTCAGGGTGCGTCAGCCCCGCTGAATAGGTCATCGCCGCGCCTTGCGAAAAACCCGCGAGAAAGATGTTCGAAGTCGGAATGCCTCGCCGGTTCTGCGCTTCGATCAAATGCCGCACGGTTGCGCAAGACAATTCGATACCCGCTTCGTCGACTTGCTCATTGATGCTCTGAAACGACCGGATGTCATACCACGCGCGCATCACGTAGCCGTTGTTTGCGGTAACGGCAATCTCCGGCGCATTGGGAAATACGAAGCGTACGGCGGGCGCATCGGCGAGACGCAGTTCGGGCACGAGCGACACGAAGTCGTTGGCGTCGGCGCCGAGACCGTGCATCAGGATCACGGCGAACCTGGGATTCGGCGCACTTTCAATTTCGATGGTGGACGGTTGCTCGTTCATGTATCGCGATTACTCGGTTTCAGAAAACGTTCAGAGGATCGGAATGAGTACAGGGAGGATATACCGCCAAGTTAGACAAGGTACACCAGTCATCTCGATTGTCATCGTGCCCAGTCATCAAAGTACGGCGCGAGCACGGCTCGCCTCCTGTTTCTTCCAAAGCGCCGTGATCCTCCGGTTGTCAATTGCAGGCTGTTCGATTCAAAGCCTGTCTCCTCCCGCCTCCGCCCGCGACCGCGCCCGCCCGCGTCCCGCCGCGCTCCGCGCCGGCGCCACGACCTCAGCGAGCAGTTCCTCGTGCAGCGCTCGCAAGACCTCGACGAACGCCGACGCCAGCCGCTCTCGCGGCCTGTGCGGAGGAAACAGCAGATAGGTCTGAAAGCGCGTGGCCGGCAGGAATGGGCGAATCGCGATTTCCGGCCCGGCGAAGTCGCGCGCGACGATCGGATGCGCGAGCGTCACGCCCATGCCGTGACGAACCATCTCGCAGCACATCGCGGTGTATTGCGCCTCGATCGCCATGACACGCTGCACGCCCGCGCGCTGGAACACTTCGTCCATCAAGGCGCGCGTGCCGTCGCCGTGACACAGCGAGATGAACGACTCGCCTTCCAGATCCTCCGGCTTGATGCTGCGCTTCGCCGCCAGCCGATGCGCCGCCGGCATCACGCACACGGCAGCCACGTCCGCCAGCTGTTCGACCTCGCAATCGGACGCCTCGCTGACATACACCGCGACGCCGAGATCGCAAAACTGCGACGCCGTCCAATGATTGACCGTGCCCGACGTATTCACGTGCAGCGACACGGTGACATCCGGAAACAGTTCGACAAACCGCTTGATGGCATGCGGCACCAGCGTCATGCCCGCGGAGGGCATCGCCGCGATGCGCAGACGCCCGCTGCCGAGATTGCGAATCTGCGCCGCGGCATTCGCCAATCCCTGCAAGCCGACGAACGCGCGTTCGACTTCGCGAAAGAACGCTTCGCCCTCGCTCGTCGGAATCAGCCGCACGCCGCTGCGCTGAAAAAGTTGCAGCCCCGTGTCGCGTTCGAGTTGCGCGATCAGACGGCTCACGTTCGGCTGCGACGTGAAGAGCGCCTTGGCCGCGGCGGTCATCGACCCCGACACCATCACCGCGCGGAACGCCTCGATGTGCTTGAGATTCATCCGTATTCTCCCTTAGACGACGTCCTGCAACCCATATCATCCATGCATAGATAGGTATTTTATTCGTATTGGACGACATGACCAGCCGGCGCGACACTGCATTCCAACGACGGGCAGCGAAGCCCGCCTCCCCACACCGGAACTGGAGATCGTCGTCATGAGAAGAGCGTTGCATCGCCGCCTGTCCGCCCCGTCCCACCCTGCCTTCGCGGCGCTTTTATGCGCCTGCGCCCTCGCCGCTCCGCTCTTCGCGCAGGCCGAAACGACGCTCTATGTCGCCAACGTCGGCGGCTCGAACGAGCAGCTCTACCGGCAGAAAATCATCCCGCCGTTCGAGAAGGCGCATAACGTCAAGATCGTCTACGTGGCGGGCAATTCGAGCGATACGCTCGCCAAGCTGCAGGCGCAGAAAGGCCATCAGCAGATCAACGTCGCGGTCATGGACGATGGTCCCATGTACCAGGCGATGCAGCTGAACCTGTGCGCGAAGCTCGACGACGCGCCCGTGATGAAAGATCTCTACCCGCTCGCGAAGCTGGGGCCGAGCGCGATCGGCGTCGGCATGGTGGCGACCGGCATCGGCTATAACGAGGAGGCCTTCAAAAAGGCCGGCCTGCCGCCGCCCGACTCGTGGAAGGCGCTCACCGACAGCCGCATCAAGGGCAAACTCGGCGTGCCGCCGATCACCAATACCTATGGTCTGCATACGCTCGTGATGCTCGCGCGTCTGTCCGGCGGAGGCGAGAAGAACATCGATCCAGGCTTCACCGCGATGACCCGACAAGTTGCGCCGAACGTGCTGTCCTGGGCGCCGACGCCCGGCGAGATGGACGGCCAGATGCAGTCCGGCGACGTGATCCTCGCGCCCTACGGCAGCGGCCGCGCGGTCGCCTTGCAGAACACCGGCTTCCCGCTCAAGTTCATTTACCCGAAGGAAGGCGCGGTCGCGTTGCAGGTGGCGGCCTGCGCGATCGCGGAGAACGCGCAGCCGCAGTTGTCGCAGCAGTTCGTGCAGTACCTGTTGAGCCCGGAAGTGCAGGCACTGCAGGCGCAAGGCATCGGTCTGGGTCCGGTCAACAAGACCGTCAAGCTCACGCCTGAGATCGCCGCGCGCGTGCCCTACGGTCCCGAGCAGATCTCGAAGCTGACCGCAATGGACTGGGCCACGATCAACCAGCATCGGACCGAATGGACCGAGCGCTGGAACCGTTCGGTCGAACGCTGAAGTGCGGCACCAGCAGGTTCCTCGCGCGGCGCGCGATCTGATGAAGGAGCGAGGCGCATGGCCTTCCTGACTCTGCAAGGCATCTCGAAACGCTACGGCGATTTCACGGCGGTCGATCGACTCGATCTGGCCGTCGAACGCGGCGAACTGCTGTCTTTGCTCGGACCCTCCGGCTGCGGCAAGACCACCACGCTGCAAATGGTCGCGGGCTTCATCACGCCGACGACGGGCCGCATTCTGCTCGATGGCCGCGACATCACCAACGAGCGTCCCGAGAAGCGCGGCATCGGCGTGGTGTTCCAGAGCTATGCGCTGTTTCCGCACATGACGGTGGCGGGCAACGTCGGCTTCGGGCTGGAGATGCGCAAGGTCAGGCGCCAGGAGCGCGATGAGCGCGTCGCCGAAGCGCTCTCGCTCGTGCGTCTGAAGGGCCTCGGCCACCGCTATCCGAAGGAACTGTCGGGCGGCCAGCGTCAGCGTGTGGCGATTGCGCGCGCCATCGCGATGCAGCCGGAACTATTGCTGCTCGACGAACCGATGTCCAACCTCGACGCCAAGCTGCGCGAGGAGATGCACATCGAATTGCGCGCGATCCAGAAGCGCCTCGGCATCACGACGATTCTCGTCACGCACGATCAGGTCGAAGCGATGACCATGAGCGACCGCATCGCGGTGATGCATCGCGGCGCCATTGCGCAGCTCAGCACGCCGTATGACGCGTACGAGCGTCCCGCCACGCCGTTTGCATCGACGTTTCTCGGGCGCACCAACGCGTTTTCCGGCGAAGTGCTGCGCCGCAACCCGCGCTGCGCGGAAATCGACGTGGCGGGCACGACGCTGCATGTGCCGCACGAAGGCCGCCATGTCGACGGCACGGTGAACGTCTATATCCGCCCAGAAAAGGTTCACCTGGCCAATGGCGATGCGCGCGTGCGCGGCCGCATCGCGACGCGTGTCTTCGTCGGCAATCAATGGCTGCTCGAAGTCGACACCGAACTCGGCAAGTTGCGCGTCGCGCAACCGAACCATGGCGCGCCGCCGCCCGAGGAAGGCCACGAAGTCGGTCTCGCGTGGACCGACGACGACCTGCGCGTGCTCACGCAAGACAATCCGGAGAGCGCTCATGGCCACGCTTGACGGCGCCCGTCCCGGCGCCGCGCCGTGGCTGCTGTCGGGGCCCGCGCTGCTGCTGTTCGTCGGCTTGTTGCTGGTGCCGCTGCTGCTCACGCTGATGCTGTCGTTCCGCGTCTTCAGCGATACGGCGGGCGTCACTGCTGCTTATACGCTCGCGAACTACTGGGAAGTCGTCAGCGACCCGTACTACGGCACGATCTTCCTGCGCACCGCCGGCCTCGCCTTCGCCGTCACGCTGCTGTCCATCGTGCTCGGCGTGCCGGACACCATCGTGCTCGCGCGCATGAAGCGTCCGTGGCAGTCGCTGTGTCTGTTGATCGTGCTCGGGCCGCTGCTCATCTCCGTGGTGGTGCGCACGCTCGGCTGGCAGATTCTGCTCGGTAACAACGGCGTGCTGAACAACCTGCTCCAGACCCTGCACGTCACCGACGAACCCATCCGCCTCGTCTTCACGATGACCGGCATGATCATCGCGCTCACGCACGTGCTGGTGCCCTTCATGGTGATGTCGGTCTGGGCGACCATGCAGAAGCTCGATCCGCAAGTCGAATGGGCCGGCCGCTCGCTCGGCGGCTCGCCGTTCGCGGTGTTCCGCCGCGTGGTGCTGCCGCAGATCATGCCGGGGGTGCTGTCGGGCTCGATCATCGTGTTCGCGTTGTCGGCATCGGCGTTCGCCACGCCGGCATTGATCGGCGGCCGGCGCCTCAAGGTGGTCGCCACCGCCGCCTACGACGAGTTCCTCGGCACGCTCAACTGGCCGCTCGGCGCAAGCATCGCCGTGCTGCTGCTGATCGCCAACGTGGCGATCGTGATGGGTTGCAGCCGCCTCGCCGAGCGCCGCTTCCAGCACATCTTCGATTGAGCGGGAGACAGCGATCATGAAACAGAACGGCATTCTCGGGCTCGTCTACAACGCGTTCTTTCTGACCTTCATCCTCGCGCCGCTCGCGGTGGTGATGCTGGTGGCTTTCACCGACAAGGGCTTCATCTCGATGCCGTTCGATGGCGCGTCGCTGCGCTGGTTCCGCGCGATCATCGAGAACGGCGACATCGTGGCGGCCTTCTGGCTGTCGGTGCGGCTCGCGTTCGCGGCGGCGAGCATCGGCGTGCTGCTCGCGGTGCCCGCCGCGCTGGCGATCGCGCGCTATCGCTTCCCGGGCCGCGCCGCGCTCACGAGTTTCTTCCTCTCGCCGATGATGATTCCCGCAGTCGTGCTCGGCATCGCGTTCCTGCGCTTTCTGTCGCTGCTGCATCTGTCGGGATCGTTCTGGTCGCTGGTCTGCGCGCACGTCATCATCGTGCTGCCGTATGCGTTGCGGCTCGCGCTGTCGTCGGCCGTCGGGCTCGACCGCGATGCCGAACGCGCCGCGCTCTCCTGTGGCGCGAGCCGCTTCACCGCGTTTCGCCGCGTGGTCCTGCCGATGATCCGCACCGGCGTGGCGGGCGGCTGGGTGCTCTCGTTCATCCAGAGTTTCGACGAACTGACCATGACCATCTTCGTCGCGACGCCCGGCACGACCACGCTGCCCGTCGCCATGTACAACCAGATCGCGCAGACGATCGATCCGCTGGTCGCTTCGGTGTCGGCGGTGCTGATCGTCGGCACGGTCCTACTGATGGTCCTGCTCGACCGCATGGTCGGACTGGATCGCATTCTGATCGGAGAAACCCGATGACATTGACTAGTAGCGCCCGCCCCGGCGTCCCGGCGGATGTGGTGGTTGTGGGCGGCGGCCTCGTCGGTTCGGCCGTGGCCTACGGCCTTGCCCGCGAGGGCGCGCGCGTGACCGTGCTCGACGAGGACGACGGCGGCTTTCGCGCGTCGCGCGGCAATTTCGGCCTCGTCTGGATTCAGGGCAAGGGCTATGGCCTGTCGCCTTATGCACGCTGGTCAAGCAGTTCGGCCACGCGCTGGCCGGGACTCGCCGAAGCGCTGCTGAAGGAAACGGGCGTGGACGTGGCGTTGCGTCAACCCGGCGGCTTTCACTTCTGCTTCAACGACAACGAACTCGCTGAACGCGACAAGCGCCTCTCGACGCTGCAAGCCGAACTGGGCGATTACCCGTATCAGATGCTCGACGCCACCGAAGTCCGCGCGCGCATTCCGCAAATCGGCCCCGCGGTGATCGGCGCGAGCTATTCGCCGATGGACGGTCACGTGAATCCGCTCAAGCTCCTGCGCGGCCTGCATACCGCCATGCAGGCGCGAGGCGTGCGGCTCGTGTCGGGCGGACGCGCGGAGCGCATCGAACCGCAAGCGCAGGGCTTCGTCGTGCACGGAAAGCACGGGACCTATCGCGCCGCGCGGGTCGTGCTCGCCGCGGGCCTCGGCAATCGCGCGCTCGCGCCGTTCGTCGGGCTCGACGCGCCGGTCGCGCCCAATCGCGGACAGGTGCTGGTGAGCGAGCGTGTCGCGCGGTTTCTCGACTATCCGACGCTCAACGTGCGCCAGACCGACGAAGGCAGCGTGCAGTTCGGCGATTCAATGGAAGAAGTCGGCTTCAACGATTTCACCACCACGCACGTGCTTGCCGACATCGCCCGGCGCGGCGTGCGCGCGTTCCCGATGTTGCAGCACGTGCGGCTCGTGCGCATGTGGGCCGCGTTGCGTGTCTATAGCCCCGACGGTTTTCCGATCTACGACCACTCCGAGGGGCACCCCGGCGCGTTCGTCGTCACCTGCCATAGCGGCGTGACGCTGGCGGCCGCGCATGCGCTGCGCGTCGCGCCGTGGATCATGGGCGCGCCGATGCCCGAGGAACTGCCCCACTTCTCCGCGCGCCGCTTCGAGCACGCCGGAGAACTGACTCCCGCTCATTGAATTCGACATGACTACTCAATCGACTCACACGCTTTTCAAGCCGCTGCCGGGCGTGCAAGGCGCGGCCGCCACGAACGTCGCCATCTGGTTCAACGATCAGCCGCTGTCCGTGCCGGGCGGCTGCTCGGTAGCGGCGGCCCTGCTCGCCGCAGGCGTGTCGCGGTTTCGTGCGACGCCTGTATCCGGCGCACCGCGCGGGCCTTTCTGCATGATGGGCGCGTGCTTCGAATGCCTCGTCGAGATCGACGGCATGCCGAGCCGCCAGGCCTGCATGGTCGAAGTCAAGGCCGGCATGCGAATCCGCTCGCAGGAAGGCGCGCGCGATCTGCCGCACTTCGGCGCGACTGCCGCGACCGACGCACCGCTGGAGAACGCCCATGACCGCTGATTTCGCATCCGATTTCGCTTCCGAAGCCGTCGACGTCGTCGTGGTCGGCGCCGGTCCCGCCGGCATGAGCGCGGCGACGCGCGCGGCGCGCGCCGGCCTCACGACCGTGCTGATCGACGAACAGGACGCCGTGGGCGGCCAGATCTATCGCGCCATCGGCCGCGCCGATGCGCGCCGCAAGGAGATTCTCGGGCCGGACTACGCGGCGGGTGCGGCTGTCGCCGAAGCGTTCGCCGCCTCCGGTGCGCGCCACCTGACGAACGCGAGCGTGTGGCAGGTTACTCGCGAGCGCGGCGTCAATTATCTGCAGGGCGGCAAGATCGGCAGCTTCGACGCGCAACGCGTGATTCTCGCCAGCGGCGCGCTGGAGCGGCCCTTTCCGATTCCCGGCTGGACGCTGCCCGGCGTGCTGACAGCGGGCGCGGCGCAGATCCTGTTGAAGAGCGCGGGCGAAGTGCCCGCCGCGCCGCCGGTGCTCGCCGGCTGCGGGCCGCTGCTGTATCTGCTCGGCTGGCAATACGTGCGCGCCGGCGTACCGATCCGCGCGCTGGTCGACACCACGCGTCACGAAGACCGCTGGCGCGCCAAGCGTCACATGCTGGCGGCGCTGCGCGCGTGGCCGTTCCTGAGCAAAGGCTTGCAACTGATCCGCACGCTGCGCGAAGCGAACGTGCCGATCTTCGAGGCAGCCGACGATCTGCGCGTGGAAGCACGGATCGGCACGGATCATATCGAGCGCGCCGCCGCGCTTCACTTCACGACGCAAGGCACGGCGCATCGTCTCGAAGCCGATGTGATCCTGCTGCATCAGGGCGTCGTGCCGAACACGCAATTCACGCAAGCGCTACGCGCCTCGCACCGCTGGGACGACGCACAACTGTGCTTCACGCCGAAAGTCGATGCGTGGGGCGAACTGGAGGTGCCCGGCATCTTTGTCGCGGGCGATGGCGCGGGCATCGGCGGCGCGCAGGCGGCAGCCTTGCAGGGCACGCTCGCGGGTCTCGCGGCGGCTGCGCAGCTCGGCGCGATCACCTCCGAGTCGCGCGATGCCGAAGCTCTCGCGCATCGCCGCGCGCTCGCGGGCGTCATGCGCATCCGGCCTTTTCTCGACAGCCTGTATCGTCCGCGCGACATCAACCGCATTCCGCGCGACGAGACCATCGTCTGCCGTTGCGAGGAAGTCACCGCGGGCGAGTTGCGCAAGTTCGTCGAGCTCGGCTGCGTCGGACCGAATCAGGCAAAGTCGTTCGGACGCTGCGGCATGGGTCCGTGTCAGGGACGCATGTGCGGCCTCACGGTGACGGAAGTGATCGCCGATGCGCGCCGCGTCTCGCCCGCCGAAGTCGGCTATTACCGCATCCGTCCGCCGATCAAGCCGCTCACGCTCGGAGAACTCGCCGGTGAGTGACCCGACCGACATCCAGGAAGCCGATGTGCTCGTGATCGGCGGCGGCCTGCACGGCACGAGCAGCGCGTTCCACCTGGCGCGGCGCGGCGTGAAGGTGATCGTGCTCGAAGCCGATTATGTCGCGCGTCATTCGTCGGGCGTGAACGCGGGCGGCGTGCGCACGCTGGGCCGTCCGTTGCCTGAAATTCCGCTCGCGCTGATGTCGCGGGAAATCTGGCACGGCATGAGCGAATTGCTCGGCGAGACTGGCGGCTTCGTTGCTTCCGGTCAGTTGAAGATCGCCGAAACGAATGACGAACTCGAAGCGTGCCGCCAGCGGGTCGCGCTGCTCGAATCGCATGGATTCACGCAGGAGAAGGTGGTCGACCGCGAAACCGTGTTCGAACTCGAACCGGCGCTGGCGCGGCATGTCACGGGCGGCATCTGGGTCGAGCGCGACGGTTACGCGCTGCCTTATCGAACCACGACGGCGTTCCGGCTCGCCGCGCAGCGGCTCGGCGCGCGTTTTCTGGAAGGTACGCCGGTGCGTCGTATCGAGCAGCGCGGCACCAGATGGTTCGCCGTCACGCCGCATGGCACGTTCAGCGCGAACCAGTTGCTCGTCACCGCGGGCGCATGGTCCGGCGAATTGGCGAAGCAGGTCGGCGAGCCTGTGCCGGTGCATGCCGAAGGTTTGATGCTGATGGTCACGCAGCGCGTCGCGCCCTTCTGCCACGCGACGCTCGGCGCAACGGGCCGGCCGTTGTCCTTCAAGCAGTTCGACAACGGCACCGTAGTAATCGGCGGCAAACTGATCGGCATCGCGGACCTGGCGAATCGTCACGGCGAAGTCGACTTCGCCCGCCTCGTGCGCAGTGCGCGGACCGTGACCGATCTGTTTCCTCATCTGCGCAATCTCGGCGTGAACCGCGCTTGGGCCGGTGTCGAAGCTTTTACGGAAGATGAACTGCCGGTGATTTCCGCGAGCCGCCAGGCGTCGAATCTGTATTACTCGTTCGGCTATTGCGGCAGCGGCTTTCAGCTCGGGCCAGGTTGCGGCAAGCTCGTGTCCGAACTGATGCTGGACGGCGCGCCGTCCATTTCGCTCGATGCGTTTGCCGTCGATCGCTTTGGCCGCGACGCGGCGGCTTCCCGCACGGGCGCTTCGCATCTCGTGACGCACTAACCGGTTTTATTTTTTGCTCCGTCGCGCCTTCGGTCGAAGCGCGCGGCGATTTCATTCGCGTTCAAGTGGAGAGATTGTCATGACCGATATCGTTCGTATCGAAACCAACCAACGTATGAGCCGCGTCGTCAAAGCCGGCGGCCTCGTGTTCGTCGGCGGCCAGACTTCCGCCGATCACACCGCTGACGTGAAACTCCAGACCGCGAAGGTGCTGGAAAAGATCGACGGCTATCTGGAGAAGGCCGGCATCGACAAGACGCGCCTCGTTTCCGCGCAAGTCTGGCTCGCGGACATCGCCCGCGATTTCGCAGGCATGAACGAGGTTTGGGATGCGTGGGTTCCGCAAGGTCACGCACCGGCGCGCGCGACGGTGCAAGCGAAGCTTGCCGCGCCCGAGCTGCTCGTCGAGATCGCGGTCGTGGCGCTTGGTTGAGAGGTGCCGTTAGCGCGTCCGAGGTAATCACATCTGCACTGATGTACCGCGTGCGGCGGCGCAAGTTTGCAAGCGGCCCGTCACCAAGGCACGGGCCTTCCGAGATAGTCGAGGTAGTGCAAGCCGGGGCGCCCCTCATAAGCCTCGATCGTATTAACCAGGTTCGGAATGCTTTCTTCGATCGTCAGGCGCGCCGTCGGGCCGCCCATGTCTGTCCGGACCCATCCAGGCGCCATGGTCAGGAGGCTGCGCGGATAACTCGCGCTGCGCGCCGCGAAGGTACGCATGAACATATTCAGCGCGGCCTTGCTCCCTCTGTAGACTTCATAATTCGCGCTAGTAGCATTGGTGATACTGCCCTGCCCCGACGACATGACACCGATCGTTCCAGTCGGCGGGACGAGGTCTTGAAGCGCGTCAATGACCCTCATGGGACTCAGCGAGTTCGTTACCATCACCCGTATAAATTCTTCGGTCGAGACGTCCGCTATCGTTTCACCATCGTCGTTATTGACACCGGCATTCACGAAAAGCACATCGATATGCCGACCTTCGAGGCGGGCGCGCAGAGCTGCGACCTGCTCTGGAATCGTGATATCGACAGTCTCTACTTCGAGCGCGCCAGCAGACGCTTCCGCGACGTGCCGAAGCTTATCTGTGGAGGCCGCTCGTGCGGTGGCGATGACTCGGTAGCCGCGCTTCAGATACTCCTCAACCATCGCCAGGCCAAGGCCGCGCGAGGCGCCGATCAAGAGAACGGTTTTCTGCGAAAGTGTGTTTTGCATTGGCATCCTCGATAAGCAAAGCCGCTCTCGAATCTGAACGTGACGGGAGCGATCCTCCGGGGTCAATCACGCAAACCAATGTAGCGGTTCATAGGGGATGGCGGAAGCCGCGCCGAATGCAACTAATATATGCATCGGACGCCCTATCTCACCTTGCTGACTACGATCAAGCGATGCCTGAACCGGACCTCAATCTACTTTTCGCGCTCGATGCGTTGCTGACCGAGAAAAACGTGACGCGCGCTGCCCGGTCGCTGCATCTGAGTGCCTCAGCAATGAGCCGCACGCTGACTCGCCTTCGTGCTGCGACCGGCGATCCATTGTTGGTCCGCGCCGGGCGCCATATGGTGCTGACGCCGTATGCCGAGGAGATTCGTGAGCAGACACACAATACTGTTCTTGAGGCGCGCGCCTTGCTCCATCCGTCGCCGGTGGCGACAGATTTTTCAACGTTGCGCAGAACCTTTCGGATTCGTGCCAATGAAGCTTTCGTGGAAGCCCTCGGTGCACCCTTGATTGCTGAAGTGACTGCAGTGGCGCCACTTGTGCGTTTGCACTTCTCGTCCAAATCGGAAAAGAGTGCGGAGTATCTTCGAAATGGTTCGGCCGATCTCGAGATTGGTGTCCTGGAGGAAATGGGACCTGAAATACGCGTCCGGGCATTGTTTCGAGACCGCTACGTCGCCGTTGTCAGAAAGGGACACGCACTCGACATGAAACAGCAAGTGACTACCGAGCAATACGCAGCGTTTGGCCACGTAGTCGCTCCGCACGGTCGCCAGATAATTGAATCTCTCGACGCTGCGGTTGCCCTGTTAGGGTTGGAACGAACGACCGTAGCGGTCGTGCCCAGCTTTCCCGCCGCGTTGGCGGTGGCGCGCGCGTCCGATCTGGTTGCGCTCCTGCCTGCATCGTTCGCGAACGCTCAGCACGCCGCGTCCGTCTACGTTTTCGAGCTTCCTGTGGCGACTGATGGCTTTACGATTTCTCAGATGTGGCATCCTCGTTTAGAGAATGACCCTGTTCATCGTTGGTTTCGGCAACTGGTTCTCAGCGTGTGTCGTCAGCACGTGCCGTTCTGAACGCAAGTCGAGCTTGCGTGTCACGGCGCGGCAGCGCCTTGCCCCGTCGAGCTAGCCTCAAACGGTTTCGCTAGGGTGTTTTGAAAGGCGGCGACCCGCCAAACCCCGGACTCCTTCACAAAGACTCTGAGGCTTCGCTCCCGATGCGCGGGCAGTGTCTGCCCATCAGAATTCATGAGCCCGCTCAGCTCATTGGTGACGTGCACAAGAGCAACGTCAGGCCGAATAAATCGGATTGCCACGTTCCGAGTTTCGAGCGCTGCGTTCCTTGCTCTTGTGCTCAGAATGGCAGCCAGCCCCTTTCTAATTTCGCCCCTTCCCTTTGCCTCCTCGCCGCGGACACTGACGAAGTCGGCATCCTCCGTGTACATCCGGGTGGCCGCCTCCGCATCATGGCTGTTAAAGCCCGCTGTCATCTCGTAGATCACTTCTTTGATCGCGGATTCGTCCTGAAGGCTGCTCGTGCTGTGCATGCTCGCATTTTGCGCGCAACCGATACTAAATCCGATCGCCGCAACGGCAATAAAGGACGTCGTCCACATCTGTACGTGCCGCACATTTCCCCCTGGTCGAATCTCGACGCATCACCGAGGCGCCAGTCAGCGGTCGAAAGGCGCTATTGACGACGGCGAGACTGATTGGGATTGTGCGCCCGCTATTCGTGCAAGGGTGAGCTTCGCGCGGGGGCTAGGGGATTCAGCCTGATACGCCTAGTCGGGTAGCCGTGCCGCTCGTCAAAGCGCTCGAATCCGCATCGAGGTTTGCTGCTAGCATCGCTGGGCGCAACGCCGCTGTTGCCGGCGTGACTGGCGCATTTCCGTTACATGGGGTAGCCACGCATCCTGCAACGCGCCGACGAGGCGCTCTACCGTTCGAAACGGGAAGGCCGCAACCGTGTGCGCATCGCGGCGCTAAGTACCGGGGACGACGAACCCCGGGCGGGTTGATCTGGCTGCTGTTCGACGCAGCCGCCCGAAGATCACCCGGCGGTCGACGGCGCGCCGATGGTCATACCCGCAATGCACTCCGTGTGGCCCCAGGTGAGCGTGCTTTCAGACAGCCGACGCTCACAAAAGATCACGAAGACTCCGCATCTCCGGCATTGCGCGCGGCACACAGACGCCATGCGGCCTTCGGTGCAGCGACGGTCTCTGCAACGTGGCGCCACCAGCGCTCGCCGCGATGCGGCGCGCTCAGATCCAGCCGCTCGCCCATGCGGGGCGTCGACAATACGACGCCGCGAGCGAGGGCCAGGCCCGTCACCCTTTCGAACGGCTCCTGCCAGCGATGCATCGCGAGGTCGAACGTGCCGTTGTGAATCGGCACGAGCCAACGGCCGCGCAGATCGATGTGCGCCTGCACGGTTTCTTCGGGCTGCATGTGAACGTACGGCCACTGCGCGTCGTAGGCGCCCGTCTCGACCAGCGTGACGTCGAATGGCCCAAGGCGCTCGCCGATCGTTCTGAAGCCTTCGAAGTAGCCGGTGTCGCCGCTGAAGAACACACGCAGATCATCGTCGACGATCACCCACGACGCCCATAACGTGCTGTTGCCGTCGAACAGGCTGCGGCCGGAAAAATGCTGTGCGGGCGTAGCGGTGAACTGCACACCGTCGACCTCGGCGCCCTGCCACCAGTCGAACTGCCGCACCTTCGATGCGTCGATGCCCCATTCGATCAGCCGGTCGCCGACGCCGAGCGGCGTCAGAAACACGCCGGTGGTCTGCGCGAGCGCGAGCACGGTTTCGCGGTCCAGGTGGTCGTAGTGGTCGTGCGACAGGATCACGCCGCGCAACGGCGGTAAATCGGCGAGCGCGATCGGCGGCGCATGGAAGCGCTTCGGGCCGAGATGCCGGAACGGCGAGGCACGTTCGGCGAACACAGGATCGGTCAGCCAGAACTGGCCGCGGAGCTTCAGCAGCATCGTCGAATGGCCGAGCCGGTAGAGGCTGCGGTCGGGCGCCGCATCGAGCTGCGCACGCGTCAGCGCATCGACGGGCAACGCGTCTGTCGGCACGGTGCCGTTCGGCTTGTTGAGCAACACGTTCCACACAATGCCGAGCGTCTTGCGCAGGCCCTCGACGGGACGCGGCTTGACGTTGCGAAAGCGTTCGCCGTCGTGCTGCGGCGAGGTGCTGGACAACGCGCGACCGCGTCGCGCGGCGGTAAAGCCAAGCATGCGGCTGACAACAGCGGGAAGCGACGTCATAAGTCAGGCCATCCGTAGATAAATGTACACTAGCCAGTGTAGTTTATTTTCGAGAAAAGTAAACTGCCCGGTGTAAAATCCTTTTATGGATCCCAGTGCCACCCATCAACGCCTGACTGACCGCAAGCGGGTCGCCATCGTCGGCGCCGCGATCGAGGAATTCCTCGCGGCCGGCTACGACGCGACCAGCATGGACCGCATCGCCGCCCGCGCGAACGTCTCCAAACGTACGGTCTATAACCATTTCCCAAGCAAGGAAGCCCTTTTCGCCGCGATTCTCCATCAGTTGTGGGACGCGAGCCAGAGCGGCGACGCACCCGCCTACCGCGCCGACGAACCGTTGCGCGCGCAGTTGCTCGACCTTTTGGGCCGCAAGCTGCGGCTCTTGAACGACGAGTCCTTTCTGTCGCTGGCACGTGTGGCGATCGCGGCCGGCATCCATTCGCCGGAGCGGGCGCGGGACATGGTCGCGCGCCTCGGCGAACGCGAGGAAGACCTGACCGTGTGGATCCGGGCGGCCGTCGCCGACGGCCGTCTCAAGACCGACAATCCGCTCTTCGCGGCGCTGCAACTGCAGGCGCTGGTGAAAGCCTTCGCCTTCTGGCCGCAGGTGACGATGGGCCAGGCGCCGCTCGGCGAACGGGAGCAAAAGCAGGTCGCGGAATCGGCCGCCGACATGTTCCTCGCGCGCTACGCATGAGCGGACCGCCGGACCGTTTTCATGTGCATAAGGGTCGGCCAAACGTCTTGTTCGAGCGTCTACAATCTGTATTTTCGACTCGTTCAAACTGTGCCGATGTCCCAAAAGATCGACTACCTCAACCCCGCTCTTCCTCCTGGCCTCCGGCGCGTGTCGATGCCCGTGGTCGACGCGACCCCGACAACGCTTGACGGATTTGGCAGGCTCGTGGCGGATCCGAGCGAGTGCCCGATCGAGATCGTGCAGTGGCCTGCAATGGGGACACGGCCCATAGACGCCGGAACCGGTGACGAGGCCGGCACTACCGAAGGCACGTTTGTAAGCGAATGGCGCGGGGACATTCTGTACGGTTCAAACGAGGCCGTGGGCGGCGACTACATTCTTGCGTACGCGACAGAGCCTGAAGTTGCCCGTGACGACAACGCCCATGCACCGGAACGGATGTTGCTTTGGCACGCGAACTACCACCCGGATGGTGGGCAACTGTTCTTCCCTCTCGACCATCGCCCGTTCTACGTTCCCTTGGCATTGCCCGGCGACGACATTGCGCCGGAGAAGTTCGTGTGCTTTCGCTTCGATGGACAGCAGGGTCTCTACATCCATCCGAACATCTGGCATGAAGGGGTGTTCGCTCTTGGAGGGACCCAGCGGTTCTTTGACAAGCAGGGCGCCGTCCATGCACGGGTCTCTGTCGACTTTGCCCGCGAGTTTGGTTGTCTTCTCGAGGCGCCGATCGCCCGTGAGGCGCAACGGTCTGGTTGAGGCGGCGACCCGCAGCGGTAGAGCGCGGATGGTTTTGTCGTCGCCCGTGCCAAACCAATACGGCGCAGACATTGCGCCTCTGCCCTCGTACGAGCAAGCTGCGACGACGGGCAGTAGAATCGCAAGAAGCCGCGCGCGTTGACATCGCCAGGACGCAGGGCGCGGCAGTCAACCGTACCAAGGATTTCTGCAGGAAAGTCCAGCGCGCACCGACAGGTCTCGGACGCGCCCTTTCTGCCAAGGAGATCTCATGAAGGTGCTCGCCGTACATCCCAGTGGCTTGATGTACACCCGCGTGTTCCTGCGACTCGAACCGCTCGGCCTGGAGACGGTCGCGGCCGTACTCCGCGCGGCTGCGCACGAGGTCCGGTTGCTCGACCTGCAAGTCGAATCGCATCGCGATCTGGAGCGGTTGATTCGCAAATGGCGCCCTGATGCCGTATGTTTCTCCGGCAACTACCTCGCCAATATTCCCGAAATCATCGATCTGTCGAAAGCGATCAAGGCGCAGTGGCCGGACTGCTTCGTGTTCGTGGGCGGACACAGCGCGTCGTTCACCGCAGCCGATATGCTCAAGCACGCCGACGGCGCAATCGACTGCGTGCTAAGAGGCGAAGGCGAAGCGAAGGTCGCCGAACTTCTCGACGCCGTCGCGCGCCACGCCGACTTACTCGCGATACCCGGCGTCGTGACCTGCCGCGGCGAAGGGCCGCTGCCAGGCTTCGCCGAAAGCCTCGATCAGGTTCGCCCCGCGCGCGATCTGCTGCGACATCGGCGCAAATACTTCATCGGCGTGCTGGATCCGTGTGCATCGATCGAATTCGCGCGCGGCTGCCCGTGGGATTGCACGTTCTGCAGCGCGTGGACATTCTACGGACGCAGCTATCGCTCGCGCAGCCCCGAAGTGATCGCCGACGAACTGGCGTCGATTCGCGAGCCAGGCATCTTCATTGTCGACGACGTCGCCTTCGTGCATGCGGATCACGGCATGGCGATCGGCCGCGAAATCGAGCGCCGCGGCATACGTAAAAAGTACTACCTCGAGACACGCGGCGATGTGCTGTTGCGCAACAAGGAGGTTTTCGAATACTGGCGCGAGTTGGGCCTGCAATACATGTTTATCGGCATGGAGGCGATCGATGCAGAAGGCCTCAAGGCGTTTCGCAAGCGCGTCAATCTCGACAAGAACTTCGAGGCGCTCGCGTTCGCGCGCTCGCTCGGCATCACGGTCGCGATCAATCTGATCGCCGATCCCGACTGGGACCATGACCGCTTCGAAGCGATCAGGCAATGGTGTCTGGAGATTCCCGAGATCGTCAACATCAGCGTGAACACGCCTTATCCGGGTACGGAAATCTGGCTGCGCGAGCATCGCCAGTTGACGAGCCTCGACTACCGGCTCTATGACATCCAGCACGCCGTCCTGCCGACGAAGCTGCCCTTGCCCGAGTTCTACCGCGAACTGGTGCGCACGCAGCAGGTACTCAACCGGAAACACCTTGGCTGGAGCGCACTGCGCGGCGCGGCGAGCGAAGCGGCACATCTGCTGATGCACGGGCAAACGAACTTTGTGCGGATGCTGTGGCGCTTCAACTCGGTGTTCAATCCGAACCTGCAATTGAATGACCACGCGCGCGAAGTCCGGTATTCGATGACGCCGCCCGCCGCCTCGACCGAGCACGCCAATGTCAAGGTGCTGTATGTGCACGGGCCGGCGGGACGCAAGGGCCGCAAGCTCGACGATGCAACGGAAAGCTTCGTCGACGAAACCCGCACGGGTGCGGGCTGATGTTTTGATCTAGCCGTTCTTTACAGCGGTCATACAGTCGCCGATGCGGACTTCGGGTATCCTCATTCCTGATTTGAGAATGACCACAACGAAGAGGCGACAGTGCTTGAACTATCGGTTCGTGACAAAGCAATGCTGAGTGGTGAATTGGGTGAAGGTGCAGCGCTCGCGATGCGAATAGTTGCCGCCACGGCGCATGTGATGAACGCCCAGGAACTCGTCGACGTTTCCTCCGCCCACATCGACGGGTGTCTGTATCACGGATCCGTCAGTCTCGATTTCGTCGAACGGTTTGTCGCATCCGGAACGCGGGTCGCCGTGCCGACCACGCTCAATGTCGGATCGCTCGATCTCATTCATCCAGAGCTGTATCGCGGCAAAGCGGAAATTGCGAATGCTGCCAAACGCCTGATGGAAGCGCATCTGGAACTCGGCTGCGAAGCGACCTTCACATGCGCGCCGTATCAACTCAAGCACCGCCCGCGTCTGGGCGATCAGATCGCATGGGCTGAATCGAACGCGATCGTTTTCGCCAACTCCGTGTTGGGCGCCCGTACAAGTCGCTACGGCGATTTTCTTGATCTTGCGGCGGCCATTACCGGCCGCGTGCCAAACGCCGGACTGCACGTCACCGAAAACAGGGCCGCCCGCATCGTGCTCGAAGCGCCCAGCTTCGGTGATTCCCCGCGACGCGATACGTATTTCGCGGCACTCGGTTTTCTGCTTGGCCTCAATGCCGGCGCAACGGTGGCGGCAATCACGGGACTGCCTGTCGACACAACGGAGGACGAGCTTAAGGCTCTGGGCGCGGCAGCCGCTTCCAGTGGCTCTGTGGCGCTCTTTCACGCGGTAGGCATCACGCCGGAAGCGCCGACACTCGACGCCGCGCTGCAGGGCGGCGAACCGGAACGGACCATTGTTATCACCGAGGCGGATCTCGTCGGCATCCATCGAAAGTGGAACGGTGCTCGTTCTAGCGAGCCACTCGCCGCGATCAGTCTGGGAACCCCGCATTTTTCGGTCGATGAGTTCCACACGCTTGGCAAGCTGTTCGAAGGCCACGATGGCTCGCCACGATGCGACTTCTATGTGAATACGAGCCGTTTCGTGCTGTGGCAGATCGAAGCTGAAGGGGTCGCCCAGCAACTCGCCTCCCGCGGCGTCCAGATTGTGGTGGACACCTGCACCTACATCACTCCCGTGATGAAACAGATCAGTGGACTCGTGATGACTAACTCAGGGAAGTGGGCCCACTACGCACCTGCGAACATCGGTGTCACCGTTGCGTTTGGAAGCATGGCCGAGTGCGTTCGCTCAGCCTTCGAAGGGAGAGTTTGCATCGATGAACTGGCCGGCTAAAGGTACGACCATGATTTCACCCACTACCGTACTTGCCGGGCAAGTACTCGTTCCGGGCCGCGCAAGCGGCCTTGCAATCGCGCTGCCTCCCCTGAGCTTCTGGGGCGGCTACGACGCCGAAAGCGGGATGATCATCGACAAGACCCATTCCGGCTACGGACAAAGCCTGAAAGGCCGGATGCTCGTGATGGCGCGAGCGCGCGGATCGAGTTCCAGCAGCAGCGTACTGGCTGAAGCGTTGCGCAACGGGACTGGCCCGAGCGGCATCATACTGGCGGAACGCGACCTGATTCTCGCCATCGGTGTGATTGCCGCCAATGAGCTCTACGCCCTCGACGTGCCGGTGGTGAGCGTCGACGAGAACGTGTTCGCGCAGATTGCGTCTTTCACCGCGACACTGGAGATTGACGCGTGCGATGCCGCGCGGCCCGCGAGCATCCATGTCACAGACAGCGAAGGCGAAGGACGCCGCAACGCGTAGCGGTTTCGCACAAACGCTAGTTGTAGCCCAGGATAGCGACAGAAGCGACATCAGCCCGCTCGAGCGTATTGCCTGCTAGCCCCGAAAGCGGCGGCGTCAGAAGCGCCGCATAGGAAGAAACCAGCGCGGCAGCGTTCGAGCGTTGGCCGTTGCGATGGCCAATGTTCCTGATCTGGTGATGGAATGAACGCGGTGATGCGATGTGTACCATGACAAACTCTGTCCTAAAACAGTAAAAGAAACGGCCGACGCAAGCGCCCTATTCTGCGCGCTTCGCTTCTAACGGCGCGAACCCTGTGCTCGCTTCGATTTCGCTGACGTTCTCGGGTCTCTTAAACGGGTCTGGAGCCTCTTCGTCAGGATTGCGCCGACGTCCGATAGCCTTGAAAAATGTCTCGAGGCCCGACGGTAGAAAGAACCACACCCAGTGCAGGTCTTCAGTCCCGTCGTTGATCAATGTATGCGACTGTCGTGGTCCGAGAAAGACCGTCACGCCGGGCTCGATTCGATACTCGCGCCCCTCCACTATTGCCGTTCCCTTTCCCCGAATGAAATGAAGCACCTCTTCAGACTCTGCATGCGCGTGCAGGCGAACGAAGCCTCCGGGTGGAACTGTCTGCGTGCCTGCCGAAAAGGGCCGCTGCATCGACACGAGGTGGGGCGCGACGTGGACCGCGGCATACCCATTGGCGGGCACGGGCTGCCAGTAGCTCTCTTCCTCGCCCGGATACACGATCAGGAACTGGGATTTGCCGTCGCGGTCGTCAAAATTGACGTCCGAGGCCGGGCCATCGGATGCGTCATCCGTCATTTGCGCCTCACTTGTAAGCGGGATGCACAGCAAGCCCACTAGTGTGAAACAATATCCTGTATCCAAAGATGGTTCAACGCATATTTTCCCTACACCGCGAATACGGGCGTTCAGGCAGGAGGTCTGGAGATGATTGAGCGAATAGGTTTCATCGGGACAGGCACCATCACGGAGGCGATCGTCACCGGCTTGGCGGCACAGCCGCGCGGTCTGCGCGAGATATGGGTCTCGCCTCGCAATCACGAAACCGCTGCAGGGCTTTCACACGAACACCCGCTAGTGCACGTCGGACGCGACAACCAGGACGTCGCGGATCGGTGCACCGTGCTGTGTCTGGCAATTCGACCTCAAATTGCACGACAGGTACTGTCGGAGCTTCGGCTTGGGCCAACACACCGCGTTCTCAGCTTCGTTGCTACGTGGAATCGCGAGCGGCTGGCAGCTTTGATGCCTGATGTCGCACATATAGTGCGTCTGCCCCCTTGCCGATGGTCGCCCAGGCAATGGGCCCGACCATCGTGTTTCCGGCCGATCCTGTCGCGATCGAGCTTTTCGCACCGCTCGGCACAGCAATACCTGTCGACGACGAAGATGCGTTCGACAGCCTGTTCGCGTCGACCGCCTTGATGGGCAGTTTTTTCGCCATGCTCGAAAGACATGCAATCTGGCTGCAAGACAAAGGCATTCCCTACGTCGACGCGCGGACTTACCTCGCGTCGCTATTCAGCGGGCTGGCGCGCACCGCCCAGACGCGGCTTGAAACCTTCGCCGATCTGTCGAAGGAATTTTCAACGCCGGGCGGTTTGAATGAGCAGATGACAGCCGATCTTGAACGCGCGGGAGCACTGGACGCTCAGCACCTCGCCCTCGATCGCGTTCTCGAACGCATCAAGAATCGCTGAACACCTGCTCGAGCGCAAAGTCCGCCGCCTTTGCAGGTCGCCGGTGCTGCATTGGCGACCCGCACTTTCCGGCACGTCAGCTTTTGGCCGCTGAACTCGCGGCTTGCTGCGGTGCGCTCAGCTCGCCGTCAACCAGACGCCAAACGGCCAGTGGATTGGCTTCCTTTACCGCTGCCGGCAGCAATGCATCGGGGAGATCCTGATAGCACACAGGCCGCAGGAATCGGTCGATCGCTGTCGCGCCCACCGAGGTGAACATCGAATTCGACGTGGACGGGAAAGGACCGCCGTGAACCATCGCGTGGCAGACTTCCACACCCGTCGGGAAACCATTGGCGAGGATACGTCCGGCCTTGCGCTCGAGCACCGGCAGCAGGCGCTGGGCGTCTGCATAATCGACAGCGTCGATCTGCAGAGTGACGGTAAGCTGCCCTTCCACATGTTCCGCAACCGATAGCAATTCCTCAAAGTCGCGGGCACGAATCACCACAGAAGCCGGGCCAAACATCTCTGCCTCAAGCTCGGGCGTAGCCAGCAGGCGACGTGCATCGGTCACATACAGGGCAGCCTGCGCGGCATTCGGAAGTTCGCCCGCCGACCTGCCCTCTGCCACCTTTGTCACGCCCTGAACCGCGTCGACTTTTTGCGCTCCGTCGCGGAAGGCATCGAAGATTCCGGGGGTCAACATCGTCTGGGCCGGCTTGCTTGCCAGCGCTTCGCCCGCCGCCTTGACGAAACGGTCGAGGTCCGGACTGTCGATCGCAAGCACCAACCCCGGGTTCGTGCAGAACTGTCCTGCACCTAACGTCAGCGAATCCGTGAAAGCCTTGCCGATCGCTTCAGCGCGGCTCGCGAGCGCGCCCGGGAACAGAAACACCGGGTTGATACTGCTCATTTCGGCATAGACGGGAATCGGCTCGGGTCGAGCGTTCGCGATCCGCACCAGCGCGAGACCGCCTTGACGGGAACCCGTGAAGCCAACCGCCTTGATGGCAGGATGCGCGACTAACGCTTCGCCGAGCTTGCGGCCGGCGCCGAAAAGCAGCGAAAACACGCCCTCCGGCAAGCCCTGCTCCTTGACTGCTTTCTGGATTGCGCGACCTACCAGCTCTGAGGTTCCAAGATGCGCGCCGTGTGCCTTCACGATAACCGGTGCGCCCGCTGCGAGTGCCGAAGCGGTGTCGCCTCCCGCAACCGAGAAGGCTAGCGGAAAGTTACTCGCGCCAAACACAGCGACGGGACCAACCGGTACTTTTGCGAGGCGCAGATCCGCACGCGGCAGCGGCTGCCGTTCCGGCTGGGCATGATCGATCGTGGCGCCGAGGAAGTGCCCGTCCCGCACGACCTTCGCAAAAAGACGCAACTGACCGACGGTGCGGCCACGCTCGCCCTGCAGACGCGGAACGGGAAGACCCGTCTCGGCATGGGCCCGCTCGATCAGTTCATCTCCGATACCGAGGAGGTTGTCGGCGATTGCATCGAGAAACGCGGCGCGTTTCGCAAGGGAGACGTTCCGGAACACGTCGAAGGCTTGCGCGGCCAGAGAGGCCGCGCGCTCGACTTCCGCCGCGCCGCCCATACCAAAGGATGGCTCCGGGATCTCGGCGTCGGTGGCCGGATTGAACGCGCGCTGGCTGCCTTCGGTGCCACGCACCGCGGAAAAGCCGATAAGCATTTCGCCAGTAAGAGTCATGTCGATATCCTCAAAAGGTTCAATGGGATGGCGTGGACTACGGCGGAGTCGTGGTTCGTACAGGGACCGAAGGCCACTCCGTGAATGCCGTTGACTAGACTCGACCGCGTTATGCAAGTCACCGCGCGCAGTGCAAACACCGCCGAGGTCTTGGGTCCGCCGGGCAGATAGGACAGGTTCGTTTCTGCGATGTAGTGGAACGCAATCAGCGTTGAGAAAGCAGCGCGCGGACGCGCACTATCAGCACTACGGATGCGCGGCGAGCTTACCGAAACGCGTTGCGGAATTGATCTGCGCTCTCAGCGTGCCAAGGGTAGACAGCACGAAGCATTACACACGCTGACCAGCGGAATCAACGCGTCACCACCGCCTCGACAACCGACATGATCTGCTGTGCGGCCGTCTTGACGTGCTGCTCCAGGAGTTTGGCTCCAAGCTTCGCGTCGCGCTTCCTGCACGCCTCGACCAACGCCATGTGCTCATCATGCGACTGTTCGCGGATCGGCACCTGCACGGCCTGAAAGCGGAAATACCGATCGCAGCGGTCATGCAGTACCCGCAACAACTGAAGCGTGATATCCCGCTGCGCAGGCAGATAGAGCGTTTCGTGCAAACGCCAGTTCAGTTGCCCCCACACGCCCGAGTCCGCCTTGTCCATTTCCTTGATAAGCCGCTCCGCCTTGCCCATCTCGGCTTCGGTGATGCGCGGGATTGCTTCCGAAAATATCCACGGTTCAAGACGTAGCCGAATGTCGAACGTCTCCTTCACCTCGCCTATCGACAGCTCAGCGACATAGGCGCCCTTGTGCGGCACATTGATCAGCAACCCCTCTGCCGTCAGACGGGTGATTGCCTCGCGGATAGGAACACGGCTGACGCCGAGCTCTTCGGCGAGCGCCTCCTGCCGCAATACCTCACCCGGCGCCAGGTCGCCGCTCAGGATTCGCTGTCGAACCGCCGTGGTGACGAGTTCGACCGTAGTTGGCCGGACGATTTTTCGCGTGCTTTCGTCCGCGATAACTTCGCTCATCGCGGACGCCTCTTTGGTACGACGTTTGGCGGCTACCGGGGGCATGGTCAGGTTCAAGTGGGGATTCAGGATACAGTGGACATGCTACCATGCTCCCGGCTTTCGGATACAAAATCCAATGACCGACGCTGCGTCACTGCAACGTTTGCCGGACCCACGCGCCGTTCTTCATCACGCCGGCGATGCGCTCACCCTGCCCGGCAAGCACGCTGATATCCGCTAGCGGATCACCATCGACGACCAGCAGATCAGCGAAGGCTCCCGCGGACACGACGCCCAGACGTCCCTGCTGTCCGACGATCTCGGCACCTACGGCGGTGGCCTGGCAGATCGTCTCGAAAGCACCGAGAATGGCTGAACGGATCGTCAGTTCATCGCTTTGATACTCGTGCATGTCGCCCAGCAGGTCGGTGCCAAGACCCATTTTCACGCCGTTGCGTTTGAGCAGTTCAAGCGCCTTCAGGCCCTGGATACGAACATTCTCGTTTTTCGCGAGCGCGCTTTCCGCCACACCCGCTTTTGCACCGACCTTGTTCATTGCGTCATAGGTCACGAGCGTGGGCACTACAAACGCGCCAAACTCCGCCATGACGGCCGCCGCCTCGTCGTCGATCAGGTTGCCGTGCTCGATCGTGCGCACACCGAGCTTCACGACGCGAGCAATCGCCTTCCCTGTGTAGGCATGTGCCATGACATAGGTCTGGTGCGACGCGGCTTCCTCGACGATGGCCTTGACCTCGTCGACGGAAAATTGCAGGTTGCCGATCGGATCCGTCGGCGAAGCAACGCCACCCGACGCCATGATCTTGATGTGATGCGCGCCGGCGCGCATCTCTTCCCGCACGGCCTTGCGAACGTCGTCCACGCCATCGACGATGCGTCCGATTGCCCCGAGATTGCGATGGCAGCCGCAAGGATCGGGATCGGAGTTGTCGAAGCGCTCGCGAAAGTCGCCGTGACCGCCCGTCTGCGAGAGCGCCTTGCCGGCCACGAACAACCGCGGCCCGGCGATCACGCCTTCCTCGATGGCACGCGAGAGCGCGTAGTCGGCGCCGCCGGCATCCCGCACCGTGGTGAAACCCCGGTTGAGCATACCGCTCAGGATAGGTACCGCCCGCAACACGGCGAAGGTATTCGGCAAACGCCCGTTGTTACCAAGGTGCGCCACCGAGGCAATGACGTGCGCGTGGCAGTCGATCATGCCGGGCATGACTGTCTTGCCCCCGACGTCAATGACCTGCGCGCCATTTATCGACACCGGCTCGCGGGTCACTTCCTTGATGACATCCCCGTCCACGACAATCGAATAGCGGGCCGTGTCGTTTTCGTGATTCACGTCCAGGACACGTGCGTTCTTCAGGATCAACATTTCGATTCCTCAACTGATAGTTGAGCGGCCCACGGGCCGCTGTAGATCATTTCAGCAAAAAGCCTTTGGCGAGCGGATCACGGTCATCGACAAAGATCGTGTTGTGTCCCGTCACCCGCGCCCACCCTTCGATGCTCGGAATAATCGCGTCAAGTTCACCGACCCTGGTCGCTTCTTCCGGCACACCAGTGAAGAGCGTGCCGATAATGCTCTCGTGAACAAAACGCTCGCCGATCTTGAGTTTGCCCTTGCCGACCAGCTGTGCCATACGGGCGGAAGTCCCCGTGCCGCAGGGCGACCGGTCGATGGCCTTGTCACCGTAGAACACCGCATTGCGTGCGCTTGCCCCTTCGACCGTGGGTTCGCCTGTCCACATCACGTGGCTTAGACCACGGATTTCCGCCTTTTCTGGGTGAACGAACGGGTACTTCTCGTTCGCTGCCTGGCGCAAGATCGGACTCAGACGCTGGATATCCGAAGGCTTGAGTGTATGGAGGCCACCAAAGTTTTGCTGCGGTTCGACGATCGCGTAGAAATTTCCGCCGTAGGCGACATCGAAGCGGATTTCGCCGAGCCCCTCGACTTCAACTGTCAGGTCCGTCGAGTGAAGGAATGACGGAACATTGATGAGTTGCACCGAGTCGACGTTGTCTCCGTCCATCTTGTAGCGCGCAACCACGAGACCGGCCGGCGTGTCCAGACGCAGCACACCCGGTTCACGCGGACGCACCAGACCGTGCTCGATGGCCGTTGTCACCGTCCCGATGGTGCCGTGGCCACACATGGGCAGACAGCCGCTGACCTCGATAAACAGGATGGCGACGTCACAATCGGAACGGGTCGGCGGATAGAGGATACTGCCCGACATCACTTCATGGCCCCGAGGTTCGAACATGAGCGATGTCCGGATCCAGTCGAACTCGCGCTCAAAATGCGCGCGTCGCTCGATCATGTTCGCGCCTTCCAGCCGCGGTGCACCTCCTGCGACGACGCGGACCGGATTGCCGCACGTATGTCCGTCGATGCAAAAGAATGTCGATTTCATAGCCCTGCTCCATCCAGAATGACCTGCAAAAAGTGGCCCGGTCCAGGCCCGTGCGCATTACTTCGACAGGGCGCGCACGTCGGCGAGCGTCTTCTCCACGATTGCAACGACCCTCCGGCGTTCTTCGCCTTCGAGCTTCAGTCGCGGAGCCTTGACGGCTTCCGAGTAACCCGCCGTGATGTTCTCCGCCAGCTTGATGTACTGAACGAGTTTCACATGCGTATCCAGGTGGAACAGGTCGATCAGTACACGGTACAGCTTGCGGGCCGATTCATAGTCGCCGGCAATCGCCAGATTCAGTAGCTCGACCGATTCCTTCGGAACCGCGTTAGCCATGCCCGAGACCCAGCACTTCGCGCCCAAGGCAGCCGACTCGAGCACCAGATCGTCGACACCGCACACGACTGCAAGACGATCGCCGAAGCGGCCGATCAGATCGGTGACGCGCGTCGTGTCATACGATTCCTCCTTGATGGCTTCGATCGTCGGCTCTTCCAGCAACTGTGCCACCAGGTCCGGCGTGAGGTCCACGCCGTAGCCACGCGGGTTGTTATAGAGCAGGATCGACAGCGTCGACGCTTGCGCGATCGTCTTATAGAAGGCGACGGTTTCACGCGGGTCGGACTTGTACGTCAGTCCCGGGAAAACCATCAGGCCTTGAACGCCTAGCGCTTGCGCTTCTTTCGCGTATTGGACCGCGTTTGCCGTATTGGTTTCGGCGAGACCGGCGATCACCGGCACGCGGCCGTTCACGACCTCAACCGCAAGCTTGATCACCGTGCGCTTCTCGTCCGGCGTAAGTTGGGCGTTCTCACCGACCATACCCATCATGACGACGCCACCGACGCCGTTCTCGATGAGGCGATTCAGACCCGCCTTGATGGCTTCGTGATCGAGGGAACCGTCGTCCTTCAGCTTCGTCGTGACAGCGGGGAATACACCTTTCCAGTTGACTTGCATGGCTACACCTTTTCAAAAAATGATAATCAGAGGCGGGATGTCCCGCGGGTCGATCGAGGTCGCGGGGGCCCCGTTAATTCCGGAAGCGGCTGATCGAGTACGGATCGAGGCCGATTCCAGGTGTTCGATTGGCAAGCAGGTCGGCAACCAGCGCACCTGTCGTTGCCGATTGCGTCAGCCCGAGATGACCGTGGCCGAACGCATAGATGACGGACGGCGAGCGTGGCGACCGGCCAATGACGGGCAACGAGTCGGGCGTGGCTGGACGGTGCCCCATCCATTTCACGGCGCCCTGGTCGTTGATGCCGGGCAGGAAGCGCTTGCCGAGCGCGAGCAGCGCGTCACTGCGCTTGTAGTTGGGTGGCGCCTTGAGGCCGGCGAACTCCGCCGCGCCGCCAATGCGCACACCGATATCCAGCGGGGTGGCGACAAACTTGCGTTCGGCGAAAATCACTTCGCGTGACAGGCTGATGCCATGCGCGGGAAGCGTCGTGTTGTAACCGCGTTCGCTGTCCAGCAGGACGCGGTCGCCGATCGATCCGGCCAGCGCGGCGGACCATGCACCCGTCGCCACGACGAGGCGGCGTCCCTTCACCCGTTCACCGGTCTCGGTGACCGCTGCCGGCGCAAGCTCGTCAGCGAGATCGAGCGCCTTGACGGTGCCGACGACAAACGTGGCGCCGAGTTGCTTCACGCGCTCACGCAGTTGGGTCACGAGACGCTTCGGGTCACCGATGTGCGACCAGTCGTCGAGAAATACGCCGTGGCGGAAAACCGGCGCGAGCGACGGCTCGCAATCGCGAACCTCGTCGGCCGACATGGCATGCCAGCGCACGCCCAGATCCCGCTTGAATTCCCATTCATGCTGATCCGCGGCGAAGGCTTCGTCGCTTTCGTAGACCGTCAAGGCGCCGCGGCGATAGAAACTGTCCATCGCGCCGATGTCCTCGAACATCGGGACGATGTCGTCATAGACACGATTGTTCAGTTTGGCGAGAGCCAGCGAGATTTCGCGGAAACGGTCCTTGTTGCCCGAGCGCTGAAACTCCATGAACCAGGGCAACGCGCTCGGCACATGTTTCCAGTCGAGCGCCAGCGGCCCCAGCGGATCGAATAGCCACTTCAGCGCCTTCATGTACAACCCGTTCACTGAAATGGGCGTGCTCTCCGTCACGGCTATACCGCCCGCGTTTCCGTGCGACGTACGGTCGCCTTCGAAGTCGCGGTCGATGACGGTGACGCTCGCGCCGTCGCGCAGTGCGGACCACGCACAGGCGAGACCGACGATTCCGCTACCGATAACCACGACGTCGGGAGTCGTCCGGGAGTGTTGAGCTTGCTGAGTCATTTCCGTGAGTCGAGGTATTGCATGAGTGGACGGCAGACTCGCCGTCCGCCGTTGCTTCAGTTACTTGGATCCGAGTACCGTGATCGGCTTCCACTGTCCGTTTTCACACTTGTAGACGGTGATGATTGCGTCGCGCAGATCACCGAACTTGTCGTAGGCGAAGTGCTCACTCGTGACACCCTTCATGTCAGTCTTCGCGAGCACCGGCAGGTAGACGGCCGGGTCCGACGAATTGGCCTTCTGCATCGCCTGCATCATGGCCATCGCGCCGTCGTACGTGTACGGCGCATAGGTTGTCGGTTCAGTGCCGAACTTGCTCTTGTAGCGTTGCGTGAAGCCCGCGCCACCCGGCATCTTCTCCAGCGGCAGCCCCGCGAGCGAGACAATCGCACCGTCCGCAGCCGTCCCGGCGATCTTGATGAAATCTTCCGTCTTCGACATTTCACCCGAGGCAAACGTTGCCTTCATTGCCAGCGAGCGCGCCTGCTTGACCAGCGGTGCGGACTGCGCATCGGCGCCTGCGTAGTAGATGAAATCAGGATTCTTCGACTTGATGCCGGTGAGAATGGCCTTGAAGTCGACGGCCTTGTCGGACGTGAACTGATGATCGATGATGTTGCCGCCAGCCGCCTTCACTGCCGCCTCGAACTGCTCCGCAAGACCCTGGCCGTATGCCGTGCGGTCATCGATGATGGCAATACGCTTCGCATGGAGTGTCTCGACGACGTACTTGCCCATCACACTGCCCTGCTGCGTATCCGACGTCATCATCCGGAACGTCGTCTTGAAGCCCTGGCGCGTATAGGCGGGCGCGGTTGCCGTCGAAATCTGCGGAATGCCTGCGCGTGAATAGATCGCCGAAGCGGGAATCGTCACGCCGGAGTTGAAGTGACCGAGCATGCCCTTGATGCCGTCATCGACCAGCTTCTGGGCGACGACCGTGCCCGTCTTCGGGTCCGCCTGGTCGTCGAGCGCCTCCAGCACGAACTTCGTTTCCTTGCCGTCGACCTTGGGCTTCGTGGCATTGAAGTCGTCAATGGCGAGCTGCACACCCGATTCAAAATCCTTGCCGTACTGCGCCTGCGCGCCTGTCATCGGAGCGGCCAGACCCAGCTTGACCATTTGTGTTTCGGCGGCCTGGGCGGCTCCGAGGGACAGGACGAGGAATCCCGAAGCAGCGGCTGCAAAAGCGATCGTGCGAACTTTCATACCAGTCTCCTTACTACCCGTAAAGCCGCGTTGGGTTCGCCGCAACACATTATATTGGATCCAATATACAAATACTCTGCGTATGATGCGCCCCTTCAGCGGGTCTGTCAAATGCGTCCGAAAAATTCGGCGGAGCGCGATGACGGCCGCCCCGCCCCAAGTCCTACACCTGTTCCATGAAGTCAGGATCCTCGAGCCCGCGCAGCCTGTGAACCTGATCTTCGAGCGGCGAAACCGCCAGTTGTGCGAACACCAGCGCCAGTCCGATATCAGCATGGTCATACAGCCCAGCTTCGCCAAGCAGATTCATTGTGCCCAGCGTGACACCGTTCTTGCGCACGGGGATGTTCAGCACGCTCTCACACCCGATCGACCACAACACCTCGTACTCTGAAAACACCGCCTTGATATCCTCGCGCGATGAACCGACAAAGATCTCACCGCGGCGAAGCACCTGGTCGGACCAGCGGCTTTGCGTCACTCGCTTGAGCCCACCTACCGGATTGATATCCAGGCGATTGCTATGCAGACGTCCCAGCCGGCTCGACGCCTCGTCATACGCCAGCACCGTGAAGAGTCGCTGTCCGAATACCTCCGTGAGGGAGCGCTCGAACTCGGACCATATGCTGTCGGCACCGCCGCCTTTCTGTTGAATCGCGGCCAGACGCTCGATCGCCTGAAAATTGTGTGCGTGGTTTGTGTTCGTCATGAAAACTCCTTATTTCGCGGTTCGAAGTGCGGCGCTTTGCGCGTCGGGACGCATTGAGCCGTACTCCTCGTCGGAAATCTGTTCGAGCGTCTTCCCGGTTGTCGAGACGCCCAGGAAAATCACGGCGAGCGCGCCGATCAGCAGGATGACGGTGGTCATGCCGAACACGCCGGCAAAACCCCACAGCGGGTAGATGTAGCCCACCAGCATGGGTGAGCAGATCGCGCCGATACGGCCGAACGCCGAAGCCGTACCCATCCCCGTCGCACGCAGATGCGTCGGGAACACCTCAGGGGTATAGGCATATTCGCCCGCGTTGACGCCGTTCATCGCGAAGGACATGAAGATCGAAGCAAGGACGATCGATGTGTCGCTGCCTGCATTGGCCAACCAGATACCTGCGACGCAAGCCAGTCCCATGTACGTGACGATCGTGGCCTTGCGCCCCAGCTTTTCGCAAAAATATGCCGACGAGTAGTAGCCCGGAATCTGCGCGAGGTAGATCAGGATCGAGACGGAGAAGCTCTTCGTAATGGTCATGCCGTGCTGAACGAGCAAGCCGGGGATCCAGACGAAGAAGGCGTAAGAGCAGAACGTCACCGACAGCCATAGACACCAGCTCATCAACGTCGTTTTGGCGAGCGGCGGCTTCCACAGCAGCTTCAGGTTTCCGAAGAAGGAACCCGAGTGCTCATAGCTGGCGCCAGCGCCTGCCACAGGCACGACGGGAGGCAGCGTCACACCCGTGCGTTCGATCTGCCGTTCGATATCGGACACGACGGCTTCGGCCTCGGCATGACGGCCGCGAATCTCCAGCCACCGCGGCGACTCATGTAGCGAACGCCGCCACCACAGCAGCACGACGACAGGCACGGAAACGATCACCAGCGCGATACGCCAGCCTTCCGGGTTCAGCGGGATCACGAAGTAGCCGATCAGCGCCGCAGCCACGAAACCGAACGAGAAGAAACCAGCCAGCGCTCCGGTGAAGGCACCCCGATAGCGGTTACTGACGAACTCCACCAGGAACGGCGCAATGATCGCGCCCTCGGCGCCCATCCCAATGCCGGCTATGGCTCGCAGCAAGGCGAACGTGTGCCAGTCGTTCACAAACGCGTTGGCGAACGTCAGCACGCAGAAGAAGGTCAACGCCCACATCATCACGACACGGCGGCCAAAACGGTCGCCCAGCAAGCCGGCGAATAGCGCGCCGACGAGAAAGCCGACATAAGTGCTGCTACCGAGTAGCCCGGTTTCGAAACTCGTCAGATGCCATTTGGTACGAACAACGGGCAGGATAAACGCGATGATGGCTGCGTCAACGGCTTCGAACATGAAGCCCAAGCCGCCCATGATGAGCAGCTTGAAGTGGAAACGGCTGAACGGAAGTCGTTCGAGCCGGGCTGCAATCGGTGACATGTAGTTGCTCCCGCAATGAGGGATCGACCAGCCCGGAGTTCCGGACCGAAGTGCGATAACAATATCCTGTATCCAAAATCCAGAGTCAAGGCCGGGTAAACCTCCGCGTGTGCTTCCGTCGCCCGGGACGCGACTGTGAATCGGGACCTGGAGCCCTTAAAAAGTATGGCGGATGCCCGCGCGGACGGCGACCTGGCTATTCGTGGACGACGGCGTCAGGAAGGACAATGCCGCGACGGCGGACTTGCCGGTCGAATCGATACCGGTCGCCCGCTCCCAGGAGGTCGTCGCATAGAGCAACGTCCGCCTCGACAGGCTGTACTGAGTGCCCACGTTGAGCTGCAAATATTTCGCCGATTCAGCCTTCGTATAGTCATACGAGGCTCCCAGCAGAAGTGCCGGCGTGACGTTGTACGTTGCCAGCGCCTCGTAGTTATTGAAGGTCGCCGTGCCCGAAAACGGCGTCGACGACGTCCGCACCACGTCTTCAAAGCGGGTATTCGTATAGGTGAACCCCAGCAGCGCCGCGCCGATGCGATAGTTGACGCCAGCGCCCGCAACCTGCAGGGTCTGGGCCGACGTGTACCCGCTGTAAGTCGGATTGGTGATCGGGTTCACAAACGTGCCGCCGGCCACGGGGTTTGCCGTCGCGTCGTAGATGGACGTCGCGGGGTTATTGATTCGCGAGAATACCGCGCTGGCGCTGAGCGCGTTGTTCGCGTAGCTGAGGCTGATCGCCTCCTTTTTACCGTTGGAGAAGTCTCCTGCCACGCCGCCCAGGCTGAAAAGCCCCGACAGTTTGAAACCGCCGTAGGTAGGCGAGATGTACTTGATCGAATTGCTCAGCGAGTAGTTGCCCCAGACGTTATCGACGTCTGCTGCGTGCGTAGCGAGAATTCCATTGAACCGGCCAGAAGCTGAAAGACCGATCAGCGAATCGAGCACCAGATCGTACTGGCGCCCCATCAGCACGGTACCGAAGGGCGAGCCGAGGCCGACGTAGGCCTGACGGCCAAACAGACGCCCACCGTTATTCAGCTTTCCGGTATTGATATCGACGCCGCTTTCCAGACGGGCCACCGTACTGTATCCGCCGCCGAGATCCTCGTTGATCAGAAACCCCCATTTTGTGCTGCCTAATGCACCGTTGGAGGCCTGGACGTTGTAGTGGCCACCCTGGTTGTTTGTATACGTGATCCCATCGTCCAGCGTGCCGTACAACGTAACGGAACTCTGCGCGTGACACACGACCGCGGTGGACATGATCGCAGCTGCCATACCTGCCTTCTTCATCTCGCCCCTCTTTAATAAGTGGTACTACTGATAGCAAATGGAATGTCCTGCCAGATCTCTGTGTATGGTGCCGCCCGCGCGGCTTGGGTGACAGCCGGACGGGAACCGATTGCCCCGTCATCTTCACAGGACGACGCTTGCGGGTCTCCACACAGAAAGACCCTCACAACGAACTACAATATCCTGGATCCAATATAATCGGTCAAGCGGTTCCCGCAGCGTTCAGTGGATGTTGTGAGGCTCGGGCGTGCGCCTATGGCGAGAACTGCCCAAATATGCTGGATGCGATCACAAGCCCGACGTTGATGGCGGATCGGCAGCTTGAGCGCGCGACGGACGTAAAAAAGGCCACGTACCTTTTGGGAACGTGGCCTTATTTCTTTGGTGCGTGAGGCCGGACTCGAACCGGCACGAGATTGCTCCCGTCAGGACCTAAACCTGGTGCGTCTACCAATTTCGCCACTCACGCGAATTTTTTTACCTGGCAGGCAGGACCGCTACGATATCGCGAGCGATACAAACCTAGGCGAGACATCGAAGTTCTGCGATACCAGCAACAGCCCTTATTCTACGCGGGTTCCCGCGACTTCAGCCCTGCCGCCGCCTGGCGGAGCGTCAGGACCTGAACCTGGTCCGCCCACCCATTTCGCTACCCGCGCAGGCAGGCACGGCACGATGCGCCTGCCCGTTGTCCCGCATGCCGTCAGCCGCGTCAGAAACACGTGCCCGAAAGCGTAAGCGCGAGATTCTAACCGATTGATTCGCGCTTGTCTGCATTTGCCTGGCATCTGTCCGGGCGGCGCCGATGCTACAATTTTTGGCTTGATGCACGCACGGCGTGCCCCTTCTTCGCCTGCCTTCCCCACATTCCCAATCCTGTGAATTTCGACGAATATTGCCAGCAGAAAGCGGCGCCGCCCGGATCGAGCACCTACTATGCGCTTCGGCAGGCGCCCGCAGCCACCCAGCCGCTGTTGACCGCGCTGTTCGCGCTGCGCCGTGAGTTCGAGGAAACGGTCAAGGAGACCAGCGATCCGGCCATCGGCCGCACGAAACTCGCGTGGTGGCAAAACGAGCTCGCCGCACTGGCTTCGGGCTCGCCGTCGCATCCGGTGTCCAAGGCGCTGGCAGCCTATCTGCCCGATGTGAAAGCCGAGTACCCGGCGCTGCAGGCGTTGCTCGCCGGCTTCGAGATGGACCTCGACCAGGCGCGTTATCTCGACTACCCGAATCTGCGGCGCTACGTGCAAGGCGTGGGTGGCACCTTCGCGTCGTTGATCGCGCGCGCGACGGCGAAAGATCCCGCGCAGGCGTCGAACTGGTCCGCACCGCTTGGCGAGGCGCTGCTGCTCGCGCAGATCGTCGTCGAAACGGGCAATGACGCGCGCCACGGCCGCATCTATATTCCCATCGACGAAATGCAGCGCTTCAATGTGACTGCCGCGGACCTGATCAATCGAAAATATAGCGACGCGTTCACCGAGTTGATGCGCTTCGAGACCAAGCGCGCCCGCGATGCGTTGCAGACCGCGCTCGGCGCCGTGCCTGCAAGCAAGCGCCGCTCGCAGCGCACGCTCGTCGCGCAGGCGGCATTGGCGCTGGCCTTGCTGGATGAAATCGAACGCGACGGCTATCACGTTCTGCATCAGCGCATCGCGTTGACGCCGATCCGCAAGCTGTGGATCGCGTGGCGCGCGAGGTGATCGACCGGCGCGGCTGCATCAGCCCAGTTGCGCTCACAGCACGTTGTCAGACACGTAGCAACGGCAGCGGCTCGAACCGCTGCTGCAGAATCGTCGACGCGTCGAGTCCCCACCACGGCCCGAGCACGGTGGCGTAAAGCTGCCGGAAATCGACGCCGACCGGCAAGTTGCCATTGCCGTCGAGCCGCGCCAGCACCGGCGGCACGCCATATAAGCCGCCGCGCACGCGTCCACCCATGACGAAATGCGGCGCCACGGTGCCGTGATCGGTGCCGTTGCTCTGATTCTCACGCGGACGCCGGCCGAACTCGGCATAGGTCATCACCAGCGTATCGTCCCAGCGGCCGAGTTCGACGAGCGCCGACTTCATCGACATCAATCCTTCCGCGAGCTGCTTGAGCAGCGCCGCCTGCTGACCTGGCTGATTCTGATGCGTGTCGAACCCGTTCAACGTGAGGCGGATCACCGCGACACCCTGGCCACGCTTCGGCTGTTCTTGTGGCGCGTTTCCCGAAGAAACTTTCTTCGGAGCTTCACCCGCCGCCACTACCTGCATCGCCGTTTTGATCGAGCTGCCGAACGCGCCGCCGGGAAACACGGTTTTCAACTGAGCCTGTCCTCGCGCGGGACGCAGCCGGTCGGCGGCTTTCACAATGTCGTTCTCGACGTCGAGAATATGCGCCAGCTCGGGATTGCGCTCACGCAGCGATACCGGCTTCGCGAGCCGCGAAGCCTTGACGAACTGCGCCGGATTGACCAGCGCGATCGCACGCGCGCCGTTCGCGAGCGGCCCCATCTCGGCGCTGCCGATCACCACGCCGTCGGCGGCAAAACCGGCGGGCACCGGCGTCTGCGCAAACGCGCGCGTCAACCATCCCTCGCGCAAGTATTGGTCGGAACGTGACGCGGTGTCCCAGATCTCGATCGAGCGGAAATGTGACAGGTTCGGTTGCGCATAGCTCACGCCCTGCACGATCGCCAGTTGCTGGCCACGCCACAGCGGCATCAGCGGTTGCAAGGACGGATGCAGCGCGGTGCGCTCGTCGAGTTGAATCGCCTGCTCGCGTTTGATGCCGATGTTCTTGCGCAACTGGTAGTAGGCGGGATCGGCAAAGGGAATCACGGTATTCAAACCGTCGTTGCCACCCTTCAGTTCGACGAGAATCAACAGGTTGTCGTAGCCGCGTGCCGAAGACGCGCCCGGCGCCGCCATCTGCGCGCCGAACGCGTGGGGCAGCCAGAGTGTTGCGCTGGCGGCCGCGCTCATCGAGAGAAAGCTGCGTCGTTTCATCCTGCACCTCGTTCGATTGTCGCGGCGCGAATCGTGTCGCCGCCGACAGACACATTCTTTTTAGCGTCCTGGCGCGTGCTTATTTCAGCGGCTCACCTCACTTCAGTTGATACGCCGGGTCCATCAACAATGCCTCCAGATACGCACTCGCGGTCGAACCGGTTTCGATCGCATCCACCGGCGTGAGCGGCAAGACCGCATGCTGCAACTGCAACTCGGCCGACACGCCCGGCCTGGCCGTCGGCGCGGTGTTGTAGTGCGCGAGCCACGTCTCGATGTCGAAGCGTACGCCACCTTTGCCACCTTGAGCGGCCCGCGCCATCGTGCGTTGCGGCGTTGGCGCCGTCTGCATGTCCGGCATCGCGCCGCTTGCCGCGAACTCTGCGTTCATCGGATTGGTCATGCGCCGCGTACCGGCAGCCTCGGTCGCGCGAAACAGCTGCTCGACGAATTGCTTGCGGGCGAGCAGCGTGGAACTATTGATCCATGTCGTGCCGCCCGGCCATCCTTTGACGTTCGGCGGATAGAACAGGTTCTCGCCGAGCGCGCGGATTTGCGAGGCGAACGGCGCAGTGTCGTCGTAGCCGATGTCGAACGCCCGCAGCGTGCCGACCACGAACTCCGCCGGCGACTTCACGAGGACGCCGCGATTGTCGTCGTCCCAGAACGCGTCGGTCAGGAAGACACCGCGCAACGCGATCTTGATATCGTAGTGGCTCGCGCGAAACCGCGCCGCGATCGGTTCGATGCGCGACGGGTCCGGCGTATCCGAGACGAACTCTCGCCACAGTTTGGTGGTCACGAAGATCGCCGTTTCCGGCCGTGCGAGCAGAATATCGAGCACCTGGTCGCCGTCGAACGGCCCCGTCTCGCCGAGCACGGTCTTCTCGCCGTCGTCGTGCTGGTTGGCGCGCCACACGTAGGCCTGCGTGTCCGGATCGAGACTCCAACCGGTGTACGCACGTGCAGCCTCCGACACGTCGCGCTGCGTGTAATGCCCTTCGCCGAGCGTGAACAGCTCCATCACTTCACGGGCAAAATTTTCGTTGGGCTTGCCCTTGCGATTGCTCGCGCCGTCGAGGTATTGCAGCATCGCCGGATCTTTGGCGACGTCGTGCAACAGCTCGCCGAAGTGGCCGAGCGCGTCTCGCCGCAACAGCATGTTCTGCAGCGCCATCTGCTGCGGATACGGCACCTTGTCCTGACCCGACGTGAAGTGGTTATGCCAGAAGAGCGTCATGCGCTCGGTGAGCGGCGACGGCGTGGTCGACATCTCACGCACCCACCACGCGCGTAATAGTTCGTAACGCTGGCCACGCAGGCGCAGCGCTTCGCGACGTTGATCGTCGCTCCACGCCTTGCGCGTCTCGCGTGTCGGAATCGGTTCGAGGACCCAGTCGGGCAACGGCGTGACCGCCTCGGTTCGAGTGCTCGCGAGTACCTTGTCGACCGCCTGCGCTCGCGTGAGTCCAACGTATTGCGCAAGCTCGGCGCTATCCGGCGCGAAGCCGACGCGCGTCAGGAAGAAGCGCGCATCGTCGGCACCGAGGATGCTCTGTTCGCGCTCTGAAGCTGCACGCTCATCGGCGGTCGCCACACGGTGCCTGAACTGTTGACCATGGGTCGCGCCCGGCTGCACAGCGACGGCCGGTCCACCACATGCCACCACCGCCAGCGCAATCGCCGATGCTGCGAACCGGCGGCCATGACTACCACGCGTGAGCAATTTCATCATCGGTCATCAAGATTGGCGCGACGTCATGGAACAGGCGTTGGCGCGTGCAGTGCGTGCATGGCGCGCTTCGCTCTGACGACTCAACGGCAGACTGAACGGGAAAGTTGACGGGGGAAATGCGATGAATTCTTTCACGCGGGGCAGAAGCGTGAAACTCGTGCCGAGGGCTGGCACGATAATAGCTACCGCTTATAAAGTTCGCGGACAGCGTCTTCGATATGCTGCCGTAACAGACGCCGTTCGTCGGGCGTCATATGACCGTCACGACGACGTTGATCAAGATCGGGGGGAACTGCGGTGCGCAACATGACGTCTGATGCGGGGTGGTCGGTGTTCGGGTTGTGGCGGCTGGGCTTGCCCTGCTTGGGCGCGTGCTCGCTCGCAGCTCTGTCGGCGGAAGGCTGGGCATGGGCGAGCGTTGGTCCTAGTGAGCCTGCAAGCGTACCGGCTACCGCCAGTGCAATCACGCTTAGGCGCACATTCGGCCAAACCCCTCCCTTCATGTTGTTCCCTTCGTGGCGCGGCAACCGGCTACCTCAAATGCGTATACGAACCCCGGTAACGAGCCGGGTGCGATAGTTTTAGTCGTGTGAAGTATCCACCGAACAGCCGCATTCAGTAAAGGAGTCTACCTGCCCCCGCTTTACGTCGTGCCACAGTGCGGGTAAATTTTGTAACTGACTGTAACCCGTTAAATGATGCAAACGCGCACCACTTTCTAATCGCGCTAAGATGCCGACCATGGAAACTAAAAACCCTTCGAAAATCCTCGTCGTCGACGACGATCCGCGCCTGCGCGATCTGCTGCGCCGCTACCTCGGTGAACAGGGCTTCAATGTCTATGTCGCCGAGAACGCGCCGTCCATGAACAAGCTCTGGGTGCGTGAGCGCTTCGACCTGCTGGTGCTCGATCTGATGCTGCCAGGCGAAGATGGTTTGTCGATCTGCCGGCGCCTGCGCGGCAGCAACGACCGCACGCCGATCATCATGCTGACGGCCAAGGGCGAAGACGTCGATCGGATCGTCGGCCTCGAAATGGGCGCCGACGACTATCTACCCAAGCCATTCAACCCGCGCGAGCTGGTTGCACGCATCCACGCGGTGCTGCGCCGCCAGTCGCCTTCGGAGTTGCCGGGCGCGCCGTCCGAAACCACCGAGGTGTTCGAGTTCGGCGAGTTCGCGTTGAATCTCGCCACCCGTACGCTCACCAAGGCCGGCCAGGAAATTCCGCTGACCACGGGCGAGTTCTCGGTACTCAAGGTGTTCGCGCGTCACCCGCGCCAGCCGCTGTCGCGTGAAAAGCTCATGGAGCTCGCACGCGGCCGTGAGTACGAAGTCTTCGACCGCAGTCTCGACGTGCAGATCTCGCGTCTGCGCAAGCTGATCGAACCTGATCCGGGCAGCCCGCGTTTCATTCAGACCGTCTGGGGTCTGGGCTACGTGTTCATCCCCGACGGTGCAGCCTGAGTTTGTTTTCATCTGCTGCTTTTGATTCTAAATAAGAAGGGCCCATGCGGATCGACCGGCGCCTCCTGACGCTCGCGTTCGGCGGCCTTTTCTGGCGGACCTTTCTGTTGATCGCGCTGTTGATCGCAGTCAGTCTCGCCGCGTGGTTCCAGAGCTTCCGGGTGATCGAACGCGAGCCGCGCGCGCAGCGCGTGGCGTTGCAGCTCGTCGCCATCGTCAAGCTCACGCGCACCGCACTCCTCTATTCCGATCCCGACCTGCGGCGCGCCTTGCTGCAGGATCTGGAAAGCAATGAAGGGGTGCGCGTGTACCCGCGCGAAACCACCGACAAGTACAAGCTGCAGCCCGACGAGTCGCTGAACCGGCTGATCGAACACGACATTCGCGGCCGCCTCGGCGACGACACCGTGATTGCCCAGAGCGTGAACGACATCCCCGGCGTCTGGATCAGCTTCAAGATCGACGACGACGACTACTGGGTCGCGCTCGACCGCGATCAGCTCGACAACGCCACCGGTTTGCAATGGGCCGGCTGGGGCGTGTTCGCGCTGGCGCTGTCGCTGTTCGGCGCGGCCTTCATTACGAGTCTCGTGAACCGTCCGTTTGCGCGCCTCGCCATGGCCGCGCGCAAGGTCGGCTCCGGGCAGTCGCCGGAGCCGCTGCCCGAGCGCGGCATGGGCGTCGCTGCGGAAACCAATCGCAGTTTCAACCAGATGGTGCAGGACCTCGAACAGCTCGAGGCCGACCGCGCGCTGATGCTCGCGGGCATCTCGCACGATCTGCGCACCCCGCTCGCGCGGCTGCGGCTCGAAACCGAAATGAGCCCGTCCGACCAGGCCACCAAAGATGCGATGGTCGACGACATCGAGCAGATGGACATGATCATCGGCCGGTTCCTCGATTACGCGCGCCCGGTGCAGCGCGTGCCGGAACCCGTGGACCTGTCCGTGATCGCGGGAGAACTGGCCGCGCGCATGCAGAGCGAAGACAGCATGCGCCTGATCACGCGGCTCGCGCCGTCGGCGGTGATCGAAGCCGACGAAACCGACATGCGGCGGGTGGTCGGCAACTTGCTGGAAAACGCGCGCAAGTATGGTCTGAGCGACGGCGACGGCATTCCGCACGTGATTCTGGAAACGCGGGTGTCGCACTCGCGGGTCGAGCTGTCCGTGGTCGACGAAGGCCCCGGCATTCCGGAAGACCAGTTGGCGCTTGTCACGCGGCCGTTCTATCGTGTGAATTCGGCGCGCACTCAGGCGAACGGCACGGGCCTTGGTATGGCCATCGTCCAGCGCCTCGTGGGCCGTTACCGTGGCGCGCTGCGCTTGCGCAATCGCACGCCTGGACCGGGTCTGGAGGTCACCATCGAGTTTCCGCTCGCCAAGGGCGTCTGATCGGAACGGGCGTCATCCGTCCTTCGTGAGGATATGCCGCGTCGAATAATAACCACCCGGTTAGTTATTTATAGCTATCGGACAGATAATTCAATAGCACGACCGCGAATCACATGGAACGCGCTCGTTGCGGCGAGTTGGTAGCCTGAAAGCATGCTGTTTTCCGACACACGAAGGAGCACTTCCATGAGAACCGTTGGCGATAAACTCGAAGCGTTCACCGTCACTGCCGCGAAGCCGGGCTTCAACCATCATGAAGAGAACGGCATGTCGGCGTTCGAAGAGATCACGGAGCAGTCGTTCCCGGGCAAGTGGAAGATCATCTACTTCTACCCGAAGGATTTCTCGTTTGTGTGTCCGACGGAAATCGTCGAATTCGCCAAGTTGGCCAAAGATTTCGAAGAGCGCGACGCGGTGTTGATGGGCGGCAGCGTCGACAACGAATTCGTGAAACTGGCATGGCGCCGCGCGAACAAGGACCTGGACAGGCTGAACCACTACGCCTTCGGCGACGTGAAGGGCGAGCTGATCGACCAGTTGGGCGTGCGTGACCAGGAGGCCGGGGTCGCGTTGCGCGCCACCTTCATCGTCGATCCGGACAACACGATCCAGCACGTGTCGGTGAACAATTTGAACGTGGGCCGCAACCCGGAAGAAGTGCTGCGCATTCTGGACGGCTTGCAAACGGACGAGCCGTGTGCTTGCAACCGCGAAGTCGGCGGCGACACGCTCTAAGCGGTGCTGGTGAAAAGCCCGCCTAGGGCTTGAATGCGCGCAACGCGGCGAGGCTCCCGCCGCTGCGCGCTTTGTAAAACCAATCAGTTCTTGATCAGCAGAACCGCAGCCTGAGCTTCAATGCCCTCGCCTCGGCCGAGATAACCGAGCTTCTCATTGGTCTTGGCTTTGACGTTGACCCGCTCGATCGGCAGATCAAGATCCGCGGCGATATTGGCGCGCATGCCCTCGATATGCGGCGCCAGCTTCGGCGCCTGCGCCACCACGCTGCTATCCACATTGGCGATGGAAAAACCCGCCGCCTTCACGCGCGCGAAACATTCACGCAGCAACACGCGGCTATCGGCGCCGGCAAATTTCGCGTCGGTATCGGAGAAATGCCGGCCGATATCGCCCATCGCGGCGGCGCCGAAAATGGCGTCGGTAATGGCGTGCAGCAGCACGTCCGCGTCCGAATGGCCGAGCAGGCCGCGCTCATAGGGAATCGTCACGCCGCCGATGATCAACGGACGTCCCGGCACCAGCGCATGCACGTCATACCCTTGCCCAATTCTGAAATCCATATGCGTCAAGTCCTCAAGTCCGCTCACTAAAATTGAAATCGCTGATCACGCAGCCGCCGGCCGGCTCAGAATCGCCTCGGCCAGATCGAAGTCTTCCGGATATGTCACCTTGAAGTTGCGCAAGCTGCCCTGCACCAGCTTCGGCGCATAGCCCAGCCATTCGATAGCGCTCGCTTCGTCCGTCAGGTCGTGACCGTCGGCCTGCGCGCGCAGGATCGCCTCGCGCAGCATGCCGATGCGGAACATCTGCGGCGTCTGCGCCTGCCACAAGCCGTCGCGCGCCTCGGTGCGGGCGATCCGGCCGTCGGACGAGCTAGCGTCGATCCGTTTCAGCGTGTCCGCCACGGGCAACGCCATGATGCCGCCCACCGCGTCGTCCTTCAGCGCGCCGATCAGCGTGCGAATCAGCGCGGGCGTGATGCCCGGCCGCGCCGCGTCGTGCACGAGCACCCAGTCGTCGTCACGCGCGCCGAACTCGGCGAGCGCATGCAGGCCGTTGAGCACCGACGCCTGGCGCGAGGCCCCGCCGCTGCGGCGCACGGCAAAACGCAAGCCGCCGAAGCGGCGGCCGTCGAAGTGCGCGTCGTCCGGGGCGATCACGACAAGGGTTTGCGCAAACTCGCTGCAGGCGTCGAATGCCGCCAGCGAGTAATGCAACATGTCGCGACCGGCGACAGTGCGATATTGTTTGGGCATCGCGGCGCCGGAACGGCTGCCGGTGCCAGCGCACGGAATCAGGGCAAATAGACGGGAAGTCACGAGTGCGGATGCCGCGAAGTCAAAGTAAAGGACGGATTTTATAATAGGTCCTTCGCATCCACGCCCCGACACGCGTAAACTTGCCGGTCACGTGTGAGCCTGAGGCCGCTTTTTCTCATCTATGCCAGACATCGCCGCATCATCGCAGTACTCCCCGCCCGTCGCGCTCGTCAAGGCCGGCCAGCGTTTCGCCTTCGACGGCACGCACGGCTCGTCCGACGCGCTGCTGATCGCCCGCTACCATCTCGCCTATCGCGAGAAGGTGCCGCTGCTGGCGGTCGTGTGCGAAAGCGCCGTCGATGCGCAGCGTTTGGCACAAGAAATCGGCTTTTTCGCGCCCGAGGCGCGCGTGCGCCTGCTGCCAGACTGGGAAACGCTCCCTTACGATACCTTTTCACCGCATCAGGATCTGGTCTCGGAGCGCCTCGCCACGCTGCACGATCTCGGCGAAGGCCGCTGCGACATCCTGCTGGTGCCCGCCACCACGGCGCTGTACCGCATGCCGCCCGCCTCGTTCCTGGCGGCCTACACGTTCTCCTTCTCGCAAGGCGAGCGCCTTGACGAAGCCAAGCTCAAGGCGCAGTTGACCCTGGCCGGCTACGAACACGTAAGCCAGGTGGTGCGTCCGGGCGAATACTGCGTACGCGGCTCGTTGCTCGATCTCTATCCGATGGGCTCGCCCTTGCCCTACCGGATCGACCTGTTCGACGACCAGGTCGACTCGATCCGCGCGTTCGACCCGGACACGCAGCGCAGCCTGTACCCGGTGAAAGACGTGCGCCTCTTGCCGGGCCGCGAATTTCCCTTCGATGAAGCCGCCCGCACCGCTTTCCGCAGCCGCTGGCGTGAGACCTTCGAGGGCGACCCGAGCCGCGCGTCGATCTACAAGGACATCGGCAACAGCGTGCCGTCCGCGGGGATCGAATACTATCTGCCGCTCTTCTTCGACGACACGGCCACGCTGTTCCATTACCTGCCCCAAGGCGCGCAACTGGCGTTCGTCGGCGATCTCGAGGCGGCGATCCGGCGCTTCACCAACGACACGAAGCAGCGCTACAACTTCCTCTCGCACGACCGCGACCGGCCGATTCTGGAGCCGCAGCGCCTGTTCCTGTCGGACGAAGACTTCTTCACGCTCGCCAAACCGTTCGCGCGGCTCTCGCTGCCCGCCAACGCCGGCGGCGGCTGGTCGACGCCGTTGCCCAATCTCGCGATCGATCGTCATGCGGAAGATCCGGTCGCAGCCTTGCGCGCGTATCTCGACACCACGCCGAACCGCGTGCTGTTCGCCACCGAATCGGCGGGCCGGCGCGAAACGCTGTTGCAGTTGCTCGCCGACAATCATCTGCGACCGGTATCGAGCGACAGCTTCCAGGACTGGCTCACGAGCGACGAGCGCTTTTCATTGGGCGTCTCGCCGCTCGCCAACGGTTTTGCCGTGCCGGTCGACGGCATCGCGATCATCACCGAAACCGAGCTGTATGGTCCGCTCGCGCGTCGCTCGGGGCGCCGCCGTCAGGAACAGGCGAGCAACGTCGATTCGATGGTGCGCGATCTGTCCGAGCTCAAAGTGGGCGATCCGGTCGTGCATTCGCAGCACGGCATCGGCCGCTATATGGGACTCGTGACCATGGATCTCGGCGAAGGCGAGACCGAGTTCCTGCACCTCGAATACGCGGGCGACAGCAAGCTCTACGTGCCGGTCGCGCAGTTGCACGTGATCTCGCGCTATAGCGGCGCCGATCCGGAAAGCGCGCCGCTGCACTCGCTCGGCTCAGGCCAGTGGGAAAAAGCCAAACGCAAGGCCGCGCAGCAGATCCGCGACACCGCGGCCGAACTGCTGAATCTCTACGCGCGCCGCGCCGCCCGTTCGGGCCATGCGTTCGCGCTCGAACCGAAAGACTATGTGAAGTTCGCGGAGAGTTTCGGCTTCGAGGAAACGCCGGACCAGGCTGCGGCGATCGCGGCCGTGATCGGCGACATGACGAGCGGCAAGCCGATGGATCGCCTCGTGTGCGGCGACGTCGGCTTCGGCAAGACCGAAGTGGCACTGCGTGCGGCGTTCATCGCGGTAATGGGCGGCAAGCAGGTTGCCCTGCTCTCGCCCACCACGCTCCTCGCCGAACAGCACACGCAAACCTTCAGCGACCGCTTCTCAGATTGGCCGGTGCGGATCGCCGAACTGTCGCGCTTCAAGTCGACCAAGGAAGTCAGCGCGGCGATCCAGCAGATCAACGACGGCAGTGTCGATATCGTAATCGGCACGCACAAGCTGCTCTCGTCCGACGTGCAGTTCAAGCGGCTGGGACTCGTGATCATCGACGAGGAACACCGTTTCGGCGTGCGTCAGAAAGAGGCCTTGAAGGCCTTGCGCGCCGAAGTGGACGTGCTCACGCTCACCGCCACGCCGATCCCGCGTACGCTCGGCATGGCGCTCGAAGGCCTGCGCGATTTCTCCGTGATCGCCACCGCGCCACAAAAGCGCCTCGCGATCAAAACCTTCGTGCGGCGCGAGGAAGACAGCGTGATTCGCGAAGCCATGCTGCGCGAGTTGAAGCGTGGCGGCCAGGTCTACTTCCTGCACAACGAAGTCGAGACGATCGAAAATCGCCGGCAAATGCTCGAAACGTTGGTGCCCGAAGCGCGCATCGCGGTCGCGCATGGACAGATGCATGAACGTGAACTCGAACGCGTGATGCGCGACTTCGTTGCGCAGCGCGCCAACGTGTTGCTGTGCACGACGATTATCGAAACCGGTATCGACGTGCCGAGCGCCAATACGATCCTGATTCATCGCTCCGACAAGTTCGGTCTCGCGCAATTGCATCAGTTGCGTGGCCGTGTGGGCCGTTCTCATCACCAGGCGTATTCGTATCTGCTGGTCCACGATCCGCAAGGGCTGACCAAACAGGCGCAACGTCGCCTCGAAGCGATCCAGCAGATGGAGGAACTCGGTTCGGGCTTCTATCTGGCCATGCACGACCTCGAGATTCGCGGCACGGGCGAAGTGCTCGGCGACAAACAGTCGGGCGAGATTCACGAGATCGGCTTCCAGCTCTACACCGACATGCTGAACGACGCCGTGAAGGCGCTCAAGGAAGGCAAGGAGCCCGACCTCACCGCACCGCTCGCCGCGACCACCGAGATCAACCTGCACGCGCCGGCGATTCTCCCGGCGGACTATTGCGGCGATGTGCAGGAGCGTCTGTCGCTCTACAAGCGGCTGGCTAATTGCGAACACAACGATTCGATCGACGGCATTCAGGAAGAATTGATCGACCGTTTCGGCAAGTTGCCGCCGCAAGCGCATGCGCTGGTGGAGACGCATCGTCTGCGGCTGGCGGCGAAGCCGCTGGGTATTTCGAAGATCGACGCCGGCGAAGCGGTGATCGGCTTGCAGTTCATCCCCAATCCGCCGATCGACGCGATGCGGATCATCGAGATGGTGCAGAAGCACAAGCACATCAAGCTCGCGGGCCAGGACAAGCTGCGTATCGAAACGCGCAGCCCGGATCTCGCGGTGCGTGTCGCCACGGTCAAGGAAACCTTGCGCGCGCTCGGCACGCCGAGCCGCGGCACCGCGGCCAGCGCTGCTGCGCGATGAGTTCGTCGATCGCGCCGCGCTAATGCGGCGTTGGCGCGGCGTTAAAAAAACGCGGGACGTCTAGCGTTTTTTCGTTCATGCTGCGGTGCGCAAACGCGCGCCGCAGCATACGGACGGCTTTTTTTTGGGTATGATCGAAAGACTTAAATGCCGGAGTCTTGTCATGTCTCATGTCGCTGAATCAGCGCAGTCTTCGCAATCGTCCGCCTCCGCTTCAAATTCCTCCTCTCCTGTCTCGCTCCCGTGGGTCACCCGTCTCGTGTCGATGGACACGGTCAGCCGCAATCCGAATCTCGGCCTGATCGAAACCGTGCGCGACGAATTGCGTGCCGTCGGTATTCAGGCCACGCTCACGCACGACGAAAGCGGCAAATGGGCCAACCTGTTCGCGACGATTCCCGCACACGACGGCGAAACGAACGGCGGCGTGGTGCTGTCGGGCCACACCGACGTCGTACCCGTGGACGGCCAGCAATGGGACAGCGATCCGTTCAAGCCGGAAATTCGCGGCGACAAGCTGTACGGCCGCGGCACCTGCGACATGAAAGGCTTCATCGGCGCGGCGCTGACGCTCGTGCCGGAGATGCAGCGCACCAAACTCGCCAAGCCGATTCACTTTGCCCTGTCGTTCGACGAGGAAGTGGGCTGCGCGGGCGCGCCGCTCCTGATTGCCGACCTGATGAAGCGCGGCGTGAAGCCGGACGGCTGCATCGTCGGCGAGCCGACCAGCATGCGGCCGATCGTGGCGCACAAAGGCATCAATGCTTACCAGTGCTGTGTGCGCGGTCAGGCGGCGCATTCGTCGCTTACGCCGAAGGGTTTGAACGCGATCGAATACGCCGCGCGGCTGATCTGCTACATCCGCGACATGGCCGACCAGTTCCGCGAGCAGGGCCCGTTCGACGAACTGTACGACGTGCCCTTCACCACCGCGCAAACCAGCACGATCGTGGGCGGCAATGCGATCAATACCGTGCCGGCCGAATGCAAGTTCCAGTTCGAATTCCGCAACCTGCCCACGCTCGATCCCGAACCGATCTTCGCGCGCGTCGATCAATACGCACGCGAAACGCTGCTGCCGAAAATGTTGCGCGAGCATCCATCGGCGGCGATCGAGATTACGAAGATCGCCGCGGCGCCCGGACTCGATTCGTCTGAACAAGCCGCCATCACGCAACTGGTGCGCGCGCTGACCGCCGATCAGGACAGGCGCAAGGTCGCCTACGGCACGGAAGCCGGCCTCTTCTCGCTGGCGGGCATTCCGAGCATCGTATGCGGCCCAGGCGACATTCAGCAGGCGCACAAGCCCAACGAATTCGTCGCGCTGGATCAACTGGTGGCGTGCGAGCGTTTCCTGCACAAATTCATTCACAGCATGTCGGTCGACGCGCACGCGCGCTGAAACTGACGCGCGTAGAAAGAGTCTTACCCATACCGACCCAAGCACGCCCACGCCATGTCCACCGCCACGCCGCAACACACCGACCATACGATCGACGGGGAGCCGATCCCCACGCTCGACGACATCGCCGCACAGCACTTTGCGTTGACGCCGTGGGTGACGCGAACGCCGGTGTTCGACAGGGCGGACTTTCCGTCGCTGGAAGGCACGGTGGTGAACTTCAAGTTCGAGCTGTTGCAGGCGGGCGGCAGCTTCAAGGCGCGCGGCGCGTTCACCAATCTGCTCGCACTGGACGAAGCGCAACGCAGCGCGGGCGTCACTTGCGTGTCGGGCGGCAATCATGCGGTGGCGGTCGCGTATGCGGCCATGCGCCTCGGCATCAGCGCCAAGGTCGTGCTGTTTCACGCGGCCAATCCGGCGCGCGTAGCGCTGTGCCGGCAATACCGCGCCGAGATCGTGTTCGCGCAAGACATTGCCGAGGCATTCGAACTGGTGCGCCGTATCGAGGCTGAAGAAGGCCGCTATTTCGTGCATCCGTTCAACGGCTATCGCACGGTGCTGGGTTCGGCCACGCTCGGCTACGAGTGGGCCACGCAAACGCCGGATCTCGAAGCGGTGATCGTGCCGATCGGCGGCGGCGGCCTCGCGGCGGGTGTGGCGACCGCCATGCGGCTCGCGAATCCGAACGTGCATGTATATGGCGTGGAACCCGAAGGCGCGGATGTCATGGGCAAGAGTTTCGCCGCCAATCACACGGTCAAGATGCGCCAGATGCACGGCATTGCCGACTCGCTCATGTCGCCGCATACCGAGGAATACAGCTACGAATTGTGCCGCCGTCATATCGATCAGCTCGTCACGGTTTCCGACGACCAGTTACGCGCGGCCATGTTGACCTTGTTCGGACAACTGAAGCTTGCGGTCGAGCCGGCCTGCGCCGCGGCTACCGCCGGCTTGCTCGGCCCGCTGCGCGAACAGTTGCAAGGCAAACGCGTGGGTGTTCTGCTGTGCGGCACCAATACCGACCCGGTCACATTTGCCACGCATATAGACTACGCGCGACATAGCGAGTCACTGTTTCCTCAATAAAAAACAATCCTCGCATTCCCCGGCAAAAGACTAGCCTATCAATCTCAGGTTGGTATCATTCGAATATCGACTTCTGGGAGGAACCTCTATGAGCATGGTCAAGGAATTCAAGGAATTTGCCCTCAAGGGCAACGTGATGGATCTCGCGGTCGGTGTGATTATCGGCGGCGCCTTCTCCACCATCGTCAATTCAATTGTTAAAGACCTGATCATGCCGGTTGTCGGGCTTGCCACCGGCGGCCTCGATTTCTCCAATAAGTTCGTTCGGCTCGGTGCAATTCCACCTAGCTTCAAGGGCAGTCCCGAGTCGTATAAAGACTTGCAAACGGCGGGTGTTGCCGTGTTCGGTTATGGCTCGTTCATCACCGTGCTGATCAACTTCCTGATCCTCGCGTTCATCATTTTCCTGATGGTCAAGTTCATCAACAATCTGCGCAAGCCGGCTGAAGCCGCACCGGCAGAACCGCCGCCGACACCGGAAGACGTGCTGCTGCTGCGTGAAATCCGCGATTCGTTGAAGAACTCACCGCGTTGAGCATGCCGGCGTCTCAGCCGGAGCCAGCCACAAGCCGCAAGCAAAAGGCCTGTTGCGATTCCCTCGCAACAGGCCTTTTTCCTTACCGAGCGCCGATGCCGGCGGCACACGCTCAAGCGTCCTTCTGCTCCTTCTGACTGACCGCGCCTTCGATCATCGTCTCGAGCTGGCCGAAGTTGACAGGCTTGGTCAGGTGCGAAGTGAAGCCGGCGCTCAGGCAGCGACGCACGTCTTCGTCGGTGCCGAAGCCGGTCAACGCGACCGCGGGCGCGTCCGAGTGCTCGCGGAACGCCTTGATGAAGTCGAGGCCGGTGCCGTCGGGCAAACCGACATCGCTGACGATCAGATCGAAGGTCTGCGATTGAGTCGCGGCCAACGCGTCGTCGACCCGGCCCACGGTCGTGACCTCATGGCCAAGGCTGCGAATCAGTTGCTCCATGACCTCGGCGGTGTCCAAATGGTCTTCGATCAGCAGGATGTTCAGCAGACCGGCCGAATGCACTTCGTCCGGCACCACGACCGGTGACGTCACCTCAGGCGCAGCGGCGGTCGGCAAGGTGATCGTGAAGGTTGCGCCGCAGTGCGCGCCGGGGCTCTGCGCGGTCACCGTGCCGCCGTGCACGTCGGTCAATGCTTTCGTGATCGCGAGTCCGAGGCCGAGGCCGCCGAACTGCCGCGTCATGTTCTGATTGCCCTGCTCGAACGCGTTGAAGAGCTTGCCGATCTGCTTCGGCTCGATGCCGATCCCCGTGTCTTCGACCGATATCTGCACATGCATGCGTTCGTCGCGGGTGCGCACATAAATATGGCCGCCGTCCGGCGTGAACTTGGCGGCATTGCGAATCAGGTTCCACAGCATCTGCTGCAACCGCGCGCGATCGGCCAGCACGTAATGGTGCTGGGCGTCCTTATGGACGTGCACGTCCTGCTGCTTGACCTGAATCTCGCTGCGAAACAGTTCGAGCACGCTGTCTATCACCTCGTGCACGTCGACGGTTTCGAGCGACAGCCGCAACTTGCCGTTCGCCACGCGCGTGAGATCGAGCAGGTCGTCGATCAGCCGCGCTTCGAGTTCGACGTTACGGCGGATCATGCGCACGCTCGCGCGCGCCTGATCGGGCAGATCCGGGATCATCTCCAGCACGCTGGCGCCGGCCAGCACTGGCGTGAGCGGCGTGCGCAATTCGTGCGACAGCATGGCGAGAAAGCGGTCCTTGGCGCGATTGGCTTCTTCGGCGGTCTGGCGGGCGGCCTGCTCCGACGCCAGCAGCCGTTCGCGCTCCTCGTTCGCCTCGCGCTGCGAATGAATGTCCGTGCAACTGCCGAACCATTTGCTGACGTTGCCTTCGGCGTCGCGCATCGCCACCACGCGGACGTCGAACCAGCGGTATTCGCCGTCGTGCCGGCGAATCCGCAACTCGTGCCGGTAGTCGCCGACTTTGTCCGACACCGCCTTCAGCCAGCTACGGCGAACCTCTTCGCGGTCGTCCGGATGCACGGCGTCGAGCCAGGCGAGACCGTACGAACAGCTTTCAGCGAGGCCCGTATAGTCGTACCACTGCTTCGACAGAAAATCGCAGTCGCCCGTGGCGTTGCAGGTCATGACGAGGTGCGGCAAGGCCTCCGACAAGGTGCGGTAATGCTGCTCGCGATCGCGCAGCAGCAAGGCTTCGTCCGATGCGCGCTGCAGGCGCACTTGCGAGAGCACACGTTCGACGGCTTCAGGAAGGTAATCGAGGTAATCGCCGGATTTCGGCACCACGTCGGACACGCCTGCGCGCAGCGCTTCAATCACACGCGATTCGTCGGTGAAACCGGTCACGAGGATGGCGGGAATTCGCACGCCTTCCGTGCGCAAACGGCGAAAGAAGTCCAGGCCGGTCTCGGGGCCGCTCAGTTGATAGTCGAGCACCAGCAAGTCGGGACCGCCGCCCGCAAGCCGCTCACGGGCCGCTTCGACGCCGGCGCAGATCGCGACCCGGCAGCCCGCGCGCTCGAGCGACTTGCGCGCGAGCCGCAGGATGCCTTCGTCGTCATCGACGACCAGCACGTACGCGGCAGGCGGCGTGGACACTTCTTCGGTCATGCGGAGTCTTCTCTGGCTAGGGTCTTCAAGTGGTCTATCTTGTCACGAGCGGCTTTCGGCCGGCTTCATGCGAACCTTCCATCACGGCGCCGCGAGACGATGCCCCGAGGGCAGCTTGACCACCTGCAGGAAAAACCCGAGGCGCCGCACGGCTTCGATGAACGCATCGTACTCGACCGGCTTGGTGATGTAGACATTGCAGCCGAGTTCGTAGCAGCGAGCGATTTCGCGCGGGTCGTCGGTCGTGGTGAGGACGATCACCGGCACGGCGGCCGTTTGCGGCGACTCTTTCAGACGCCGCAAGACTTCGAAGCCGTCCACCCGCGGCATTTTCAGATCGAGCAGCACGACGAAATTCATCAAATCTTCGCGCGCGGGTACAGCGCTGTCAGCGGGATCGGCCGAGGAACTCGCGGCGGCGTCCGCCGGGGACGGCGTTGGACCGAAAAAATAATCGAGTGCCTGCTGGCCGTCGCGAAAGCGCACGAAACCGTTCGAAATGCCGGCACGGCGCAGATTGCGCTCGACGAGCGTGGCGTGGCCGTCGTCGTCTTCGATCAGTACGATGCTGACCGTTTCCCCGTGACTCATATGCTCTCCGTGCTGAACGATTGGTTGATGCCTGCCACATGTGAAGATCCGCGCCGCCGCCGCGTCTACCCGCTCTTATTCAGAGACGCGCGGGCTGTTCCGGCAACACCACAAAAAACGTCGACCCCGCGCCTTCCGCCGACTCGACCCACACGCGGCCCCCATGCCGCTCCACCGTGCGACGCACCACCGCGAGGCCAATGCCGTCGCCACTAGCGACGTCGCCGTGCAGGCGCTGAAATGCCCGGAACACTTTCGACATATACGCGGCCGGAATGCCGAGGCCATTGTCGCGCACATAATACGTGCGCATGCGCACCGCGCGTGGTTCGCCCGCCTCGCCCGGCTCGACCGGTTCTGGTTCCAGCGCGCCGACTTCGATACGCCCATTGCGCGCCGGGTCGAGATAATTCAACGCATTGCCGATCAGGTTGCTGAAAATCTGCTCGATCGCGCCCGGGTCGCCCCATGCCGGTGGCAAGTCGCGCACGGTCACCACGGCCGCATGCTGCCCGATCGCGCCCTGCAGCGCGTCGACCACCCGTCCCACCACGCGCCCGACGCTCACACGTTGCCACTGGTACTCGAGCCGGCCGGCGCGCGAGATGCGCAGCAGCGCGTCGATGATCGCGGCGGCCCGCGTCACTGCCGCGCGCAAATATTGCAAGGACTCGCGCACCTCGCCGTCGAGAATATGCGCCATGCGCCGATGCTCGGCCTCCGGCAATTTTGCCGCCTCGACGACGCTGTCCAGCTCGTCGCACGAGACCTGCAACTCCTTCGAGAAACCTTGCAGATTCACCAACGGCGAGCGCAGATCGTGCGACACGCTGTAGATGAACATTTCATTATCTTGCGTCTCCTGACGCAGTTCCTCGTTGACGCCCGCCAATTCTTGCGCGCGCGCTTCGAGCCGCGTTTTCAGCATGGCCTGCTCGGCGTCGGCCTCACGCAGGCGCGCGCTCGTCTGATGCAGCACGGTGTCGAGCGCGGCAATCTCGTCCCTACCCGACAGCGGCGGCGCGAGCGTGCGCCCGCTGCCCAAACGTTCGGCGTTATCGGCCAACACTTCCAGCCGCCGGCCGATGCTGCGCGCAAAGACCACCGCAGTGGCCGCCCAGATCAGCATCGAGCCCAGCACGGCGCCGATCAGCGCGTACTGCTGGCGGTCCCGCCGCCGCGCGAGCGCGGCCGAGCGCTCGGCGTCGAGCCGCGACGCCTCGTCGCCGAACGCGGCGAGTTCGTCACGAAACACCGCGATCTGCTGCGGCAACGCGCCGGTCTCCAGCGCGGCAAACGAATTCGGGCGATGCCCCGCATGCAGCGACTGTGAGATCGCGACAGTCTGCGCGCGATACGCGTCGATCGCCCGCTGCATCTTGTGCACACGCTCGACCTGCTGCGGCGTGCCGGCGACCAGCACCTCGAGATTCGACAGCCGGTCGCCCAGATCGACCCACACCGTATGGCGGTCGATCAGCGACGCATCACCGATGACCATAGCCGTGCGAACCCGCGCCGCCTGACGCAGCAACGGATCGACGATGGCCGACGACTGATAGAGGATCTGCTTGCTGTTGGTGACCCACTGCGCGGCCTGCGCTGTCTGCTCCTGGGTATCGAAGACGACGCCGAGAAGCGCCAGCTCGACCACGCTCGGCACTGCAATCAGCAGCAGACCCTTGGTGAATAGTTTCATGTTCGCCCGAAGGGTCGCAAAGAGTCACTCAAGCGGTCACTCAAGCCGCGGCGGTTCGCATGACCGGCCACGCCGCGCCGCCCTGGCGGGACTTTGCGGTGCCGGATCGGCGAGCTCGGCGCAGTGCAGCCGGACGGGCCATTATCGACGTGAATTCGAGATATTTCAACGTAGCGGCAGGATGCGCTCGTCCACACAAAAATGACTTTTTTATTGGTATGAGATGATTTTTCAGCGCCTCGTGCGTCTATGATGGAGACAGATGTGCTGAGAAGCGAAAGCGCGCGGCGAGGCGGTTCGGCATGATTCGTGCGGGAGGCGGTGGGGCGGCGTAATCGTCGAATCACCGTGAATCCGGCCTTGTCGTATGCTATAAAAGATCGACGTGCGGCGCGCGAAGCCGGGAGTGGTCGCATGAGGACGCTGCGTTTCTTGCAATTCTTTTTCAGGCGAATTTTTATGTCCTTCCCGAAAAAGCGTAGACGCGCGAAGGTGGACGGCGATGAGTCGTTCCTCGCGGTACTACGGCATTTCAAGCCGTTCGGTCAGCTCGACACCAAGATTGCGCGCGCTCGCGCGCAAGACGAGCCTGTCCTTTATGCACATGTGCTGCCAGGGCTCGATGTGCTTCTGTGCAGTGTGCGTGGCGCGCAACCGCCCTATCCTGCACCCGCGGAGTTGCGACGTCGCTGTATCGAATCGATTACCAATGCGCTGGAGCAACCGCTCGACGGCCTCGAGAACGGCGGCTACTGGTATGAGGCGGACGGTTTCGGCTTTCTGGTGTTCGCCAGCCGCGCTCGCGGCAAGATCCTGACGGAATTCGGCGCGACTCGCATTGGCGGCGCCCGTCGTGGGGTGCGTCGGCAGGATGCTGCCGGGGATGCCGCGCCGCGCTCGCTCAGGTAGACCTTTAGCTTTACGGTAGACCTTCACACTCGCAACACCGTCTGTTGGCAAAGCTCGTCAGGCGGCGTTGCGTCATCACCCTTCCTTGATTCGGCGCGTGTCATCTCAGGTGATGTGTTTGCGCTCGCCTTGCCTCATTTCGCCTTCTCATTTCATCGTGATGTCATCGATGTGGTCGCCACCGGGCGGCACGCTGATGAGCCACAAAAGAATCAAGGACAGGCCGCCGCCGAAGCTCCAGTTCAGCCAGTCCGCAGGCAGGATGAAAGGCATCATCAACTCCCCTTGTATTCAGCCGCGCTGGCGGGCGACATCACCGCCGGCTTTTTCTTGTCCGTCGCAGCCGGCGACGAAGCGCCGCCAGAAGACTTGTTCACTGGCGCGCCATCCAGAGAAATGGCGGACTTGGGCTGCTGCTTCGTGCCCGGCGGCGGCGCAGTCGGCGCCTGCCGGACCTGGGCCAGCAACTGCGTGCACGGCAACGGCTTGTTGTTGCTCGGCGCGAGCAGCGGAATCAGCGCCGCGAACGGATTGATCAAACCGAGGCCGACCGCCGCGCCGCCGCGCAACGCCAGCGCGGCCGCGTTCACGCCCACGTGCGGATCCTTGAAGGTGCCTTTCACATAGAGCGGCGAGCGCAGCGAGAACACCCTGAAACCCTTGGTATGCGGATGCACGCCGAGATCCAACGATTCGTCACGCATGTTCACGTTGCCGTCGATATCGATCACGGCGTCGTCCGTATCGAGCGCGAAGACGCGTGACTCGAGCACGCCGTTGGTCGCGACAAAATCGGCGGCCGCGCAGTTGATCTTCACGTCGCGATTACCGAACAGCTTTTCATACACCACGTTCGCCACGTTCAGCCCGGCCGCTTCCATCAGCAGGCGGCTCACCGTGCCGTCCGTCACCAGCGCCTTGACCTCGCCGTTCGACGATGCCGCGAGCGCCGCCGGCGAATTGCCCGTCGCGGTGAGCGCGGCGTCGCCGTTGATTTCACCGAGCGCGTTCTGCATCGTCTTGAAGTTCGGGAACAACTGCTTGAGCTTCAGATGCCGCGCCGACGTCGCGAAGCGTCCTTTGAGCGGTGTCGCGCTGCCGTCCAGATGAATGTCCGAAGCGAGCGTGCCGCCGGCCACGCCGAACTTCAACGGTTCCAGCGAGAGCACACCGTCGGTCATTACGACGTGCGTGTACAGATCCGTGATAGGCAGATTCACGTCCTTGACGATGCGCCGGCCAGTGAATTTCACGTCGGCGTCGATCGCCTTCCAGCGGTCGGTACGGAACTCCTCGACCGGCAACGCCTTGCTGGACGGCTGCGCCGTCGCATCACCGCGCTTCGCTTTGCTCGCGTTCGAATCCGCGCCGATCACCGGCGCCAGATCGGAGAACTGCAGCAAATGCGAAACCAGTTCGCCCTGCAACCGCGGACGCGGTTCACGCGCCGTATACGTCAACGAGCCGTTGATATCGCTGCCGCCGACCCGGCCTGTAAAATTTTCATACTTGAAGACGTTGCCGGTGGACTTAAACTGGCCGACGAGCCGCCCCTCGGTCGCATACGGCGGCGTGTCGGGCAAGGTCACGCCGGTCAGCGAATAGAGGCGCGCCATGCTGTTGCCCTGCAGCCAGAGGCGCAGATCGACCGCAGCAAGATGCGCGGGATCGGTGATCGTGCCGACGAGGCCGACATGCAGATCGCCTGCCTTCACATCGGCCTGCACCGGGAACGGCCGGTTCGCGTCCTGCAACGCCAGCACGCCGCCGACCTTACCGCTGCCCGACACCGGCGTCTTGTTGTAAGTCCCTTTGACGGTCCAGCCGATGGCGTACGGCGGAACCTCCTGCTTCGCGCCGGCCTGAGCTTGTGCCCCGCTCGCGCCCGAAGCCGATGCCGGCGCGGACGCCACGACTGCCCCGCTCGCGCCCGCGGCGACGGCCTGGCTGGCGCCCTTCGAGCCGCCCGCGACCAGCCCGCCCGAAGCGCCCGTCGCCGCCGTCGTACCGGACGCGGTGATATCCGTCGACGACGCGCCGGAGGCTGCCGCCGCGGACGCCGCCGCAGCCTCCGACGCCGCCTGCGCATTCGCCTGCTGCGTCAGCTTGTTGGCACCCGACTTGCCGATTGTCTGCGCCGAGGAACTGCGCGACGCCGCTTCCTGCTGCTTCATCGCTTCGCCGATCGGAATCGGCTGGCCGAGCGTGTCGATCGCCATCTGCAAATCGACCTTCTTCTGCTGATCGGACAGCGCGATATTGCCCTTCGCAAAAGCGATATCGTGCAGATCGAGCTTCCATTCGGAAGGCCCACTGGATGACGCCAGTTTGAAGGTCCAATTGTTGCGGCCGTCGAGCACGCGCTCCAGATCGACCGAAGGATTCACGAGGTTGATCGTGGGAATCACGATATCGTGCGCGAGCAGCGGCAGCACCTTGACCTGGAAGTCGATCTCGTCGAGCGTGGCGAACTGCGGCTGCTTGGTCCAGTCCGGATTGCCCACGGTGATATTGGCCGCCGAGAAACGCGGCCAGGGCACCCAGCCTCGCCAGCCGGTCTCGCCGACCGGATGCCGCCAGCCGACCTTCAGATCGCCGTTGATGGCGAATGGCCTGCCGATGGCTTGCGTGACCTTGTCGTTGATATAGGGTCTTGCCCGGTTCCAGTCGAAGGTCATGATGAAAATGGCCAGCGCGACAATCAGAATGACGATGATCGCCAGCAGCCATGCGATGATTTTTCCGATCCGCCTTCCGATCGTGCTCGACACTGCCATTGAGAAGCTCCGCTATTTTTTTCTACGTTGAGCACCGTTCAGCACGTTGCGTGCCCGGTCCGTGGGCGGCAAGCGCTATGCCTTTGCCGCTTTATCATGTTGCACACGCAGGTCGCAGCGAGCTTCGACCTTACGCATCCCCCATTACAAATTCACTCATGACCGATGTTCCCTTCGTCCTCGCCGACGGCATCGTCCGGCGCGATGCCGTGCGCGGCCAGACGCTACTGCAGCCGACCACCTTCGCGTTGCACGCGGGCGACCGCGTCGCCATCACCGGGCCGTCCGGCTCGGGCAAGAGCGTGTTCCTGCGCGCCCTTGCGCTGCTCGATCCGCTCGATGCGGGACGCATCATGTGGCATGGCGCGCCGGTGGAGCGCACCGCTATTCCGCGCTACCGGCGCAACGTCGCGTATATCCGGCAACGGCCCGCGCTGCTCGACGGCAGCGTCGAAGACAATCTGCGCTATCCGTTCGAGTTGCGCACGTATCACGACGTGCGTTTCGATCGCGCGCGCGCGGCGAGCCTCGCCGCTCAGGCCGGCCGCGGCGACGACTTTCTCGACAAGCGCTCGAGCGAGTTGTCCGGCGGCGAGGCGCAGATCGCCGCGCTGATTCGCGTGCTGCAACTCGCGCCCGAGGTTCTGTTGCTCGACGAACCCACCGCGTCGCTCGACCCGGAGTCGTCGCATGCGATCGAAGGTCTGGTGCACGCATGGTTCGACGCCGATCCCGGGCGTCATGCGTCGATCTGGGTGTCCCACGATCCGGCGCAAGCCACGCGCATGAGCGCGCGGCATCTGACCATGCGCGCCGGCGTGCTCGACGAGACCGCGCAGCGCGAGCTACCGCCCGCGCATCAGGATCACCAGGAGTTCGGCCAATGACATTGCAAAACCTGAGTCTGTGGGATGTCGCGATTGCGGCGCTGCTGATCGTCGTGAACGGTGCCGTGTCGGTGGCGCTCAAGCTCGATCTCGAGCGCAAGCTGGCGTGGGCCGCCGTGCGCACCGTCGTGCAGTTGCTGGCGATCGGCTACGTGCTCGGCTGGGTGTTCCGTTACGACCGCTGGTACGTGGTGCTGCCGCTGATGATCGTGATGACGCTGATCGCCGGCTTCGCGGGCGCGCAGCGCGGCAACCGCACGTATCGCGGACAACGCGCGGACAGTGTGCTGTCGATCTGGGTCAGTTCGTGGCTGGTGGCCGCGGTCGGGCTGTTCGTCGTGATCCGCATTCACCCGTGGTACGAGCCGCAGTATGCGATTCCGATTCTCGGCATGATCCTCGGCAATACGCTGACCGGCGTGTCGCTCGGCATCGAACGGATGACCGAGGAATTGACCGCTCGGCGCGACCGCGTCGACATGGCGCTCGCGCTAGGCGCGACACGCTGGGAAGCGGCGCAGGCGCCGGCGCGCCAAGCCGTGCGCGCGGGCATGATGCCGACGCTCAATCAGATGGCCGTGGTCGGCGTGGTGAGCCTGCCCGGCATGATGACCGGCCAGGTGCTGGCCGGGCAGTCGCCGTTGCAGGCGGTGCGCTATCAGATCGTGATCATGTTCCTGATCGCCGCGTCGTCGGCCCTGGGGACGGTGGGCGCGGTGCTGCTTACGTACCGGCGGCTCTTTTCGGCGGAGCACCGCTTTCTGTCGGCGCGGCTGGTCGAGCGGGCCGCGGCGCGGCGCTGAGCCGCGCTCCGACCCGCCGCTGTGCCCTCAATCACACGCCGGACTCAACGCTTCGCGCTGATCGCGACTTCCGTGCCGTCGCTGAGCGTGAGCGTTTTCGTGCTGCCATTGACCGGCATCGTGAATCGCACGATCTGACTGACGGTCACGTCGTTCGGACACTTGAGCGTTTTGCCGCCGCTCGTCACGGTTTTCACGCCCTTCGGCGTCTGCGCCTGGAAGCTCAATTGCACGGTCGCCGTGCCGTCGCCGCCGACGACCGGCGCGAACCGGATCTGCGTCTGCCTGATCATCGCGCCGTTGGTGTCGATCGGCAGCGACGCGTAGTTCGGGCACGCATCCGTCGCGGGAACCGGACCACCCGGAGGCACGGTCTTCCACGTGAAGTCGTCCGATTCGCCGGAGCGGATCGTGCGCGTTTCCTGCGAATTACCGAACTGTTTCGACGTGACGCGCACCGTGTAGCGGATCGGGCCGTCGAGGGCGGATTGGGACGTGACCGTGATCGGCGTGGCGGCGTGAGCCGCCGGCACGAGCATGCCGGGCGCGAGCGCGCATGCGAGAGAAGCAACAACTGAAACGGCGGAGAGTCTGAAGCTCATACTGTCACCTCGTTGTTGTGCCGCTGCGCGCCCGCTTCAGCGCTACTGCTCACGCACCGCCCGACTGGACGACGCCGGGCCGCGAGACACGCAACTGTTTTAGCATGATGCCCTGCCAGTCTAACGCCAAGCGACGCTGCGCGCGCTGCCCGCGAATCGGGTGTTAACCCGCTTGCGGCGACGCGTTTTCTGCGCGTGTGGCGGCTCAGGCGCACACACGCGCCCGCCGCGCCGCACTGCTGCAAATCGACACGCCGCCTCGCCCGATCGCACCGCTTGTTGCGCATCAAATGAACATGGCCGGCGCGCATTGCTGCGACGCCGGCCATGTTCGTTCAGGCCCGGTTCAGGCGAATTGCGGCTTACGCCTCGAATCCCGTCAGCACCAGTTTGCCGATCGCGCGCCCTTCTTCGAGCAGCTGATGCGCGCGGCGCAGATTCGCGGCGTTGATGGCGCCGACGTTCTGGCCGACGGTCGTGCACAGCGTGCCCGCGTCGACGAGACGCGCTACTTCGGTCAACAGCTTGTGCTGCTCGATCATGTCCGGCGTGCCGAACATCGAGCGCGTGAACATGAACTCCCAATGAAAGGCGGCGCTCTTCGCTTTCAACAATTCGACCGGCACCGGCTTGCTGTTTTCCACGATCGTGCAGATGCTGCCTTGCGGCTTGATCACCTCGGCCGCGGCCGGGAAGTTCTTGTCGGTGTCGTTGAACATCAGCACGTAATCGACCTGGTCGATGCCGAGCTTTTTCAATTGCGCGGGCATGTCGCCGAAATGATCGACGATGTGATCCGCGCCCAGTTCCGTGGCCCATTTGGCCGACTCGGGACGCGACGCGGTCGCGATCACCTTCAGCTTCGCGAGTTGCTTCGCGAGTTGAATGCCGATCGAGCCGACCCCGCCCGCGCCGCCGATGATCAGCACGGTGCGGCCTTCGTCCGCGCCTTGCGGCGACACGCCGAGACGGTCGAACAGGGCCTCCCAGGCGGTGATCGCGGTCAGCGGCAACGCGGCAGCGTGGCTGAAATCGAGCGACGCCGGCTTGCGCCCGACAATCCGCTCATCGACCAGGTGGAACTCGCTGTTGGCACCCGGCCGTGTGATGCTGCCCGCATAGAACACCGGATCGCCGACCTTGAACAGCGTGACGTCCGGTCCGACCGCGACTACCGTGCCGGCGGCGTCCCAGCCGAGGACGCGCGGCGTCTTTTCGACCGTGTCTTTCGGCGCGCGCACTTTGGTGTCGACCGGATTGACGGAAATCGCCTCGACCTTGACCAGCAGGTCACGACCGGTGGCTTCCGGTTTCGGGATTTCGACATCGACCAAGGCTTCGGCTTGATCGATCGGCAAATAGCGATAGAGACCGACGGCTTTCATACATGCTCCTGTTGGTTCAGACGAGGTTTGAAGGATCGCGGTTTTTGCGGGCGGTCTGTCGTGCCGTTTGCGCGTCATCGATCCCATTGGCGTCATCCTAAGGCGGTTCTTATTCTCTTAAAACCGTCATAATGGCTGAAACATCTTTTTGAATTCCAGAAGAATGAACCTTCCGGCCTCATCCACACGTACCTCGCCCGGAGAACGGGAGCGCCTCGATCTGCTCGACGTCGCCCTGTTCATGCGCGCCGCGCTGCTGGCCAACGTGTCGGCGGCCGGGCGCGAATTCGGGCTGTCGGCGGCGGTGGCCAGTTCCCGCATCGCGCAACTGGAAAAGCTGCTCGGCGCGCGCCTGTTGCACCGAACCACCCGCCGCATCAGCCTCACGCAGGACGGTGAAGTCTTCATGACGCGCGCCGAAGCCCTGCTCGACGCGGCCGCCGCCGCACGCGCCTCGGTGGGCCGGGCGCAGGCCGAGCCGCAGGGCCGCTTGCGGGTCTCGATGCCGTCGTCGTTCGGGCGGCAGCACGTGTCGCCGGTGATCAGCGAATTTCTGCGCCGCTATCCCGGCGTGAGCGTCGATTTGCGGCTCACCGATAAGTTGGTCGATCTCGTCGATGCGGGTATCGACGTGGCGATCCGCGTCGGCGTGCTGAAGGATTCGTCGCTGGTGGCGCGGCGCCTCGCGGTGAATCGGCGGGTGCTGTGCGCGGCGCCCGCTTATCTTGCCGGGCGCGGCACGCCGCATCATCCTTCGGACCTCGCGGAGCACGAGTGCATGATTCTGTCGGACCAGCGCGACTGGGCCTTCGTGACGCCCGCCGGAGCGCTCGAGGTGCGCGTGAGCGGGCGCCTCGTCACCGACAACGGCGAAGTGATCCGCGACGCCCTGCTGGCCGGTTTCGGCATCGCGCTGAAATCGACCTGGGACGTCGCGCCTTATTTGCGCAGCGGCGAACTGGTCAGCGTGCTGGACAGCTATCCGCTCGCCGAGAACGTGGCAATCTGGGCGGTGTACCCGAGCCGTTCGTTCGTGCCGCCGAAGACGCTCGCCTTGATCGAATTCCTGGCGGCGCACTTCGGCGATCCGCCTTACTGGGACAGAGAGCCGGGCTGAGACAGATGCGCCGGCGACGGTGCCCGAATCGATACGTCATTAATGCTTGCCGCGTGCGCCGCCGGCGCCTTTGCCGTCGGAGTTGACGTCGGTGTGCGCGTCGTTCTGCGTCTTTTGCTGATACTCGTCGCCGCCGCGGCGGTCGGTATCTTTCAGCCCGCGTTCGAGATCGCGATGCGCCTGCTTGCCGATATGGCGCGGACCGTCCTCGTGCTGCGATTCGGGATCCTGATCGGCTTCATGCGGCAGCGGCGCGGCAGCTTCCTGCATCGATTTGGGTTGCTTCTTGGCATGCGGGTCTGCCTGCTTGTCGCCGTCGGACGATTGCGGTGAGGTCTTCATGGTCTTGCTCCTTGTCGTTCTGAATCGGGTCCGTCGAAGCGCTTACTCTGCGTCATCCAGACGCTTCTTCATGGCTGCGGTGATGCGCTGACGCGTCTTCGTATAGTCCGCCCACGGGTCGCTTTTGAGGTCGGCGAGGCGCTCATGCAAATTCTCGATGGTCCATTGATCGCCGCCCGTGGTGCTGGCGACTTCATCCCACGAAAGCGGCACCGATACGCCCAGGCCCGGACGCGCCCGCGCCGAGAAGGCGGCGACCGTGCTGGAGCCGCGGTTGTTGCGCAAATAGTCCACGAAGATTTTCTGCTTGCGATTCTGCGCGCCCATCTTCGCGCTGAAGTACTTGGGCAGCGTCGCCGCCATGTGTTGCGCGACGGCTTGCGAGAAGTCCTTCACTTCGTCCCAACCGGCCTGTTTCGCGAGCGGCACGACCACGTGGAAGCCCTTGCCGCCGCTCGTCTTGCAGAACGACTTGAGGCCGAGTTCTTCGAGTAGCGAACGCGTCAGTTGCGCGGCTTCGATCATGCGCTCCCAACCCAGCGACGCGTCGGGATCGAGGTCGAACACCACGCGGTCCGGCTTTTCGATATTCGACACGACGGCATTCCACGTGTGAAATTCGACGGTGCCCATCTGCGCCGCGCCGACCAGCGCCTTGAGCGTATCGACGGTGATCAGCGCCGGATGGCCCGGATCGAGGCCAGGATGCTGCGTGACATTCGGAATCGACAGCTTCTGGCTATGCTTCTGGAAAAACAGCTCGCCGCCGATGTCCTCGGGCGCACGCACCAGCGACACCGGGCGATCTTGCAGATGCGGCAGCATCCAGTCGGCGACCGATTCGTAGTACTGCACGAGATCGATCTTGCGCGCGCCGCTGCTTTTGTCGATGACGCGATCGGGATGCGAGATGCGGACGCCGGCGACTTCGGCGGGAGCGGACGCGGTGCTTGAATTTGTCGCTGCGCCTTTGGTCGCTTTGGCTCTAGTGGCCGAGGCTTTCGTTGCACTCAGCTTCGCGCCACCTGTCTCCACGCCGCGGCTCTTCATGCCGACGTCTTTCGCGCCCGCCGTTTTTGCCTCGGCCTTCGAACTCGCCGCGGCGGTTTTCCCCTCGCCGGATGCGGCCGCAGTACTGACGGAAGTTTTCCGCGCCACACGTTTCTTCGGCGCTTCGTCGAACCCAGAATCGGTTTGCTGTTGCACGTCGGCTCCTTGGCGAGGTGTTTCCTTGACGATCTGGCGCGCCGGCTTGTCGTTGCGCAGACTCACGAACGACGCCTGACGCACGATGCCCTCGCTCGTCCATTCCGCGAAATTGCATTCGGCGACGAGCACCGGTTCGACCCAATGCACCGGCGTGCGACTACGCTCGCGCGGCGCGGCGGCAAACGGCATGCGCTGGGTCGCGTGCGCGTCGAGTTCTTTCTTGACCGAGCGCAGTAACGCCGCGTCGAAGCCGGTGCCGACGCGGCCCGCATACTGCAATTTGCCTTTGCCGTCGTAGACGCCGAGCAGCAGCGCGCCGAACGCCGCGCGGCTGCCGGACGGTTCCGAATAGCCGCCGATCACGAACTCCTGGCGTCGGCGGCATTTCAGCTTGATCCACGTCGACGAACGACCCGATAGATAGCCGCTGTCGCGCCGTTTGCCGATGATGCCTTCCAGCGCCATATCGCACGCGCTCCTCAACAGATCTTCCGCGCTGAAGTCGAAATTGTTCGAGAAGCGCAGGACGCTGTCGTCGACCTCTTCCATCAAGGCGCGCAGAATCGCGCGGCGCTGTTCGAGCGGCACGCCGCGCAAGTCGTAGCCGTTCAGGAACGGTATGTCGAACAGGTAGACGATGATGTCTTGCGGACGGTTCGCATCGAAGGCGTTTTGCAGCCCCTGAAAATTCGGCACGCCGTTCTGGTCCAGCACCACCGCTTCGCCGTCGAGCCATGCGCTTTCGATGCCGAGTTGTTCGAACGCCTTGACCTGTTTGCTGAATTTCGCGGTCCAGTCGTTGCCCGCGCGAGTGAATACTTTAACTGCGCTTCCCTTGGTGTCCCGATCGATTCGGGCCAGCACTCGGTAGCCGTCGAACTTGATTTCGTACGACCATTCATCGCCGGGAGGCGCGGCGTCGACAAGCGTCGCCAGTTGCGGTTTGAACGTCGCGGGCAAGCGCGCTTTCACCGCGCCCTCGATCGAGGGCGAGGCGGCTAGTTCGCGCAGCGACTGCGCGTTGCGCGTCGCTACGATGTCGGGTCGCTTGGGATCGGCGCGGCTCGATGACGCGGCTTTCGCGCTGTTCTTGCCGGCCCGTTTTGCGGCTGGCTTCGCATCGGAAGCCCCAGCAGTCGCTATTGCGGCTGCTGCGGCTTTGCCAGTGCCCTTGGTTGCCGCTGTCCGCGTCGTTTTCGTGTCTTTACCCGCCGAGGCGCCGACGCTGAGCACGCTGCCCGGACGCTTCTTCAGAATGTCGTAGTCGCTCTCATCACGCGCTTCATCGTCGCGTTCCTTGATCAGCAGCCACTGCTCCTTGTCGCCGCTGCCGCGCATATGGCTGCGCACCAGTGTCCAGCCGCCTTGCAGCTTCTCGCCATGCAGCCGGAACTTGAGTTTGCCGGCCGCGTATGATCGCGCCGCTTCCGCCGCGCCGCCGACCGGTTCCCAGGTGCCGCGATCCCACACGATCACGCTGCCTGCTCCGTAGTTGCCAGCTGGGATTTCGCCTTCGAACGAACCGTATTCAACCGGATGGTCTTCGACATGCACCGCAAGCCTTTTTACCGACGGATCGAGGCTCGGCCCTTTCGGCACCGCCCATGAGAGAAGCGTGCCGTTCAGTTCGAGCCGGAAGTCGTAGTGTAAGCGCCGCGCGTCATGCTCCTGAATCACGTAGGAGAGCGCTTCGTCGGCTGCCTGTCTTGTCGTTTTCCGGGCGCCTTGCTTGCGACTCGCACGCGCGCCCGATGGCTCCGGCGTTTCGTCGAAACGGCGCTTGCGGTTGTAGAGGTCGAGTCTGTCGTTCATGGCGATGACTTCGTCGTGAGTGGCTCAGCGCGACGTTGACGATCAGGCCGCTGCCCGACGTTTGCGGGCCGCTGGCGTGGCTGCCGCCTTGGCAGCTGCGCGACCGCCGGTGCCGCTGCCGCGGGTGGTGGTCTTGCTTGCCGTGCGCGTCGTGCGCGGTTTCTTGCGGGCCGGAGCCTCTGCTTCGGCATCAGAGTCGTCCTCATCGCCGTCCTCGTCCGCGGCGCGCTTGCGGCCGCCCGCCGCCGGCTTGCTCTTGCCGCGTCCAAGGCTGCGCTTGAGCAAGTCGGACAGATCGAGAATGTCGGCGGATTGACGCGACTCGTGCGGCGCTTCGACTTCGGTGATTTCCTCGGTCTTGCCCGCGCGAATCTTGCGATCGACCAGCGCCATGATGTCGTCGCGGAAGGTATCGTGATACTGCGACGGATCCCACTTGTCGCTCATGTCGTCGATCAGCTTCTTCGCCATGTCGAGCTCGCGCGCGGACACGCCTGCGGCTTTGACACCGTCGGCCGGCAGCTTGAAATCGTCGAAATCGCGCACCTCCGCGGCCCAGCGCAGCGTGTTCAAGGCTAGCACCGGACCGACCGGAATCAGCGCCGCCAAATGCTGCTTGTTGTGCAGCACGACGCTCGCCACGCCGATCTTGCCCGACGCCTTCATGGCTTCGCGCAGCAACGCGTAGACCTTTTCACCCTTGCGGTCGGGCGTGAGGAAATAAGGCGTGTCGAGATAGAGAAACGAGATGTCGGGGGCGTCGACGAACGCGAGAATATCGACCGTTTGCGTCGACTCGGGGTTCGCCGAGCGGATCTCGTCGTCCGAGAGCACGACGTACTTGTCCTTCTCGTACTCGAAGCCGCGCACGATGTTCTCGCGCGTCACATCCTTGCCGGTGCGCTTGTTGATCTGCTTGTAGCCGATCGGATCGATCGTGCGCTTATCCAGCAGATTGAAGCCGACTTTCTCCGACTGCGTCGCCGGATACAACTGCACCGGTACGTGGACGAGGCCGAAGCTGATTGCGCCCTTCCAGATCATGTGTGCCATCGTGCGCTCCCCTAGGCCTAAGACCTGACGTCAAGCAGCAAGCGTGCCACCGCTTGTTAGCCATAGCCGGCGCGCGCCGCCATTTGACGGCCTCATACACAGGCTGTAAGTCTTGCGTCAGGCCTGCAAAAGCTACGCCGTGCGCTACGTCGTTTGGGATCCCGCCGGTTCGAGTTCGAGCGGCACCGCGGCGAAGCCGCGAAACCGCACGCGCCCGCCGCGCGTGGGCTCGCCATCCAGGCGATAGGCCGGAAAGCGCTCGACGAAACGGCCGATCGCGATGCGTGCCTCGAGCCGCGCGAGCGACAACCCGGCGCACTGGTGGATGCCAAAACCGAATGCAAGGTGCCGGTTCGGATCGCGGCGAATGTCGAAGCGGTCCGGATCCGCGAACTGCTCCGGGTCGCGATTGGCCGCGCCGATGCACAGCGTGACCGGCGTGCCGCGCGCCACCGCGACACCGCCGATCTCGGTGTCGACGGTCGCCATGCGGTTGCCCAGCTGATTCGAACTCTCGAAACGCAGACACTCCTCCACCGCCGATCCGATCAACGACGGCTCGCGCAGCAGCGACGCGCGCTGCTCGGGCCATTGCGCCAGCGTGACGAGACCGTTGCCGATCAGATTGGTGGTCGTCTCATGACCGGCGTTCAGAATGAAAATGCAGTTTTGCAGCAACTCCGCTTCGGACAATTGCTCGCCGCCCTCTTCGCCCTGAATCAGACGCGTCAGCACGTCATGCTGCGGGTCGCCCGGCTCGCGCCGGCGTCGCGCGACCAGACCGCGCAAATAGTCGACGAATTCGCTCACCGCGCGATTGCCGCGTTCGAGCTGCGCCTCGGTGAGCGACGGCTCGAGCGCGCCGAGAATCGCGAGCGACCAGTCACGCAGCGGCTCGCGTTCCGCGTGCGGCACATCCAGCAGATTACCGATGATCTCGACCGGAATCGCCGACGCGAACTCGCCGATCAGATCGATCCGGCCGCGTTCGGCGGCGGCATCGAGCAAGCCGTCGACGAGGCGCACCAGTCCCGGCTCCATGGCCGCGATGGCGCGCGCCGTCAGCGCCCCGGCGATCAGCTTGCGCACTCGCGTATGGCGTGGCGGGTCGTTGAAGACGAGACTCGTCGTGTGATGCGCGTAGAGCGGCGAGTCGCCGTACTTCGGCTTGAATTCGACGGTCTTGTCGGAGCTGAAGGTTTTCGGGTCGCGATAGACCGCCTGCACGTCGCGAAATCGCGTCAGAAACAGCGAACCGTCCGGCATGCGCTTGACCGGCTCGTGAGCGCGCAGCGCGTGGTAGACCGGATACGGATCGGCATAGAAAGCGGGATTGAGGTGGCGCAGATCGAAGTCGCGCGCAAGAGTGGATGCGTCGCTGGCGGTCGCCGGGGGCATGCGTTGTCTCCGTAGTGATCCGCCTCGTCATGGGTGCCGGTGTGAGTGCATAGCGACGTTGCGCACCACGTGTGGTGGCGCGGCCGCCGGCCGGTGCACTTACTGGCTGCGAGGCGTTGTTTGTTCGAAGCGCCAGTATGGACCGCGCGCCGCAGGTTTGCACGGCTCGGCGTGCCCGGTGGATTGCAAGAGGTGCAGCGCGACGCAACGTCCCAAGCGGATTGCAACAGGTGCGGCTCAGCGCTCCATGCCGATCGCAAGAGGCGTGGCCAACTGGCGAACCGTTACAATAGCGGGATTTTCCGCGCGCGCCGCGCGTCCGTCCTTTTCCGCGTTACTGCGTCGTCGTCCATGAACCTCGTCATTCAAAGCTCCGCGCCCCTTTCCGCCGATCATCACAAAGCGCTCGTCGCGCTCGCGCGCGGTTCGCACGCCAGCGTCATCGACGCGAACGCGATTCGCATCGCCGATGCAAATGTCGCCCAGCGCGCCGACCTCGACGTGTATTGCGGCACCCATCAACTGGACTATGCGTTCGTCGAAGCTGGCCGCCAGTTGCGCGACTTCGGGCTGGTCGCGATGGACATGGATTCGACGCTGATTACGATCGAATGTATCGACGAGATCGCCGACTTCTGCGGGCTGAAAGCGGAAGTGGCCGCGATCACCGAGGCCTCGATGCGCGGCGAAATCAAGGACTTCAACGAAAGCCTGACGCGTCGCGTGGCGCTGCTCGAAGGCCTCGACGCAAGCGCGCTCGAACGTGTGTACGAAGAGCGGCTGCAACTCTCACCGGGCGCCGAGCAGATGCTGGCTGGTGCGAAGGCCGCTGGGTTGAAAACGCTGCTCGTGTCGGGCGGATTCAACTTCTTCACCGAAAAGCTGAAGGCACGTCTCGGCCTGGATTTCACGCGCGCGAATACGCTTGAAATCGTGGACGGCAAGCTGACCGGCAAGGTAATCGGTGAGATCGTCAATGCCGATGTCAAAGCACACACACTGCGCGAAACATGCGCGCAATTGGGCATTGAACCGAGCCGGGCGATCGCCATGGGCGATGGCTCGAACGATCTGAAGATGATGGCCGAGGCCGGGCTCTCCGTTGCGTTCCGTGCGAAGCCGGTGGTGCGCGAAGCGGCCAGCGTGGCGTTCAACCATGTCGGGCTGGACGGGCTGCTGCGCCTGTTCTGACATTGGTTCGATGCGCTGGCAGATGCAATGACGGCCAGCGCTGGCAGTGGCTCTATTTTTTCAGAATGTCCGTTGTGAGTACCACGATCATGCTGATCGCATCAAGGCTCACGATGATCGCGGTCCACATCAAAAAGCGTGGGTAGATTTCCTCTGAGACTAGCCACAACGAGAATTTTTTCATGATTGCCTCCTTGAGAGGACCAGTATAAATGCTGCACTATCTGAAAAATCTAAATCAGCAGTACATGTAGGAATGCAAAGAAAGCTGCGGCAGCGAGCGTGAAGAAAATTGACAGGGCTATTTCCGTTGGCGAAAAGCTTCCATTTGCAAGTGATCTGTTCCGCTGCGCCGCCGTCGCCCTTGCCCGTCCGGAATGTGGATTGACCAGCGCCGACATCACGAGGCCGGAACGGGCAAATGCCATCACACACAGCCCAACCGCACAGTACGCCAGAACCGACGCCTCGCCACGGCCCCGCTCCAGCGCCGTCACCACCTCATAAAGCGCCGACGCAAACAGCCCGATCGCACACCAGAACAGTTGGCCGTCTTTCACGGGTCCGGCGATCAATGTCTTCGCGACGCGCCAACCGTGCGCGGGTGCGACAAGCGCAAGCGTAAAGATCGGGCCGATGATCGGCACGCCGAGATTCAGCAACATCCAGAAGAAGAAATTCATCGAAGCTCACCATAGTGCGGCAACCGTTAGTCGGGATGCAAGCCATCGTAGCGTCGAGATTTCACGCTGAACATTCAGCCGAATGGTTAGGCTTACTGGCTACCTTGACACACACTGTTGACAAGAAAAAAGCCCACCGGGAACACGTCCCGATGGGCCTGCTTGTCCTACGGAAAAACGTCGCTCGGACGTTTAACCCAGTGTCGCCAGAGACTGCTCCATATCCGCACGCAAGTCCGCCTCGGCTTCGAGCCCGATATAGAACCGCACCAACGTCCCGCGATGCGGCCACTGCCCCGCCGTGCGCATCGACGCGACGTTGTACGGCATCACGAGGCTGTGCGCCCCGCCCCAGCTCCAGCCGAGCGAGAACAGTTCGAGCGACTCGCAGAACGTGTCGATTTGCGCCGGGCTGTAGCGGCCGTCGAACACGACCGAAAAGAGCCCGCCCGCGCCCGTGAAGTCGCGTTTGTAAAACTCGTGGCCCGGACAATCGGATAGCGCCGGGTGCAACACCGCTGAAATTTCCGGCCGCGTCTTCAGCCATTTCGCCAAGCCGAGCGCCGCGCGATCATGCTGCTCGAAGCGCAATTGCATGGTCGGCAGGCTGCGCAGAATCAGCGAGCAGTCATCCGATGAGACGCCGATGCCCATGCGCATGCGCGCCGCTTTCAGCTTCAGATGCAGCTCGCGATCGACGGTGATGGTCGCGCCCATCAGCACGTCGCCGCCGCCCGATTGATACTTGGTGAGCGCCTGCACCGAGATATCGACGCCGTGATCGAACGGCCGGAAACCCAGCCCCGCCGACCACGTGTTGTCGATCGCCGTGACGACGTTGCGCGCGCGCGCCGCCGCGGTGATGGCGGGCACGTCGGCCACTTCCATCGTCACCGAGCCGGGTGCTTCGAGCCAGATCAGGCGCGTGTTCGGCTGGATCAGATCGGCGATGCCCGCGCCGATCATCGGATCGTAGTAGCGCACGGTGATGCCGAAATCGCGCGCCAGCCAGTCGCCGTGATCGCGGTTCGGCGAGTAGACGTTATCGGGAATCAGCACGTCGTCGCCGGCTTTGACGAGGCCGAAATACACGTTCGAAATCGACGACAGCCCCGACGGCTGCAGCAACGCGTGGTTGCCGCCTTCGATGGTGGCAAGGCGTTGCGCCAGCGCGAGCGAAGTCGGCGTGGCATGCAGCCCGTAGCGCCATTGCGCGTCGTTTTTCCAGTCGAGCGCGCGCATGGTCGCGAGATCGGGGAACACGACCGTCGATGCCCGCGTGACCGGCATCGAGAACGACTCGAAGCCCGGCGTGAGCTGGTCCTCGGCACGCACGATGCGGGTTTGCAGACCGCGTTGGAGTTTGGATTGGGTCATGGTGAGTTTCGTTGAGAAGCAGACGGAAACGGAGGCACGCGGTTTCAGGGCGCGCGCCGCACACGCAAGAGTAGACGAGCCGGCGGGATTTCGCTTGAGAGACAACGCGCGAGTTGTCGGGCGCCGCGCGGCTGCGGGTTCACTCGCCGGTTTGCAAGTTGCTGACGCCGCCCACGGCGTGGCCGCCGGTAGCGGCGGCGCTTGAAGCCGGCACCGTGGCAGCGCCCGCGGAAGGCTGCGGCGCAGCCTTGTTCGCGGCGCTCGCCGGCGCGCCGGCAGGCGGCACCGCCTGCCCCGCTGCCAGCGGTTTCAGGTCGAACGGCTGCGGGTCGGAATCGTCGACGTTCATGCGGTCGCCCGCCACCGAGCCGTCCGCCGCGAACTTGCCGACCCAGTTGCCGGTGATATGCGTGCCGTCGTTCGATTCCTCGGCTTCGAGCGTGTCGCCGTCGCGGTCGCCCGCGATCAGGATCACCGCGCCGGTATCCGTGAACTGATACTCGCCGTGGACGCCGGATGGGTCGTCGCTTTTCGGGCCGAGCTTCAGCACGATCTGGCGCGACCCCAGCATACCGGCGTAGCGCGGGAACTTCGCGAATTCAGGGCTTGGCTTGAGCGGCAACTGGATCGGCGGGGGCGCCGCCAACTCCTTCACCGCGTCGCTTTCCGCCCATGCCTGCGCGGGCAGCATTGCCGCTGCGCCGGCACACAGCAATGCGGCGACGTTCGTCACTACCCAGCCGCGCCGGCGCACCGCACCCTTCATCGCTTTCAATTCCCGCATCCCTTCCTTCCTCATTGCTCGATACCGCTTGCTACTGACATGCCGCGCATCAGATCCGTTCGAAGATCGCCGCGATGCCTTGCCCGCCGCCGATACACATCGTGACCAGCGCATAACGCCCGCCGATCCGTTGCAGTTCGTACAGCGCCTTGACGGTGATGAGCGCGCCGGTCGCGCCGATCGGATGGCCGAGCGAAATGCCCGAGCCGTTCGGATTGACCTTGGCCGGATCGAAGCCCAGTTCCTTGCTGACCGCGCAGGCTTGCGCGGCGAACGCTTCGTTGGCCTCGATCACGTCGAGGTCGGCAACGGTCAGCCCGGCGCGTTCGAGCGCCTTGCGCGTGGCTGGGACCGGGCCGATGCCCATATACGCGGGATCGACGCCGGCATGCGCGTAAGACACCAGCCGCGCCAGCGGCTTGATGCCGCGCTGTTCGGCGACGCCGCGCTCCATCAGCACGACGGCCGCGGCGGCGTCGTTGATGCCCGACGCGTTGCCGGCTGTAACCGTGCCGTTTTCCTTCGCGAACACCGGCTTGAGCTTCGAGAAGTCTTCCGCCGATGCGTTCATGCGCGCGTGCTCGTCCGTGTCGAATACGACGTCGCCTTTCTTCGACGGGATCGTGATCGGCAGGATCTGTTGCTTGAAGTAGCCGCTCGTGATCGCGTTGGCCGCGCGGCGATGCGATTCGAGGGCGAGCGCGTCCTGCGTTTCGCGCGAGATGTCGTATTTGCGCGCGACGTTCTCGGCGGTCACGCCCATATGGATCGACTGGAACGGGTCGTTCAGCGCGCCGACCATCATGTCGACGAGGCGCGCGTCGCCCATGCGCTGACCAAAGCGCGCGGCCGGCATGGAGAAAGGCGCGCGGCTCATGTTTTCCGCGCCGCCGCCGATCGCGATATCGGCGTCGCCGAGCAGCACGCTTTGTGCGGCCGAAACGATGGCCTGCAGGCCGGAGCCGCACAAACGGTTCACGGTCAACGCCGGCGCATGTTGCGCGACGCCGCCGTTGATCGCGGCCACACGCGCCAGGTACATGTCTTTCGGTTCGGTATGCACGACGTTGCCGAACACCACGTGGCCGATTTCGTCGCCCGATACGTTGGCGCGCGCGAGCACTTCACGCACGACGCGTGCGCCGAGATCAGTCGGCGAAAAATCCTTCAGACTGCCGCCGAAACCGCCGATTGCCGTACGCACACCGCTTACCACTACTACGTCCCGTTGCATCGCTCGCTCCTCTTCCAGTCTCTAAGATGATCTTGCCTCGGCGGGCCGCGCTCCATAGCGCGCATGTTCAGTCCGCCAGAAGTTGTTCGACTGTCGCGCGCGACGGAATCGGCGCCACTGCGCCGTAACCTTGCGTGGACAGCGCCGCGGCGACGTTCGCATAACGCGCCGCTGCGAATGGATCGTCACCCGCGACGATGCGCGCGATGAACGCGCCACCGAAGCAGTCGCCCGCGCCAGTTGCATCGACGGCATTGACGACGTGGCCCGGCACGACGCGCCGCTCGTTCGGTGTCGCGATATACGAGCCCTCTTTGCCGAGCTTCAGCGCAACGACGCTCGGACCGTGCGACAGCAGGAAATCGACAATCTCATCACGGCCAGTCAAGCCGGTGAGGTCGGTGACGTCGTCCCAGCTTGGCAGGCAGATGTCCGTCTGGCGGATGGCTTCGAGCATCACCGCGCGCGCCCGCGCGAGTGGCCACAGCTTCAGACGCAGATTGGTGTCGAAGCTCACGCGAACGCCGTTGGCGCGCGCATGCGCGATCGCTTCCAGCGCCGCATCGCAAGCGCTCAGGCTGATCGCGAGGCTGATGCCGGACAGATGAATCACCTTGGCCGCGGCGATCGCATCAAGCGGCAGATCGTGCGGCGCATAGCGGCTCGCGGCCGAGCCGGCGCGCAGATAGTCGAACGCGTGGCCATTCGGACCGTGCGACACGAAATAGACGCCAGTGGGCGCCTGCGGATCGACGCGCACCAGCGACGTGTCCACCTGTTCACGTTCCCACAGATCGACCAGCAAACGCCCGAAGTGATCCGCGCCGACCGCGGACACGAAACCAGTCTGCGCGCCTTGACGTGCGGCCGCGATACAGAAGTTCGAGGTATCGCCGCCGAAGCCTTGCAGATAGTTCGGCTGGTCTTTCGCCGACTGGTTGAATTCGATCATCGCCTCGCCGAGCGCGAGGATCTCGGGGTGCCGGGCTTGCGGCACTGCGGCCGTGCTCACCGTCATCGATTAAACCTCGCCCCACAGGTCGTGACCGTCGGCGCCGGTGATCTTCACCGACACGAAATCCCCGACCTTGTAGCGTTTGGACGCCTTGACGGCCGGCGCGATATACACGACGCCGTCGATCTCCGGCGCGTCAGCCGCGGTGCGGCCGATGCCGCCGTCCGCGTTGATCTCGTCGACCAGCACCTTCAGCGTCTTGCCGACCTTCTTCGCGATACGCTTGGCCGATACTTCTTCGGCGACTTCCATGAAACGCGCGCGGCGCTCTTCGCGCACTTCGTCGGGCAATGCGCCGTCGAGTTCGTTGGCCGTCGCGCCTTCGACCGGCGAATAGGCAAAGCAGCCGACGCGATCCAGTTCCGCCTCGCGGATGAAATCGAGCAGCGTCTGGAACTGCTCTTCGGTCTCACCGGGGAAGCCGGCGATGAACGTGCTGCGAATAGTCAGATCCGGGCACATCTCGCGCCATTTCTTCACGCGCTCCATCACCTTCTCGGCGTTGGCCGGGCGCTTCATGCGCTTCAACACTTCCGGATGCGCGTGCTGGAACGGCACGTCGAGATACGGCAGCACGTGGCCTTTGTACGGACCTTCGGCCATCATCGGAATGACTTCGTCGACGCTCGGATACGGATACACGTAATGCAGACGCACCCACGCGCCGTATTGCGCGGCGAGTTCGCCGAGCGCGCCGACCAGATCGGTCATGCGCGTCTTGATCGGCTTGCCGTTCCAGAAACCCGTGCGGTATTTGACGTCGACGCCATAGGCGCTCGTGTCCTGCGAAATCACCAGCAGTTCCTTCACGCCCGACTTGAAGAGATTCTCCGCTTCGAGCATCACGTCGGCGACGGGACGCGACACGAGGTCGCCGCGCATGGACGGGATGATGCAGAACGTGCAGCGGTGATTGCAGCCTTCGGAAATCTTCAGGTACGCGTAATGACGCGGCGTGAGCTTCACGCCCGCAGCCGGCACCAGGTCGACGAACGGATCGTGCGGCTTCGGCAGATGGGTATGCACATGCTGCATCACTTCGCCCAGCGCGTGCGGGCCGGTCACGGCCAGCACCTTCGGATGCACTTCTTCGATCAGCCCCGAGCCGCTCGCGCTCTTCTTGGCGCCGAGACACCCGGTCACGATCACCTTGCCATTTTCGTTGAGCGCTTCGCCGATCGCGTCGAGACTTTCCTGCACTGCTTCGTCGATGAAGCCGCAGGTGTTGACGACCACGAGGTCCGCGCCGTCGTACGTGCCGGAAATCTCGTAACCTTCGGCGCGCAGTTGGGTGATGATCTGCTCGGAATCGACCAGGGCTTTCGGGCAGCCGAGCGACACAAAGCCGACCTTCGGCGTGGCAGTCGGGGCAATCGGGAGAGTGGCAGACATGGGGACCGCTTGAAGACGTTAAACCCTGAATTGTAGCGGTTCGCCAAGGCTGCCGCTCGTAAGTCTTTGAATATTCGCCCTCAAACGACTGCGGCGTCCGCCGGGTCGAGTCGGCCGACGCGAGCGGATTGATGTGTCGCCATTAATTGACCGACGCTCAAAGCGCGTTCGATCACTTGCAGGATTTCGTGCGAATCATGCACTCTGCGGATCGCCGCATGCAGCTCGGCCGCCTGCGACCAGGTGCGCTGCAGGTAGCTGAGCCACTTTTTGACGCGTCCGTGCTCGTGCCGGGAGCCGACACGGGCCTGCAATTTCCGCAGATAATCGGCGATGTGGCCAAGCACGTGCTGCCATTCCCCGGCGGATGGGGAGCGGTCCATCAGTCCGCGTATCCTCAGCGCCAGGAAAGGGTCCGATACGGCGCCGCGCCCGATCATCACGTCCGCGCAACCGCTGACCGCGCGGCAGCGCTCCCAGTCGGCCACCGTCCAGACTTCTCCATTCGCGACGACAGGCACGTCCACGGCGGCATCGATACGCGCGATCCACTCCCAATGCGCGGGCGGCCGGTAGCCGTGATCGCGCGTTCTTGCATGCACGACGAGCGAGGCCGCGCCGCCTTCCGCCAGCGCCGTGGCGCAATCGATCGCCAGCGAGGTGTCGGACACGCCGAGGCGCATTTTTGCCGTCACGGCGATGCCGACAGGCACAGCGGCGCGAACGGCGGACACGATACGGTTGAGTTGTTCAGGGTCGGCCAGCAGCATGGCTCCGCCGCCGTGCTGATTCACGACCTTGGCGGGACATCCGAAGTTCAGGTCGATTCCATGTGGCGACAAGGTGGCCGCGTGGGCGGCATTCAGGGCCATCCATTCGGGATCGCTGCCGAGCAGTTGGATCACCATCGGCGTGCCGCTGGGAGTGTGGGCTCCATCGAGCACTTCGGGCGCTTCGCGCTCGTAGACGCGGCTCGGAAGCAGGGAGCCCGTCACGCGGACGAACTCGGACACGCATCCGTCGAATCCGCCGATGCCGGTCAGCACGTCGCGCAATACGTAGTCCGCGAGGCCTTCCATCGGCGCGAGATAGAGCCGGCTCATGCAGGAATGGGCGCCGAGAGGTGGCGCTTTCCCTGAGGATAGGTGGGACATCCATGAAACATGCGATCGGCCGTCGGAATGGGGTTGGAGTTGGCGGCCAGAGCGCCCTCTCCGAGGAAAATGCCCCACACACGCAGGTGGCGATTGTACCGCGTCGGCACCAACCGGCCGCCGCCGAGCCACCTGGCCCCAACGCAAAGGCTGAGCTGCCGACGCGTCAGGGCTCCGGGGCCGTGCCCCGGCGGCGCCCAACGCCGGGAAACCCCGCTCGCCCGAACGCCCTTGCCGCCCTTACTTCTTCTCCGGCTCCGGATTGACTTCCGGATTACTTTGCGGATTGGCCGGCGCATTCCCGGGATTGGCCGCGTTGACCGCACCACCCGGTGTAAACGGGAACGTGGCGAACATCGACTTCGCCTGGTTCTGCATCTGCTCCTGCATCTGCACGAACATGTTCTTCGACTGCTCGATATAGCTGGTCATCATGCCCTGCATCATCGGCGCCTGCATGTTCATGAACTGCGACCAGACCTCGGGGTTCATGGCCTTGCCTTCGTACAGATTCTTCGACTGGTCGGCGAGCTTCGCCTGAATGTCGATGAAGGCCTGGATGTTCTTTTCCAAGTACGTGCCCATCATGCCCTGCATGGCATGACCGTAGAAACGGATGATCTGCGAGAGCATCGACGACGAGAACATCGGCAAGCCGCCGCTCTCCTCCTCGAGAATGATCTGCAACAGGATGGCGCGCGTCAGATCCTCGTTGCTCTTCGCATCGATGACCTTGAAATCCTCCTGATCCAACACGAGCTGTTTGACGTCCGTCAGCGTGATGTACGTGCTTGTCTCGGTATCGTAGAGCCGACGATTCGGATATTTCTTGATCAGTCGTTCGGCTGTTTTCTTTGTAGTAGTGGTCATGTAACGCCTTTGAGCGCAAGTTGAGCGCGGAAACGGCGTCATGCGGCTGCGCAATCGGGCTATTGCGCAGTCGAGACGCCGCCGAACCATCTGAGCCGAAGCGCGCTGCCTTGTGAGCGGCGCGCCGCTGACTCAGCCCATATGCAAACCGCCATTCAGCGAAAAATCAGCGCCCGTGGAGAAACCCGATTCATCCGATGCCAGCCATGCCACGATCGAGCCGATTTCGTCCGGCTGGCCGAGACGGCGCACCGGAATCGTCGCGACGATCTTTTCCAGCACGTCGGGGCGGATCGACTTGACCATATCGGTGCCGATGTAGCCCGGCGACACGGTGTTGACCGTCACGCCCTTGGTGGCCACTTCCTGCGCCAGCGACATCGTGAAGCCGTGAATGCCGGCCTTCGCGGTCGAGTAGTTGGTCTGGCCGAACTGGCCCTTCTGGCCGTTCACCGACGAAATGTTGATGATGCGGCCAAAGCCACGCTCGACCATGCCGTCGATCACCTGCTTGGTGACGTTGAAGAGGCTGGTCAGGTTGGTGTCGATCACCGCCGTCCAGTCTTCGTGCGTCATCTTGCGGAACACGACGTCGCGCGTAATGCCGGCATTGTTCACCAGCACGTCGATCTCGCCGACTTCGGCCTTGACCTTGTCGAACGCGGTCTTGGTCGATTCCCAATCGCCGACATTGCCTTCTGACGCGACGAAATCGAAGCCCAGGGCCTTTTGCTCTTCGAGCCACTTCACGCGGCGCGGCGAGTTCGGGCCGCAGCCCGCGACGACCCTGAAGCCCTCTTTGTGCAGCCGCTGGCAAATGCTCGTGCCGATGCCACCCATCCCGCCCGTTACGTACGCAATTCGCTGTGTCATAAACTACACTCCGTTATCGTTTTCGAGGCGCCGACTGGCTGCCTCTTCCCTCGCCTGTGCTTCATCTCCGCTGCCGCCGGGCGACCGGCTGACGAGGCCTCCGCTGACCGCGCGCCACAGCGCGCGACAACGTTCCGTTGGACGCGTGGCCGACGCCCGCGGCGCCCGCCACGCGCCCTTGCTCAGGCGCGCTCGAGCGCCAGCGCCACACCCATGCCACCGCCGATACACAGCGACGCCAGACCCTTCTTCGCATCGCGCTTCTGCATTTCGTGCAGCAGCGTGACGAGAATCCGGCAGCCGGATGCGCCGATCGGGTGACCGATTGCAATTGCGCCACCGTTCACGTTGATCTTCGACGTGTCCCAGCCCATCTGCTGATTCACGGCGCACGCCTGTGCGGCAAACGCTTCGTTGATTTCCATCAGGTCCAGATCGGCCGGCGTCCAGCCCGCGCGTTCGAGACAGCGGCGCGAGGCCGGCACCGGGCCCATGCCCATCACCTTCGGATCCAGACCCGAAGTGGCGTACGCCTTGATGCGCGCGAGCGGCTTGAGGCCGAGCGCTTCGGCCTTCTTCGCCGACATCACCAGCACCGCCGCCGCGCCGTCGTTCAGACCCGACGCATTGGCCGCCGTCACCGAGCCTTCCTTCGAGAACGCCGGCTTCAGGCCCGCCAACGCTTCGGCCGTCACGCCATGACGCACGAACTCGTCGGTGGCAAAACGTAGCGGTTCGCCCTTGCGCTGCGGAATTTCGACGGGCACGATTTCGTCGTCGAAACGGCCCGACTTTTGCGCGGCTTCCGCCTTGTTCTGCGACAACGCAGCGAACGCGTCCTGCTGCTCGCGCGTGATGCCGTATTCCTTGGCGACGTTCTCCGCCGTCACGCCCATGTGGTACTGGTTGTAGACGTCCCACAGGCCGTCGACGATCATCGAGTCGATCAGCTTTGCGTCGCCCATGCGGAACCCGTCGCGCGAGCCCGGCAGCACGTGCGGCGCCGCGCTCATGTTCTCCTGACCGCCGGCCACCACGATATCCGCGTCACCCGCGATGATGGCGTTGGCCGCGAGCATCACGGCCTTCAGACCCGAGCCGCACACCACGTTGATCGTCATGCCGGGCACAGCCGCGGGCAAGCCCGCCTTGATCAGCGACTGACGCGCCGGATTCTGGCCCGACCCTGCCGTCAGCACCTGACCCAGGATCACTTCGCTCACCTGCTCGGGCTTCAAGCCAGCCCGCTCGAGTACGGCGCGAATCACCGTGGCGCCGAGTTCGGGCGCGGCGATCTTCGCCAGCGACCCACCGAATTTGCCTACTGCCGTACGGGCGGCCGATACGATCACAACATCAGTCATTTCCATATCCTCCGGGCGGTCGGCCGCATGCGCCGCTGCCCGTCAAGTTAAAAATCTCGTTGCTCTTAATCACGCCCTAACTCAATCAGACGCTCATTCACACCGCAAACAACCGCGCCATGAAAGCGCGCTCGAACCTACTCTCGTTGCCGCACATAACGCCCCGGCGCCGGTTCGATCACCGGGAAGTCAGCCGAGCCGGCCGTGGCGCGCGGCTTCACCTTCTTGCCACCGTACTGATCGAGCCAGGTGGTCCATTCGGGCCACCAGCTGCCAGGGACTTCGGTAGCCTGATCGAGCCATTCTTCCGGGTTCTCCGGCAGCGTCTTGACGTCGCCGTCCAGCATCCAGAAATTGCGCTTTTTCTTCGCCGGCGGATTGATCACACCGGCGATGTGACCGGAGGCGCCGAGCACGAACTTCAACGGCCCGTTGAGGAGCGGCACCGACGCGTACGCCGTTTGCCACGGCACGATATGGTCTTCGCGTGAACCGTAGATGAAGGTGGGCACATCGATCTTCGAGAGATCGATCGGCTCGCCGCACGTGGTCAATGCACCCGGCTCGCGCAGACGATTCTCGAGATACGTGTTGCGCAGATACCAGACGTACATCGGGCCCGGCAGGCTGGTCGAGTCGCTGTTCCAGTACAGCAGGTCGAACGGCACCGGCGTGCGCCCTTTGAGGTAATTGTCGACGACGTAGTTCCACACCAGATCGTTCGGGCGCAGGAACGAGAACGTGTTGGCGAACTCGATGCCGCGCATCAGCCCCGGCGGCGTACCGTTCTTGCCGCCGATGGTCTGCTCGCGCATCTGCACGTGCGCCTCGTCGACGAACACGTCGAGCACGCCCGTGTCCGAAAAATCGAGCATGGCGGTAAGCAGCGTCATGGAGGCGGCCGGATGTTCGCCGCGCGCGGCGGCCACCGCCAGCGCCGCGGCGAGCATCGTGCCGCCGACGCAGAAGCCAAGCGTATTGATCTGCTCGCGCCCACTGATCTTGCTCACCGTATCGATGGCGGTGAGCACGCCCTCGCCGATGTAGTCGTCCCACGTTTTATGCGCGATCGATTGATCGGCATTGCGCCACGAAATCAGGAACACCTGGTGCCCCGAATCGAGCCCGTGAGCGACCAGCGAATTCTCCGGCTGCAGATCGAGAATGTAGAACTTGTTGATGCAAGGCGGCACGATGAGAAGCGGCCGCTCGCGCACGGTCGCCGTGCGCGGCTTGTACTGGATCACCTGCATCAGGTCGTTTTCGAACACGACCGAGCCTTCGGTGTTCGCGAGATTTTCACCGACCACGAAACCCGATTCGTCGGTCTGCGAGATCTTGCCGCGCTGCAAGTCGCCGAGCAGGTTCATCACACCCTGGCGCAGGCTCTCGCCCTTGCTGTCCAGCAAGGTCTTTTGGGCTTCCGGATTCAACGCGAAGAAGTTGCTCGGCGAGGCCGCCGCGGTCCACTGCTGGACAGCGAAACGGATGCGCTCGCGAACCTTGGGTTCCGTGTCGAGCGCGTCGACCATTTCCTGCAGATAGCGCGCGTTCAACAGATACCACGCGGCGGTGAATGCATAGGCCGGCGCCGAACTCCATGCGTCGGAGCTGAAGCGGCGGTCTTTGAGTTGGGGCGCCTGAGTCGCGGACGTGGTGGCTTGCTGGATCAGATCCATTGCCTCGCGCGAATAGTCAGCCTGCAGTTTCTGTAGACGCCCGGAGGGAATGGCCGCGCTCGGTATGCTCAGACCGGCGAAGGACGGCATGCCGGGCATCGATCCCGCCGCCAGTTTGCTGAAGTCCGGCATGCCGGGAAACGACGGCATCTGAGGGAAACCCTGCGGCAGACTCATTTGAGGCATTTGCAGCGGCATCTGAGGCATCGCGAAAGGCATGCCGCTACCGCCAGGCGATGTGCCGAGCGAACGCCATGCGTTCATCCAGGCGTCGAGAAACTGCTGCATGCCTGCGGCCGGTGTTGCACCGCTCGTACCGGCCTGCTGCGTGTGCTCCGTCGAGGAGTCCGTGCTGGGGGAAGCTGAGGAATGTGAAGCTGCCATACCTGCTTTTGACCGGTAAGTCCTTGCGGACGGGTTGAGAGGCAGGTTCGTGCGCACGTGAGCAAATGCTCGCGACCTCGTCACGCCCTGTCCCTTGTACGAGGAGCCGTGAGGAACATTCTTGCTCCCCATCGCAAGGCATGTCAATGCTTGTTCCCGATTTTGCCGCAGTGCGATAGTTTTTTAATTATCGTTTTCCCTGTGTAGAAGAACGCGCTTTTGGAACCTGCGTGATTCGAGACGCACGCGAACGAAAAAAGCTCCCAAATTGCATGGGCTTATGTGCATTTATCCGTTCGCGGGCGGACAGTTTTGGCGGCAGATTTACGCCAGCGTCGGGAATTCCGGCAGCGCAGCAAAAACGCCTGCGCTTCTCCGAACAAACCCTCATACGTGTGTTCGTGGGCAAGGGGCATGCGAGCCGTGGCAATGCTCAGACAAGCATGCCCGCATGCAGGACGTCTCGCCATGTGGACGTCGTGATGCGGGCACACGTGCCTTGGATTCCGCAGAAAATGGCCGCGCGCGATGCGCGTTGCAAGCTAGTCCGCGATCGACTGCGCCTGATCGTCCAGCCAGATCAACGCGGCCATGCGGCCGGTCTCGCGATCGCGGCGATAGGAATAGAAACGCTCACGTTGCGTGACCGTGCAGAGATCGCCACCGACAATGCGCGTCACGCCGAGCCGTTGCAGACGCAAACGCGCCAGCGCCGGGAGATCGGCGAGATATTTGCCTGGATTGTGCGGATGCTCGACGAAGGCGTTCGCAGTCGCATCGCGTTGTGCGACGCCGACGCCGTTCGTGAAGGCGTCACGCACGTCTGCACCGACTTCAAAGGCATCAGGACCGATCGACGGACCGAGATAAGCGTGCAGTGCGCCCGCCTCCACGCCGGCAAGTTCGGCGACGCGCTGCGCCGTCTGTTCGACGATGCCCGCCGCCAGCCCGCGCCACCCCGCGTGCGCCGCGCCGACCGCGCGGCCGGCTTCGTCGCAGAACAGCACCGGCATGCAATCGGCCACCATCACGACGCACACGGTGCCGGGACGATCCGTGACGCTGGCATCGGCGCGCGTCGGCGTGCCGTTCGCATGCGCCTGTGCAAGCACGTCTTCCGCTCGCACGATGCCGGCGCCGTGAATCTGCTCGAGCCACGCGGCCTCGCTCACGCCGGCCAGCTTCAGCAAACGCGCGCGGTTGGCCGCGACCGCGGCCAGATCGTCGCCGGATTTCATGCCCAGATTCAGGCCGCCAGGCAAGTCCACGCCGTTCTGCCAGCGGCCGAACGGCGCTTCGCTCACGCCGCCGTCACGCGTGGTGACGAGCGCACGCACGCGCGGCGAGACATTCCATGCGGGTTGCACGACATCGGCAAAGCTCAGCTCGGGCACATTCATGCGTGATCGTCCTCGTCGTGTTTATCGGCTTCGTCGTCGGCTTCGTCGTGTTCGACTGCGCCGTCTTCATCGGCGTCCTCGTCGAGCGACGCATCGTAGTCGTCTTCCTCGTAGTACGTCTCGTCGAACTCGCCCGCGTCGTCGCGGCCGAGGCCGAGCGCCGCCGACAGCGCTTCCATGTCGGCCGGCACATCGGCGCGCCATTGCATCGTGCGGCCGGTCTGCGGATGAATCAGACCGAGGCGCCATGCATGCAAAGCCTGGCGCGCGAACCCATCAGGCAGCGGCGTGACGGAACGCTTGCCACGGGCGCGCCCGTACACCGGGTCGCCGAGCAGCGGATGACCGATGTGCGCGCAATGGACGCGAATCTGATGGGTGCGCCCGGTTTCCAGATCGCAATGAATCGCGGTGACCGGCTGACGCTGCCAGATCGCCGAATCGACACGCCGGAAATGCGTGCGCGCCGGCTTGCCCGAGGCGCTCGTCACCACCGCCATGCGCGTGCGTTCGCGCGGATCGCGGCCGATCGGGGCGTCGATCGTGCCTTCTTCGGGCATGTTGCCCCACACCAGCGCGAGATAGCGGCGCTTCACCGTGCGCGCCTGCAACTGCCGCACGAGGTCGGTCTGCGCCTCGAGTGTGCGCGCCACCACCATCAGGCCGGAGGTTTCCTTGTCGAGCCGGTGCACGATGCCCGCGCGCGGCAGGCCCGCCGCCGCGTCGCCATAGCGATACAGCAAACCGTTGAGCACGGTGCCGCTCCAGTTGCCGGCCGCCGGATGCACCACCATGCCGGCCGGCTTGTTGATGACCACCAGGGTGTCGTCTTCATAGACGATTTCGAGCGGCACCGGCTCCGGCGTGAACGCGAGCTGCTCCGGCAGCAGATCGGGCACGAGCTCGATGGTCGCGCCGAGCGGCACCGGCTGGCGGATTTTCGCGGGCTTGCAGTCGATCCGCACGCGCTCAGCCTCGATCCAGCTCTGCAGACGGTTGCGCGAGAACTCGGGAAAAACCCGCGCGAGCACCTTGTCGAGACGTTCGCCGGCCATCTCGTCGGGCACCACGACGCTGCGCGGCGTCTCGTCCGCCACGCGGCTCGCCACGGTCGGCACGTGGCTGGGCAGAACGGCGGCGCCGAGCGCGTCGCTGCCGAGATCGTCGTCGAGGGAATCAACGCCCAACGCGTCGGAGGGGTCAGCGCTTACGCTATAATCTTTGTTGCTATTCCCGGCGCCGGTTGCGGCGCCTGGAGTATTTGAGCGGGTCATTGAGTCTGGGTCACCTGGACGTAAAGCTAGACTGGAAAATGCGAGCCTTGAACACCATCACTAAAGCGGCGATCAATTTGGCGGCCATCAAGAAGGCGGCCCGGAAAGTGGCCGGATACATTGCGTGCGCCGCAGCCGTCGCCGTTGTCGCGGCTTGCCACGGCCTGCCGGAAAAGACCGACGAGACGGCAACGTGGAACAACAACAAATTATATACGGAGGCGAACGACGCCCTGAGCGGTGGTGACTTCGGCAAGTGCGCCAAGTACTTCGAAATGCTCGAAGGTCGCGATCCGTTCGGCCACTTCGCCCAGCAGGCGCAGATCAACGTCGCGTACTGCAACTGGAAAGACAACGAAAACGCCGCCGCCGACCAGGCTATCGACCGCTTCATCCAGCTGCACCCGGATCATCCGGACATCGCTTATGCGTACTACCTGAAGGGCATGATCCACTTCAACGACGACCTCGGTCTGTTCGGCCGCTTCTCCGGCCAGGACATGAGCGAGCGCGATCCGAAGTCGCTGCGCGAGTCGTACGACGCCTTCAAGGTCGTGGTGGACAAGTATCCGAACAGCAAGTATGCGCCGGACGCCGCGCAGCGCATGCGCTATATCGTCAACGCGCTGGCGTCGCACGAAGTCCACGCGGCGGATTACTACTACCGCCGTGGCGCCTATGTCGCCGCGATCAACCGCGCACAACTGGCGCTTACGCAATACAAGAACGCACCGGCTATCGAAGACGCACTGCACATCATGATGCTGTCGTATGAGAAGCTGAACCAGCCGCAACTGGCCGACGACACGAAGCGCGTGCTGGCCGGCACCTTCCCCGACAGCCCGTACATCACGGGGCATGCAAGGCCGGGTAAGGAAAAGTCGTGGTGGCAGTTCTAAGCCACGCGACTCGCTGAAAATCAGCCGGAAATAGAAAACGCCACGACTTCCGTCGTGGCGTTTTTGTTTGCGCCTTACTTTGCCGCGGCGCGACTCAATCCCGCTCGAACAACGCAATCGACTCCACATGCGACGTGTGCGGGAACATGTTGACCACGCCCGCACCCACCAGCCGGTAGCCCGCCTCGTGCACGAGCAGGCCGGCATCGCGGGCGAGCGTCGCTGGCGCGCACGACACGTAGACGATGCGCTTCGGCAGTGGCCCATTGCCGCTCTGCGCAATCTCCACCAGCGCCTTGGCGACGGCTAGCGCGCCTTCGCGCGGCGGATCGATGAGGAACTTGTCGAAGTGGCCGAGCGCGCGCAGGTCGTCGGCGGTGATGTCGAACAGGTTGCGGCACGCAAACGACGTATGCCCCGCCACGCCGTTCAGCTCGGCATTGGCCAGCGCGCGCGAGGTCAGCACTTCGCTGCCTTCGATGCCCACCACTTCCTTCGAGATCCGCGCAAGCGGCAGCGTGAAGTTACCGATCCCGCAGAACAGATCGAGCACGCGATCCGTGCGCGCGGGCGCCAGCAACCGCAACGCGCGGCTCACCAGCACGCGGTTGATGGCGTGATTCACCTGGGTGAAGTCGGTCGGCCTGAACGGCATGCGGATGCCGTATTCCGGCAGCGTGTAGTCGAGTTCCACGTCGAGCGGATAGAACGGCGTGACCGTGTCCGGGCCGCCCGGCTGCAGCCAGAACTGCACCTTGTGCTCGTCGGCGAAATCGCGCAGCACCTGCTCGTCCGCGGCCGTGATGGGCTCGAGATTGCGCACCACCAGCGCCGTGACCGACGAGCCGACCGCCAGTTCGAGCTGCGGCATGCGATCGTAGATGGACAGCTTGCGAACCATGAAACGCAGCGGCATCAGCATGGCCGACACATGCGGCGGCAGCACTTCGCAGGTCTTCATGTCGGCGATGTAGCTGCTCTTCTTCTCGTGGAAGCCGATCCGCATACCGCCCTTTTCCGGCAGAAAACGCACTGCCAGACGCGCACGGTAGCGATAACCCCAGGCCGGCCCGTGAATCGGCCGGAACACCGTTTCCGGGCGCAGCTTCGCCAGATGCTGCAGGTTGTCTTCGAGCACGCGCTGCTTGACCGCCACCTGAGCGCGGATGTCGAGATGCTGCATCGAACAGCCGCCGCAGATATCGAAGTAAGTGCATTTCGGCTTGGTGCGCATCACGCTTTCGCGGAACACCTGAACCACTTCGGCCTGCTCGAATTTGGGCTTGCTGCGATGCGTCGAATAGCTGACGCGCTCGCCGGGCAACGCGCCTTCGACAAAGATCACCTTGCCGGGCGTACCGTCGTCGGTCTCGGTGCGGCCAACGCCGCGCGCTTCCATATCGAGCGAAACGATTTCGATGACCGGCTCGTTGCCGGTGACGACGTGTGCCGGCGCGGGCGGGGGCGTCTTGTAGCGCTTCGGCGCGCGGCGATGGGGGGCAGTTCGGGACACCTGCGACTTCCTGACAAACTTGGGGAAAGGCGAGATTGTAGACGAAGCGCCGCGCCTCGCCATCATTCGGCACGGCGGCAACGGCCGCTGCACGCGCTGGCCAGTCAGACGGCGTCGCCCCCTCCCCGTACAACCTTACTGATCGAATGCCGCCAGATACTCGGCCCATTGCGGCGCCGTTTCCAGCGCTAGTGCGTTCTTGACCAGGTTGATCTCATCAGCATACTCCGCGGGCGAAAACGCGCCGCGGATCAGTTGGAAGCGGCAATAGAGCAAGTACGTGTTGACGACGTCGGTCTCGCAGTAATTGCGGATTTCCTCGATGCGCCCTTGCTGGTACGCGTGCCACACCTGGCTGCCGTCCATGCCCATTTTGCCGGGGAAGCCGCACATCTTGGCGAGCGCGTCGAGCGGCGCGTTGGCGCGCGCCTGGTACATGGCGAGCACGTCCATCAGATCCGTATGACGCGCGTGATAGCGGCTGATGTAGTTGTTCCACTTGAACTCGCGGTCGTCCTCGCCGAGATCCCAGAACTTGTAGGCGGGAATACCGTTGACGAGCGCCCGGTAGTTCAACACCGGCAGGTCGAAGCCGCCGCCGTTCCACGACACGAGTTGCGGCGTGTACTTCTCGATTACGCGATAGAACGACTGCACCAGCGCCGCTTCGCCGTCTTCCAGCGTGCCGAGCGAGCGTACGCGGAAACCGTTGTTGTCGCGGAACACGCAGGAAATCGCCGCGATCCGTTGCAGATGGTGCGGCAGGAAATCGTTACCGGTTTTTTCGCGGCGCGCGGCGAACGCATGCTCGGCGACTTCGGCGTCGCTCAAGGTGGCAGGCAAATCTTCGAGGCGGCGAATGCCGGCGACATCGGGAATCGTCTCGATGTCGAATACAAGAATCGGTGTCATCAGGTTATAGAACGGCGTCCTTCCGAACACCGTTGGAGGCGAAGAAGCGCTTCAACCGCACGAGCGCTTCCTGTTGGATCTGGCGCACACGCTCGCGCGTGAGGCCCATTTCGTCGGCCAGCTCTTCGAGCGTGGCGGGTTCGATGTGATTCAGGCCGAAGCGGCGCTCGATCACATGACGATGCTTGTCCGACAGGCGAGCGAGCCACGCGCGTGTAAGCGTTTCCAGTTCGCGGTGCTGCACTTCGGCATCCGGCGACTGGCTCTGGTCGTCTGACAGCAGATCGAGCAGGCTGCTCGCCGGATCGAGATCGAGCGGCGCGTCGAGCGATGCGGTGTGCTCGTTCAGCGCGAGGATGTCGGTGACTTCGTCGGTGGTCTTGCCGGTCAGATAGGCGATGTCGTCGATGCTGGCGTCGCGGCGCTCGGCGGCCTCGCCGGAATTCATCGAATTTTTTTCCAGATGGCGCTTGGCGCGCAGCACCTGGTTGAGCTCACGAATCACGTGCACCGGCAAACGGACTGTGCGCGCCTGGTTCATGATGGCGCGCTCGATACTCTGGCGGATCCACCACGTGGCGTAAGTAGAAAACCGGAAGCCGCGCGTCGGATCGAATTTTTCGATGGCGTGCATCAGGCCGAGATTGCCTTCCTCGATCAGATCGAGCAGCGGAACGCCGCGATTCAGATAACCCTTGGCGATACTGACGACGAGCCGCAGATTGCGCTCGATCATGACCTGCCGCGCTTCGAACTCGCCCGCCTTGGCAAGACGCGAATACTTCTGCTCTTCCTCGACGGTCAGGAGCGGCTTGACGCTGATACGGTTCAGGTAGTGCTGAATCGTGTCGGCCGTCAGCTCGGCTTGCAGCAGCGCGCGGAAATCGTCCGCATCCGGCGCGGCTTCGGCCGCGCCTTCACGGGTCTCGCCGGCTTCATCCACGCCGCCCTGGCGTTCGTCGAGATCGCGCTCCTCGGCGATCTCTTCTTCCACTTCCGAAGCGCCGCTTTCTTCGACCGAAGCGGACATAGCGTGGCTGATCGTCTCAGACTCGGCTTGCGGTGGGCGGCGCTTCGATTTCGGCATGGTCGTATCGTATCGCTTATTGCGGCGGCAAATACTTCAGTGGGTCGACAGGTTTACCCTGCCGGCGAACTTCGAAATGCAACATCACACGGTCGGAATCGCTATTGCCCATCTCGGCGATCTTCTGCCCCTTCGTTACCGCGTCTCCCTCTTTTACCATCAAAGCGCGGTTATGTGCATACGCCGTGAGATAAGTTGCATCATGCTTGATGATAATGAGATTGCCGTAACCACGCAGCCCATTTCCTGCATAAACGACGCGGCCGTCCGCCGACGCCTTCACCGGATCGCCCGCAGCGCCGCCGATATTCACGCCCTTGTTGGTCGAATCGTTGAACGTGCCGAGCAGCGGTCCGCGCACCGGCCATGCGAAGGCGACGTTGCCGGACGCGCCGGCGTTCGAGTCGCTGGCCGCACCCGGGCTGGCCGGCGGCGTCAGCGACGCGTTGTTCGTGGCGGAACCGTAGAGCGGCGGCGCCGCGACGCCGGCTGCGCCAGCAGTCCCACCCGACGGCGGCGTGCTGCCGAGCGGTGCGCTTTGCACCGCACCACCACTGCCGATCGGCGCAGTCGACACGCCCGGCGTCAGCGCCGCGGTGTTCGCTCCCGGCGGCACGACGCGCAGCAACTGATCGACTTCGATCTGATTCGGGTTGGTCAGATTGTTCCACGCCGAAATGTCGCGGTAGTTCTGGCCGTTCTCCAACGCGATCCGGTACAGCGTGTCGCCCGGCTTCACGCGATAGTAGCCCGGCGGCGGCGGTCCGAGCGGCACGGCCGGCTGCGCGCCTTGCGTGGTGAGCACGCCGCCGCCGGAGCGGTCGACGACCGGCGCCTGATCGAGCCGGGATGCACAGGCCGTCATCAACAGGGACAAGGCGAGCACGCACACGCTACGCTGGGTTACGGTCATGGGGACATTCAGTCTGGTTCTTTGCATCGCGCGCAACATACTCATCGGTGTCAAATCACTCCGGATTTTAAGGGTACAAAGAAAACGCGATCAAGCCGCGACTCGCGCCACTGCGCGGGTCCGAGGCGCTCGACCAGAGTCAGCACCTGGTTCTGGCCGTCCTGCGAACCGACCGGCGCGACCAGACGGCCGCCGATCGCGAGTTGTTCAAGTAATGCTTGCGGTACGTCGAGCCCCGCCGCGGCGATCACGATCGCGTCGAACGGCGCCGCCGACGGCAATCCCAACCGCCCATCGCCATAGTGCAAGCGGATGTTCGGAATGCGCAGCGGACGTAAGTTCGTCTTCGCGCGTTCGGACAACGGCTTGATGCGCTCGATCGAGTAAACCTCGCGCGCGACCTGGCTCAGCACGGCCGCCTGATAGCCGCAGCCGGTGCCGATTTCGAGCACGTTGTTCAGCGCGCGGCCGGCGGCGGCCAGTTCGATCATCCGCGCGACTACCGACGGCTTGGAGATCGTCTGGTGATGGCCGATCGGCAAGGCCGCATCTTCGTAGGCCTGGACCGCGAGACCCGGGTCGACGAACATGTGGCGCGGCACCACCGACATCGCGTTCAACACGCGCTGATCGGTCACGCCGTTCGCACGCAGGCGTTCGACCATCCGTTCGCGAACCCGTTCCGACGTCAGTGCCATCGCGCCGTTCAAAGCGACATTCGGCGCGGCGCTGCGCTCGTTGGATCGGGCAGCGGGCCTGGCCGGCGTAGGTGCCGACGATGACACGGCACGCGCGGTCGAACTCTGCACGACAGGTTTAGGTGGCGCCTTGACCGGTGCTTTGGCGGAAGGCGCGGCCAGCGGCTTCGGCGGCGTCACCGCCGAGGGCTTGGCTTGCGGCTTTATCTGCACCGCGGTCTGCGCCCTCGCCTGCTTGGATTGGGACTTACCCGTGGAACCGAGCGGAGCGTTCTTCGCGGGTTGCTGACGCGCGTTCAGTGCCGCGCTCGCGGCCAGCGCCGCCGCGCGGATTTCGCCTGGGCGTCCTTCGGGCCTGCGTGGTTCGCGCACCAGGTCCTCGAGGCCGAGCGGAAAGCGCTTGGCGCGCTCGCTGGTCATGAAGCGCCGCTGCCTGCGCGTGCCCAGTCGCGCGCCGCGGGCAGCATTTGCGTGTGGGTCAGGTCGAGTTGCAGCGGCGTGATCGACACATGGCCGTTGGCGATGGCGTGAAAGTCGGTGCCTTCGCTCGCGTCGCGCGCGCTGCCCGCCGGACCGATCCAGTAGATCGGTTCGCCGCGCGGGTTGGTCTGGCGGATCACCGGCTGCGACGGATGCCGTTTGCCGAGACGCGTGATCTGCCAGTCGCCGAGTTGCTCGTACGGCAGATTGGGAATGTTGACGTTCAGAAGCGGATGCCCGGGTAACGGCTGCTCGAGATAGTGCGCGACGATTTCAGCGGCGACACGCACGGCGTCGTCGAGATGCACCCAGTCCTTGTCGACCAGCGAGAAGGCGATGGCCGGCACACCGAACATGATGCCCTCGGTGGCGGCCGCGACGGTGCCCGAATAGAGCGTGTCTTCGCCCATGTTCTGACCGTTGTTGATGCCCGAGACCACGAGGTCCGGCGTATGGTCGAGCATGCCCGTCAGCGCGATGTGCACCGAGTCGGTGGGCGTGCCGTTCACGTAATAGAAACCATTGGCCGAGCGCAGTACCGAGAGCGGCCGCGACAGCGTCAGGGAATTCGACGCGCCGCTGCAATTCTGTTCGGGTGCCATCACGGTGACGTCAGCGATCGGCTTGAGCGCTTCGTAAAGCGCGGCAAGGCCGGGCGCCAGATAACCGTCGTCGTTACTGAGTAGGATTCGCATGCGGCGATTGTAACCGAGGAAAGAAGACGCGCGAACGACACGGCAGGCCGTGCGCACGACGTATGCAACACGCACGCGTCGGGATCGTGAAAGGCTGGCGCGAGTCGGCGTCCGGACATGCATCGAGCATTTGCCGATCGCGTGCGAAGCAATAAAAACGCACGGTCGTGCTGATTGTTTTACACTCAGAATACTTGCGAACCCCTGATCGATATGGAGACACGATGCGCGCGATTCGCTGTAAACAATATGGGCCGCCGGAGAGCCTGGTCGTCGAAAACCTGCCGGACCTCGAGCCGCCGCCGGGCCACGTCGTGATCGACGTCAAAGCCGCGGCCGTCAACTTTCCCGACGTGCTGATCATCGAGAACAAATACCAGTTCAAACCGCCTCTGCCCTTTACGCCCGGCTCGGAAGTCGCGGGCGTGGTGCGCGCGGTCGGCGCCGACGTCACGCAATTCAAGCCCGGCTCGCGCGTGGTCGCCTTCACCGGCCACGGTGGTTTCGCGGAGCAGGCGCTCGCGCCCGCCGCGGCCTGCGTGCCGTTGGCGGACGATGTCGACTTCGAGCTGGCGGCAGCGTTCACGCTGGCGTACGGCACGTCGCATCACGCCGTGGTCGATCGCGGCGCCTTGCAAGCGGGCGAGACGATGCTCGTGCTCGGTGCGGCCGGGGGCGTCGGACTAGCGGCCGTCGAAATCGGCAAAGCGCTCGGCGCGCGCGTGATCGCGGCGGCGTCGAGCGACGAGAAACTCGCGACCTGCGTCGAGCACGGCGCGGACGCCACCATCAACTACAGCACCGAAGACCTGCGCGAGCGCATCAAGGCGCTCACCGACGGCAAAGGCCCGGATGTGATCTACGATCCCGTCGGCGGCGTGTATGCGGAGCCGGCGTTTCGCAGCATCGGCTGGCGCGGGCGTTATCTGGTGGTGGGCTTCGCCAACGGCGAGATTCCGAAGCTGCCGCTCAACCTGACGCTGCTCAAAGGCGCGAGTCTGGTCGGCGTGTTTTGGGGCGACTTTGCGAAGCGCGAACCGCAGCACAATCACGCGGCGTTTCAACAGATGACGCGGTGGATCGGTGAAGGCAAGCTCAAGCCGTACGTGTCGGCGCGCTATTCGCTCGAGGACACCGGGCGCGCGTTGCGGGACATGGCCGAGCGTCGTGTGATCGGGAAGGTGGTGGTGACGCCTTAGTCCTGGCGCGGCCGATTCGTTCTGCTCGGCGCCAAAAGAAACGACGCGCGGTTTCCAACCGGCGCGTCGTTTTTATTGAGCTTCGCACTTTACAACCCCGCGCCGCGCCGCGCCGACCTACAGCTTTTCCGTATCGCCCGTCTTCGGCTGCCACTTCATCAAGCGCCGCTCGCCGATGCCGACGATCGCATCCAGAATCAGCGCGAACGCGGTTAGCACCAGAATCCCCGCAAACACGGTATTGATATCGAAGGTGCCTTCGGCCTGCAAAATCAGATAGCCGACGCCACGCGCCGAGCCGAGATACTCCCCTACCACCGAGCCGACGAACGCCAGTCCCACCGACGTATGCAAGCTGGAAAACACCCAGCTCATCGCGCTCGGCAAATAGACGAAGCGCAGCAAATGCTTGCCGTTCGCGCCGAGCATGCGCGCGTTGGCGAGCACGACCGGACTGACTTCCTTCACGCCCTGATAGACGTTGAAGAACACGATAAAGAACACCAGCGTGACGCCAAGCGCCACCTTCGACCAGATGCCTAGCCCGAACCACACGCCGAAGATCGGCGCGAGAATCACGCGCGGCATCGAGTTAGCGGCTTTGATGTACGGATCGAACAGCGCGCTCGCGAGCGGCGAGAGTGCGAGCCACAAGCCGACGCCGAGCCCGAGCGCCGTGCCGAGCGTGAACGCGAGCACGGTTTCGACCAGCGTGATCCATAGGTGTAGATAGATCTCGCCGCCCGTGAACCATTCCCAGATCCGCTGCAGCACTTTCTGCGGCTCGCCGAAGAAGAACGCGGCTTTGTTGGGGTCGTCGAAATAGAACGCCGGCAGCAGCGTCGGGCTGGTCAGCACGTACCAGAGCACGAAGCACAGCACGAGCAGCAGCCATTGCCAGATCACCAGATTCGCCCGGTTCGGGCGCAACGTCTTCCACATGACTCGGTTTGCCTTGGACGATTGAGTGGCCAATACGTGACGCAAAAACGTGACGCGTTTAAACGGCAGTGAGTTGCTGCTGATAACCCTTGAGCACTTCGTCGCGCAACACGCTCCAGATCTGCGCATGCAACTCGACGAAACGCGGATGCGAACGGATTTCAGCAACGTCGCGTGGACGCGGCAAATCGATCGTGAACTCGCCGATCGGATGCGTGCCCGGCCCGGCCGAGAGCACCACCACGCGGTCCGACATGGCGATCGCTTCGTCGAGATCGTGCGTGATGAACAACACCGCTTTGCGTTTGGCGGCCCACAAGTCGAGCAACTCGTTTTCCATCAACTGACGCGTCTGGATATCGAGCGCCGAAAACGGCTCGTCCATCAGAATGATGTCCGGATCGAGAATCAGCGTCTGCGCCATCGCGACGCGCTTGCGCATGCCGCCCGACAGTTGATGCGGATAACGATCGCCAAAGCCGCCGAGGCCGACGCGCTTTAACCACTCGTCGGCTTTGACGCGGGCTTCGACGGGCGGCACGCCGTGGAACGCGAGACCAGCCATGACGTTGTCGATGGCCGAGCGCCACGGCATCAACGCGTCGGCCTGGAACATATAGCCGGCGCGCCGGTTGATGCCCTTGAGCGGCTCGCCGAACACGCTGACCGTGCCCGACGACGGCCCCAGCAGACCCGCGCCGACATTGAGCAGCGTGGATTTACCGCAGCCGGTCGGGCCGACCACCGAGACGAACTCGCCCGGCGCGATGCGCAAGGTAGTGTCCTTCACCGCGGTGTAGCGCTGTGCGCGGTTGTCGCGCGCAGCGAACGTGCAGGTGATGTTGTCGAGCGCCAGTGCGGCAACGGTCATCGTTCAGCTCGCTTCGAAAGATCGGATTGGGGTTGGTGATCGCGTCATGGCATGCGGGGCCGCGGCCGGGCGAAAACGCCGCGCGTCACGGCCTCCCTGTCCACGCGTTCAACTTAAGCCTTGACGGTAGTCAGCGCTTTCTTGACGAAGTCGTTGGTCCACGTCTTCGACAGATCGATCGGCTTGCCCTGCACGTTCGGGTCGAATGCCTGCAAGGTCTTCAGCGACGTCGCGGGGCCGTCCGCCGGCATCAGGCCATCGGGCGACATCGCTTCCTTCACGTGCTGCCATGCGTCCAGATACACCGCGCGGTCGCCGAGCAGGTAGCCTTCCGGCACCGTGTTGATCAGTTCGCTGCCGGTCGCCGTTTGCAGCCACTTGAGCGCGCGCACCATCGCGTTGGTCAGCGCCTGAGTGGTATTCGGATTCTTCGTGATAAAGCTTTGCGATGCGTACAGGCAGCCCGCCGGCATATCGCCACCGAAGACGCTGCGCGTGTCGGCAAGCGTACGCGTGTCCGACACCACGCGAATCTCGCCGGTGCGCTCGAGCTTGGTCATGACCGGGTCGAGATTGGCGATCGCGTCGATCTGCCCCGACTGCAACGCGGCGATCGCGCCGGCGCCCGCGCCCACGCCGATAAACGCGACGTCTTTCGCGCTCAGCCCGGCTTTTGCCAGCACGAAGCTCGCCATGATCGAGGTCGACGAACCCGGCGCGGTCACGCCGATTTTCTTGCCCTTCAGATCGGCGATCGACTTGTAGTTCGGCATGGTCTTCTTCGAGACCGCGAGCACGATCTGCGGCGCGCGTCCCTGCAGGACGAATTCGCGGAACATCTGCTTTTGCGCCTGCAGCAGCAAGGTATGCTCGAACGCGCCGGACACCACATCCGCGCTGCCGCCGACCGCCGCCTTCAACGCTTGCGAGCCGCCGGCGAAGTCGGAAATTTCGACCTCTAGCCCTTCGTCCTTGAAGTAGTTGCGACGCTCGGCGATGGTGAGCGGCAAGTAGTAGAACAGGTTCTTGCCGCCGACGGCGATCGCCACCTTGGTGGTTTCAGGTTTGCCCTGCGCGAAGGCGAGTGGCGTGGCGGCGAGCGTAGCGCCCGCGAGTGCGGCGGTGCCGGCGAGAAAACTTCTCCGTTGCATGGTCTCGAGTCTCCAAACTTTTGTTGTCCGGTTTTATCTTTTAGCACGGCGCTCGTGGGCGCCGCGTGTGCTGCTCAAACGATCTGTTGCGCGTGCAACCTTGCAATGTGGTCTGCATCATAACCTAGCGATTGCAGGACTTCATCGGTATGTTCACCCAGTTCCGGGCCCAGCCAGCGCGTCTCGCCCGGCGTGGCCGAGAGCTTCGGCGTAACCGACGGCAGCGTGATTTCCTGACCGTCCTGCCACTTGAAACGCTGGATCATCTGACGCGCCATGAACTGCGGATCGGTGAACATGTCCGCCACGCTGTAGATGCGGCCCACCGGCACGTCGGCGGCATTCAGCACCGCGAGGGCTTCGTCGATGGTGCGCGTGGCGAGCCACGCGGCGATCGCGCCGTCGATTTCCTGGGTGCGCGGCACGCGGCCGTCGTTGTGCGCGAGCGCCGGATCGTCCGCGAGATCCTCGCGTTCGATGGCGATCATCAGGCGCTTGAAGATCGGATCGCTATTGCCGCCGATCACGATGCTGCCGTCGCGGCACGGATACGTATTGGACGGCACGATCCCCGGCAGCGACGCGCCGGTGCGCTCGCGCACCATCCCGTACACGCCGTACTCGGGCACCACGCTTTCCATCATGTTGAAGACGGCCTCGTACAGCGCGACGTCGACGACCTGCCCCTTGCCGCCGTTCACCTGCTTGTGATGCAGCGCCATCAGCGCGCCGATCACGCCGTGCAGCGCGGCAATCGAATCACCGATCGAAATGCCGATGCGCGGCGGCGGTAAATCCGGATAGCCGGTGATATGACGCAGGCCGCCCATCGATTCGGCAATCGCGCCGAAACCGGGCCGGTCGCGATACGGGCCGGTCTGGCCGTAGCCGGACAGGCGCACCATCACGAGGCCGGGGTTGTCCGCAGAGAGCACGTCATAGCCGAGCCCGAGTTTTTCCAGCAAACCCGGCCGAAAATTTTCGACGACGATATCCGCTTCTTTCGCGAGGCGCCGCACGATCTCCTTGCCCTCTTCGGCCTTCAGATTGATCGTGACGGATTTCTTGTTGCGCGCCTGCACGGCCCACCAGAGCGACGTGCCGCCGACTTCCGGATAGAGCTTGCGCCACTTGCGCAGCGGGTCGCCGCCCTTGGGATCTTCGATCTTGATGACGTCGGCGCCGAACTCGCCGAGAAAGCGCGCGGCGAACGGGCCGGCGATCAGCGTGCCGAGTTCCAGCACCTTGACGCCGGCGAGCGGGCCGGTTTTATCCTGAGGCGCGGCGCTCGCGCCTGATTCAGAGGTAGCGCTCATGTGTCTCCTTTGTCGGCGGGAGTTGGCGCTTTAGCGCCTACTCCCGCCCCATGCAAAGCTGTCGGCAGGAGTTGGCGCTTTAGCGCCTACTCCTGCCCCATGCAAAGCCGTTCCGATCCTGACGCCCGTTGCCGTGCGGCGGGCGCCTTCTACATCGAGCGACGATCAAGCATGGCGCGGGCGATCGTGCCGGCGTCGACATACTCGAGTTCACCGCCCACCGGCACGCCGCGCGCGAGGCGCGTAACAGCGAGGCCGCGCGCCTTGAGCGTCTGCCCGAGGTAATGCGCGGTCGCCTCGCCTTCGTTGGTGAAATTGGTGGCGAGCACGACTTCCTTGACGACGCCATCCGACGCGCGTCTGACCAGCCGGTCGAAATGAATCTCCTTCGGACCGATGCCGTCGAGCGGACTCAGGCGCCCCATCAAGACGAAATAAAGGCCGCGATAGGTCATGGTCTGCTCGAGCATGATCTGGTCGGCGGGGGTCTCGACGACGCACAGCAAGGTGGGATCGCGCTCTTCATCGAGGCAGACCTCGCAGATCTGCGCTTCGGTAAAGGTGTTGCACTTCTCGCAGTGCTGCAGATGCTCGGTGGCGAACAGCAGCGAGCGGCCGAGTTTTTCGGCGCCGTCACGGTCGTGCTGCATCAGGTGGTACGCCATGCGTTGCGCGGACTTCGGCCCGACACCGGGCAGCGCGCGCAGCGCTTCGACGAGCGCCGACAAGGCGGAAGGTTGTTTCATGCGGATCGGCGTCGAAGTGGGTAGTGCCCGGCTGTCCGGGTGGCGATGCGGTTGATTCGATCGGTTTACATCATTCCGGCGACGGCCCGGTTAAGCGCGCGCGATGCGCACTTCAGCCGAGCCACGGCCGGTCGGGTCCAGCCGGAACACGCGCGCAGCGAGTGCCGCACAGACGGCACGTGCAGCGTGCGCAATTCGCGCGTTCCGTTCACGCCGCGGCGACAGCAGCTACGGCGCGTGACCCGCCACCTTGCGGCGGCCTGGTTCAGAACGGCAGCTTGAAGCCCGGCGGCAGCGGCAGGCCCGAGGTCATGCCGCCCATCTTTTCCTGGGCGGTGGCTTCGGCCTTGCGCACGGCGTCGTTGAACGCAGCGGCGACGAGGTCTTCCAGCATGTCCTTGTCGTCGGCGAGCAGGCTCGGGTCGATCGATACGCGGCGCACGTCGTTCTTGCAGGTCATCGTCACCTTCACGAGACCGGCGCCCGACTGCCCCTCGACTTCGATCAGCGCGAGTTGCTCCTGCATCTTCTTCATGTTTTCCTGCATCTGCTGGGCTTGCTTCATCAGCCCGGCGAGTTGGCCTTTCATCATGGACATGCTCCTTCTTGATAGCGTGAAATTCGGAAATCGGGCGCGCTATGGTGCATCGCGCGGCGAATCAGTGGACCGACGGCGCGCCGTTCGAACCGGCGTCCGGAGTAATCGGGCGGATCGAGCCCGGCACGATGCTCGCGCCGAACTCGCGAATCAGCGACTGCACGAACGGATCGGCGCCGATCTCGCGCTCGGCCTCCTGCTGACGCTGCGCGCGCAGGGCGGCGTCGTGCGCGGCGGCCGTGCGGCGCGCCGGACCGACTTCGACCAGCACCTCGACAGTCTGGCCGAGCTTGTCGGCGAGCGCCGTCTTCAGTTTAGCGACCTGCGAGGTTTCCGCGTACTGCGGAACAGGCACGTTCAATTTGAGCGTGTTGCCTTCGAGCGCCATCAGTTCGCTGTTGAATGCGAGCTGATATGAAATGCCCTTGAGCGGCAGGTCGACGGCGAGCGCCGGCCAGTCGCCTTTGAAACCCAGCGGATCGAGCGGCACGGCGGGCGGCAGCGGACGTTGATCGACCACCGGCGCGGGTGTGGCCGCTGGCGTCGCGCTTACGCGGACATCGTCAGGGCCGCTGTCGAACACGGGCATGTAGCTGTCGTCCGGCAGGCCGTAGTAGCCTTCGTCCGCGGCGGTGAGCGGCATGTATTCGTCGGGCGGCATGTCGTCCCACGGAGGCACCGACGAGCCGCTTTGCTCGGCGCCGTTACGCTGCGCGGGCGCTGACTGCGCTGCCCCTGCGGCGCGAGCGGCCGGCGCTGCTGGCGCGGCATCCTGCTGCGGCGCGCGGCGCGCGGCGCGCGGCGTCGGCACGGGAACAACGACGCGCGGCGCGGCCGGCTTCGGCGTAGCCGGCGCGGCGGGCTTCGCGGCCGCTGCCGCGGTTGCGCGGCCACGGTCCGAGGACACTTTCAAACCGGCGCTGCGCAAGACGTCGAGTGCGGCGCTCGCGCCGCCTGCGCGACGCGGCGCGCTATCGGCTGCGGGTGACGGCTCTTGAGACGGTACTGCTGCGGCCTGCTCGGTGCGTGCGAGCGCGGCGGCTGCGGGTGCGCTTAGCGAAGACGCGGGCGCTGAGTCGTCGAGGGATGCGGCTGCGGGGGCTTCAGTTGTGGCCGAGCCATCAACGCCAGCGGTTACGGAAGCTTCGTTCGCTGCCGAGTCGGCGGGCGCGTCATCCCACGGCGCCAAGGCGGCGGCCGCAGGGGTTGCAGACGACACTGGCGACGCAGGTGTCGCGGCGGCATCGTCCACCGCCTGCAACGGCGCTGAATTCACCTCATGAACAACCGGCGCCGACTCGGCGGTGATTGCCGGCTGCGCATCAAGCGATTGCTCTGCTGCCATGCCTTGAGCAGAATCCGGCGGCGTAGCTTGAATGCTGTTATCAGCAGGCCGTACTTCAATCGAGCTATTGGTTTGCTGCGCAGGCTGAACCGATGCGTCAGCCGCAGCGCCCTTACCTACTGCCGCAGCATTGCCAGTCTGCGTTTCGCGGACCGGCGCAGTGGCGTCCACGCTCGCTCCACGCGAACTCCCCAACACAGCGCTCGCACCCGCGATCGCCGGCGCTGCCGACGCGCCCTGGTGCGCGGCCACAGCCGGCGCACCCGCGCGTTTCGCCCCACTCGCCCCCGCCTGGCCAGGCGCACGGCCCGAACCCACTGCGCCACCACCGCCCGTCGGCGCCGGTTCGAACGCAAGCATGCGCAGCAGCGTCATGGTGAAGCCGGCGTATTCGTCCGGCGCGAGACCCAGTTCGCTTCGGCCGATCGTCGCGATCTGATAGAACAATTGCACCTGCTCGGCGCTCAGCGCTTCAGCGAAGCGGCGCAGGTCGGCCGCCTCGGGCCACTCGTCCAGCACCGACGACGGCGCAAATTGCGCCCACGCGATCCGATGCAGCAAACTCGCCAGATCCTGCAGCGCCGTCGAAAACGACAGGCTGCGCAACGCCATCTCGTCGGCGACCGACAGCACCGCGGCGCCGTCGCCGTCCGCGAGCGCGTCGAGCAGACGAATCAGGTAGCTCTGGTCGAGCGCGCCGAGCATGCCGCGCACGGCTTCTTCATTGACCTGATTGGCCGAATAGGCGATCGCCTGATCGGTCAGCGAGAGCGCGTCGCGCATCGAACCGTCGGCCGCGCGTGCGAGCAGGCGCAGCGCCTGGGCGTCGTACGGCACTTTCTCTTCGCCGAGAATGTGCTCGAGATGCGAGACGATATGGCCGGCGGGCATCTGCTTCAGATTGAACTGGAGACAGCGCGACAGCACCGTGACCGGAATCTTTTGCGGATCCGTAGTCGCGAGAATGAACTTGACGTGCGAAGGCGGCTCTTCCAGCGTCTTCAACATGGCGTTGAAGGCGTGGTTGGTCAGCATGTGCACTTCGTCGATCATGTAGACCTTGAAGCGCGCATCCACCGGCGCGTAGACGGCGCGCTCCAGCAGCGCCGCCATTTCGTCGACGCCGCGATTACTCGCCGCGTCCATCTCCACATAGTCGATGAAGCGCCCTTCGTCGATCTCGCGGCACGCGCGGCACACGCCGCACGGCGTGGAGGTCACGCCGGTTTCACAATTCAGCGCCTTGGAGAAGATGCGCGACAGCGTGGTTTTGCCGACGCCGCGTGTGCCGGTAAACAGATAGGCATGGTGCAGACGGCCGCCGTCGAGCGCGTGCGTGAGCGCGCGCACCACGTGCTCCTGTCCGACGAGCGAAGCGAAATCCTTCGGCCGCCATTTGCGTGCGAGAACTTGATAGGTCATCCGGAAATTGTATCAGTAACGATGCCGCGCAAAACCGATTCGCGACGGCGCGCGAACGCTTCGCGCCACTTCATTGAAACTGCCTAACGGACCGATAGAAAAAAATAGATAAGGCGCGCGAAAACACGATAAGGCACGGTTGCATGCCGCTGCACTCAGGGTAAAACAGGAGATGGAAAGCGTTCGCGGAAGAACCCGCGGAGAACAACTAGAGAAAACAGAAAAAGGAAGGTGACGAGCCCGACCCTCGGCACTGGTGGAAAACGGCTGTGGCTGCTTCGTTCCCGACCTGACCAGGTTGACCATCCCTCCATGCGAGGAGGCCCGTCACGAAACATTCTATCACCGCTTGGGCCGTCGTGCGACTGTTAATACGAGCAAAGCGTCAACGGCGCGCCGAATCGCGCCCTTTACACCATATAGACGAATGCCGCGACCAACCCGTGCGGATGCCACTTGAGTTTGGCTGCGGAGCCTCCAGATAGGCTGCGTCATGGTTGATGAAACACGGTGGCACTTCATCGGCAGCCGTTGGCCCCACTGCCCCTGATGGGTACTATCGCCCCCGGCAACGCATAGCGAATTAAGCTAAACTGCCGTACGGATGACCCGCAAGCGCGAGCTCTCCGCATATTCCGAAACGGGCTTTCACCTTTTCCGGCGTGTGTCGAAAGGCTCCGATTGCGGCAAAGCGAACGGAAGTTTCCTTAGGTTTTGACGTATCGTGGCGAGCAATTCAGGCGGGCCTCGAACCGATAGAGGTATTCATACAATGAGCGAACAAATCAAGCATATTAGCGACGCATCGTTCGAACAGGACGTCGTTAAATCCGATAAACCCGTGCTGCTCGATTTCTGGGCTGAATGGTGCGGTCCGTGCAAGATGATCGCGCCGATCCTCGACGAAGTCGCGAAGGATTACGCCGATCGCCTGCAAATCGCCAAGATCAACGTCGACGAACATCAATCGACGCCGGTCAAGTTCGGCGTGCGCGGCATCCCCACGCTGATCCTGTTCAAGAACGGCGCTGTCGCCGCGCAGAAAGTCGGCGCGTTGTCGAAGTCGCAACTCACCGCGTTCCTCGACGGCAACCTGTAATAGCGGTCGCAACGGCGCGCTCCGAGCCTTCCGGGGCCCGCGGGCGCGTTGTGTTGAGCGTGTTGTCAGCCGGCAACACGCTCAACAAGAAAGATGCCATGCCGTCGCACTGACGGAAACTGGCGTGTGCTATGCTAGAATCCGCAAAACGTCGAAAAGACGTGTAAGTCCTTGAGCGGTTCCGCTCACTCTCCTCCCAGATTTCATTTCGTCGCACCTTCTCCTGCGGGTTCTCCGTATGCATTTATCCGAGCTTAAGACTCTGCACGTGTCCGAATTGATCGAGATGGCCAATGGCCTCGAGATCGAAAGTGCGAACCGCCTGCGCAAGCAGGAATTGATGTTTGCCATTCTAAAAAAACGAGCCAAAACGGGCGACACGATCTTCGGCGACGGCACGCTTGAAGTGCTGCCGGACGGCTTCGGCTTCCTGCGCTCGCCGGAAACCTCGTACCTCGCCAGCACGGATGATATTTACATCAGCCCGTCGCAAATCCGCCGCTTCAACCTGCATACGGGCGACACGATCGAAGGCGAAGTGCGCACGCCCAAAGACGGCGAACGCTATTTCGCGCTGGTGAAGGTGGACAAGGTCAACGGCCAGCCGCCGGAAGCCTCGAAGCACAAGATCATGTTCGAAAACCTGACGCCGCTGCACCCGAACAAGGTGCTGCTGCTCGAACGTGAAATGCGTGGCGAAGAAAACGTCACGGGCCGCATCATCGACATGATCGCGCCGATCGGCAAAGGGCAACGCGGCCTGCTGGTGGCGTCGCCGAAGTCCGGCAAGACCGTGATGCTTCAGCACATCGCTCACGCGATCAAGCAGAACCATCCGGATGTCGTGCTGTTCGTGCTGCTGATCGACGAACGCCCGGAAGAAGTGACCGAAATGCAGCGTTCGGTGGCGGGCGAAGTGATCGCCTCCACGTTCGACGAACCGGCCGCGCGTCACGTGCAGGTCGCCGAAATGGTGATCGAGAAGGCTAAGCGCCTCGTCGAAATGAAGAACGACGTGGTGATTCTGCTCGACTCGATCACGCGTCTCGCGCGTGCGTACAACACCGTCGTGCCGGCCTCGGGCAAGGTGCTGACGGGTGGTGTCGACGCCAACGCGCTGCAACGTCCGAAGCGCTTCTTCGGCGCGGCGCGCAATATCGAGGAAGGCGGTTCGCTGACTATCATCGGCACGGCGCTGATCGAAACCGGCAGCCGCATGGACGACGTGATCTACGAAGAATTCAAGGGCACCGGCAACATGGAAGTGCACCTCGAGCGCCGTCTTGCTGAAAAGCGCGTCTACCCGTCGATCAACCTGAACAAGTCAGGCACGCGCCGCGAAGAACTGCTGATCAAGCCCGAAGTGCTGCAAAAGATCTGGGTGCTGCGCAAGTTCATTCACGACATGGACGAAGTCGAGTCGATGGAATTCCTGCTCGACAAGATCCGTCAGACGAAGAGCAACTCCGAGTTCTTCGACATGATGCGTCGTGGCGGTGGCAGCTAAGGCCTTGGGCCGATATTGCCGCACTAGCCGTTTCATCCGCATCGCATAGAAAAGCCGCTCGTCGCAAACGAGCGGTTTTTTTCGTCCGCCTTTTTGTCGTCTCCGCGTCGCGCGCAAACCATGTCAGCTTCCCAACGTCGACGTCGTCTAGCGCAGCAACATGTACGTGAACGTACACGTTGAAGTACAATGCAACCAATCCGTCATATCTGTCACACGCCTATGTCCAAGGACTCACCCACTCTGCTGACGGTACGCGACGCCGCCGAACGTCTCGGCGTCACCGCGCGCACCCTGAAGTACTACGAGGAACGCGGCCTCGTTTCGCCCACGCGCAGCGAAGGCCGCTACCGGCTTTACGACGAGGATGATCTGAAGCGCTTCGGCCGCATTCTGCGTTTGCGCTCGCTCGGCTTCTCGCTGCACAGCGTCACCGAAATGCTCAAGCGTCCGCTGGAGGCCGTCGACGGCGGCCACCGCTACTCGACCGAATCGCTGCAGCAGATTCACGACGCCATCGAGCAACAGGTCGCAGCACTCGACGCGCGCATCGAAAGCATGCGCCGCGAACTGAAGGAAGCGCAGAAGCTGCGCGCCGAACTGAGCCCCGACCTCGACTATCTCAAGCGGCGCCTCGCTGGCGAGAACGCAGAGGCGCTGCTCGAACAGCGCCGCAGCGCGCGCGCCAAAGCGGGCAATGCGCCACCCGCAAAGCAGGCAAAAGAATCTGACGACCCCACGCCGGGCGAATCTTCATGAGCACGACGTCATCCCGCGTACGGTTGTTCAGCGTCGAAAAACTGCGCGGCGATTTCTTCCCCTGGGTGCTGGCCGTCGTCACCGGCCTCGATTATTTCGACAACTCGATCTTCTCGTTTTTCACCAGCTATATCGCCGGCGGCATCAACGCGTCGCCCGATGAACTGGTGTGGGCGTCGAGCGCCTATGCAGTCGCGGCGGTGCTCGGCATCATGCAGCAGCAATGGTGGGTCGAACGCTTCGGTTACCGGCGCTACGTGGCCGGCTGCATGCTGCTCTATGCTGCCGGTGCGATGGCCGCGGCGATGTGCGAATCGTCGATCGAACTGGCGTTCGCGCGTGGCTTCCAAGGCTACATCATCGGGCCGATGATGGGCACCTGCCGCATCCTGATTCAGATGAGTTTCAAACCGCAGCAGCGGCCCGCGGCCACCCGTGCGTTTCTCGTGCTGATCGTCCTGAGCAGCGCGCTCGCGCCGCTGATCGGCGGCCAACTGGTCGGGCATTTCGACTGGCGCGCGCTGTTCGCGTGCACGGCGCCCGTGGGCGTGCTGTTCGCCGTGCTGGCCTTGCTCGCGCTGCCCGACTCCGGCAACCGCCTGCCAGAGGAACGGGGCGCCGCCCATTTCTGGCCGTACATTATCTTCGCGTTCGCACAAGGCGCGCTGCAAATCGTGATGCAGCAGGTGCGCTTCCAGTTGTTCAGCGCGTCGCCCGGACTGATTCTGCTGAGCGTCGCCGGGATCGTCGCGCTAGGCTGGTTCGCCTATCACCAGTGGCATCATCCCGCGCCGCTCGTGCGCCTCAATGCGTTGCGAGAGAAGGTCTTCCAGGTCGGGCTCGTGCTCTACATGTTCTACTACTACATCTCGACCGTGTTCAGCTATCTGATCTCGCGCTTTCTCGAGAGTGGACTCGGCTATCCGGTCGAAAACACCGGGCAACTGGTCGGCGTGACGTCGCTGATTTCGGCGAGTGCCCTGTTCGTCTATTTCCGTTATGCGAAGCTGCTGCCGCGCAAGAAGTGGATCATCGTGCCCGGCTTCGCGGTGGCCGCGTTCGCGGCGGCGTGGATGACGCGCATGTCGCCCGGCGTCGGCGAAGCGGCGTTGCTGCTGCCGCTGCTGTTGCGCGGCCTGTTGTTGCTGTTCATCGTGCTGCCGGTCGCCAATCTGACATTCAGAATTTTCGCCATCGAAGAATTCACGCACGGCTACCGGCTGAAAAACATCGTACGGCAACTGACCATGTCGTTCGCGACGGCCTCCGTGATCATCGTCGAGCAGCATCGGCAGGCGCTGCACGAAACTCGCCTCGCGGAGTTCGTGAATCCGTACAATCCTTTGTTCCAGAACTCGCTCGCCGCGCTGACGAATGGCTTTGCCGTCGCCGGCCGCTCGCCGTCCGAGGCGCACTCGCTGGCGATCGTGGAAATCAGCCGCGCGGTCGCGCAACAGGCCAGTTTTCTGGCCTCGCTGGACGGCTTCTACTTCCTGATCGGCGTAGCGATATGCGGCGGCCTATTTGCCGCGTGGCAAAAACAGATCGACTAAGGGTTGCTTCAGGCCATGCTCTCGAAACTGACTCAATGGTTCGGCACACGCCGGCGCGAGCGCGCGCTGCGCGACTACGCGATCGACGATTCGCTCTGGCAGGCCACGTTCGACGGCCTGCCGTTCCTCGCGCATCTCGATGCGCCGGAACTCGTGCGCTTGCGCGAACTGACGAGCCTGTTCCTCGCGCAGAAGGAATTTTCGACCGCGCACGAGCTTGAGCTGACCGACGCGATGACCGTGGCGATCGCGGCACAAGCGTGTCTGCCGGTGCTGAACCTGAGCCTCGATCTGTATCGCGGCTGGGTCGGCGTGATCGTCTATCCGGGCGAGTTCGTGATCCGCAAAACCGTCGAGGACGAAGACGGCGTGGTGCACGAAGTCGAACAGGACGCGAGCGGCGAAGCATGGGAAGGCGGGCCCGTGGTGCTGTCGTGGGAAGACGCGCAGATGACGGACGGCTCGGACGCCTATAACGTCGTCATTCACGAATTCGCGCACAAGATCGACATGCTGAACGGTGAGGCGGACGGCCACCCGCCACTCATTCGCCGCTGGCACGCGCCGCTCGATTCCCAAGCGTGGGCCGACGTGTTCGACCACGCTTACGACCACTTCTGCGCGAAAGTCGACGCGGTGCCCGAGCGCCGCTGGGCGCGCTTCGAGCGCGACTCGCTGATCGATCCGTACGCGGCGGATCATCCATCGGAATTTTTTGCCGTTTGCAGCGAGGCGCTGTTCGTCCAACCGCAGGCGTTCGAAGCCGAGTATCCGGAGCTTTACCGGTTGCTCGCACGCTATTACAGGCAGGATCCGGCGCGGGTCGGCATGACATTCACTGCCGCCTGACGCGCAACGCCCGCCAGGCAACGGCCGCCGCCCGGTGCGCACACGCGCCGCGACCCTGCAAAACAGCCGTGAAAACGGCATGCACCGTTAGCAAAAAGCCGGCGCAAAAGTCGTCAAGCGACTGATTTTCTGGCATAATCGCCGTTTTTCGACCATAGGCAAGTGGCTCGCGCCTAGATGCGGTCCGTTCAAATACGGTCGCACGCGGGTTGGCTACCGCCAGATTAAAGGAAAGACCATGAAAGAAGGCATTCACCCGGATTACCGCGAAGTTCTGTTCATCGACGTGTCGAACGACTTCAAGTTTGTGACGCGCTCGACCATCCAGACGCGTGAAACCGCCGAATTCAACGGCAAGACCTACCCGCTCGCCAAGATCGAAGTGTCGTCGGAATCGCATCCGTTCTACACCGGCCAGCAAAAGATCATGGACACGGCAGGCCGCGTCGAGAAGTTCCGCAACAAGTTCGGCTCGCGCGCTACCGGCAAGGCAGCAGCGAAGTAATACCTGGCTCGTCGCCGGCTTTGGCCGGCAGCGAAGCAGGAGCAAAAAGGGCAGCGCGAGCTGCCCTTTTTTGTCGCCTGGCTGATTCATCGCCAATGCCCGAGGGTCAAACGCTCGCGCGCGGCGCAGCGCCGAACCCGTGTTACAGCTTTCCCAACGACGTTGCGAGCCGTTACCGGCCGTGACGCGCATCGCACGGCACGACTACAATGCCGGATGCTCCAAATTGGCCATTCCAGCCGGACATGCCGTCCGGTCCCGGCTGCACCGCTTATCCGATATCCACACACCGCATGAGACCTGTCGTTCGCCTCACTGCCTCAGCGACCAGTGCGTTGCCGCGCTGGCTGTTGCTGACCATCTGTATCGTCTACGCATCGTTCGGACTGTTCGGCCGCGATCCGTGGAAGAACGAGGATGCAGCCGGCTTCGGCGTCATGTGGACCATGGCGAACGGCGGCGCGCACGACTGGCTGCTGCCGAATCTGGTCGGCAAATACCTCACTGAAGACGGTCCGCTCGGCTACTGGTTCGGCGCCAGCGCGATCCGCCTGCTCGCGCCATGGGTCGATGCGAGCAATGCCTCGCGTGTCTTCACCGGCCTGATGTTCTGCGCGGGCTGCGCGTTCGTCTGGTACGCCGCCTACCTGCTCGGCCGCCGCGCCGAAGTCCAGCCGTTCAAGTACGCGTTCGGCGGCGAGCCTGAACCACGCGACTACGGCCGCACGCTCGCCGACGGCGCGCTGTTGATCCTGCTCGCCTGTTTCGGCCTCGCCGAGCGCGGCCACGAAACCACGCCGCAGCTCGCGCAGTTCTTCGGCATCGCGATGCTCGTGTACGGGCTCGTGCGCATGATCGACAAGCCGATTCAGGGCGCGCTGATCTGGGGACTCGCCATCGCGCTCGTTACCCTGGCCAGCAGCCCGGTGCTGGTCGGCGCACTGCTGCTCGGCACGCTAGCGATGACCCTGATTGTGCGCGAGACGCGCTCGCGCTGGCTCCTGCTGGCGGGTCTGCCGGTGGCGCTCGCGCTGTCCGTGGCGTGGCCGATCGCCGCGCTCGCCGCCTTCCCCAACGACGCCGTCTGGTACCTCAATCAGTGGGTGCACGTCAGCTTGAGTTCGTTCGCCGGGCCGCCCGGCTCGGTCGCCGGCTATGCGCTGAAAAATCTGCCGCTCTTCACCTGGCCGGCGTGGCCGCTGGCACTCTGGGCATGGTTCAGCTGGTCGGGCCTGCGGCGCGCGCCGCACGTCGCCATTCCGCTTTCGGTAATCGGGCCGCTGTTCGTGCTGGTCGTGCTGCAGAGCCATCAGTCGAACCGGCTTTACATGCTGCTGCTGCCGCCGCTCGCGGTGCTGGCCGCTTTCGCGCTGCCCACGCTCAAGCGCGGCGCGATCAACGCGATCGACTGGTTCGCGCTCCTGAGCTTCACGATTCTCGGCAGCTTCGTCTGGCTGGTCTATATCGCGGGGCTGACCGGCTTCCCGCATCCGCTCGCGCGCAACCTCGCGCGTCTCGCGCCGGGCTTCGCGCCGCAGTTCAAGATCCTGTCGTTCGTGTGCGCGGTCGCCGTGACGATCTGCTGGTTCGTGCTGGTGCGGTGGCGTCTCGCGCGCCATCCGAAAGTCTTGTGGCGCAGCGTGGTGCTTTCGAGCGCCGGCACCACCTTGATGTGGGTGCTGCTCATGACGCTATGGCTGCCGGTCGTCAACTACAGCCGGACCTATAAGGACGTCGCTGAACAGATATCCGCCCATCTGCCGGACGACTACACCTGCATTTCACCGGTGCGCCTCGGCAATGCGCAGATCGCGACCTTCGCCTATTTCGGCGACATGCACTTCTCCTTCGACCAGGACTGCGATGTGATCCTGCGTCAGGACACGCAGGATTACGGCGAACCGAGCGCAATGTCCGACTTCGTCTGGAAGCTGGTGTGGGAAGGCCGCCGCGTGGCCGACCGTGACGAACGCTTCCGTCTGTACGTGCGCATCGACCGTCCGAAGCCGCCAGTCGTCAAACGCCGCAACTGGCACAAGAAGTCCGACTGAGCATGCTCGCCGACGTACGGAAAATCGCCGGCCTCGCGTGGCCGGTGTTGATCGGCCAACTGGCGATCATCGCGTTTGGCGTGATCGATACGGCGATGGTCGGCCGCTACTCGGCAGTCGACCTGGCCGCGCTCGGCCTCGGCTCGTCGATCTATATCTCCGTGTATATCGGCCTGACCGGCATTCTGACCGCGCTGCAACCGATTACCGCGCAACTCTACGGCGCGCGCCGCTATGCCGAGATCGGCGAGGAAGTTCGCCAGGCCTTGTGGCTCGCGGCGGCGCTGACCGTGATCGGCTTCCTGATTCTGTTTTTTCCGGGCCCCGTGCTGCAGCTGGCGCGCGTGCCCGAGGCGCTGCACGAGCGCACTGTCGCGTATCTGCGGATTCTGGCCTTCGGCTTGCCGGCCGGCCTCGCTTTTCGCGTCTACAGTTCGATCACCAATGCGGTCGGCAAGCCGCGGCTTGTGATGATCCTGCAGATCGGCGCGCTGCTGCTGAAGGTGCCGCTCAATACGTGGTTCGTCTTCGGCGGGTTCGGCGTGCCGGCGCTCGGTGGGCCGGGCTGCGCGCTCGCCAGCACCATGATCAACTGGGCGCTGGCCGCACTCGGCATGCTGCTGCTGACGCGCGTCGACGTATTCACGCCGTTCGCGATCTTCGCGCAGTTCTGCTGGCCGGTCTGGCGACGCCAGGCGGCGCAATTGCGGCTGGGCATTCCGATGGGCCTGTCGTATCTGATCGAAGTGACCTCCTACACGTTCATGGCGCTCTTCATTGCGCGCTTCGGCACGACGACGCTGGCCGGCCACCAGATCGCCGGCAATATCGGCGCGGTGCTGTACATGACGCCGCTGTCGATCGGCATCGCTTCGTCGACGCTGGTCGCGCAGGCGCTCGGCGCGCATCGTCCGGAAGCGGCGCGCACGCTGTCGCGTCACGGCATCATGATGGCCATGGCGATCGCCTGCTGTTACGGCGCGATCGTGCTGGTGCTGCGGCCCTACATCATCGAAGGCTATACGCCGAATGCGCAGGTCGTGGCGGCGGCGTTGCCGCTGGTGTTGATCGTCGTGTGCTACCACCTGTTCGATGCATTGCAGATCACCACCGCGTTCGTGCTGCGCGCCTACAAGGTGGCGGTCGTGCCGACCGTGATCTACGCGGTGGCGCTGTGGGGCGTCGGGCTCGGCGGCGGCTATGTGCTCGGCTTCAACGTGACCGGCGTCACGCCGGAATGGCTGACCGGCGCGCGCGGTTTCTGGGTGGCGAATACCGCGAGTCTCGCGATTGCGGGCATCGGCTTGCTGATGTATTGGCGTGTGGTGAGCAAGCGGCATTCGCATGCCGAGGCGGCGCTTCGGGCGGATTCGGCGACTTGACGGGGTTGTCTGTCGTAGGCTGCAGAATGGCCGGGCTTTCTTCCTGATAAGCCGCTGTTTGGTTCCTGCCCACATACGCTCTGTCGTAGTGGCTGCCAATAATAGACCGTTAGTTGCGTTGCAGGCTCAATAAAAAGCGGCTGATCCAAGCAGCCGCTCGCCCTACCCTTGCTGTCGCCCTTGCCTCGCGGATCTCAACCCGCGTGGGTTTCCTTCTCCCGCACCTGCGCGGCGCTCGCCGATTGCGCGTCATTCAATGCCTGATCATGGCGCTCGAAAATCTCGCGTGCGGCAAACAGCGCATTCAGCGCCGCCGGAAATCCCGCATAAAGCGCCATCTGCATGAACACCTCGACGATTTCCTCGCGCGTGCAGCCGACGTTCAACGCCGCCTCGATATGCACCTTCAGCTGCGGCTGCGCGCAGCCGAGCGTGGCCAACGAGGCAATCGTGGCGATTTCACGGGCGCGCAGATCGAGTTGCGGCCGGCTGTAAATGTCGCCGAAGCCGAATTCGATCAGCAGACGGCCAAAATCCGGCGCGATCGGCGCGAGCGCGGCGATCACCTGCTCGCCGGCCGAGCCGTCGATCTGCTTCAGTTTGTCCCAGCCTCGGGTGTAGCGGTCGTTGTGTGGGTGGTCCATGGTGAGTCCTATTCCGAATGTGAATGCGCCTGGGTTTCGTCGGTCTGTCGTGTCGAACGATCGGCGGCCGGTGCGCGCCCGGCCGCTTCGTAGTACGCGATCTTGTCGACGATCGCGCCGAGGTTGATCTGCAACTCGGCGATTCGCGCCAAAACCGCATCCCGATGCGCCACCAGCATGTCGCGGCGCGCGCCCACCGTCGGCTGACCTTGCGCGCGCAACGCCGCGAACGCCTGCATGCCGGCGATCGGCATACCGGTCGCCTTCAGGCGCATCACGAACTGCAGCCAGTCGAGATCGGCCGGCGAATACAGCCGATGCCCCGCCTGCGTGCGGCCGACGGCGCGAATCAGCCCGGCCTGTTCGTAGTAGCGCAGCGTATGCGTCGAAACGCCGATCGTTTCAGCGACCTGCCCGATGGTGAGTGCTTTCGAGATATTCGACATGACGGAACTCAGGTTAGGACTTCGAGTGCACTCTAAGTCAAGCGCGTCGTGCTGTCATTTGTCTCCACGGTCATTTTTTTATGGCGTGGGGGTTTGATCGATAAACTCATAAGAGCCTAATAACGAGGCAAAAGGTTTAAATCTTGTTCACACTGATTTACTTGTCATGAATCGATCGGTATAAATCGTCCGCGTTCGCAAATAAGGGCGCGCAATTTGTTCTATGCTTAAGCGCAGCGAATGCTGACAGGATGCGTCGTCCCGAGTCGTTTGAGTCGTCCCTTTGCGGCTCACTTTTTTGCCCTCAATGGAGTGCTTGCCATGCTGAAGAAGCTTTTAATGCTTTGCGTTGCTTTGGCTTTGTCGCTGTCGGCCGGATTTGCGGCGGCCGTCGAAGTGAACTCCGCCGATCAGGCGGCGCTCGAATCGGTTAAGGGTATTGGCCCGGTGCATGCGAAAGCGATCATCGACGAACGCACCAAGAATGGCCCGTTCAAAGACGCCGATGATCTCGCCACGCGCGTCAAGGGCATCGGAGCCAAATCGGTGACCAATCTCGAAGCGGCCGGACTGACGATCAATGGCTCGTCCACGCCGCCGAGCGGCGCCAAGCCCGTCGCGAAGCCGAGCAGCACGGCCGGCACCAAGGCAGCGCCCGCGGCTACTGCGCCTACGGCGGCGCCAACCACGGCTGCGAATACGACGCCAGCCGCCCCGGCGGATGCTTCCGGCGCGAAGGCGTCGAAGTCGAAGAAGAAGAGCAAGGCTGCGGCGTCCGAGGCGGCAGCGGCTTCCGCGCCGGCTACTGCGGCAGCGGCGGCGCCGGCTGATGCCTCGGATACCAAAGCATCGAAGAAGAAAGCCAAGAAGAGCAAGGCCGCATCGGCTGCGGCGGCCTCGGGCGGTGCCTGACTGCACGAAACGAGGACCGGACAGAATGAAACGGAGTACGAAACAGGATTGTGCGCCGGCAGCGTAAAGGCCCAGGTGATACGCGCGTGATCCCACGCGACGAACCATCAGCGCCGCCGCGCCGCCGCCCGCCTTCCTTCCACGGCGCCGCGCAACCGCGCAGCGTTTTCACCCGCTGACCCGTCAAGCACGTGTCGGCATTCAAGAGAGACCGTCATGAGCCTACTCGACACACTCGGTTCCCTGGTTGGCAAATCCCCCGAAGGCGGTGGCCAGCAAGCCCTGGTTTCGGCCGCACTCGAATTCGTCAATAGCCAGCCGGGCGGGCTGAACGGCCTGATCGACCGTTTCAAGGAAAAAGGCCTCGGCGACATCGTGACCTCGTGGGTCAGCAACGGCGAGAACCAGCCGATCGCGCCGGACGCGCTGCACAGCGTGCTCGGCTCGGAGACCGTGACCAACCTCGCGGCGAAGGCCGGCGTGCAGCCGGATCAGGTCACCGGCCTGCTGTCGCAGATTCTGCCGCACGTCGTCAACGCGGCCACGCCGGAAGGCGAAGTGCCGGCCGAAGGCAAGCTGAACGCCACCACCGTACTCGGCGCGCTCGGCGGCTTGTCCGCGCTATTCGGTAAAGGCAACGCGTAACAACGCGGGCGGCCTCGCCTGCCGTGTGCCCGCTTGCGCAATCAACGGGCATAAAAAAAAGCGGCAACGAAGTCACCCTCGTTGCCGCTTTTTAACGTCGACGGGAACGGCTCGATCGCCGCCGTTCCCTTCTTCGAAGAACGCGTTTCGCTTAATGCACGACGCGTTCGAACACCAGCTTGCCTTCTTCCAGTTCGACCGGAATCACGTCCTTCGGACCGAACTTGCCGGCGAGTATCAGCTTGGCGACTGGGTTCTCGATCTCCTGCTGGATCGCGCGCTTCAACGGCCGCGCGCCGAACAGCGGATCGTAGCCGACCTTGCCGACATGCTCGAGCGCCGAATCCGACACCACCAGTTGCATGTCGAGCTTGGCCAGCCGCTCGTGCAGACGTTGCAACTGGATCCGCGCGATCGACTGGATATTCGAGCGGTCGAGCGCATGGAACACCACGACGTCGTCGATCCGGTTCAGAAACTCGGGCCGGAAGTGCAGCTTCACTTCTTCCCAGACCGCGTCCTTCACCGCTTCCTGCGGCTCGCCGACCATCGACTGGATCACTTGCGAACCGAGGTTCGACGTCATCACGATCACCGTGTTCTTGAAGTCCACGGTGCGGCCCTGTCCATCGGTCATGCGGCCGTCGTCGAGCACTTGCAGCAGCACGTTGAACACGTCCGGATGCGCCTTCTCGATCTCGTCGAGCAGGATCACGCTATACGGCTTGCGACGCACGGCTTCCGTCAGATAACCGCCTTCTTCGTAGCCGACATATCCCGGCGGCGCACCGATCAACCGCGCGACGCTGTGCTTCTCCATGAATTCGCTCATGTCGATACGGATCAGATGATCTTCCGAATCGAACAGGAACGACGCCAACGCCTTGCACAACTCGGTCTTGCCGACGCCGGTCGGTCCGAGGAACAGGAACGAACCGTACGGCCGGTTCGGATCCGACAGACCCGCGCGCGAGCGGCGGATCGCATCGGCCACCGCGCTGATCGCCTCGTCCTGGCCGACCACGCGCGCGTGCAGCTTCTCCTCGATCTGCAGCAGCTTTTCGCGTTCGCCCTGCATCATGCGCGACACCGGAATACCGGTGGAACGCGACACGACTTCAGCAATTTCTTCCGCACCGACCTGCGTGCGCAAGAGCCGCGGACGCGTCGGATTGTTCTGCTCGTTCGCCTCGGCCTTGGTCACTTCCTTCAACTGCGCTTCGAGACCAGGCAGCTTGCCGTACTGCAATTCGGCGACCTTTTCCAGCTTGCCTTCACGTTGCAGACGCGTGATTTCCGCCCGCGTTTTCTCGATCTCTTCCTTCAGTTGCGCGCTGCCCTGCACCGCCGCTTTTTCCGCAGTCCAGATTTCTTCGAGGTCCGAATATTCGCGATTCAGCCGCTCGATTTCTTCCTCGATCAACTGCAGGCGCTTTTGCGACGCTTCGTCCTTTTCCTTCTTGACGGCTTCGCGTTCGATCTTCAACTGGATCAAACGACGGTCGAGCCGGTCCATCTCTTCCGGCTTCGAGTCGATTTCCATCTTGATCTTCGAAGCGGCTTCGTCGATCAGGTCGATGGCCTTGTCCGGCAGGAAACGATCCGTGATGTAGCGATGCGACAGTTCCGCCGCCGCCACGATCGCCGGGTCGGTGATATCGACGCCGTGATGCAGCTCGTACTTTTCCTGTAGACCGCGCAGGATCGCGATGGTCGCTTCCACCGTCGGTTCGTCGACCAGCACCTTCTGGAAGCGGCGCTCGAGCGCGGCATCCTTTTCGATGTACTTGCGATATTCGTCGAGCGTGGTCGCGCCGACGCAATGCAGTTCGCCGCGCGAGAGCGCCGGCTTGAGCATATTGCCCGCGTCCATCGCGCCTTCGGCCTTGCCCGCGCCGACCATGGTGTGAATTTCGTCGATGAAGACGATGGTCTGGCCTTCGTCTTTCGCGATGTCGCTCAGCACGGCCTTCAGGCGTTCCTCGAACTCGCCGCGATACTTGGCGCCGGCCAGCAAGGCCGCCATATCGAGCGACAACACGCGCTTGCCCTTCAGCGTTTCCGGCACTTCGCCGTTGACGATACGCTGCGCCAGACCTTCGACGATCGCGGTCTTACCCACGCCCGGTTCGCCGATCAGCACCGGGTTGTTCTTGGTGCGGCGTTGCAGAATCTGAATCGAACGACGGATTTCATCGTCGCGGCCGATCACCGGATCGAGCTTGCCGGCCCGCGCGCGCTCGGTCAGATCCACGGTGTATTTCTTCAGCGCTTCACGCTGGCTTTCGGCGTCCTGGCTATGCACTTGCGAGCCGCCGCGCACCGCGGCGATCGCGCTTTCCAGCGACTTGCGCGACAAGCCGTGCTGACGCGCGAGACGGCCGGCCTCGCCTTTGTCGTCCGCGACCGCGAGCAGGAACATCTCGCTCGCGATGAACGTGTCGTTGAGCTTTTGTGCTTCCTTGTCGGCCTGGTTCAGCAGACCGGTCAGCTCGCGGCCGATCTGCACGTTGCCGTCCGTGCCCTGCACTTGCGGCAGACGCGTCATGGCGTCGCCGAGCGCCGTTTGCAGCGCCTGCACGTGCACGCCGGCACGCGAGAGCAGCGAGCGTGCCGAGCCGTCGTGTTGGGCGACGAGCGCCGAAAGGACGTGAACCGGTTCGATGTATTGATTGTCATGGCCGACGGCCAGACTCTGGGCATCCGCCAGCGCTTCCTGGAATTTAGTGGTGAGTTTGTCGATTCTCATCAAGCGACCTCCAATTTCGATTACCACCAAAATGAGGCGTTTTATCCAGGTTTCAAGCGCTTTTTTGCCTCAAGCGTCAACTATTTAACATTTGGCGCGAGAGAAATGCCTGGCGCATTCAGGCCAGCGACGCAGAGTCGCCGCCAGCCGATGCGACCGGCGTAATCGGAATCACGTTGCTCAAACCGAGTAGCGCGGCCAATGGGCCGTGCGGCTGCGCCACCTCTCCAATGGTATGACGGTCGAGTTCCGCGAGGAAGGCATTGCGCGCCGCCTCCAGCGTGTTTCGCAGACGGCACTGCGCGGTAATCACGCAACCACGGCGCTCACCGTGCTGATCCGGAAAACAGCCGACCAGCGCAAAGTCGCTTTCCGTCGCGCGCACGATTTCGCCGACCGTCAGCGCGTTCGTCTGTTCCGCGAGCCGCAGGCCACCGTTGCGACCGCGCACGGTCTCGACCCAGCCGAGTTCGCCGAGTTGCTGCACGACTTTCATCAAGTGGTTCTTGGAAATGCCGTACGCGTCTGAAATGTCCTGGATCGTCGACAAGCCGCTGCCGCGAACGGCGAGGTAGAGCAGGACGCGTAGTGAGTAATCCGTATAGTCGGTCAGTCTCATGAGTGCAGGTATCGCAATGAGCGCAAGCCGCGATCCGGGAGATAACCGCGTCGATGCAAGGGTTGCCGTGGGCCGTCGCTTCGCCCTAAGATGCAGGCGCTACGCATATTTTCCGGTTCTGCGCAGACAGGCGGGGTGGGTCATTCGGCAGTAATGGTAACGTTTCCTGCCTGGGGCATTCTTACGAAAAGCGGGGTGTTCGCATCCTACTTCCTTCCATTCGGCCTCGATTTGAGGCCATTCCTGACGCTCCGCGGCGCCCTATTGCGAGGCGCGATGAATAGCCGCATTCTTTTGGAATTTGCATGAACCCGTCCTTCCCTGCCGCGCCGGTCGTCGAGCGCGCCGCCGAACCCACCGAGGCGAATATCCGCGATCTCGTCTACGGCTTTTACGACCGCGTGCGTGCCGATGCGCTGCTCGGCCCTGTATTCGACGCGACGCTGGCGGGCCGCTGGGACGATCATCTGCCCAAGATGTGCACGTTCTGGGGCAGCCTCGTGCTGGGCGCGAAGCAATACCGCGGCAACGTGCAGCAGGCGCATCAGCCGCTCGAGGGAATCGAGCCGCAGCACTTCAGCCGCTGGCTGTATCTGTTTCTGGATACGGTCGAATCGCGTTATCAGCCTGCCGCGGCGGTGCGCTTCATGGAACCGGCGCTGCGGATCGCGCAGAGTCTACAATTGAGCCGTTTCGGCTGGGACTACAAGATTCCGGAGGAACAGCAGGCACTGCTGGAGCGCGTTGCGCCGAAACGGCGTCCGCGCGACGGTGAGGATGCGGCTCACGCGGCGCGTCCGTCAGGCGAGCCGTTTCCGGCGCGGATCATTGGCCGGGCGCGGGATGAATGAGCCGGTTTCAGGCTTCAGGGTCGTTTTATCCCATCCGGCGGGCCGGAAAGCATCACCCGTACGGTTACAGTTTTGGGAGCGCTTCAGACCGTCGTGAGTGGCGGCAAGATGCTTGTTTGGCCCGCAGAATCCTGCAAACCCGAACCCGCCGCGTCTATTCCCCCGTCCGATTGCCCGATTCAATGCCCCAGCGGGCGAGCGCCGCGTCGTCGGTGACGCGGGCATCAACCCAATGCTCACCGGCCTCGGTCTTCTCTTTCTTCCAGAACGGCGCCTGGGTCTTCAGGTAGTCCATCACGAATTCGCACGACGCGAACGCTTCCCCGCGATGCATGGCCGTCGTCGCCACCAGCACGATCTGGTCGAGCGGATAGAGCTTGCCGACCCGATGCACGATCGATACCTCGATGCCTGGCCAGCGCTCCCGCGCGCTCACGATGATCGCCTCCAGCGACTTCTCCGTCATGCCGGGATAGTGTTCGAGTTCCATCGTCTCGACCGTGCTGCCGTCGTTCAGATCGCGCACGGTGCCGACGAAGCACGCCACGGCGCCGATCTTCGGATTGCGCGCGCGCAATGCGGCGACCTCGGCGGTGAGGTCGAAGTCTTCCGTCTGGACGCGAACGGGCATCTGTGACTCCTATGCGGTTAAGCGGCGTGGCGGCGTTGCGGCTCAGCCACCAGTGACGGGCGGAAAAAACGCGACTTCGCAGCCTTCGGTGACGCGCGTGCCGGCGCTGGTCATCACGTGATTGCAGGCCATGCGCAGCGCGCGGCCTTCAGCCAGCGTGTCGGCCCAGATGCCGCCGCGCACGCGCAGCCACGCGCGCACATCGCCGACGGTCGCGATGCCGTCGGGCAGGTCGACGGTTTCGTCGGCCAGGTCGAGCGCTTCACGCACGCTCGCAAAATATCGGAGTTGAATCTTCATCGGGATGCCACCGGCTCTGGCCGGCCTCAGTTCAGCAATTCGGAAAAAGGAATGAAGCGCACGGTCTCGCCGGCGCTGATCGCGTGATTCGGCGGATTGTCGATCAGGCCGTCGCCCCAGACCGTCGACGTCAGCACGGCCGAACTTTGATTAGGAAACAGATCGAGGCCGCCGGCCGGGTTGATGCGCGCGCGCAAGAATTCGTTGCGGCGGTCGGCCTTGCTCTGCGTGAAATCCGCCCGCAGCGACAGTGCGCGCGGCGCGACCGTCTGCACGCCGGCGAGGCTCAGGATGAACGGCCGCACGAACAGCAGGAAAGTGGCGAAGCTGGACACCGGATTGCCGGGCAAGCCGATAAAGAAGGTTTCCGCCGAGTCCGAGGCCAATGCCGAAGCGGATGCCGACTCCGCCGCCTCACCACGCTGCGCCGCGCGGCGCACCGCGCCGAACGCGAGCGGCTTGCCCGGCTTCATCGCGATCTGCCACATCGCAAGCCGGCCCTCTGCCTCCACCGCCGGCTTCACGTGATCCTCCTCGCCCACCGACACGCCGCCGCAAGTCAGGATGAGGTCATGCGCCTCGGCGGCTTCGCGCAGCGTCGCGCGGGTCGCGTCGAGCTTGTCCACGACGATGCCGTAGTCGGTGACTTCGCAGCCGAGCTTCTCCAGCAGGCCGCGCAGCGTGAAACGGTTCGAGTTGTAGATCGCGCCCGGCTTCAGCGGCTCGCCGGGCATGGTCAGCTCGTCTCCGGTGAAGAACACGGCGACCTTGACGCGCTGCCGCACCACCAGTTCGGCGCAACCGACCGAGGCGGCGAGTCCCAGCGCCTGCGGCGTGAGCCGCGTGCCCGCCGGAAGAATGACCGAGCCGCTGCGGATATCCGCGCCCTGCGCCGTAATCCATTCACCCGGTTGCGGACTGTGCAGGATGGTGACTTCCGCGCCGGCGGCTTCGGTTTGCTCCTGCATCACGATCGCGTCGGCGCCGGGCGGCACCGTAGCGCCGGTGAAGATGCGCGCCGCCGTGCCGGGCTTCAGGGGCTCCGGCGCGTGACCGGCCGGAATGCGCTGCGAGACCGGCAAGCGGCTGTTGCCCTGCGTCGTCAGATCCGCCGTGCGGATCGCGTAGCCGTCCATTGAACTCGTGTTCATCGGCGGGACGTCGAGCGGCGACGTGACGTCGGCCGCGAGCACGCGGTTCAGCGCTTCCAGCGTGGGGATCGATTCTGTGCCGGCAATCGGGCTCGCTGCGCTGAGCAGGGTCGCCAAGGCTTCGGCGGTGGCGAGCATCGGCGCGCGGGGCGTGGGTGTGGACATCTCAGGTCTCGAAGCCGCAGGTTAAAAGAATATTGTAGCGGTCGAAGCAGAGAGCCTGGGCGGCGGGCGTTATCAGGGGAGTTTTTTGGAGCTTGAGCGCTTGCCGCGAGGCTTCGCGGCAAGCGTCATTTTGCGTGAGGCGCCTGGAGCATGTCGGCCAGGCTGCGTGAGCCCTGGACAACGCGCTCACGCTTCACGGCAACCGCGTCTTAAGCGCCCGCCTTCGCCACAATGAAGTCCTTCACGCGCTGCGCATCCGCCGGCAGCACTTCGAAACGCTGCGGCAGCGACTCCAGGCCCGAGAATGCGGCCGGCCGCTCCGGCTCGCGCAACAGCGCTTCGCGGATCGTCTCGCCGAACTTGATCGGTTGCGCCGTCTCCAGCACGATCATCGGAATGCCCGGCTGCAGATGTTCGCGCGCCACCTTCAGACCGTCGGCCGTGTGCGTGTCGATCATCGTGTCGTAACGTTCGAACACGTCGCGGATCGTATCCACGCGGCTGTCATGGCTGCTGCTGCCCGACACGAAACCGAACTCCTTCACGCGCGCGAAATCGCCGCTCGCCGCGAGATCGAAGCCGCCCTTCTCCTCGACATCGCGGAACAGTTGCAGCACGCGCGCCGGATCGCGGCCGAGCAGATCGAACACGAAACGCTCGAAGTTCGACGCCTTCGAAATGTCCATGCTCGGGCTGCTGGTGTGATACGTCTCGGCCGCCTTGCGCACGCGGTAAATGCCCGTGCGGAAGAACTCGTCGAGCACGTCGTTTTCGTTGGTCGCGACGACCAGCTTCTCGATCGGCAAGCCCATCATGCGCGCGATGTGGCCCGCGCACACGTTGCCGAAGTTGCCCGACGGCACCGTGAACGACACGCGCTCGTCGTTCGACTTCGTGGCTTCGAAATAGCCCTTGAAGTAGTACACGACCTGCGCGACGACGCGCGCCCAGTTGATCGAGTTGACCGTGCCGATCTTGTACTTCGCCTTGAACGCGTGATCGTTCGAAACGGCCTTGACGATGTCCTGCGCGTCGTCGAACACGCCTTCCACGGCGATATTGAAGATGTTCGGGTCCTGCAGGCTGTACATCTGCGCGGTCTGGAACGCGCTCATCTTCTTGTGCGGCGACAGCATGAACACGCTGATGCCCTTTTTGCCGCGCATCGCATATTCCGCGGCGCTGCCGGTGTCGCCCGAGGTCGCGCCGAGAATGTTCAGCGTTTCGCCATGCTTGGCGAGCGCGTATTCGAACAGGTTGCCGATCAACTGCATCGCCATATCTTTGAACGCGAGCGTCGGACCGTTCGACAGTTCCAGCAGCGACAGCGGCGCGCCGTTCTCGACGCCCAGTGTTTTCAGCGGCGTGATCTGCGCGGCGCTTTCGTCGTCGCGCACGTTGCAGTACGTGGCCGCCGTGTACGTCTTGCGCGTGAGCGCGCGCAGGTCTTCGGCGGGAATGTCGTCGCTGAATTTGGACAGGATCTCGAAGGCGAGGTCCGCGTACGGCAGCGTGCGCCAGCGCGTCAGTTCGTCAGCCGTGACGCGCGGGTAGTCGGCGGGCAGGTAGAGGCCACCGTCTTTGGCGAGACCGCCCAGCAGGATGTCGGAAAAGGTATGGCGCTCGCCGGCTCCGGCGCCGCGCGTGGAGAGGTAGTTCATAGTTCGGCCTAGTTCAGCGCTTCCATGCGCAGCTTCGTGACTTGCGAGACAACGGTCTTCAACGCTTCGATCGTTTTAATCGCGGCGTTGACGTTCTTCTCAACCGTTTCGTGCGTAATCAGGATGATGTCGGTTTCGCCCTTGCCGTTCGCGTCGACCTGCTCCGATTCCTTCTGCAGCAGCGCGTCGATCGAAATGCCGGTGTCGGCCAGAATGCGCGTGATGTCGGCCAGCACGCCCGTCACGTCCGCCACCCGCAGACGCAGGTAGTAGCCGCTCGTGACTTCGTCGATCGGCAGGATCGGGGTGCTCGACAGACTGTCCGGCTGGAACGCCAGATGCGGCACGCGATGCTCCGGGTCGGCCGTGTGCAGACGCGTCACGTCGACCAGATCGGCCACCACGGCCGAGGCCGTCGGCTCGGCGCCCGCGCCCTTGCCGTAGTACAGCGTGGTGCCGACCGCGTCGCCGTGCACGACGACCGCGTTCATCGCGCCTTCCACGTTCGCCAGCAGACGCTTTTCCGGAATCAGCGTGGGATGCACGCGCAATTCGATGCCCTTGTCGGTGCGGCGCGCGATGCCGAGCAGCTTGATGCGGTAGCCGAGTTCCTCGGCATATTTGATGTCGATCGCCGCGAGCTTGCTGATGCCTTCGACGTAGGCGCGGTCGAACTGCACCGGCACGCCGAACGCGATCGCGCTCATGATGGTCGCCTTGTGCGCGGCGTCCACGCCTTCGATGTCGAAGGTCGGATCGGCTTCGGCGTAGCCCAGTTCCTGCGCGGCTTTCAATGCGGTCGCGAAATCGAGCCCGCGGTCGCGCATCTCCGAGAGGATGTAGTTCGTCGTGCCGTTGATGATGCCCGCGATGTACTGGATGCGATTGGCCGTCAGACCCTCGCGCAGCGCCTTGATGATCGGAATGCCGCCCGCCACCGCCGCCTCGAACGCCACCATCACGCCGTTGGCGCGCGCCGCTTCGAAAATCTCCGTGCCGTGCACCGCGAGCAGCGCCTTGTTGGCCGTGACCACGTGCTTGCGGTTCTTGATCGCGCGCAGAACGAGGTCGCGCGCCACGCCCGTGCCGCCGATCATTTCGGCCACGATATCGATCGACGGATCGTCGACCACCGCGTTGAAGTCATCGGTCAGCGCCACCGTGCCGGCTTCGCTGCCCAGCGCCGCTGTCGCCTTCGCGGGATTGCGCACGGCAATGCGCGCAATCTCGATGCCGCGGCCCGCGCGGCGTTTGATTTCTTCCTGATTGCGGCGCAGTACCGTGAAGGTGCCGCTGCCTACCGTGCCGAAGCCCAGCAGTCCAACTTTGATCGGTTCCATGCAGCGTGTGTTTTCGAGTAGATGATTAAAAGGGAAACGGGTGGCGCCTGGCGGACGGCGCGACGCGGTGGGAGCCGCGTCGTACGCCGTATTGTGCGCTAGGCAGAGTGACGCTTGCGGTAACCGTCGAGGAAGCGCGCGATGCGGTTGATCGAATCCGCGAGATCGTCCACGTTCGGCAGGAACACGACGCGGAAGTGATCCGGCGTTTTCCAGTTAAAGCCCGTGCCCTGCACGAGCAGCACACGCTCTTCCAGCAGAAGGTCGAGGATGAACTGCTGGTCGTCCTGAATCGGATAAATCTTCGGGTCCAGACGCGGAAACATGTACAGCGCCGCTTCGGGCTTCACGCAACTCACACCCGGGATGGCCGTCAACATGTCATACGCGAGTTCGCGCTGTTTGTACAGGCGCCCGGTCGGCACGATCAGGTCGTTGATGCTCTGATAGCCGCCGAGCGCGGTCTGGATCGCGTACTGGCCGGGCACGTTCGGGCACAGGCGCATGGACGCCAGAATGCCGAGCCCTTCGAAGTAGTCTTTCGCGTGACGGCGGTTCTCGCCGGCGGTCAGGCCGGAGATGAACATCCAGCCGGCGCGGTAACCGCACGAACGGTAGCTCTTCGACAGACTGTTGAAGGTGACCGTGAGCACGTCTTCGGAGAGCGCCGCCATGGACGTGTGCTTCTTGCCGTCGTAGACGATCTTGTCGTAGACCTCGTCGGCGAAGATTACGAGGCCGTGCTGGCGGGCAATCTCGATCAGGCCGAGCAGCAGTTCGTCCGAATACAGTGCGCCGGTCGGATTGTTCGGGTTGATGACCACGAGCGCGCGCGTGTTCGGCGTGATCTTCGCGCGAATGTCGTCGAGGTCGGGCATCCAGCTATTCGATTCGTCGCAGATGTAATGCACTGGCGTGCCGCCCGACAGGCTCACGCCGGCGGTCCACAACGGGTAATCGGGCGCGGGCAGCAGCACTTCGTCGCCGTCGTTCAAAAGGCCCTGCAGCGCCATCACGATCAGCTCGGAGGCGCCGTTGCCGATGTAGATGTCGTCCAGTTCGACCCCGTGCACGCCCTTTTGCTGCGTGTAATGCATGATCGCCTTGCGCGCGGCGAACACACCCTTGGAATCGGAGTAACCCGACGAACCCGGCAGGTTCAGGATCATGTCCTGAATGATTTCGTCCGGCGCGTCGAAGCCGAACGGCGCGAGATTGCCGATGTTCAGCTTGATGATGCGATGACCCTCTTCTTCGAGCCGCTTCGCGTGTTCGAGGACGGGCCCGCGAATGTCATAACAGACATTCAACAACTTGTTGGATTTGAGAATCGGTTTCACGGCGGGCACTTCATCCTGGTTGATGGCTTGGGCGAACAGACGTGCGTTCCTCAGGCGCGCCAGCGGCGGATTGCACCGGTACGGCAGCGAGCAGAACACACACAGACAAAGCAGACGAAAAGCGGCCGAAAGCGGGCAAAACCAAGGCGGGTAGCCGGTGGGCCGCACCCGTGGACTCAGCGCGGCTTGTGGCGGCGCATGAGCGAGGGGCGCCGCAAGGCGGCTAAAAAGTTATAATTTAGCGGATTTTGGCCGACTTCCGCAATGCACCAACCGCAACGGCAAGCCTTTTCGGCCGCTTGTGACCCGCTTGTGACCCGCTTGTGACCCGCTTGTGACCCGCTTGTGCCCCGTTTGTGCCAGTTTGTGCCCCATGCGCGTGTCCCACTCGCGTCGAATCGCCCTGCCTCGGCTCAAGCCGGTCAGGCCGCCCACACGCATGATGTCTCACGACGACTTCGGAAAACCAATTTGAAATTACATCAGGATTCGAGCGGCGCCCTCAACACCGTCACCGGCTACGGCGCCGACTACGTCGAAATCAATCTGGTGCGCCATTCGGGCAGCATTCTCGTGCTGCCGGACGCACCGGTCATCCCTTGGCCCGTCTCCTCTTTCGAGCAGCTCAGTGCCGAGCACTTCGCCATGCTGGTCGACTCCGCGCCCGAAGTGGTGGTGTTCGGCAGCGGCGAACGGCTGCGCTTTCCGCATCCGCGCCTGATCGCCGCGCTCACCGCGAAGCGCATCGGCGTCGAAACGATGGACTTCAAGGCCGCCTGCCGCACGTACAACATTCTGATGGCCGAGGGCCGCAAGGTCGCGGCCGCGCTGCTGATCGAAGCCTAGAACCGTGGTCGCGCTGCCGGCCCGGAGCGTGTCGGTTGCAATGCGCGCGCGGGCTGCTGCGCAACTTGTCCAGGGCGTTCGCGCCACCGCATTGGAGCGCGCGCCCTGGCCGCGTCACGGCCGATAACGTACACTGCGCGCCATTGATTGCCGGACCGCCAGTCTAAGCATGACCGCGCGCGCCGGCAGCGACCTCTGTCGACGCAAGGTGAAGCAAGCGCCGCCGTCGAAGCTAGCGGCGCGTCGCAACGCAACCAGAACGCCACGCGGACGGTCTCATGCACGCGCGCGCCGAGGATGGCCGTCCCGCCAGGCGCCGGCCGCCTCGCGGGCGACCGCCCGCCTGACCGGTCGCCATTTCCGAACAACACCGCTTCGCCGCCCGCGCGGCGTCGCCACAAAGGTTGAAATCCATGAACGATACGCCGTCCAGGCTACCGCTCAACCGCACCACGATCCTGCTGCTGGTGCTGGCCCTTGCCGTGATCTGGTTCGTGCCGCTCGGCTGGCGCCACCTCTTGCCGAGCGACGAAGGCCGCTACGCCGAAATGGCGCGCGAGATGTTCACGACCGGCGACTGGATCACGCCGCGCTACAACGGCTACAAGTATTTCGAAAAGCCGCCGCTGCAAACCTGGGCGAACGCGCTCACGTTCGCGTGGTTCGGCATCGGCGAATGGCAGGCGCGGCTCTACACGGCGCTGACGGGCTTTGCCGGCGTGCTGCTGGTCGGCTTCACCGGCGCGCGCGTGTTCAATGCGGCGACCGGCGTGTTCGCGGCGATCGTGCTGGCGACTTCGCCCTACTGGAACCTGATGGGCCACTTCAACACGCTCGACATGGGCCTGTCCTTCTGGATGGAGCTGACGCTGTGCGCGCTGCTGCTCGCGCAGCGGCCCAACCTGCCGACCGGCTGCGTGCGCGGCTGGATGTGGGTGTGCTGGGGCTCGATGGCGCTGGCGGTGCTCTCCAAGGGACTCGTCGGCGTGATCCTGCCGGGTGCGGTGCTCGTGCTGTACACGGTGATCGCGCGCGACTGGGCCGTGTGGAAGCGCCTGCATCTGATCGGTGGCCTGATCGTGTTCTTCGCGATCGTCACGCCGTGGTTCGTGCTGGTGCAGCAGCGCAACCCGGAATTCCTGAACTTCTTCTTCATCGTTCAGCAGTTCAAGCGCTATCTGACGCCCGAGCAGAACCGTCCGGGGCCGTTCTACTACTTCGTGCCGGTGATGATCGTCGGCTTCCTGCCGTGGCTCTCGGTGACGCTGCAAAGCGTGCGCCACGTGTGGCGCCTGCCGCGCCAGCCGAACGGCTTCGCGCCGGTCACGCTGATGCTGACGTGGACCGTCTTCATCTTCCTGTTCTTCAGCGCGTCGCATTCGAAGCTGCTGTCCTACACGCTGCCGATCGCGCCGCCGATCGCGCTGCTGATCGGCATGTACCTGCCGCTCGTCACGCGCGAACAACTGCGCCGCCATCTCGCCGGCTATGCACTTTTTCTCGTAGTCGCCGCGTTTGCCGCGTTGTTCATGTCGCGCTTCGGCAGCGCCCGCAATCCGGCCGAACTCTATGCGGAGTACCGCACGTGGGTGCTGGCGGCGCTCGCGGTCGCCTTCGTGCTGACGCTGGCCGCGCTGTGGCTGAACCGCCGCAGCCGGGCCGGCAGCCTCGGTGCCGTCGCCACCTTCGGCGCGGCGTGGCTGCTGCTCGGCACCATCGCCGGCACGGGTCACGACGTGTTTGGCCGCCTGAGTTCCGGCGCGCCGCTTGCGCCCGCCATCAAGGCGGAGATCGCGAAGTTGCCGGCGGATACGCCGTTCTACTCGGTAGGCGTGCTCGACCACACGATGCCGTTCTATGTCGACCACGCCATGATCATGGTCGAGCATCCGGACGAACTGGCGTTCGGCGTGTCCGTCGAGCCGCAGAAATGGATTCCCACCATCGATGCCTGGATCGAGCGCTGGAAGGCCGACCGCTACGCGCTCGCGCTGCTCCCGCCGCCGACCTACGACCGGCTCCTCAAGGAAGGCCTGCCGATGCAGGTGATCGCCCGTGACTCGCGCCGTGTGGTGGTGGAAAAGCCGCTGGCCACGCCCGGCGCGCCGGCAACCGACGCATCGACACCCGCGTCAGTAGAAAAACCACAACAATGACCCCATATCAGGATCTAACCGTTCGATGAACCCGATTTCCCTCTTTTGCATTCTTGCAGGCGTCACGTTGAACGCTGGTGCGCAGTTGCTGCTCAAAGCCGGTACGAATGCCGTTGGACACTTCGAATTCACCCGTGCGAACATCCTGCCCATCGCCTTTCGCCTGGCAACCCAGCCGCCGATCATCGGCGGGCTGGCCTGTTATGTGATCAGCGTGGCGGTGTGGATCATCGGGCTGTCGCGGGTGGACGTGTCGATCGCCTATCCGATGCTGTCGCTCGGCTACGTCGTCAATGCGTTCGCGGCGTGGTACCTGTTCGGCGAAGTGCTGTCGGTACAGAAGCTGATCGGTATCGGCATCATCCTGATCGGCGTGCTGGTGCTGGCGCGCAGCTAGATGCCGCGGTCCTGGGCAACGGTGTGCCGGACACAATTTATTACTGTTTATCGCCAGCGCCGACTGGGAAGATGCAGACGGCAAAAGAAACCGTAAGCGGGCAACCCAACCGGCTAAGGAATCCGTAAGGTTGACCACGGTATGCTGTGCGGTTGCGCCCTTTTTTGCCGCGGCCTGGATTTGCGCACAATTTGCGCTCAGTGTGTGGTTTACTTCGCGCCCTTCGGGTTGCGCCCTTTCAATCGAGCGAAGCATTCATGAGCCAGTCAACAGTCCCGTTCTTGCCATTTGTCAAACCCGAGATCGATGAGGAAACGATTCAGGGCGTCGCCGACGTGCTGCGCTCCGGCTGGATCACCACCGGCCCGCAGAACCAGAAATTCGAAGCGGCGCTCTCCGAGTTCTGCGGCGGCCGTCCGGTGCGCACGTTCAATTCGGGCACGGCGACGCTGGAGATCGGCCTGCGCATCGCCGGCGTGGGCGAAGGCGACGAAGTCATCACGACACCGGCGTCGTGGGTTTCGACCAGCAACGTGATCTATGAAGTCGGCGCGACGCCGGTGTTCGTCGATATCGACCCGGCCACGCGCAATATCGACCTCGACCTGCTCGAAAAAGCCATCACGCCGCGCACCAAGGCGCTGCTTCCGGTGTATCTGTCGGGCCTGCCGGTCGACATGGATCGTCTGTACGAGATCGCCCGCGCCCACAAGCTGCGCGTGATCGAAGACGCCGCACAGGCGTTCGGCTCGACGTGGAAAGGCGAGCGCATCGGCAAGCTGGGCGACATGGTCTCGTTCAGCTTCCATGCGAACAAGAACCTGACCTCGATCGAAGGCGGCGCGCTGGTGCTGAACAACGAGGAAGAAGCGATCCTCGCGCAGAAATACCGCCTGCAGGGCATCACGCGCACCGGCTTCGACGGCATGGACTGCGACGTGCTCGGCGGCAAATACAACCTGACGGATGTCGCCGCGCGCGTCGGCCTCGGCCAATTGCCGCATCTGAAGCGTTTCCTCGCGCAGCGCAGGAAACTGGTCCGCGCGTATTTCGCGGGCCTGGAAGGTGGCGCGGCGTCAAAACTGGGAGTCGGCCTGCCACTTGCTGACCTTGAAAACAGCAACTGGCACATGTTCCAGATCACGCTGCCGCTCGAGAAACTGTCGATCGACCGCGCCGGCTTCATGGGTCAGTTGAAGGAGCGCGGCATCGGTTCGGGCGTGCACTACCCGGCGATCCACCTGTTCTCGCTGTACCGCGCGCGTGGCTTCAAGGAAGGCATGTTCCCGCATGCGGAACGGTTCGGCGCGACCAACGTCACGCTGCCGCTCTTCACGTTGATGAACGAAGGCGACGTGGAGCGCGTGTGCCGCGCGGTCAATGAAATTTGCGAACAATACGGAAAATAAGCGGAAATGATTTATTCGGAACATCGCGCTGCCGCACCGGAAGTGTCGGTCATCATCCCGGTGTACAACGAGGAAGCCGGTCTGGCTGCGCTGTTCGCGCGCCTGTATCCGGCGCTCGACGCGCTCGGCACCGGTTATGAAGTGATCTTCATCAACGACGGCAGCCGCGACAAATCCGCCGCCCTGCTCGCCGAACAGTTTCGCGCGCGTCCCGACACGACGCGCGTGATTCTGCTGAACGGCAACTACGGCCAGCACATGGCGATTCTGGCGGGCTTCGAGCAATCGCGCGGCGAGATCGTCATCACACTCGACGCCGACCTGCAGAATCCGCCGGAAGAAATCGGCAAGCTGGTCAACAAGATGCGCGAAGGCTACGACTACGTCGGCACGATTCGCCTGCAACGCCAGGACAGCCTGTGGCGCCGCAAGGCTTCGCGCGCGATGAACCGGCTGCGCGAGCGCATCACCCGCATCAAGATGACCGACCAGGGCTGCATGCTGCGCGCGTACAGCCGGCACATCATCGACACGATCAATCGCTGCGGTGAAATCAACACGTTCATTCCGGCGCTCGCGTACACCTTCGCGCAGAATCCGGTGGAAATCGAGGTGGCGCACGAAGAGCGTTTCGCCGGCGAATCGAAGTACTCGCTGTATTCGCTGATCCGCCTGAACTTCGACCTCGTCACCGGCTTCTCGGTCGTGCCGCTGCAATGGCTGTCGTTCATCGGCGTGATCCTGTCGCTCGGGTCCGCGGCACTGTTCGTGCTGCTGCTGATTCGACGCTTCATCATCGGCGCGGAAGTGCAAGGTGTGTTCACGCTGTTCGCTATCACGTTCTTCCTGCTCGGCGTAATCATCTTCGCGCTCGGCCTGCTCGGCGAATATATCGGCCGGATCTATCAGCAAGTGCGTGCGCGTCCACGCTACCTCGTGCAGACCATTCTCGAACAGCGCGACGGCACGACCGTGACCGAAGCGCCGCGCCAGACCGTCGTGCAGGCCGTGCAGGCCGCGCCGCTCCTCGATCAGGGCCCGAATCCATGAAGCCACGCGCTGTCGTATTCGCGTATCACAACGTCGGCGTGCGCTGCCTGCAGGTGCTGCTCGCGCGCGGCGTGGACGTGGCGCTCGTCGTCACGCACGAAGACAGCCCGACCGAAAACATCTGGTTCGGCAGCGTCGCCTCCGTCGCGGCCGAGCACGGCATTCCGGTCTTGACGCCGAACGACCCGAAGAGCCCCGAGCTGCGCGCCGCGGTAAGCGCCGCGCGCCCGGACTTCATCTTCTCGTTCTACTACCGCCACATGCTGCCGGTCGACGTGCTGGCGCTCGCCGCACGGGGCGCTTACAACATGCACGGCTCGCTGCTGCCGAAATACCGCGGCCGCGTGCCGACCAACTGGGCGGTGATTCACGGCGAAACGGAAACCGGCGCGACGCTGCACGAAATGGCCGCCAAGCCCGACGCGGGCGCGATTCTCGCGCAAACACCAGTGCCGATCCTGCCCGACGATACCGCAGCACAAGTCTTCGACAAGGTCACCGTGGCCGCGGAGCAAACGCTGTGGCGCGTGCTGCCGTCCCTGCTGGCGGGCGAGGCGCCGCATCTGCCGAACGACATCGCGCACGGCAGCTACTACGGCGGACGCAAGCCGGAAGACGGCCGCATCGACTGGACACAATCGGCGCAACAGGTCTACAACCTGATCCGCGCGGTCGCACCGCCCTATCCCGGCGCTTTCACGGATATCGGCGAGCGGCGCTTCATCGTCACGCGGGCGCGCCTCGCCGCGCCCGGCGCGCTTCGCTCGGATTTGCCCCCGGGCCTGCACGTAAGCGATAATGCCGTTTTCGCGATATGCGGCGACGGCCGCGCGATCGCCATCCACGAATTGCGGCACCAGCACGACGGCAGCGAGACTGTCGTCACTCCGGCCGAATTTGCCCAGCTCATCCAAACTCCCCGTTACTCATGAAAAAAGTCCTGATCCTGGGTGTGAATGGCTTCATCGGCCATCACCTGTCCAAACGCATTCTCGAAACGACCGATTGGGAAGTCTTCGGCATGGACATGCAGACCGAGCGTCTGGGCGATCTGATCAATCATGAGCGGATGCACTTCTTCGAAGGCGACATCACGATCAACAAGGAGTGGGTCGAATATCACGTCAAGAAATGCGATGTGATCCTGCCGCTGGTCGCGATTGCCACGCCCGCCACATACGTCAAGCAGCCGCTGCGCGTGTTCGAACTCGACTTCGAGGCGAACCTGCCGATCGTGCGTTCGGCCGTCAAATACGGCAAGCACCTCGTGTTTCCGTCCACGTCCGAGGTCTACGGCATGTGCACGGACGAGCAGTTCGATCCGGAAGAGTCGCAACTCTCGTACGGCCCGATCAACAAGCCGCGCTGGATCTACGCGTGCTCCAAGCAGTTGATGGACCGCGTGATCTGGGGTTACGGCATGGAAGGCCTGAACTTCACGCTGTTCCGTCCGTTCAACTGGATCGGACCGGGCCTCGACTCGATCTACACGCCGAAGGAAGGCAGCTCGCGCGTGGTCACGCAGTTCCTCGGCCATATCGTGCGCGGCGAGAACATCAGCCTCGTCGACGGCGGCGCGCAAAAGCGTGCGTTCACGGATATCGACGACGGCATCGGCGCGCTGATGAAGATCATCGAGAACAAGGACGGCATCGCCACGGGCAAGATCTACAACATCGGCAACCCGACCAACAACTTCTCGGTGCGTGAACTCGCGCACAAGATGCTGACGCTCGCCGCCGAATTCCCGGAGTACGCCGACACGGCCAAGCAGGTGCAACTGATCGAAACGTCGTCGGGCGCTTACTACGGCGCGGGCTATCAGGACGTGCAGAACCGCGTGCCGAAGATCGACAACACGATGCAGGAACTCGGCTGGGCGCCGAAGTCGACCTTCGACGAAGCGCTGCGCAAGATTTTCGAAGCGTATCGCGGCCACGTCGGCGAAGCGCGCGCGCTCGTCGAACAGCAATAAGGGCTGATCCTTGGCTCGTATCGTCCTGAAGATCGACGTCGACACGCTGCGCGGCACCCGCGAGGGGGTGCCGAACCTCGCACGTATCTTCGACCGCTTCAAGGCGCGCGCCACCTTCCTCTTTAGCCTCGGGCCCGACCACACCGGTTGGGCAATGCGCCGCGTGTTGCGCCCGGGCTTTCTGAAAAAGGTCTCGCGTACCTCGGTGGTCGAACACTACGGTGTCAAGCAGCTGATGTACGGCGTGCTGCTGCCCGGTCCGGACATCGGCGCCAAGGCCTCGGCGGAAATGCGCGCGATCCACGAAGCCGGCTTTGAATGCGGCATTCATACGTGGGATCACGTCTACTGGCAGGACAACGTGCGCTCGAAAGATCGCGCATGGACCACGGCGCAGATGCAGCAAAGCCACGACCGTTTCGTCGAGGTGTTCGGCGCGCCGCCGACCACGCACGGCGCGGCCGGCTGGCAGATGAACGGCCATGCGTTCGAGCAGATCGACGCGTGGGGCATGCACTACGCGTCCGACGGGCGCGGCCACTCGCCGTATCTGCCGGTGGTCGACGGCCGCACGCTCACGCATGTGCAGATGCCCACCACCCTGCCCACGCTCGACGAAGTGCTCGGCGTGGACGGTGTGGAAGCGCACAACGTCGCCGCATGGATGTTGAAGCACACCGAAAACAATCCGCACGATCAGGTGTACACGCTGCATGCGGAACTCGAAGGGCAAAAGCTCGCGCCGATCTTCGAGCAGCTTCTGGAAGGCTGGCGCGCGCAAGGCCACACCTTCGCGACGATGGGCGATTACTACGCCACGCTAGACCGCAGCACGCTGCCATCGTACCCTGTTACATGGGGCGAAATTCCAGGGCGCTCCGGCGAGTTGATTGTCCAGCCCTGACTGATCAACGTGCAGCCGGCCCTGACGATCCGTCCGCCGCGCGAGAGCATGCCGCGCGCCGGCTGCCCCACCCCCAAGTCTCGATGCCAGGCCGACGCTGCCGCACTCATCCGGCGCAGGCCATCACAACCGGAGAACCTCGTGCCCATTGCAGTCGACCAACCCATCCCCGACTTCACCGCCCCTGCTACCGGTGGCGAGATCACGCTGTCCAAGCTGCGGGGCAAGAAGGTGGTGCTGTATTTTTATCCGAAGGACAACACGCCGGGCTGCACGACCGAAGGTCTGCAGTTCCGTGATCTGTATCCGAAGTTCAAGAAGGCCGGCGCGGAAATCCTCGGCGTGTCGCGCGACAGCCTGCGCTCGCATGACAACTTCAAGGCAAAGCTCGAATTGCCCTTCCCGCTGATCTCGGATCCTGAAGAAACGCTGTGCGCGCTCTTCAACGTCATCAAAATGAAGAAAATGTATGGCAAAGAAGTACGGGGAATTGAACGCTCCACGTTCCTCATCGACGGCGAAGGCGTGCTGCGCCAGGAGTGGCGCGGTGTGAAAGTGCCCGGCCACGTCGACGATATTCTGGAGGCTGTACAAGCGCTTTGAGGCGCGTTATATTGGGTTGCAATGAGTGCCTGTACACCCCAATTTTTTGCCGCTGCGCCAGACTTGACGGCCGCTTCCCGTTTCCTGGGTTCCGTCGGAGTCGTGAGGTGCAACGCGAGCACTGTAGGCGAGCCGCTTGCCCCGTACGCCGGGGCGGCGGCTTTTTTAATTGCGCGCAGCCGTTCGTTCACTCGGCCGCGCGCTTCCGTTAAGGAGCCGATCGAAGACCAGGCGAACCGGCATCTCTAGACCGAATGCGCGCCTCCGGGCGCAATCTGCGTGCGCACTCATTGGCACCGGCAGAATGCGACAGGCGGCGCACGATATGTGACCCGATTAATTCGAGGGAAACCATGCCTTTGCCTACCCCCCCCAGCAAGCTCGGCAATCTCCTGCCGCCTGACGAATACAAGGCCAAAGCCGCCAGCCCGGCGCGCTCCGCCGCGAAGAAACAGGCTGCCGACGGGGAATCCGCAGAGTCGGCCGACTACGGCCGCGCGAACGTCGCCACGCCGATGGCGCACGCCGCCAATGCCGCGACCACCTTGCGGCCGGTGCCGGCATCGTCGGCTGCTCCTGCCGCGTCTGCCGGGCAAGCCGCTCCGGCGCGCAGCGCAACGGCGCCCGGCCGCAAATCGAAGCAGACCGCCGCCCTGCTGCAACCGGTTCCCGCTACCCGTCCGCAAGCCGAGCCGGCTGCGCAGCCGGTCGTCGCCCGTACGCCGAGCGCGAAGCAGGCCGAAGCCAGCACACCCGCAGCCGTCGCGCCGAGCACGCGCGGCACCAGCAAGAAACGCGGCACCGGCACCCAGCCGGCCGAAGTCCAGAAGCTTTTCGTGCTCGACACGAACGTGCTGATGCACGATCCGAGCTGCCTGTTCCGTTTCGAGGAACACGACGTCTATCTGCCGATGATGACGTTGGAAGAACTCGACAACCACAAGAAGGGCATGTCGGAAGTCGCGCGCAACGCCCGTCAGGTGAGCCGCACATTGGACGCGCTGGTGGCGAACGCCGGCAACATGTCCGACGGCATTTCGCTCGCGCGTCTGGGCAGCCGCGAGGCGTCTGGGCGTCTGTACTTCCAGACCAAGCTGACCGCCATCGAGCCGGTGGAAGGTCTGCCGGAAGGCAAGGCCGACAATCAGATCCTCGGCGTGGTGCGCGCATTGCAGCGCGACCGGATGGATCGTCAGGTCGTGCTGGTGTCGAAAGACATCAACATGCGCATCAAGGCGCATGCGCTCGGCCTGCCCGCTGAAGACTACTTCAACGACCAGGTGCTCGAAGACAGCGATCTGCTGTATTCCGGCATCCGCGCGCTGCCGCAGGATTTCTGGACCAAGCACGCAAAGGGCATGGAGAGCTGGCAGGACACCAAGACCGGTACGACGTACTACCGCGTGACGGGTCCGCTGTGCGCCTCGATGCTGGTCAACGAGTTCGTCTATCTCGAGCCGCAGAACGGCGAGCCGGCGTTTCACGCGCTGGTGCGCGAGCTGAACGGCAAGACGGCGCTGCTGCAAACCTTGCGCGACTACGGCCACCACAAGAACAACGTGTGGGGCATCACGGCGCGCAACCGCGAGCAGAATTTCGCGCTGAACCTGTTGATGAATCCGGAGATCGACTTCGTCACGCTGCTGGGTCAGGCCGGTACCGGCAAGACGCTGGTCGCGCTCGCCGCCGGTCTCGCGCAGGTGCTGGACGACAAGCGCTACAACGAGATCATCGTGACGCGCGCGACGGTGCCGGTCGGTGAAGACATCGGTTTCCTGCCAGGTACGGAAGAGGAAAAAATGCAGCCGTGGATGGGCGCATTCGACGACAACCTCGAAGTCCTGCAAAAGACTGACGACGCAGCCGGCGAATGGGGCCGCGCCGCGACTCAGGAGCTGATCCGCTCCCGCCTGAAGGTCAAAAGCATGAACTTCATGCGTGGCCGCACGTTCGTGGACAAGTATCTGATCATCGACGAGGCGCAGAATCTGACGCCTAAGCAGATGAAGACGCTGGTCACGCGCGCGGGTCCGGGCACGAAAATCATCTGTCTGGGTAACATCGCGCAGATCGATACGCCTTATCTGACGGAAGGCAGTTCGGGTTTGACGTACGTGGTCGATCGCTTCAAGGGTTGGGCGCACAGCGGGCATGTGACACTGGCGCGCGGCGAGCGCTCGCGCCTTGCCGACTACGCGTCGGAAATTCTTTAAGTTTCAGTTAGTTAGCTTTAACCAGAAGCCGCCTCCGGAGTATTCCGGACGCGGCTTTTTTCTTGACTGTGCGTTCTCGCCGGGCAACACTTAGCGCACGAACTTCATGTAATTTGTCAAGAATTCTTGCCGGAGCGAGGTTCCAAGGGCTACCATCCCGACATCGTTCGTCGTTAAACGGGCGTTTACCGCTCTCCTCGTCTTCATGCGCCGACTCGCCTTTTCGCTGCTGACCGTTCTGCTGCTCGCCGCCTGCGCCGGCGCGCCGCAGAAAACGTCGTCGCGCTCGGGCGGCTCGGTCGTAGTGGCGAACGGCGCTTATCATGCTCCGCCGCCCGGCTTTCCGAATTTCGTCGACCACAGCATCGGCCGCGAGGAAATCTCGATTCAGGCGATGAGCCTCGTCGGCATTCCATACCGCTGGGGCGGCAATACGCCGGACAGCGGCTTCGATTGCAGCGGATTGGTTCGCTATGTCGTCTTGCGCGCGGCGTCGGTGAATCTGCCTCGCACGACGGCGGACATGAGCGGGCGCGGCGAATCGATCGAACCGGACGGGATCGCCCCGGGCGATCTGATTTTCTTCAACACGACGGGGCGCGCGCATTCGCACGTCGGCATTTATGTGGGCAAGCTGCGCTTCGTCAACGCGCCGTCGACCGGTGGCACGGTGCGGCTCGACTATCTGACCAATCCGTATTGGGCCAAGCGTTTTGACGGGATTCGTCGCGTGGCCGGACCGGCTGCGACGCCGGCGCCGTTCGATACGCCGAGTTATCAGGCGGCGGCGCCCCAGCCTGAGCGCGTCGCGCCTGTGGCGCAGACGGCGCCGGCTTATGCGGGTACGGCGGCGGCCGTGGCGCCGACGTCGGCGAAGACAGCCACACAGCAGCCGGTTTATGCCGCAGGCGCGCTGCAACCCCAATCGCAATCGCAGCAGACAGCCCGCGTCGCGGCGACGCCGCGCGCGCCGTTGACCACTGAGGCGCAACCGACAACGACCGCGGCCACGCCCCAAGCCGATCCGTTCGAACCACCACCGCCCGGAATGAGCGCAGCGCAGATCCAGGCACGCGCGGCGGGCGCCGTATCGCCGACGCCGGTTCAGGCGGCTCAAGGCAGCGCGTATGACGCCGGCGCGCCCGCTCAACAACAGCCGACGGCTTCACGCACCGCTGCGCAAACGGCGGCCGCCCGCGCGCCCGATCCAATCGATGCCGCCGCCGACGCGTTCGAGCCACCGCCGCCCGCGTCCGTCGCCGCGCGCCAGGCTCGACAAGCGCAGCAAGCCGATGAGAATGGCAGCGTGCAGATCATGCGCGCGTCGACGGCCTCGCGCGGCATGCCGGCCCCCACGCAAACCAACGACGATCCGATCGCCCGCTTCGCCAACGGCAACTACTGACGCCATCACGCGGGGCTCAGCCGCGCCAACTTGCGCGCCATCATGCGCGTCGCCATCGCCCCGCACGCCACAACGACCCCGCCGATCTGCTATCGTCATCGATATTCTTTCGACAGCGGGTGATGACGATGGATCTCGGGCTTAAAGACAAGGTGGTGTTGATCACGGGCGGCAGCAAGGGGATCGGGTTCGCCTGCGCCCGCGCGTTTGCGCTCGAAGGCGCGAAAGTCGCGATCGTCTCGCGCGATCCCGCGAACCTCGCGCGCGCTTACGAGCAGTTGAAGCAGGAAGGCCTGCACGTGCACCGGACCCGCGCCGATCTGCACGAACCGCACAGCGCCGCCGATATCGTCGAGGAAGTCAGCACCGCGGTCGGCCCGATCGACATACTGATCAACAGCGCCGGCGCCGCGCGCCGCTACGACCCGGAAACGCTCGATGCCGACGCGTTCCGTGCCACCATGGAAGCGAAATACTTCCCCTACATCTATCCCCAGCAGGAAGTGCTGCGCCGCATGGCCGAGCGCGCCAAATCCAGCAACGGCGGCGAGCCCGGCACGATCGTCAACATCATCGGCATGGGCGGCAAGATCGCGAGCGACATCCATATTGCAGGCGGCGCCGCGAACGCCGCGCTGATGCTCGCCACCGTCGGCCTCGCCCACTATTACGCGCGCTACGGCATCCGCATCAACGCGATCAACCCCGGCGCGACGCTGACCGAGCGTGTCGAGGAGGCGGTCAAGCTCGAAGCGACGCAGCAAGGCATCGAGAGCGCGGAAGCGCTCGCGCGCGGGCAGGCCAAAGTGCCGCTCGGACGCTATGCCAAACCGGAGGAAATCGCTGACGTCGCGCTGTTTCTGGCGAGCCGCCGCGCGAGCTATGTGACGGGCGCAATCGTCCCGATGGATGGAGGCAGCGCGCCGCTGATCTAGACGGCGCGCTTCGAACCCCGAGTGTGATAACGCGGTGGTCAGCGCCGCCGCGCGCTTACAGGAAGCGGTGGCCGAGCCACCATGCAGCGCCGGAGAGCGCCGCGGAAGCCGGGATCGTCAGAATCCACGCCCACACGATGTTGCCGGCCACGCCCCAACGCACCGCGCTCAGCTTCTGCGTCGCGCCGACACCGACGATCGCGCCGGTAATGGTATGCGTGGTGGACACCGGAATGCCGAGCCATGACGCGGTAAACAGCGTGATCGCGCCACCCGTCTCCGCACAAAAGCCGCCGACCGGCTTGAGCTTGGTGATCTTCTGGCCCATCGTGCGGACAATGCGCCAGCCGCCGAACAGCGTGCCGACGCCCATGGAGAGATAACAGCCGCCAATCACCCACAGCGGCGGCGCATCCGCAAACGACGACGCATAGCCGGTAGCGATCAGCAGCATCCAGATAATGCCGATGGTTTTCTGCGCGTCGTTGCCGCCGTGGCCGAGGCTATACAAGCCCGCCGACACCAGTTGCAGGCGCCGGAAACGCCGGTCGACCTTGCTCGGCGGCGTGCGGAAGTAGATCCACGACACCGCCAGCATGAAGAACGAGCCGAGCACGAAGCCGAGCAGCGGCGAAATGAAGATGAAGGCGACCGTCTTCATCAGGCCGTCGAAATTCAGCGAGCCCCAACCCGATTTGGCGAGCGCCGCGCCCACCAGGCCGCCGATCAGCGCATGCGAGGAACTCGACGGAATGCCGTAGTGCCAGGTGATGATGTTCCAGCCGATCGCGCCGACCAGCGCACCGAAAATCACGTAATGGTCGACGATATTCGGGTCGATCGTGCCCTTGCCGACGGTCGCCGCCACTTTCAGGTGAAACACGAAATACGCGATGACGTTGAAAGCCGCCGCGAAGGCCACCGCCTGCTGCGGCTTCAGCACGCCGGTCGAGACGACCGTGGCGATCGAATTGGCTGCGTCGTGGAAGCCGTTCATGAAGTCGAAAATCAGCGCGACGGCGACCAGGCCGGTGACGACCCAGATTGCGAGTTGTATCGATTGCATTATGCGTTTTCCAGCACGATGCCTTCGATGATGTTCGCTACATCCTCACACTTGTCCGTGATCGTTTCGAGCAATTCATAGATCGCTTTCAGCTTGATCAGGGTCTTGACGTTGTCTTCTTCGCGGAACAGTTTCGACATGGCGGAGCGCAGCACGCGGTCGGCTTCCGATTCCAGACGGTCGATGTCCTCGCAGGCCTTCAGGATCTGGCTCGCCTGCTTCATGTCGGACAACAGGCTCACGGCGAACTGCACGCGCTCAGAGGTTGCCGTGCAGATGTGCGCCAACTGGCTCGCCTCGGAGGTCACGGCCTGCACGTCGTACAGCGAAATGGCGGTGGCGACGTCCTCCATCAAATCGAGGATGTCGTCCATCGTGGTGATCAGCTTGTGGATCTCGTCACGGTCGAGCGGCGTGATGAACGTCTTGTGCAGCAGGTCGATGGTTTCGTGCGTGAGCTTGTCAGCGGCCTTCTCGGCTTTCTGCACGTTTTGCTTATGGGTCTCGGCGTCCTGCAGGTTGTCGATCAGCAGCTCGAGTTCGCGGCTTGCAGAGACGATGCACGTTGCGTGCGCATTGAAAATTTCAAAGAACTTGCCCTCGGTGGGCATGAATCGACCGAACATTGGGATCCCGAAAATTGGTCACATTTATGGCTGACATAAAACCGCCACATTGTACCGTTGCGAGACCCGAGCCGCACTTTTGAAAGCGCCGTTACAACGACGCTCCAGTTATCGCTTCACTTCTCCGCTCAATCGCTGTAGAAATTCTGCGCGCCGGCAAAGTTGTCGAACTTCGTGAATTGGCCATGGAACGTGAGCCGAACGGGGCCGATCGGACCATTCCGCTGTTTACCGATGATGATCTCGGCCGTGCCTTTGTCCGGACTGTCCGGGTTGTACACTTCGTCGCGGTAAATGAACAGGATCACGTCGGCATCCTGTTCGATAGCGCCGGATTCGCGCAAGTCCGACATGATCGGCCGCTTGTTCGGACGCTGCTCGAGACCCCGGTTGAGCTGCGACAAGGCGATTACCGGCACGTCGAGTTCCTTGGCGAGACTCTTCAGCGAACGCGAGATTTCCGAGATTTCGGTCGCGCGGTTTTCACCCGACGACGAGCCGCTCATCAGCTGCAAATAGTCGATGATGATCAACCCGAGCTTGCCGCACTGGCGCGACAATCGGCGCGCGCGCGAGCGCAATTCCATCGGGTTCAGACCGCCGGTTTCGTCGATGAAAATCTGCGCCTCGCTCATTTTCTGCACGGCGTGAGTGAGCTTCGGCCAATCCTCGTCAGTCAGGCGCCCGGTTCGCATGCGGTGCTGATCCAGCCGCCCGACCGAGCCGAGCATACGCATGGTGAGCTGTGAACCCGGCATTTCCATCGAGAACACCGCAACCGGCAAGCCGTACTCGACCGCCACGTATTCGCCGACGTTCATCGAAAACGCCGTTTTACCCATCGACGGACGGCCCGCGACGATGATCAGCTCGCCGCCGTGCATGCCCGAAGTCATGCGGTCCAGATCGACAAAGCCGGTCGGCGTGCCCGTTACGTCGCTCGGATTGGCGGTGTGATACAGCGTGTCGATCCGCTCGACCACTTCCGTGAGCAGCGGCCCGATTTCGAGAAAGCCTTGCGTGCCGCGCGCGCCGTCTTCGGCGATCGAAAACACCTTCGACTCGGCCTCGTCCAGCAGCTGGCGGACTTCTTTGCCCTGCGGATTGAAGGCGTCGGCCGAGATTTCATCGGCAACCGAGACCAGCCGGCGCAACACCGCGCGATCGCGCACGATTTCCGCGTAGCGGCGGATGTTGGCCGCGCTCGGCGTGTTCTGCGCCAGCGCGTTCAGATAGGCGAGACCGCCGACCTCTTCCGCCTTGCCCGAGGTGCCGAGCGCCTCGTACACGGTGATTACGTCGGCCGGACGCGTGGCCGCGATCAGCTTGCCGATGTGCTCGAAGATGATACGGTGGTCGTAGCGGTAAAAATCGCTCTGCGACAGGAAGTCGGCGATGCGGTCCCACGCGGCATTGTCGAGCAGCAGGCCGCCCAGCACCGATTGCTCGGCCTCGATCGAATGCGGCGGGACTTTCAGCGACTCGAGTTGGGGATCTTTGGACGGTGCGTTCATGGAGAGGGATTATCGGGCAAATCGGGGGCGCGCGGGCGGCTGCGGCGAGCGGGAAAAACAAAAAAACGGGCACAAAAAAACAGGGGCCGGTTCCCCGGCCCCTGCCTTTTGCCAGCAACCTCCTGGCAGATGCTATTTGATGCTTAGACGCGGTCGGCTTAGACGCGGTCGACTTAGACGTGCTCGCCGATCACAGCCACCGTCACATCGACCAGAACGTCGGTGTGCAGCGAGATTTGAACTGCGTGTTCGCCAACCATCTTCAGCGGGCCTTCCGGCAGACGCACTTGCGCCTTTTCCACTGCGAAGCCTTGCTTGACCAGAGCTTCAGCGATGTCCGCGTTCGTCACCGAACCGAACAGACGGCCGTCGACGCCAGCCTTCTGATTGATCTGAACCGTCGAGCCGCCCAGCTTTTCGCCTTGAGCTTGAGCCGCAGCCAGCTTTTCAGCGGCGACTTTTTCGAGTTCTGCACGGCGCACTTCGAATTCAGCCAGGGCTTCCTTCGTTGCACGGCGAGCTTGCTTGTTCGGGATCAGGAAGTTACGTGCGTAACCGTCCTTGACCTTCACGATATCGCCCAGGTTGCCCAGATTGACGACTTTTTCCAGAAGAATAATTTGCATTCGGAGACTCCTTATCGCGTCGTCGGGTTAGGCCTTGTGCTGGTCGGTGTACGGCACCAGCGCGAGGAAACGTGCGCGCTTGATTGCCGTGTCCAGCTGGCGTTGATAGTGCGACTTCGTACCCGTGAGACGCGCCGGCGTGATCTTGCCGTTTTCGCCGATGAAGTCCTTCAGCGTTTCGAGGTCCTTGTAGTCGATGTGATCGACGCCAGCGGCCGTGAAACGGCAGAACTTCTTGCGCTTGAAGAGCGGATTTTGTTGCTGACGACGCTTGTCGAATTTCTTACCAGTCGGGCGGGGCATGTTTAGTCCTTTCCAATGTCCTGCAATGCTGTGATGTGAAATACCAGAGTTCTTGCGTTGCGGTGCTTTTTCGCCAGAAAGCCTGTGAAGAGCGTTTCTACGCCCATCTGACAGCTTTCCAGCTTACCGCTCGCCTCGCCCGCGGCTACTGCCTGCATGGTCAGTTCGACTTGCCGGGCGATGCCGGCTTCGACGACTTCCGTGCGATGGTGCAACGTGCAGCCTGCAATCGGAACGCCGGCGGGGGTGTACCGCACCGGTTCGCGTTCGACGACGCTGGCCGTGAGTTGCAGCCGGTTCATGTAGCCTTTGGCGAGAACGACGCTGAATCTGGTAGCTTAAATAGTGTGTCTTAAGCCTGCGCTTCGGACGGTTGCGTAGCAGCCGACTTCTTGGCTTCTTCGCGCTGCACTTCCTTCATCATCGGCGACGGGCCGGTTTCGGCCTTCTTCATCTTGACGATCAGGTGACGCAGAACAGCGTCGTTGAACTTGAATGCGTGTTCCAGCTCGTCGAGCGTGGTTTGGTCGCATTCGATGTTCATGCAGACGTAGTGAGCCTTCGCGAGTTTCTCGATCATGTAGGCCAGTTGGCGACGGCCCCAGTCTTCGATACGGTGGATCTGGCCACCGTGCGACGTGATCGTGCTCTTGTAACGCTCGATCATGGCGGGCACTTGCTCGCTCTGATCGGGATGCACGATAAAGACGATTTCATAATGACGCATACACACTCCTTGTGGATTAAAGCCACCCGGGCGTCGGAACCGGTGTGGCAAGTGAGAAGCCAAAGAGTGTAACCCGAATGGGGCCGGGTTGCAAGGCATCCCGTTATTGCGGCGCGTGAATCGGGTGTGTTTTCAAGGGTTTAGGCGGTGGCGCCGCGAAGCCGGATGCAGCATTTCGTGCGGGGCAGCCTGAAACGGGCGGTCAGCCTTTTCGCGTTAAGCAAGAGCAGCCGGCGGGGCCTGGCGGCCCGCCAAGGCCGCCAAGCCGCCATTTGCCGTCTACGAGCCCGCTTCCGTGCGCTCGCTGCCGCTTTGCAGCCGCGCCTTCAACGCCACTTCCAGCCCCTTCAGCGCATCGGGCGCGGCGTCCGAGATCGCCCACCAGGTCATGCCTTCCGCGTTCCAGTGCGCGATCGAGTAGCCTTCCCGACCGAGCGTCGCGGGCACCGCGCCGCCGGTGTCTCGGCCTGTACCGCCGGAACCGGTCTGCGGAAAGACGTACACGTCGATCACGTGCTTCTGGTAGCGGTACACCAGCACGGCCACCCGCTGATGCGCGAGGTAGTCCAGACGCCCGCCTTCCAGCGCGAAGCCGTTCGCCGCCAGATCCTCGACCGGCGGCGAATAGTCGAGCCGGCCATTGAACCACGGCTTGACCGTATGCCGGTCCGTCGAAATCACGTCGATGTCGCGCCCCGACACCTGCGCGCGCACGTGGCTTTCCACCAGTTCGTCGGCGAACGGCCCGAAGTCCGCCGGCCGGCGCAGGTTCAACGCCACGCCCGCCGCGACCGCGCACAACGCGACGACCAGCGCCGTCAGCCAGCCGCGCGCAAACACGCCGCCTGAGCCAACCGAGCCGCCCGCGCCCGTCGGCCAGCCGAAGCCGCCTTGCGGCGCGCGCCGGCCGTCCAGCCAGCGATCAAGCCAGCCCCGCCGCGCACGCTCGCGCGGCGGCGTCTTGACGTTGGCAACCGGCGCCTCCGCCGCCGCAACCGGTTCCTCGACGGGCGGCAACCCGGCAACGATCCGCTCACGCAGCGACTGCGGCGCACGATGATAAGGCGCCGCGCGCACCGCGCCACTCAAGGCCCGCAGGTTCTCGCTTTCGCGCCGGCAGGCGGCGCAGCTCTCGATATGCTGCTGGACGCGCCGGGCATCCGGCGCGGGTAATTCGTGATCGGCGTTCGCGTCGAGGAGCGGCCGCGCTTCGTTACAGTCCATCTGGCGTCTCCTGAGCGTTGCCGGCGGCGCTGCCGCCTGGCGTGTTGAGTGGCCGGCCGTTGGCGGACGCCCGCAATGGGGTCACGCTCGCCGTGGCCGATTTACCTGGGCCGGGCCCCGCGCACGTGGACGACCTGTGCGACGCCGCTGCGCCCCCCTGTTTCTCCATGAGCAGCGCGGCTAGCTTGCGACGCCCCCGCGCGAGCCGGGACATCACCGTGCCGATCGGCACGTCGGCCACCGCCGCGATCTCCTTGTAGCCCATCTCCTCCAGCTCCCGCAGCGTCAGCACTTCCCGATATTCGACCGGCAACTGCGCGAGCGCCTCGTGCACGAGCTTCGAGTCCTCGTCGCGGATCAGGAGCGCTTGCGGGTCGGCGCCGCCCACGCTCCAGCCGTCGAAGGTGGCGTCGTCCATGGTGTCGTCGAACTCGACCGTTTCGTGCGACGAAGCCCGCCGTCGCCATTCCGTGTACCAGGTGCGGCGCACGATCGCCAGCAGCCACGGCCGCGCCGAATCGCCGCGAAAGGTGTCGAAGAAGCGAAACGCGCGCATGAAGGCTTCCTGCACGACATCGTCGGCATCGCTGGCGTTACCGCACAACCAGCGCGCAAGGTTATACGCGGCATCGAGGTGCGGCAGCGCCATCTGCTGAAAGCGCCGGCTCCTCGCTGCTTCGGACTCGCCGTGCGCGCGGACAGGTTCTGAATCGGTCTGGACCACCTCGGCCCTCCAGGGCATTGCGGGCTATGCGATGGAGCTCGTCGTGACACTCTCTACAGCGCATAACCGGGCATTTGCGAAGTTTATTCCCGCCGCCGAACGAAATCCGCCAAAAATCCGACCGGGCCGACGCGCGCCCGCCTGTCAGTAGGCCGGGCGGTTCCAGTAATCCTCGCTGGCGTACACCTCTTTCAGATAATCGATGAAGTACCGCACCTTGGCCGGCACATACCGCTGCTGCGGATAGACCGCGAGAATGTCGTAGTCGGGCAGCGCGAATTCGTCGAGTACCGTTTCCAGCTCGCCGCGCGCCAGTTGCTGCTGGATCTCCCACGTGGAGCGCCAGCCGAGCCCGAGCCCTTCCGACACCCAGCGGTGCAGCAGCTCGCCGTCGTTGCAGTCGAGCGTGCCGCCCACCCGCACCGTCGCCAGCTTGCCGTTGCGGCGGAAGTACCAGCCGCGGTTCTGTCCGCCTTGCAGATTGAACGCGAGACAGTTGTGCTGCGGCAGGTCTTCGAGTGTTTTCGGCCTGCCGTGCTGGCGAAAATACTCCGGCGTGCCGCACACCACGCGCCGGTTCGACGCCAGCTTGACCGCCACGAAATTCGGATCGACCGCGCCGCCGATGCGGATCGACAGGTCGTAACCCTCGCGCACCAGATCCACCACCCGGTCGGTCAGATTGAACGACACCTGCAATTCCGGCTTGTCGGCGAGAAACGTCGGCGCGAGCGGCGCGACGTGCTTGCGCCCGAACGCGGCCGGCGCCGACACGATCAGATGGCCGTTCACGGCGCGCCGCCCGGCGCTCAGTTCGTTTTCCGCCTGATCCCACTCGGTCAGCAGGCCCCGGCAGCGCTCCAGAAACGCGGCGCCGTCTTCGCTGACCACCAGCCGGCGCGTCGACCGGTACATCAGTTTGACGCCGAGGCGCTTTTCCAGCGCGTCGATGCGGCGGCCGAGAATCACCGGCGACACGCCCTCCTCCAGCGCGGCCGCCGCCAGGCTGCCCGCGTCCGCGACGCGCACGAAGGTTTCGATCTGTTTGAAGCGGTCCATTTTTGTCTCCAACTGGCCGGGCGCCAGGCTGCGGGCCATTCCATACTTTTTGTTTCGAAATAAGCGACCCGGACTGATCTTATCAAACCTTTACGTCAAGCCTAAAGTGCACTCAACACGTTTAATTCGCCCATTCCCAGACATTCAGGAGACATTCATGGCCAAGATGAGAGCCGTCGACGCAGCCGTGCTGGTGCTCGAAAAAGAAGGCATCGACACCGCATTCGGCGTTCCGGGCGCAGCGATCAACCCGTTCTACTCGGCCATGCGCAAGGCAGGCAACATCAGCCACGTGCTGGCCCGCCACGTCGAAGGCGCGTCGCATATGGCCGAAGGCTATACGCGCGCCCAACCGGGCAACATCGGCGTGTGTATCGGCACGTCGGGCCCCGCCGGCACCGACATGATCACCGGTTTGTACTCGGCTCAGGCCGACTCCATTCCTATTCTCGCCATCACGGGTCAGGCGCCGCGCGCGCGTTTGTACAAGGAAGACTTCCAGGCCGTCGATATCGAATCGATCGCCAAGCCCGTCACCAAGTGGGCCGTCACCGTGCGTGAACCGGCGCTGGTGCCGCGCGTGTTCCAACAGGCTTTCCACCTGATGCGCTCGGGCCGCCCGGGTCCGGTGCTGGTCGATCTGCCGATCGACGTGCAGCTCGCCGAAATCGAATTCGACATCGACACGTACGAACCGCTGCCGGTCTACAAGCCGAAAGCGACGCGCAAGCAGATCGAAGCCGCGCTCACGTTGCTGAACAACTCGGACAAGCCGTTGATCGTCTCGGGTGGCGGCGTGCTGAACGCAGCCGCTGAAGACCTGCTCGTCACGTTCGCTGAAACCGTCGGCGTGCCGGTGATCCCGACGCTGATGTCGTGGGGTGCGATTCCCGACGACCATCCGTTGATGGCCGGCATGGTCGGCCTGCAAACCTCGCACCGCTACGGCAATGCGACGATGCTCGCCTCCGACTTCGTGCTCGGCATCGGCAACCGCTGGGCGAACCGTCACACGGGCAGCGTCGAGGTGTATACGAAGGGCCGCAAGTTCGTGCACGTCGATATCGAACCGACGCAGATCGGCCGCGTGTTCGGCCCGGATCTGGGCATCGTGTCGGACGCCAAGGCCGCGCTCGAACTGTTCGTCGAAGTGGCGCAGGAATGGAAGGCCGCGGGCAAGCTGAAGGACCGCGGCGCATGGGTCGCCGACTGCCAGCAACGCAAGAAGACGATGCTGCGCAAGACGCACTTCGACAACGTGCCGATGAAGCCGCAGCGCGTCTACGAAGAGATGAACCAGGTGTTCGGCCGCGACACGTGCTACGTGAGCACGATCGGTCTTTCGCAGATCGCCGGCGCGCAGTTCCTGCATGTCTACAAGGCGCGCAACTGGATCAACTGCGGCCAGGCGGGCCCGCTCGGCTGGACGATTCCGGCAGCGCTCGGCGTGCGTGCGGCCGACCCGCAACGTTCGATCGTCGCGCTCTCGGGCGACTACGACTTCCAGTTCATGATCGAAGAACTGGCAGCCGGCGCGCAATTCAAGCTGCCATATGTGCATGTGGTGGTGAACAACTCGTACCTCGGCCTGATCCGCCAGGCCCAGCGCGCGTTCGACATGGACTTCTGCGTGCAGCTCGGCTTCGAGAACATCAACGCGCCGGAAATGAACGGCTACGGCGTGGATCACGTCGCGGTGGCGGAAGGCCTGGGTTGCAAGGCGATCCGCGTGTTCAAGCCGGAAGAACTGAAGCCCGCGCTGCTGAAGGCGCAGTCGATGCTCTCCGAGTTCAACGTGCCGGTGATCGTCGAAGTGATCCTCGAGCGTGTGACCAACATTTCGATGGGCACCGAGATCGACGCGATCAACGAGTTCGAAGAACTGGCCGCGAAGCGCGAAGACGCACCGACCGCGATCAGCATGCTCGACTGAGCGGCCTGACGTGTTGAACAAATAAGCATCACTTGAGCGCGGTTCAGCAACACCGAACCGCCTCACGAAAGTTATTCCACTGACCGACCAGAGAGACAGACGCACCATGCCGAAATTTGCAGCGAATCTCACCATGCTGTTCAACGAAGTCCCGTTCCTCGACCGCTTTGCGGCTGCGGCGGACGCGGGCTTTCATGCCGTCGAGTTCCTGTTTCCGTATCCGTATCAGATCGCCGAATTGAGCGAACGTCTTCAGCCGAATCGCCTGAAGCTGGTGCTGCACAACCTGCCCGCGGGCAACTGGGAAGCGGGCGAACGCGGCATTGCGTGCCTGCCGGATCGCGTGAGCGAGTTCCAGGAAGGCGTCGGCCGCGCGATCGAATACGCGACCGCACTGAAGGTGCCGCAACTGAACTGCCTCGTTGGCATTCCGACGGCCGGCGTCGATGCGGACAAGGCACGCTCGACGATCGTCGACAACCTGCGCTTCGCCGCGGGCGAACTGAAGAAGGCCGGCATCAAGCTGCTGGTCGAGCCGTGCAATTCCTACGACATTCCGGGCTTCGCACTGAACCGCTCGGGCGAAGGCCTCGACGTGATTCGCGCAGTCGGTTCGGACAATCTGTTCCTGCAATACGACATCTATCACATGCAACGGATGGAAGGCGAACTCGCGGCGACCATCAAGAAGAACCTGCCGCAGATCGCGCACATCCAGCTCGCCGACAACCCCGGCCGCAACGAACCGGGCACCGGCGAAATCAACTACCCGTTCCTGTTCGATCTGCTCGACTCGCTCGGCTACGACGGCTACGTCGGCTGCGAATACAAACCGCGCACGACCACGGCCGCCGGCCTCGGCTGGGTGCAGAGCGTGGCCGGGCAAACCCGCGGTGCGGCTCACGCCGCCGCCTGAGCGCCGCATCGCTGCATTGATCGGTCGGATCAGGCGCTTCTCGCCCCGAAGGACGTCCCCTTTGCGGGACACCAAACAACACTGGAGATTTAGACACATGGCAAAGATCGGTTTCATCGGCCTCGGCATCATGGGCGCGCACATGGCGCGCAACCTCATCAAGGGCGGCCACTCGCTGTTCGTGAATGGCGCATACCCGGTGCCGGAAGATCTGAGCAAAACGACGAGCGTCGTCGCGAATTCGACCGCTGTCGCGCAGGCCGCCGACATCGTCATCATCATGGTGCCGGACACGCCTGACGTCGCCAACGTGCTGTTCGCCGACGACGGCGTCGCCGCCGGCCTCTCGAACGGCAAGCTCGTGATCGACATGAGCTCGATCTCGCCGCTCGACACGCAAGCGTTCGCGAAGAAGATCAACGCGCTCGGCGTCGACTATCTCGACGCGCCGGTCTCCGGCGGCGAAGTCGGCGCGCGTGAAGCGACGCTGACGATCATGGTGGGCGGTCCGGAAAAAGCCTTCGCCACGGCCAGGCCGCTGTTCGAACTGATGGGCAAGAACATCTCGCTGATCGGCGACAACGGCGCGGGTCAGACCTGCAAGGTCGCGAACCAGATCATCGTCGCGCTGAACATCGAAGCGGTGGCCGAAGCGCTGCTGTTCGCCTCGCGCTCGGGCGCCGATCCGGAACGTGTGCGCAAGGCGCTGATGGGCGGCTTCGCCTCGTCGCGGATTCTCGAAGTGCACGGCGAGCGCATGACCAAGCGCACCTTCGATCCGGGCTTCCGCATCGAACTGCACCAGAAGGATCTGAACCTCGCACTCGACGGCGCACGCAAGCTGGGTATCGCCCTGCCGCATACAGCAAGCGCGCAGCAACTGTTCAGCGTATGCGCGGCGAATGGCGGCAAGGCATGGGATCACTCGGCGATGGTGCGCGCGCTCGAAATCATGGCGAATTACGAAGTCGCGCAAGCGCCGGGCAGCGAAGCCAAGGCAGCTTGAGGAAGTGATACGGACTGCCGTGATCGTTGCATGCTCAACGTCATGGCAGTCGCAGGTGGGGCGCCCGGTTCGTCGTGCGGCAAGCACGGCGGAACGGGCAAATCGTGCCGCTCTGGGCTGAGAGCGGCAAGTGGGGTCCGCAGCGGCACCCGGCGGCGCCGGGGAAGCCTTGGTCGGTCAGACGTCGTCGTCGGGTGTCCGGCTGTCGGATTTCATGTTTAACGATGCTTATGCTTTTTCGGCCAAACTCTCGCAGCGGGTGCGTCATGACGCCGCCTGCCGGCACCTCTCTTTGCAGGTCTCCTCGCACGTGTGCTCGCAAGTCCGCTTGCATTTGCTTGCAACTCCGTCCCCTTTGCACGACCTTTTTTGACACATCGGTCCGCGCTTTTCTCCTACACTCGTTGAGTCTGGTTGCGGGCGTATCGGCATTCAAGTGCGGCTTGCCGATCAAGGCAACGCATGTCCTCTGCATCATTCGCCCGATTCCCAACCAGTGTTCACCCGTGAGCGGAATGTGCTCGCGCCAGTAACCCCTCTGCAAAGGATTCAGAATGAGCATCTTTGGTGACATCGTAAACAAGCTCTTCGGCAAAGCGAAGCCCGACCAGCCTGCGCCCGCGGTTGAGCCGACACCGGATCCGGCAGCGGCGCAAGCTGCTGCGCCGGCGGCTGCACCGGCGCCCGCGCCGCTGGCCGACGTCGACGTCGCTGTCGTGATGGACCAGTTCGTGAGCGAGAGCGGGCAAACGCTGAACTGGCGGATCTCGATCGTCGACACGCTGAAGGCGCTCGGCGTCGACAGCAGCCTCGAGCATCGCAAGGAGCTCGCCAAGGAATTGAAGTACAGCGGCGACACGAACGATTCGGCGAGCATGAACATCTGGCTGCACAAGCAGGTGATGAAAGCGCTGGCGGCGAACGGCGGAAAGTTGCCTGCGGATCTGGCGGACTAACTGCTTGCCGACACCGCCTATCTCTGGCGATAGCGACAAACCTCAAGCTGAAACGACAACGCGGCGCTCGGGTCGATGACCTGGGCGCCGCGTTGTCATTTAAGCTTCATGCGCGAGACACGGTTGCGACTTTGAACCGGGCCGTCCGTGCTCAATCAATCAGTACGTATCGAAAGTCTTCTGCAACGCAACCGGCCCTGTGCCGCCCGCGGCCAATGCCAGCATCAGCAACACGCGTGCCTTGTACGGATTCAGCGAACCTGCGCTGACGAAACCGAGCGCGTCGTCGGCGGCTGCGCCATTGCGCATCACATGTCCCGAACCCACACGCGAAGCACGCACCACCACGACGCCTTGCGAAGCGGCATCGGCCAATGCCTGCTGCACCGAAGCGTGAATCGAGCCGTTGCCCGTGCCCGCCACGACGATGCCACGCACACCAGCGGCAACCAACGCGTCCACGGCAATGCGCGAGACGCCCGCGTAACTCACGACGATCTCCACATGCGGCCACTTCGCGCCGATCACGAATTCGGTCGCAAGCGTATGCGGACGCACCACGCCGCGCTGGAATTCGACGCGACCGTCCTGCACCCAGCCGAGCGCGCCGATTTCGGGCGAATGAAAAGCATCGACCGCGTAGGTGCTCGTCTTGACCACGTCGCGCGCGCTATGGATCCTGTTGTTGAAGGCCACCAGCACGCCCTGCCCGCGCGAGGCTGCGTGCGCCGCAACCGTCACGGCGTTCAGCAGATTCAGCGGGCCGTCGGCGGACAGCGCCGACGCCGGGCGCATGGCCGCCGTCAGCACGACGGGCTTGTCCGACTTGATGGTCAGATGCAGCAGGTAAGCGGTTTCTTCGAGCGTGTCGGTGCCGTGCGTGACCACCACGCCGTCGATGTCGTCGTCGGCGAGCAGCGTGTTGATGCGTTGCGCGAGCGTGGTCCACAGCGGCATCGCCATGTCCTTGCTGTCGACGCTCGCAATCTGCTCGCGCTCGATTTGCGCCACCGTGGACAAGGCCGGCACCACGGCCAGCAGTTGCTCGACACCGATCACACCGGCCTGATAACCGGATGTGTTGGTAGCGCTCGCGGCCGCGCCGGCAATCGTGCCGCCGGTCGCCAGGACGACGATGCGCGGCAGCAGCGGCGTGGCGCCTTCGTTTGAAGGTATAGCGGAGGAAGAAGTCGGAGTATTCATGGCGGCGATTGTAAGCGATGCGCCGCACGCCGCCATGCGTGAAAAAACGGATGTCCGTTCGTTTCGGAGCTGGATGAGACCAGCGCTCTGTGCGCCACGAGTTTGCGTGCCGTTTGCATCAAGGCCAGCCACCGCCCGCATGAAGTTCGCACTGACGCCGCGGACGATCCGCGCGGCGCCATTGGCCTGTCGCGCCGGACCTCGACAGCCCGGCGCATTCCTTAAACCGCTTCGCGCAACTGCGCGGCGATATCCGCTTCGTTCAACTGCGGCGCGAACATCTCGATCAGCCGATAAGCGTACGCGCGCAGGAACGCGCCCTTGCGCAAACCGACCCGCGTCGTGCTCGCCTCGAACAGATGCTGCGTGTCGAGCGCGACCAGTTCCGTATCGCGCTTCGGATCGTAGGCCATCGCCGCGACCACGCCGATGCCCATGCCGAGTTCGACATACGTCTTGATCACGTCGGCGTCGATTGCGGTCAGCACGACGTCGGGCAATGCACCCGCTTTCGCGAATGCCTGGTCGATATGCGAGCGGCCCGTGAAATCCTGGTCGTACGTGACGATCGGGAATTCGGCGATCTCGTCGAGCGTCAGATTCGGGCGGCCCACCAGCGGATGATCTTTCGGCACGACCACGACGTGATGCCACGAATAGCACGGGAACGTGACGATATCCGGGAAGCGGTCGAGCGCTTCGGTCGAGATGCCGATGTCCGCTTCGCCGTTGATGATCATCTGCGCGATCTGTTGCGGGCTGCCTTGACGCAGCGCCAGATGCACCTTCGGGAACACCTCGGTGAATTGGCGGATCACCTTCGGCAACGCATAACGCGCCTGCGTGTGGGTGGTGGCCACGACGAGGTGCCCGCTATCCTGGTCAGCGTACTGCCGCGCGACGCGGCGCAGATTCTCGGCGTCGAGCAGCATCCGCTCGATCAGTTGATGCACCGCCTTGCCCGGCTCGGTGAGGCCCGTGAGACGCTTGCCGCGTCGAATGAAAATGTCGACGCCGAGTTCGTCCTCGAGATCCTTGATCTGTTTCGATACGCCCGACTGCGACGTGTACAGCACGTTCGCCACCTCGGTCAGATTCATGTTCTGACGCACGGCTTCGCGCACAAAGCGCAATTGCTGAAAATTCATCTTGATGTCTCCGGTTCAGCCAGAGTTGAGTTATTTGAGTTTGATCGAAACACCGAGTCGTGTTGCTGCGCGCCTGAGCACGCTCATTGCGCCGGGAAAACACGCAAGGCGCGCGGCACCGCGGTCACGCCGTCGCCGATGGAGAGTTGCAGATCGCGCCACGCTTCGCGATCGAGTTCGGCTTCGAGCAGATTGCCCTCGCGGCCCGCGAGTTCGACCCGCACCGAGCCGCCCAGCGTCACCACGCGCCGCACGTCGACGACGATGCCTTCGCGATGGCCGGACGCCTGCGGATACAACTGCAGATCGTGCGGACGCACGTAGGCGAACGCGGGGCCGCTGAAATCGGCCTTGATCGAGACCGGCAGCGCCGCGCCGTCAACCACGAAACCGCTCGCGTCGACGTTGCCGTGCAAACGGTTGGCCGCGCCGAGAAACTCATAGACGAACGAGGTTTGCGGATGGTCGTACACGTCCTGCGGACTGCCCACCTGCTCCACGTGCCCGCGATTGAGCACGACGATACGATCGGCTACTTCGAGCGCTTCTTCCTGATCGTGCGTAACGAAGATCGTCGAGATGTGCAGATCGTCGTGCAGGCGCCGCAACCAGCTGCGCAGTTCCTTGCGCACTTTCGCATCGAGCGCGCCGAACGGTTCATCGAGCAGCAGCACTTTCGGCTCGACCGCCAACGCGCGCGCGAGCGCGATACGTTGCCGCTGGCCACCCGACAATTCCGACGGATAGCGTTGCGCGAGCCAGTCGAGTTGCACGAGCTTGAGCAGTTCATGCACCTTCTCGCGAATCACCGCTTCCGAGGGACGCTCCTTGCGCGGCTTGACGCGCAAGCCGAACGCCACGTTCTCGAACACCGTCATATGACGGAACAGCGCGTAATGCTGGAACACGAAGCCCACTTCCCGCTCGCGTGCGCCGACCGTCGCCACGTCCTGGCCTTGCAGCACGACCTGGCCGCCATCGGCGTATTCGAGTCCCGCGATCACGCGCAGCAAGGTCGTCTTGCCACAACCCGACGGCCCGAGCAGCGCAACCAGTTCACCCGGCGGAAAGTCGAGCGAGACGTTATCGAGCGCGACGAAATCGCCGAAGCGCTTCTGCAGGTTACGAACGGTGATACCCATTACAGCTCTCCTTGCTTGAGCGGGTGTTGCTGCGATGCATGCGTTGTTTGCGTTGCGCGTGTTGCGTGTGTTGCGTGTGTGGCATTGGCCGGCGGCGTGACGGGCCCGGCGTACGCGGGCACATCGCGCGCGGCCGACAGTTCCGCCGACATATGGCGCTCGGCGAGCAGCTTCAGGCCGAGCGTCACGAGTGCGAGCAGAGCCAGCACCGACGCCACGGCAAACGCCGCCGAGAAGTTGTATTCGTTGTAGAGGATTTCGACGTGCAGCGGCATGGTGTCGGTCTGGCCGCGAATATGGCCCGACACCACCGACACCGCGCCGAACTCGCCCATCGCCCGCGCGTTGCACAGAATCACGCCGTACAGCAGGCCCCATTTGACGTTGGGCAGCGTGACGCGGCGGAAGATCTGCCAGCCCGACGCGCCGAGCACGTGCGCGGCTTCTTCTTCGTCGTTGCCTTGTGCCTGCATCAGCGGAATCAGTTCACGCGCGACGAACGGGAACGTGACGAAGATCGTCGCCATCACGATGCCCGGCACCGCGAAAATGATCTGGATGTTGTGGTCCTGCAGCCACGGGCCGAACCAGCCCTGCGCGCCGAACATCAAGACATAGATCAAGCCCGAGATCACCGGCGACACCGAGAACGGCAGATCGATCAGCGTGGTCAGCAGCGCCTTGCCGCGGAACTCGAACTTGGCGATACACCATGAAGCCGCGAGGCCGAACACGAGGTTCAGCGGCACCGCGATCGCGGCGGTGATCACGGTGAGCTTGATCGCCGAGAGCGCGTCCGGATCGGCGAGCGATTCCAGATAGAAACCGAGCCCCTTGTTCAACGCCTGATAGAACACGGCGACGAGCGGCACGACGAGAAACAGCGCGAGAAACAGCAGCGCGACGCCGGTCAGAATCCAGCGCACAACGGGCGGCTCGGTGACCGGATCGGGCCGGCGCGCGACGTTCAGCGGCGCGCGCGGTGCCACGGCTACAGCGTTGTTCACGCCATTTACTTCGTTCACGGCGCGGCGGCTCATTGCGCACCTCCGCCGATACCGATCGCCGCGACACTCGCAGCGGCAGGCGCCGGGCCTGCACCGCCGCGACTCGTGCGGCGCTGCAAATACCACTGCAAAGTGTTGATGAAGAGCAGCATCAGGAACGACACGACCAGCATCACCACCGCCAGCGCTGTCGCACCCGCGTAGTCGTATTGCTCCAACTTGGTGATGATGAGCAGCGACGTGATTTCCGACTTCATCGGCACATTGCCGGCGATGAAAATCACCGAACCGTACTCGCCGAGCGCACGGGCGAATGCCAACGCGAAGCCCGTCAACAAGGCCGGAAACACCGCCGGCAACACCACGCGGCGAAACGTCAGCCAGCGCGAGGCGCCGAGGCACGCCGCCGCTTCTTCCTGTTCACGCTCGAACTCTTCGAGCACCGGCTGCACCGTGCGCACGACGAACGGCAAGCCGATGAACGTCAGCGCGACCAGCACGCCCGCGGGCGTAAAAGCGATCTTCAGGCCGAGCGGTTCGAGGAACTGCCCGATCCAGCCGTTGCCCGCGTACACGGCCGCGAGCGAAATGCCGGCGACCGAGGTGGGCAGCGCGAACGGCAGATCGACCACGGCGTCGACGATACGTTTGAACGGGAACGTGTAGCGCACCAGCACCCACGCCACCAGAAAACCGAACACCGCGTTGATCAGCGCGCCGCCGAGCGCGGAAAAGAAGGTGAGCCGATACGACGCGAGCACGCGCGGCGAACTCACCGCCCGCACGAACTGGCTCCAGTCGAGCGTCGCGGTCTTGAGAAAGGTCGCCGCAAGCGGAATCAGCACCACGAGGCTCAGATAAGCCACCGTGATGCCGAGTGTCAGGCCAAAACCGGGCAACGCGCTCGGTTTTCGGAAGGTCAACGTCGTCATGCTCGTTACTCGTTCAGGTTGATGCTCGTGTTGCCGGCCGCCGGGCCCTGGCGGCCAAAAGCGCGCCCATGGGCGCGCTTGGGAGTGACGCGTTGCCGCGCCGCTTCGTTGCCTATGCCGGTTCCGGCATCGGCAGTGTTATTGCGGTTGATAGATCGAATCGAACACGCCGCCATCGGCAAAGTGCGTCTTCTGCGCGTTGGCCCAGCCGCCGAACGAATCGTCCACCGTGTACAGCTTCAGCTTCGGAAACTTGGCGGTCAGCTCAGCCGGCACCTTGTTCGAACGCGGACGGTAGAAGTTCTTCGCCGCGATCTCCTGCCCTTGCTCGCTATACAGGAAGTTCAGATACGCTTCGGCGACCTTGCGCGTGCCGTGCTTGTCGACGACCTTGTCCACCACGGCGACCGGCGGCTCCGCCAGAATGCTGACCGACGGCACCACGATCTCGAACTTCTCCGGACCAAATTCCTTCAGCGACAGGAATGCTTCGTTTTCCCACGCGATCAGCACGTCGCCGATACCGCGTTGCACGAAGCTGGTGGTCGCGCCACGCGCGCCCGAATCCAGCACGCCGGCGTTCTTATAGAGCTTGCCGACGAACTCCTTGGCCTTCTGATCATTGCCGCCCGGTTGATGCTCGGCATACGCCCAGGCCGCGAGGTAGTTCCAGCGCGCGCCGCCCGAGGTCTTCGGATTCGGCGTGACGATCGACACGCCCGGCTTGGTCAGATCGTCCCAATCCTTGATGTGCTTCGGGTTGCCCTTGCGCACCAGAAACACGATCGTCGACGTGTACGGCGACGCGTTATCCGGCAAGCGCTTCTGCCAGCCCTTGTCCAGCAAACCCTTGCCGGCCAGTGCGTCGATATCGTATGCAAGCGCCAGCGTCACCACGTCGGCCTGCAGGCCGTCGAGCACCGAGCGCGCCTGGGCGCCCGAGCCGCCGTGCGACTGCTTGAAGGTGATCGTCTCGCCCGTCTTCGCCTTCCATTCCTTGCCGAACGCCTGGTTGACGTCCTGATACAGCTCGCGCGTCGGGTCGTAGGACACGTTCAGCAGCGTCGTGTCGGCGGCGTGCGCCTGCGCCATCACGCCGAGCGCGCCCGCCGCGCCCAATGCGAGTGCCGCGATCAGTTTTTTCGTCCTGCCTGCCAGCCCCGTACCTTGGTGATCCATGTCAACTTTCTCCGCGTTGTGTCCGCTGAAACAGCGTGTGGTGTCTTTTTACGTCGCGGTCACGTGCACATGAGCGCCAACTGGAGGCCAGTCTATCGAAGGGCTTTCATCATTAAAAATAATGTTTCTTCATTCTTTAATACGCAAAAGTGGTAATGACAGCTGGATAAGGCGTTGCGGCAGGAAAACGGGTGTTTGAGCGTCGCTTGACGGCGCTGGAACGACACCCTTCACCCCGAACTTAAAGTAAAGCTTGAATTGCGCCGAATACTGTATAAAAATACAGTCACCTGTTCATACATACAGTGGCGCCATGACCAAACTCACCGCACGACAGCAGCAGGTTTTCGATCTGATCCGCAGGGCTATCGAACGCACCGGCTTTCCGCCCACCCGCGCGGAGATCGCCGCCGAGCTGGGTTTCAGCTCGGCCAACTCGGCAGAAGAACATCTGCGCGCGCTGGCTCGCAAGGGCGTGATCGAACTCGCGGCCGGCGCATCGCGCGGCATTCGCCTGCTGGCCGGCCCGGAAGACTCGCCGCACCAGTTCACGCTGCCGCACGCCAGCATCATGCAACTGTCGCTGCCGCTCATCGGGCGGGTTGCCGCGGGCAGCCCGATCCTCGCGCAGGAACATATCTCGCAGCACTATGCGTGCGACCCGGCGCTGTTCTCGAGCAAGCCCGACTACCTGTTGAAGGTGCGCGGGCTGTCCATGCGCGACGCGGGCATCTTCGACGGCGACCTGCTCGCGGTACAAAAGCGCAGCGAAGCCAAAGACGGCCAGATCATCATTGCCCGGCTTGGTGACGACGTCACGGTCAAGCGCCTGAAGCGCAGGCCGAACGGGCTCGAGCTGATCGCCGAGAACCCCGATTACGAAAACATCTTCGTTGAAACCGGCAGTGCGGAGTTCGCGCTGGAGGGTATCGCCGTGGGGCTGATCCGCCCCGGCGAGTTTTAACCCTCTCGCCCGTTCGACAAAATAAGAAGCCGCGCCAACGTCGCATCAACGTTGCATCGCCTGGAGAGTCTCATGGAACGTCTTGCCCGCCTGCTGCCCTTTCGCCAGTTCGGTCGTCTGCGCCATCTTCGCAAGCTGGTGCCCTGCTCATTGATCGAGGCGGCCACGCTCGGCACGCCGTCGCTGTTCGACTCGCCCGAGGCCGCGCCGAGCCTGCCGTCGTCGATGCCGGCATTTGCCCGCGTGTCGTTGAATTCGGGCTTGAATACGGCGGAACCGGCGCGTCGCGCACCGGTGCGGGTTTATCACGGGCCGTCGCGTCTGATCATGGTCGGCACGATGGACGCGGTTTGCCGCATGATCGACCGCTGCATCGCCGATGAAGCCAACGTGCATGGGGCGGTGTTCGAGTCTTGATGGGTCTTGATGTGTCTTGAACGGGACAGCGAGAGATGTATTGCGTGGGATCGTTTTCGCGTGGCTGCGGTCCACGTTAGATCACACCTGATGGAGAGTCCCACTCGATGGCAGTTTCAAAACGTACCAAACGCAGCAGCAAGCGCGGCATGCATGGCGGCGCCGCCCGGCCGCTGATCGTCACGCTGATCGTGATCGTGGTGATCGCCGCGCTGGGGTTTGCTTACGCGACACCGTACATCGCGCTGAACAATCTCAAACGCGCGGCCGATGCGCGCGACGCGCAAACCGTCAATCAGTATGTCGACTTCCCCGCGTTGCGTGAGAGCCTGAAGGAGCAAGTCGCCGGCTTGCTGACACGGCGGCTTGGCGCGCACAGCAACGGCAATCCATTGGCCGCCATTGGCGCGATGATCGGCGTTGCGTTGATCGGTCCGCTCGTGGATGCGTATGCCACACCGGACGGCGTGGCGGCCTTGCTGAACGGCATGCCGCCGCGCGGCGATCCGGGCGAGCGGCCACCCGCGCCCCCGGCCGCGAATAATCCGCCGGACGCCGCTGCGACCGCACCTGCGCCTGCAGCTCCCGCAAACGGCAACGCGGCCAATGTCAACTCCGCGCCACCGCAACCGCCGCAAACCACGGCGGGCTATCGCGGCCTCAACGAGTTCGTCGTCACGTACCAGCATGGCGCCGGCGACGCGCGTTACTCGGCGATCTTCCAGCGCGAGGGCGTATTCACGTGGAAGCTGGCCGCGGTCAACCTGAACGAGTGATCACCTGATGCCGTCAGGCCGAGGCGGCCGGTCACGTGACTAGCCCGCCTCAAGCCGCCGCTTGCTGCTGCTCCTGCGCTGAAGAACACGCCACCAGAATGCTGCACGAGACACGGTCGAGCAGCGGCGTATTGCCCGCGCCCATCCACCATCGCGACAAACCCGTGCGGCAGCGGTGGCCGACCACGACCAGGTCGACATGCAATTCATTGGCGAGGTTGGCAATCTCGTCGATCGGATGGCCGAACGCGAAATGCCCCTGGGCGCTCACGCCTCGCTCCGTGAGCCAGTCCACGCCTTCCTGCAGGATGTCGCGCGCGGTCTTTTCAAAACTGCCGCAGGCCACGTCGGTCAACAGGCCCGCGCTTTGCGCAATGCTCGAACGCATGTCGACGACCGACAACAAGTGCGTTTCCGCTTTCAGATCCAACGCCAGGTCGGCGCCGCAACGTAGTGCTTTGCGGCCTTCACGCGAGCCGTCGTAGCACAGCAGGATTTTCTGGTAGCTCGCCATGATTTTTCTCCCTTCGCGCGGGACGCGCGATCTGAATTAATCATGGTGCGCCGCAATTCAGGTTGCAAGGGATGGAAAACGCTAAGTGTGCGCTAACTGCCCCTTAACGACGCCCTAAACAGGTGCGCGAGCCGCCCGCGGGTCCTCCGCGCGCCGATGCCGCAGTGCAAGAAACCCGCTTCGGACTGTCGGGGGCGAACCAACAGCGTCCCGCCGATGCCCTAGAATAGGCGGCCTCCCCCGGCCATTCGCGTCATTCACGTCTTTTTCCGGAGACTCGTTCGATCCATGCCCGAAGCCGCCATCGAATTTCATCAGGTCAAAAAAAGCTACGGCGAAAAAACGGTCGTCGATGGACTGTCGTTTCATGTCAACGCCGGCGAATGCTTCGGCCTGCTCGGCCCGAACGGCGCAGGCAAAACCACCACGTTGCGCATGCTGCTCGGTATCGCGGCACCGGATGCGGGCACGATCCGTCTGTGCGGCGAGCCGATCCCCGGCCGCGCGCGCGTGGCGCGGGCGCGCGTCGGCGTGGTGCCGCAGTTCGACAATCTCGATCCCGACTTCACGGTACGCGAGAACCTGCTGGTGTTCGGCCGCTACTTCGGCCTGAGCGCCGCGCAATGCCGCGCGATGGTGCCGTCGCTGCTCGAATTCGCGCGCCTCGAGAGCAAGGCGGACGCGCGCGTGAGCGAATTGTCAGGCGGCATGAAGCGGCGCCTCACGTTGGCGCGCGCGCTCGTCAACGATCCCGATGTGCTGATCATGGACGAGCCGACCACCGGCCTCGATCCTCAGGCGCGGCATCTGATCTGGGAGCGGCTGCGCTCCTTGCTCGCGCGCGGCAAGACCATTCTGCTGACCACGCACTTCATGGAAGAAGCCGAACGGCTCTGCCACCGGCTGTGCGTGATCGAGGAAGGGCGCAAGATCGCGGAAGGCGCGCCGAGCGCGTTGATCGCATCCGAGATCGGTTGCGATGTGATCGAGATCTTCGGGCCCGATCCGGTGGCGTTGCGCGATGAACTGGCGCCGCTCGTCGAGCGCACCGAGATCAGCGGCGAGACGCTGTTCTGCTATGTCAACGACGCGCAGCCGGTGCATGCCCGGCTCAAGCAGCGCGCGGATCTGCGCTATCTGCATCGACCGGCGAATCTGGAGGATGTGTTCCTGCGGCTCACCGGTCGCGAGATGCAGGATTAGAGGCGCATCGAGACCGGACTCGCACGCAACGCGCTACAGATACAAAGACACCCCAAAAGGAAGTTCCGTAGAGGAACACCGCACGAGACACGCAATGGACGCACGCACTTACGAAACCCCGGGCGATACGCCGTCGAAACAGGAAGCCTTCGCCGCCTTTCCCGCGAACGCAAGCAACTGGATCGCCGTGTGGCGCCGCAACTATCTGGTGTGGAAGAAGCTCGCGATCGCCTCGATGTTCGGCAACCTGGCCGATCCGATGATCTATCTGTTCGGCCTCGGCTTCGGGCTGGGGCTGATGGTGGGGCATGTCGACGGCGTGTCGTATATCGCGTTTCTCGCGGCGGGCACGGTGGCCTCGAGCGTGATGATGTCGGCGAGTTTCGAGTCGATGTATTCGGGCTTCTCGCGCATGCACGTGCAACGCACCTGGGAAGCGATCATGCATACGCCGCTGACGCTCGGCGACATCGTGCTCGGCGAGGTGATCTGGGCGGCCAGCAAGGCGGTGCTCTCGGGCGCGGCGATCATGCTGGTGGCCGGCGCATTGGGCTACGCGAATTTTCCGTCGATGCTGCTGGCGTTGCCGGTCATTGTGCTGACCGGGCTCGCGTTTGCGAGCGTCGCGATGGTCGTGACAGCGCTTGCGCCTTCGTACGACTTCTTCATGTTTTACCAGACGCTGGTGTTGACGCCGATGCTGTTGCTATCCGGCGTGTTCTTTCCGGTGTCGCAACTGCCCGCAGTGGCGCGAGGCGCTACCCAGCTGTTGCCGTTGGCGCATGCCGTCGACTTGATGCGGCCGGCCATGCTGGGCCGGCCCGTCGACAATGCGCTGTGGCATGTGGCCGTGCTGGCCGCGTATGCGGTGGGCGGGTTTATCGTGTCGGCGATTCTGTTTCGGCGCCGGATGATGAAGTAGGTTTTCCGGCTTTCGACAACCACGCACCACAGGCGCCGATACCCGCAATCAACCTGGCATCGGCGCCTGTCGCGAACCGGGCTTGCTTAGTCCTCGTCGTCCGTCCACGGAATGTCCACGTCGGAGATAAACGCCACCGTGGCGAATGGGCCGCCGTCCTGACGCCCGATCTTGCCGTCGGCGCGCTGCCACTCGACCCGGAACACCGTGCCCGGATCGTCGGCGATCAGACGGACCGTACGCACTTCGTCCGGATCGGCTTCTTCGACGGGACCGTCGAGCGAGATCTGCAGTTCCTGCGGCCACAGCCCATCGGCCGGATCGTAGATCTTGTCGCCGTCGGGAATCAGTGTGAAGGCTTCCACGCCGATCGTCGCCGACGCGTCCACGATCATCTTGCCCAACGCGCGCAGCAACGCCGTGGCCCGCGCCGAATTCGCCTGACGGATTGCGAGATCCCCGCGCGTCAGCGCCTGCTCAAGTTTTGGGTTTGTTTTTTGTTGCGCCATTCGATGTCCTGAGTCCTATCGCTCTGTTGTGGATGGCACGCGAATTCGAGCGCGCGCCGCTGTCCATTTTTCGGGCTGAATCCTACCACCGGTGTCCCCAAGGTGACTTCCTTCGGTGCGTGCACTGCAGCATTGCCTGCCGTGCAGTCCGCGTCTTCAACCCGCCCCGTCCACCACAGTTTAGGTCGTGATTCGCGTTCCGGCTGGGACATTTGCCTTTCATTTGATAGCGAATGGATCGCTATCGCACGCATGCGGCCAGCCTGCTTCGTGATGCGCGGGCGCTCGCAAACCCTGTTTCGCCGCGTAGATGCCGCGTGGATTCTCCAAACCCTGGAGCCGTCAGCGCGTGCTCCTGCTGCGCTTTCGCGTGGCCTTCGAGGAAGCCGCATCGGCTGGCTTCGCGCCCGCGATTTCCGCGATCAGATGATCCCGGAACGCCCTCACCGATTGCGGCAGTTCACGCCCCGCCATGGTCTGCACCTGAATGCTGCGCTGGCGCATCTGCGGATGCGTCATCGGCATCACGACGAAGCCATCGCCGGCATAACGATCGCGCACGGACAGCAGACCCGTGAACATGATCGCGCCGGACTTCTGCGCGTAGCGGTACATGGCGCCGCTGTTGTTGCAGGTGAGTTCGGGCTCGAGCAGGACGCCTTCGAGCGCACAGGTAATGTCGATCAACTGACGAATCGTCGTGCCGGGTTCAGGCAGCACGAGCGGATAGCGCTGCAAGTCGGCGAGCGACACCTTCGCGCGCGCGGCCAAGGGATGATCGGCGCGCAGCAGCGCCAGCACCGGTGCGCGTTCCGTGTGCTCGACCTTGACGCCCTTCTCCGGCGCGAGGCTAAAGGTCAACGCGAGGTCGGCGTCGCCGTCGCGCACCTGACGGGTCGCCTCGCCCGGCGACATGACCGAGAGCGTGAAGTCGATGCCCGGATACTGAACCCGGAAGCTTGCCATCGCGGTGGGCAGGAAGTCCGCGGCGAAGCCTTCGGAACTCGCCACCTTGATCATGCTGCCATGCAAGGTCTCAAGGCCGCCGATCTCCTTCATCACATGCTCGGCTTCGAGCAGGCTGCGCTGCGCGTAGGCGAGCAGGCGCTCGCCGGCTTCCGAGAGCGCCATGCCGCGCGGACGCCGCTCGAACAGCGCGACGCCGAGGTCGCTTTCGAGCCGCGCCACTTGCCGGCTGATCGCGGAGACAGCGACATGCAAGCGCGCGGACGCGTCGCTGAGCGAGCCGGTGCGAGCGACCTCGACGAAATAGCGCAGCGCGATGCCATGCAGCGAAAGTGCCATGCCTTGTGCCTCGTTCAACGGTATGCGCCGCCGAGCCAATGTCCGCGAGCGCTTCAACTCAATGCAGCGAGCTTTGCCTTTTCGGCAACGCAAGCTTCGAAAGACGATCATTGTGACAAAAAAAACGGCCTTCTAGAATCGGTTCGAAGCTGCAGGCTACGTCCAATCGAAATCAGACAAGACCACGCGCCGCCCGCCCCCACATTCCGCCCGCATTGAAGACACCCATGAGCCGCACACAGGCCATCGAGCACGCCACCCAGCATTTCGAATCCGGCGCCTTTCTCGAGACCCTCAACCGTCGCGTCGGTTTTCGCACCGAAAGTCAGGAGGACGATCGCGCCGCCACACTGCTGTCGTATCTGACCGACGAGATCACGCCCGAAGCGGCGGCCCTCGGTTTCCGCACGCGCATCGTCACGAATCCGGTGGATGGCTTCGGGCCCTTCCTGATCGCGAGCCGCCACGAGGGCGATCATCTGCCGACCGTGCTGATCTACGGCCACGGCGACGTGGTGCGCGGCTACGACAGCCAGTGGCGCGCGCCGCTCACGCCGTGGGCCGTGACCGTCGAAGGCGAGCGTTGGTTCGGCCGCGGCACCGCCGACAACAAAGGCCAGCACAGCATCAACCTCGCCGCGCTGGCGAGCGTGCTGGCCGCGCGCGACGGCAAGCTCGGCTTCAACGCGAAGCTGCTGATCGAGATGGGCGAGGAAACCGGCTCGCCCGGACTCGACGCGATCTGCCACGCGCACCGTGAAGAACTGGCCGCCGACGTGTTGATCGCCTCAGACGGTCCGCGTCTTGCCGCGCGCCGCCCCACCGTGTTCCTCGGCTCGCGCGGCTCGGTGAACTTCAAGCTGTCGTTGAATCTGCGCGACGGCGCGCATCATTCGGGCAATTGGGGCGGTCTGCTGCGCAATCCGGCCACGGTGCTCGCGAACGCGTTGGCGAGCCTCGTCGACGCGCGCGGCGTGATCGCTGTCGACGGTTTGCGGCCGCCGCCGATTCCCGAAGCGGTGCGCCGTGCTCTCGCGGATATCACGGTAGGCGGCGGCCCGGGCGATCCGGCCGTCGACGAGAACTGGGGCGAGCCCGGCCTCTCCGCGCCTGAGCGCGTGTTCGGCTGGAACAGCTTCGAAATACTCGCGTTCAAGGCCGGCAATCCGGAGAACCCGGTCAATGCAATCCCGTCGTCGGCGTTCGCGCATTGCCAGTTGCGCTTCGTGGTCGGCACCGATTGGGACAACCTCGAACGGCATCTGCGCATGCATCTGGATGCGCACGGCTTCTCGCAGGTGCGGATCGACGTCGAGCGCGGCGCGCCCGCCACGCGTCTGAACCCGGACGATCCGTGGGTCACCTGGGCGATCGCCTCGCTTGAGCAGACCACCGGCAAGAAGACCGCCGTGCTGCCGAATCTGGGCGGCACGCTGCCCAACGAAGTGTTCGCCGACACGCTCGGCCTGCCGACCATCTGGGTGCCGCACTCCTACCCCGCCTGTTCGCAGCACGCGCCGAACGAGCACCTGCTCGGCCCGGTCGTGCGCGAAGGCCTGCAGATCATGGCGGGCCTCTTCTGGGATCTCGGCGAGAACTCGCCGCGCGCCGTACCTCACGCCGCAACCTGAGCGACGCCCGGACCAACCGGGCGCAAGCCGCCGTTATCCGCATCTGTCACGAGGCACGTCCACGATGAGCACGTCCACTTTGCAAGCCAGCGCCGCGCGGCCGTCCGCCGCGAAGGTCCATCGCATCATTCTCGCGGCGTCGATCGGCAACGCGCTCGAATGGTTCGACCTTGTCGTCTACGGTTTCTTCGCGGTGACCATCGCGAAGCTGTTCTTTCCGGCGCGCACCGAAGCGATCTCGCTGATGCTCACGCTCGGCACGTTCGGCATCTCGTACATGATCCGGCCGCTCGGCGGACTCGTGCTCGGTTCGCTCGCGGATCGCGCCGGACGCAAGGCGTCGCTGCTGCTGTCGATCGCGCTGATGATGATCGGCACCCTGACGATCGCCGTGATGCCGCCGTATGCGGCGATCGGCCTGTGGGCGCCCGCGGGCATCATGCTCTCGCGGCTCGTGCAAGGTTTTTCGGCGGGCGGAGAGTTCGGTGCGTCCACCGCGTTTCTGGTCGAGCATGCGCCCGAGCGCCGCGGCTTCATGGGTAGCTGGCAGTTCGCGAGCCAGGGCATGGCGACGCTGCTCGCCTCGAGTTTCGGCGCGTTGCTGACGAGCCAGCTCACGAGCGCGCAACTCGAATCATGGGGATGGCGCGTGCCGTTTCTGTTCGGCCTCGCGATCGGTCCGGTCGGCTTCTACATCCGCCGTTACGTGGATGAAGGCGCGGAGTTCAATGCGGAGCCCAAAGCCCGCACACCGCTGCGCGACCTGTTCGGCACGCAGAAGGTTCGCATGACGCTGGCGGTCGGCTCGCTGATCATTTCCACGGCGGCCAATTACATGATCCTGTACATGCCGACCTACGCGATCAAGCAGCTGCACCTGCCCGCCTCGACCGGCTTCACGGCGACACTCGCCACCGGCGTGGTGCTCACGGTGCTGACGCCGTTCGCGGGCCATCTGTCCGATAGCATCGGACGCATCCGCATCATGGCGACGGCCGCCGTGCTGATGCTGGTGACGGTGTATCCGGCCTTTATGTATATGAACGCGCATCCCTCGTTCGCGACGATGCTGCTCGCGTTGATCTGGATCGGCGTATTGAAGGCGACGTATTTCGGCGCGCTGCCCGCGTTGATGTCGGAGATTTTCCCGACGCAGACGCGTGCGACCGGGCTCGCGGTGAGCTACAACATCGGCGTGACGGTGTTCGGCGGCTTTGCGCCGTTCGTGATCACGTGGCTGATCGACGCAAGCGGCAACAAGCTCGCGCCTGGTTTCTATCTGATGTTCTGTGCGGTGGCGAGTTTGCTCGCGCTTTATGCTGTACGCGGGAAGCTGAAAATCCGCTGAGAGCGTACGTCGAGGTCAAGGCGGCGGCGTTGTAAAAGCGAAGCACACCTCCGCCTTGCGAACGCCCCGGCCGCGAAGCCGGGGCACAGTCACGAATGATTCGAGCCGAGCCGAAACCATGCGCTCAACGCTCGCGCATCAAGGCGCCGGATTCGGCTGCAATTCATGCAGCGCGTCGATTTCCGCCAGCACTTCCGGCGAGAGTTTCACCTCGGCGCTGGCGATGTTTTCCTTCAACTGCTCGAGCGAGGTCGCGCCGATCAGATTGCTGGTCACGAACGGCCGGCTATTGACGAACGCGAGCGCGAATTGCGCGGGCGACAAACCGTGACGCTTCGCCAGCTCGACGTAACGCGTGATCGCCTGCACCGCTTGCGGCTTGCTGTAGCGCTGAAAGCGCTCGAACAGCGAGATGCGGGCGCCGGCCGGACGCGCGCCGCCTTCATACTTGCCCGTCAGCCAGCCGAAGGCCAGCGGCGAATAAGCCAGCAAGCCGATGTGATCGCGATGCGCATACTCGGACAGACCCACTTCGTACGTGCGATTGACGAGGCTGTACGGATTCTGAATGCTGACGATGCGCGGCAAGCCGAGCTTTTCGGCCGCGCGCAGAAACTGCGCGACGCCCCACGGCGTTTCATTCGACACGCCAACGTGGCGCACCTTCCCCGCCTTGACGAATTCGGCGAGCACCGACAGCGTTTCTTCGATCGGCACCGTATAGGCGTCGTCGACCCACGGATACGCGGGGCGGCCGAACGTCATCGTGCTGCGATCCGGCCAGTGCAGCTGATACAGATCGACGTAATCCGTTTGCAGGCGTTTCAGGCTGTCGTCGAGCGCTTCAGTCAGATTCTTGCGGTCGAACTGGTTGCCTTTGCCACGAATATGGGTCGGGTTGTGCGGCTGACGCGCCGGGCCGGCGATCTTGGTGGCCAGCACGATTTTCTCGCGGGCGCTGCGATGCTGCGCGAGCCACGTGCCGATGAAGCGCTCCGTCGAACCCTGCGTCTCGGCACGCGGCGGCACGGGGTACATTTCAGCGGTGTCGATCAGATTGACGCCGTGATCGAGTGCGTAATCGATCTGCGCGTGCGCTTCCCGCTCCGTGTTCTGCTCGCCCCACGTCATGGTGCCGAGACCGATCAGGCTAACCTGCACATCGGAGTCGCCGAGTCTGCGGTATTCCATTGAACTTGTCCTGTTGATTGGTTGAACGAAAAGCGCTGACGTTACCATGCCCGCGCGATACCTGCAGGACAGGCTAAAATGCGGTTCCAGCGGGCGCCGCCCGCTTTGCCGCGCAAAACGTGTCGCGGCGGTTTCCCAGCGCCGACCCTTCTGCAATGAATCCCGAACATCTCGAACTGCTGGTCACGCGCGTCATGCCTTACGGGAAATATAAAGGCCGCATCATTGCGGACCTGCCCGGTCATTATCTAAACTGGTTTGCTAGCCAAGGCTTTCCGCCGGGCGAAATCGGCCGGCTGCTGGCGTTAATGCACGAGATCGATCACAACGGTTTGAAGTCGCTGCTCGAGCCGTTGCGCAAGCGCTGATCGCCTCCCGGTGAAAGCCGCGTGAAGCGCCGTGAAGCATGGTTGAAAGTTGCCCTGCAGGCATCGTGCAAGCAATGTAGGCCTGTACAAATTTATACAGTCTTTTGCTTGTACCTTGCCGGTTGAATGGACTTTAATCCACGTAGGTCTTCGCGCAAACTTCAATGATTCGCGCTATCGTCCGCCTGTCATCTTGCCTGTCTGTCCATGTCTGAATTCAGCTTGTCCGCGCTGCTCGAATTTATCGGCCACGACCTCTCGCCGGTACGGGCGGTCATCGCGTTCTTCCTGATCGGCTACCTCGTCGTCGGACTGCCTGTGCATTTCCGCCAGGGCGCCGCATCGCGCGACATCTGGGGTACCGCCGCCGGCGTCACGATGGCCGCCATCTATGCGGCGTTCATCATCGGCGTGTACCCGGCTTTGCATCATTCGGCCGGGTTGTTGCGGTAACGCGAAGCCGATTCGAAGCGCGCCTTGCATATGCGTGTGCGTGTGCCTACGGTCGATGCGCATCGCTCAAACGGGCGACACCTTCGGCAGCTGCCAGCCGTAAGTCACGGCGAGCACGCGCAAGATGAAGCACGCCGAGCCGCCCGCCAACGCCGCCCCGCCCGGTGGCAAGCCGGCGCGACGCGCCACCACCACGATGAACGCCCCCGCGAACGCAGCCGTCGCATAGATGTCGGCGTGCAGGACGAGCGGCACGCGCGCCAGCAGCACGTCGCGAATCACGCCGCCGCCCACACCCGTGACCGTGCCCATCAACATCGCGATGAACGGACGGATGCCGAACAGCAGCGCTTTTTCCACGCCCGCCACGGCGAAGAGCGCGAGGCCGGCAGCATCGAGCACGGTGACGAGCGCGACGGGAAACTGCTGCGCCGTCGAGTGGAAAATGAAGGTGAGCAAACCGGTGACGAAGGTCAGCGCCGGATAGCGCCAGTCGCGGATCGCGTTCGGCGGCGAATCGCCGATCAGCAGATCGCGAATCACGCCGCCGCCGAGCGCCGCGACAAACGAAATCACCATCACGCCCAACAGGTCGAGACCGCCGCGTATCGCGCTGAGCGCACCCTCGAGCGCAAAGACCACCGTGCCCGCCAGGTCGGCCGCCAGCACCAGTGTTTCGACGTTCAGCCTGAGTTTTCGTATCGGCAATGTCGGCATCGACGCTTCACCCTTTCTGTCCCCGAGAAATCGAAACGGTATAGCGAAACGTCGTGGGCCGGGTGAGAAATCTGCGCATGGCTCGCCGGGTTTCAGGACGAAGCGCGCTAAGCGCTCAGACGCCCCGTCGCGACCAGATGCGCGAGCAGGCAATCCACTGATTCGTCGACTGGCATCCGGTCGCTCTCGATCTCCACATCGGATGCGAGCGGCGCTTCGAAAGGCCCGGAAATGCCGGTGAAATGCGGAATCTCGCCGCGCCGCGCGCGAGCGTAAAGCCCTTTGGCATCGCGGGCTTCGCAGACCTTCAACGGGGCATTCACGAACACTTCGACGAAACCGTCACCGACAATTTCACGCGCCGAACGCCGATGCCGATGCTCCGGCGAAATCACCGCGGCAATCACAACGTAGCCCTGCTGCATGAAGAGCGCCGCGACATGCGCGACCCGCCGCAAGTTCTCGGTGCGGTCCTCGGGCGTGAAGCCGAGGTCGGCGTTCAGTCCGCGCCGCAGCACATCGCCATCGAGCACGATCGCGGCATGCCCCGCTTTTTTCAGCCGCTGATGCAAGGCGTTGGCGAGCGTCGATTTGCCGGCGCCGGAAAGCCCCGTCATCCAGATCACGGCGCCGCGGGACGCGCTCATGAGCGACGCTCCGCGCCGCTGGCCGCGACCTCGTCAGCCTCGTGGTGACACGCCGGAGCGAGTTCCGGGCCCAAGCCCTCGAGCAATGGTTGCAGCAACGCGCGTTGCGGCTGCCAGCGTTGCAGCGACGTCTTGTACAGCGGACGGCGCACCTGCGCGGAACTGGCCGTGTTCACCTGGCGAGTGGTCCGATAAAACGACAGACAGCGTTCGTCCCAGTCGAGCCCGCAATGCGCGAGCACGCGGCGCACATTGGCTTCGAAATCACCGACCAGTTCTTCATACTTGACCTCGATCATCACACCTTCAGGGAGCACGCGTTGCCAGTGAGCCATCAAGGCGTCGTACGCGCGGTAGTAGCGGCCCAGTTCGCCGAGATCATAGCTGAACGGCACGTCGTGAAAGATCCGCGAAAAAATCGACAGGCAGGTTGGTAACGGCGCGCGGCGGCTGTGAATGAAGCGGGCGTTCGGCAACGCGAGATGGATCAGGCCGAGGTTGATGAAGTTGAACGGATATTTGTCGGTGAAGTGCGTGTAGTTCGCAGCCGGATTGCACTCATCGTTTTGTGCGAAGTCCCGGAGTTCCGGCAACGCATTGCGCATGCGACGCAGATAGTCCGCGCCGAGCGTGCGCAACGGCGCGGCGCCGACGTCCCACAATGCTTCGATATCGATCCGCAACGGATCGCCGAGATCGCGGCGGATGCAATTCACCAGCGCCTCGCCGAATTCCGTGCGCTCGCCCGCGCCGAACACTTGAGGATGGCTCGCAAGAATCTGTTCGATCAAGGTCGAACCCGAGCGCGGCATGCCGACGATAAAAATCGGCGCCTGCGATGCGTCGCCGAGACCGCGCTTCGCCGCCAGCACGTCGGAGGTCATCAGCTCCGGCAGATGCGCGAACAGGCCGAGCGTTTCCGCTTCGTTGTACCGCACGCCGGCGCGGTGCAGCGCATTGCCCTTCAGGAAGTGATCGAACGATGCGTCGTTGCGGCCCACGTCGGACAGCGCCTGGCCGTACGCGAAGTGCAGTTCCGCCTGATTGGCCGGCGTGAGCGAAGCGGCGTCGTCGACCAGGCGCGCCATCGCGAGGAACACGGGATCGTCGGCGGCGAGGCGCTTGGACTGCACGAAGTTGCGGTAATACAGCGGCACTTGCGGCGCGGCTTCGATCGCGCGGCGATACGCTTCGTGCGCTTCGTCGAAACGGCCGAGCGCCTGCAGACAGTTGCCCATGTTGTTGTGCGAGCCGTCGGCTTGCGGATTCACGCGCGTCGCCTCGCGATAGGCCTCCACCGCCGGTTCGAGCCGATGCATCTGCTCGAGCGCCCAGCCGAGGCCGTGATGCGAATCCGTATCGCGCGGATCGAGCGCGATTGCTTCGTGATAGCGGACGACGGCTTCGGGAAAACGGTTCAGCGCGGCGAGCGTGGCCGCGAGGCGCTGCTGAACGAGTGCGTCCGAAGGATCGAGGGCGCGGGCAGTTTCGTAACGTTGGAGCGCGGCGTCGAGTTCACCGCGCGCGGCGCAGGCGTCGCCTTCGGCGCGCCATTCCGATGCGGTAGCCGGCTGTGGATCTTGCTTCATTGACGGCTGGATTTTTGCAGGCTTCGCATCGAGCGGTCCTGACAGTGAGCGAGTGCGATCTTTTCATCCAGCCCGGCAAGCGGCACGGTCGGGAGTCGAAGGTAATTGTCTGAAGGCAACTTAACAGGCGCGCCCTACAGTTGCGTTTCGAATATTTAACTAACTGTTACAGCACGACGCATGGGTAAGGTGTGGAAAGCTTGTCGCCCCGCCTTATTGCCATGGCTTTCGATCGCCATGCAAGTCTGAGCGCCGCGCCATGTCATGCGCAAACCGTAATTTGTGGACACAAATGCTGCTGAACTCCTGCGCGTGCGTTTTTTCTGAATCACATACGAAGGAGAAAATCGTGAGCAAGCTCATTGCATCAATGGCGCTGTTGGCAGTGACGGCCAGTCTGACCGGATGCGCGGTCGCACCGGGATATGACTACGGCTACGCGCAACCTTATTACCCTGATTACGGCTATGCCTACGGGCCGCCGTATGCGCCGGTTTATGGCAGCGTCGGCATCTATGGCGGCTGGGGTGGATCCTGCTGTTATCACGGCGGGTACTGGCATGGCGGCCATGGATGGCATGGCGGAAACGGATGGCACGGCGGCGGCGGTGGCTGGCATGGCGGTGGATACGGCGGATCTCACGGCGGCAGCAGCGCTAGCGGCGGGGGAAGTTCGTGGAGCAGCGGCGGTGGCGGCCACGGAGGACATGGGCATTGAAACCGCGAACCCAAAACAAAAACGGCGTTGTGATTTCTCACAACGCCGTTCGTAAAACTTTTACTGCCTGAATTCTTTGGGGTGGCTGATGGGGCTCGAACCCACGACAACAGGAATCACAATCCTGGACTCTACCAACTGAGCTACAGCCACCACTGACATCTGCTTGACTCGCCGTAAAACTTGGCTCGCCGATGAAGAAACGAGATTATACGAACAAGAATCCCGTTTGCCTAGTCCTTTATTCAAAAATTTCGATAGGCTCGCGCAGATGCTGTCTTGCCTCGTCGAAGATGGTCAGATCACGCGCGGCGAGCCGCTTGCTATCGGACAACACGCGACGCCATCCACGTGCACCCGCTTCGCCGCGATAGAGACCGAGCGCATGGCGCGTGATAGAGCCGAGATAAGTGCCGCGCGCCATTTCAGCGGCGCAATACTCGATCAGCTTCGCTTCGACCTGCTCGCGAGTCAGCGGCGTTTCCGTCGAACCATAGAAGCGCGCATCGACATCGGCCAGCAGATACGGGTTGTGATAAGCCTCACGCCCGAGCATCACACCGTCTACGTGTTGAAGATGCGTCTCCACTTCATCGAGCGTCTTGATGCCACCGTTGATGATGATCTCCAGATGCGGGAAGTCGCGCTTCAACTGATATGCATACTCATATTTGAGCGGCGGAATCTCGCGATTCTCCTTCGGACTCAAGCCCTTGAGAATCGCGTTGCGCGCATGCACCACGAATACATTGCAGCCGGCTTCCGCAATCGTGCCGACGAAATCGCGCACGAAACCATACTCTTCCACGGCATCCACGCCGATGCGGTGCTTCACGGTGACCGGCACCGACACCGCATCGCGCATGGCCTTCACGCAGTCGGCGACGAGTTGCGGCTCGTTCATCAGGCACGCACCGAATGCGCCGCGCTGCACGCGTTCGGATGGACAGCCGCAGTTCAGATTGATTTCGTCGTAGCCCCATTGCTCGCCGAGCTTCGCCGAGCGCGCGAGGTCGTCAGGTTCGCTGCCGCCCAGTTGCAAAGCGACCGGCGCTTCTTCGGGCGTGAACGCGAGATGGCGCGGCACGTCGCCATGCAGCAACGCGCCGGTCGTCACCATTTCCGTGTAAAGCCACGTATGGCGAGAGATCACGCGATGCAGGGAACGGCAATGACGATCGGTCCAGTCCATCATCGGTGCAACCGATACGCGGCGCGGACTGGGAGTGTGAGGTGAAGACATGGGGCGGCCAGACGGCTTGATTCAAAACACCGATTTTACCGCAAGGCGTGAAATCGCCGGCCCGGGCGGGCTACTGGCCACCTGCGCTTCGATTGTTTGACACCAAAACGCTGAGCTTCAGCGAGTCGCGCCCGAGACGTTCGTTCCGCCCTCATCCGTTTTAGCCTGCAGCAACCCAGTGTTGCGCATGGCCGATACCACGTCCTCGATGCGCGCGTCCTCGATCAGGCGTCGGCCGGCGCGCAGGCGTCGTGCGTTCGTCAAATCGATCGCGCGCTGCAAATCGGAAGTTTCAGCGGCGATATATACGGCCATCCCATAGCCATATTTATCGGCGAGCTTGTAGTCGAAGAAGTATTTCATGCTCCCGTTTTCGGCAGCCGCGCCGAAAACTTTACAGCGGGCTCACGAGAGCATGCGAAACGGTCGCCCCTCGCGGAACAGACCAGCCATCAGTGCTGCCCCGCGTTCAACAGCATCCATATCTGCTTCCGCGGCTCGCCGGCAAGGACGCGCGCGAACGCCGCTCGACAGCGCACGCACGTGTAGTGCTCCTCCGCTCGCTCGTCCTTCACTGCCTCGCGACTATTCAACGTCAGGTTGTCATGCGGGCGATGGGCGGCCGGCAAGCCAAAAAGCTCGAAGCAGTCGGCGCACGGTTGAATCCACAGGTCCATCGAAGTGCTCCCCAAGGCAACTAATCAGACTGAACGCCGATTCGCACCCCGCTGCCAATTGCGATTAACCCGCACCGCCATGCGGGTCTTTGACGGCCCAAAACGCTTGGCCCGCGGGGTCGGAACACCGCTGACGCTTGTCCCGCTTACCTTCAGCCGATTATTTCAGAATCAAGAACAGTAATTTCAGATTATCGGCACAAATTTTCAATAGTAGGGGTATACACTGCCTCCCATCGACGTTGCAGACACACCTCACCGGCCCCTGCGACGCCTTCCTGAATTGAAGTCGAAACGTTATCGGAGTCACACCATGAAGACCAAGCTCATCGCCGCCCTGCTGGTTGCTGTTTCTGCCTCGATCGCTGCTCCCGCCTTTGCTAGCGGCTACGGCCCGGCACCGTTCTACCGTCCGTCGGTCGGCGCACCGGCTTCGCAACAAGGCCAGAACGCACAAACCGTCGCAGCTGAACGCGCCAACGCTGAATCGAATGCCTACGGCGGCGTGAACAACGTGTCGTCGCAATCGGGCACCAAAGAGCCGGTTTCGGGCCCGCAATCGGTTTTCTTCGGCCACTAAGCAGTTGCCGTTGAACCGGCTGCCTCACGAGGGCAACCGGTAAACTGGGCGCCGCGCATGCAGTATCGATGCCGGCGTCCAGTTGCGTTTACGCGGCATTCAAGCCGCACCATTGCACGCCGCTCACTGCTCAGCGACTGATCGCCCGCCTAGTCGCCCTTCGGCGATTCGCAAAACCGGATCCGGTTGCCAAACGGATCGACCGTCTCCAGCACCCTTCCCCACGGCAACGTTTCAACACCCGGCTTTCCATATTTGTAGTCTTTGCGCTGAAGTTCGGCATGAAACGCGTCGATGTCCTGCATCGGCACGAAAATAGTCGAACCTGGCGTGGCGTCGCCATGATGCTCGCTCAAGTGCAGGATCAGATCGGAGCGCCGCACCTGCGCATAGAGCGGGAAATTCTCTTCGAACCGGTGTTCCCATTCGACAGTGAAGCCGAGAAAGTCCACGTAAAACTCCCGGGCTTTTTCCTCGGAAAAGATACGGATGATCGGGATGGCACGCGCGAGATGCACAGCGGTCTCCAGCTAGTCATGGCGGGACAGCCAGCTTAATCGAACGCGTTCGCAATTTCACCCAGGCGCGCAAGGAGCAGGCGGCCAGGTGGCTAGGCGGCCAGGCCGCCCGCGTCGATCACTGCGCGCGCCGCCCGGAAGCCCGCCTCGGCCGCGGCATGCTCCGTGCACCATAAGGTGTCGATGTGCACGAGCCGCCAGTCGAGCACAACCACGTCGCCCCGCAACACCCGAAAATGCGCTTTCACGCCTGTCAGCACCTGCTCGACGGCGACCTCGATGTCGTAGTCCTGATAGCGCTCCTGGTAGTCCCCCATGTCGAGGCCCTTCGGCTCCATGTGCGCCTCCGTGGTGTCGCCGTGAATGTGACGGCCAGACTCGTCCGGCGAGCAGGCTCGACGGCTCGCGGAACGATTCGGCCCGAGCGTCAGGCCGACCTTGCGCTGACGATCAATCGCAATCGCCAGACAGATATTGCCGGCCGTTGCAGGTGATTTCGACGTCGCCGCCGCTCGCTTCGGCAACCAGGCCGCCTGCCAGCAATTCGGCTGTAATGGACTGCGCCAGTTTCGGCGCCTCCTGTCCGACGCCGACGTCGTTCAGACGCCGCAAGGCTTCAACCGCTTCGGGACTCAATGACTTCGACATGGCCGTCTCCGTCTACATGCTCAATTCATCCTAGCAAGTTTCGGGGACGTATGCAGGCGCGCGTCGAGGCACGCGGGTTGCGTGGCGGGAGTCATCCCACCAGCGTGACAGCGGCGAAACCGCCAGGCGGCATCGCCAAGGAGGACGGACATGGAGCGAAGCAGATGGGCGGCGCTGACAGCGGGCGTCGCGCTGGCGGTAGCCGGCACGAGTGGCACGGTGGCACTCGCACAGACGGCGAAACCGGGAACCGCGCAACAAGCAGGGCAAACCGGACAAACGACGAAAAACCCGGCCCAGGCAGCGCCGCAAAACGACAACTCGTCGATGGTCAAGCCGCCCGAGTCCGCCTCGGGCTCTGGCGGCTCGAGCAATCCTGACAACATGCCGATCAAGCGTCCGACCAAGCCGACCAACGACAGGATGACGCACGAGCCGCCCGCCAGCGGCGCGAACGCAAAATAGCGAGCCTCAGAGGCGCGCGATGGACACCTCCGTCGACTTCACCAGCGCGATCACTTCCGAGCCGACCGTCAGCTCGAGTTCGTCGATGGAGCGCGTGGTGATCACCGAGGTGACGATACCGAATGGCGTATCCACATCGACTTCGGACACCACCGGTCCGCGGATGATTTCCTTGACCTTGCCTTTGAACTGATTGCGTACGTTGATTGCGGAAATGCCCATATCGAGTGACTCCAGAAAAGCGATTTAGAAACAGTCAGTCAAGCAATGTCAAACGGCCCAGCGAACTTCCGTCGGCCGCCTGAGACGGCCTTCGTCACGTGCGTCGTATGCGCGGTGGGACAGCGCGTCGTCATTCGGCGCCGTCTTCAGTACGCGTTGCAGCACATGTTCTTCGAGCGCGGCAAAACCGGCCGACGCGCGCGCCCGCGGACGCGCCAGCGGCACCGGCTGATCGAGCGCGATGCGCCCTTCTTCGATCAGCAGGATCCGGTCGCCGAGCGCCACGGCTTCATGTACGTCGTGCGTGACCAGCAGCGCGGTAAATTGATGCTCGCGCCACAACCGCTCGATCAGCGCGTGCATTTCGATGCGCGTCAGCGCATCGAGCGCGCCGAGCGGCTCATCGAGCAACAGCAATTGCGGCCGATGCACGAGCGCCCGCGCCAGCGCCACCCGCTGACGCTGACCGCCGGAAAGCTGCGCGGGCCAGTCGTTGGCGCGCTCGAGCAAGCCGACTTCGGCGAGCACGGCGCGGGCGTCCTCACGCGCGCTGCGGCCGAGGCCGAGCATCACGTTTTGCAGCACGCTCTTCCAGGGCAGCAGACGCGCGTCCTGAAACATGATGCGGGTGTCGAGCGGACCGCCGTCCTCGGTGCGCTTTTCGAGCACGCCCGAAGTGGTCTTTTCCAGACCGGCGACGAGCCGCAGCAAGGTCGATTTCCCGCAGCCGCTGCGGCCGACGATCGCCACGAAACTGCCGCGCTCGATCGACAGATTGAAATCGGACAGCACCTGGCGCTCGCCATAGCGTTTGCCGACGCCGCGCAATTCCACCGAATAATCCCCGGCGCGGCGGGCGTCGTTGCGCGCGAGCGCGCCGGCCGACAGCGCCGTATCGACACGCGCCTGATGATGGTGCGCTGCATCGGCATATTCGCGGTCAGCAGCTTCATGCGCGTCATGATCGACGGTGCGCGCTTGCGCCAACTCGGCTTCGAGATCGCTGCCGGCAATGCCGCCGAACGACGCGGACAAGGTCGTTGCGCTCATGATTTCGCTCCTCGTTGATAGGCCGGATGCCAGCGCAGCGAGACGCGCTCGAGACTCTTGGCCAGCACGTCGGCGAGTTTGCCGAGCGCCGCGTAGAGCAGAATGCCGACCACCACCACATCGGTTTGCAGGAATTCGCGCGCATTCATCGTCATGTAGCCGATACCCGATTGCGCGGAAATGGTTTCGGCGACAATCAGCGTGACCCACATCAGCCCGAACGCGAAGCGCACGCCGACCAGAATCGAGGGCAACGCGCCCGGCAGAATCACGTGCCGGTACAGCGCGAAACCCTTCACGCCATAACTGCGCGCCATTTCGATCAGGTTGGCGTCGACCGAACGAATGCCGTGAAAAGTGTTCACGTAGATCGGGAAAAACACGCCCAGCGCGACGAGAAACACCTTCGCCTGCTCCTCGATGCCGAACCACAGAATCACGAGCGGAATCATCGCCAGCGCCGGGATGTTGCGGATCATCTGCACGGTCGAGTCGAGCGCGATCTCGGCGGGCTTGAACAGACCCGTCGCGAGTCCAAGCACGAGGCCGATACCGCCGCCAATCGCGAAACCCGACACCGCGCGCCACGTGCTGACCTTCACGTCCGCCCACATTTCGCCGGACTGGATCAGCGACCACGCGGCCTTCACGACCGCGAGCGGTTCAGGGAGCACGCGCGTCGACAGCACGCCGCTCCTCGCGGCGAATTCCCAGGCCAGCAGAATCGCGAGCGGCGCGAGCCACGGCGCGAGATGCGCGCCGATCCGGCGCAACGCGTTCAAAGCCACGCCGGCCTCGGCGCCTTCGTGCTGCCCGGCGCTCACAGTGGATTGAGCCATGCTTGCGTTCCTCATTGCTTATCGGTGGTGGTGCCTGCTGATCACAACACGCGAGTTCAGCTCGAACTCGCCGCCTTCGGCAGATAGTTGTTGCCGACGATCTCGCCGAACGGCCCCGACAGCGGTCCGTTCGACACCTTGTTCTGACGATTCGGCAGCAGCGGAAACACCAGCTCGGCGAAGCGATACGACTCTTCCAGATGCGGATAGCCCGACAGAATGAAGGTGTCGATGCCGAGCTCGGCGTACTCCTTCATGCGCGCCGCCACCTGCTCCGGGCTGCCGACCAGCGCCGTGCCCGCGCCGCCACGCACGAGGCCGACGCCCGCCCACAGATTCGGATAGACCTCGAGCTCCGCGCGGCCGCCGCGCTTGCCGCCGTGCAGCGCGGCCATGCGGCGCTGACCCTCGGAGTCCATCTTCGAAAACGAGGCCTGGGCGCGCGTGATGGTTTCGTCGTCGAGCTTGCTGATCAGCTTGTCGGCGGCGGCCCACGCTTCTTCTTCCGTCTCGCGCACGATCACGTGCAGACGAATCCCGAACTTGATCTGGCGGCCATGCGCCGCGGCGCGCGCGCGAATGTCGGCGATTTTCTTTGCCACCGCTGCGGGCGGCTCGCCCCACGTCAGATAGGTATCGATATGCTCGCCCGCCATATCGTGCGCGGCCGGCGACGAACCGCCGAACCACAGGGGCGGATGCGGGTTCTGCACGGGCGGATACAACGCCTTGCCGCCCTTCGAACTCAGATGCTTGCCTTCGAAATCGATCGCGTCGTTGGTGTGCGAGGCGGCCAGCAGCTTGCGCCAGATGTGCAGGAATTCGTCGGTGATTTCATAGCGCGTGTCGTGGTCGACGAACACGCCGTCGCCTTCCAGTTCCGCCGCGTCGCCGCCGGTCACGACATTGATCAGCAGACGCCCGTTCGACAGGCGGTCGAAGGTCGCCGCCATGCGCGCAGCCAATCCGGGCGACGAAATGCCAGGGCGGATCGCCACCAGAAACTTCAGGCGTTTGGTCGCGGCGATCAGGCTCGACGCAACGACCCATGCGTCCTCGCACGAGCGGCCCGTCGGCAGCAGCACGCCCTCGTAGCCGAGCGTATCGGCGGCGACGGCGATCTGCTGGAAATAGTCGTAATCGGCTGCGCGTGCGCCTTGGGACGTACCGAGATAGCGGCTGTCGCCGTGAGTCGGAATGAACCAGAACACATTCATTTGCTGCTCCTGCATGGTCGAAACTGGATTGAATGAAGACGGTGCGTCGAGCGTTCGCGCACACGCCGGCCGCGCGCATCCATCCGGCACACAGCCGGACGGTGCATCGCAAAGAGGCGGAAAAAATTCGGTAGCGGCGCTGGCTAGCGGCGACAGCGGACCCACCGGCGCGCGTGCGCCATGTGGCGGGTGAAGATCGGCATCAGGCAGGACATCGAGACGGCTTCCCTCGACCAAACGTGCGCGTCATGCGCTCGATTAAACGGCGACGGCGGCAAACACCGTCTGCATGGAGAAACAGTCTATGGATCGGGCTGCGGCTTTTGAACGATTTTTTTTAGCTTAGGTTTTCCACTTTCGTGATTAGCCCGACGCTAAAGCATACGGATGTTGCGCGTTGTGCACGCTGGAAAGGCAGGGTCACTATATATAATGGCGCACGTTTCCAATAATCCCGGTACAGGCCATGCGAACCACGCCGCCTGTACCCTGGCGGTGCAATGCATGCAAAAACTCATCCTGCCGTTCGTCGCCGGTTTTCTGGCTTCCCTGTTCTTTCACGAATCGACGCTGGCGCTGCTGCATGCGGCCGGGATGATCGACCCGACCGGTTTTTCGACCGCGCCGTTTTTACCGCTCGGGCTGCCTGAGTTCATCGCCAATGCGATCTGGAGCGCGTTCTGGGCCGTGCTGATGGCGTGGCTCTTGCGCGTCGCGCCGCATCGGCGTGCGCCGTGGGTGCCGGCTTTCGTGTTCGGCGGCATTGCGTTGACGGCGGCGAGTGTGTTCGTGATCGATCCGCTGCGCGGCATCTGGCCGAGCGGCAACATGCTGCCGCGCCTGTCCGTGGCGTTCGCGGCGAATGCGATGTGGGGCTGGGGCGCGCTGGTGTTCATGCGCGCGTTCATGGCGAGCGAAGACGAGGAATGAGCGGTTTGGCCGCTTGGCCGCAGGGTCAGTCGCAACGCTATGCCGCCGGCAAGGGCCACATAGCATGCTGAACTTGGAATCGCTCGCGCCTTAACCGCGCAAATCCCGCAGCGGGTGTTCATTCGCCGGCCACGGGCTCTCGAACATCTTCTCCACCTCGGCGGGGTTCACGTCTTCGATGCGCGCAAAGCGCCAGCGCGGCGCGTTGTCCTTGTCGATGATGCGCGCGCGAATGCCTTCGATCGTGTCACCGTGCAGAAAGCTCGAGCGCGTCAGATCGAGATCGCTACGCAGCACATCGGCCATCGAACCCTCGGCGCGCGTCACCACTTCCAGCGACACCGCCATCGACAGCGGCGAACGTTCGCGCAACACCGCAATCATCTGTTCGGCCCAATCGGCGGCGTCGCCGCCGCCGTTGCGCTCGCTTTCGAGCGACGCGAGAATCCGCGCGACATCCGGCAACGCGAAGTGACGATCGATCAACGCACGCGCGTTCGCCAGCGACGACGCCTCCGGTCGCGGCACGACCTGATGCGCGAGCGTCTCGCGTTCGACGCACGCCACCACGTCCGCGCCGCGCTCGAACCGCTCGCCGCGCAAGGTGTCGACCAGCGCGGGCAACGCCGCGTCGTCCATATACGTGTCGGCGAGACCCGCGTAGAGCGCGTCGGCCGCGCCGATCGTTTCGCCGGTCACGGCCAGATAGCGGCCGATCGCGCCCGGCGTGCGGGCCAGAAACCAGGCCGCGCCGACATCGGGAAAGAGGCCGATGCGGGTTTCGGGCATCGCCATCTTGATTGAACCGGTAACGACGCGCAGACCGCCGGTGCGATGCGCGCCCTGCGAAATGCCCATGCCGCCGCCCATCACGACGCCGTTCATCAACGCGATATACGGCTTCGGATAGGTAAAGATCGCGTGATTGAGCCGGTATTCCTCGATGAAAAACGTGTCGCGCGCGTCATGCGCGCCGCGCTGCGCCGACTCGTAGAGAAAGCGGATGTCGCCGCCCGCGCAGAACGCGCGCGGGTGCTGGCTGCGCACCACGACGGCGAGCACGTCCGGATCTTCGCGCCACTGGTCGAGCGCCGCGTGCATCGCGCGAATCATGCCGGTCGACAGCGCGTTGAGCGCCTTCGGCCTTTCCAGTTCGATGAAACCGATGCGGTTGGCTACGTAAGTCGCGACTTCGTCGCTGATGGCGGGCGAGGCGGAAATGGACATGGAGAGCTAAGCGCAACGGCGCACAGTGAGGTGGAATTGAACGTTATCACGCACTCGTGGCTTTGCGCCTGGGAGCCGGCACGCTGACACCGTTCGCCGCTTTCGCCGATTTTTTGGCTGAAGGCTGAGCGGCGGGCTCGTTGTCTGGTTCCGGCTCCGACTCCTCTGACGATTCGGTGCGAACATCAGGGGATTTTTTCTTGCGCGTGCCGGCGGTGGTCTTGGTGCTCTGCGGTTGCGTTGCGTGCGATGTGCCCAGCCAGGCGCCGAGCGCGACCTCCACCACCGTATCGAGCGGCGCGCTCGGAAACACGGGACACGTGAGGTTCAGGGCAACGATACCGTGCAGGTTCGCCCAGAACGCCTCGGCCCACACCGCCACATCCATCGACGCCGACAGACGCCCCGCCGCTTTGAGTTCTTCGAGCGCGGAAATCATGATGTGCAAGGCGGCCTCGCCGGGATCGTCCTCGGGCGCGGCCGCTTCGCCGCTTGCCTCGTCAGACGCCGTGATCCCGTTGCCCTCGCCCGCCACCGCCTTACCCTTCGCCGCGCCACCCAACGCCGCGCCGGTGTAGCTCGGATCTTCCATGAAGATGAGCCGGTACGTTTCCGGATGCGCGACGCCGAATGCCACATAAGCCCGCCCGAGCGCCTTGAGCCGCTCGGCAGGATCGGCGATGCCCGCGAGCGGCACGAACGTCTCCAGCAGTTGCGCGTAGCCCTCCGCGCACAACGCTTGCGCGATCTCATCGCGGCTCGCGAAGTGCAGATACAGCGTGGCCGGTGAATATTCGATGGCGTCGGCGATTTTGCGCATGGACAGCGCGGCAAAGCCTTCGCGCATCACGATGCGCCGCGCCGCATCGAGGATGCGTTCGCGCAGTGCCTGTTTCTGGCGGTTCTTTCGTTCGGCTATTCCCATGACGAGCATTTTCGGGTTGACAAACTGAAAAGTCAAATTAAACTGAACGCTGTTCACTGAACGGTGTTCATTAAATTTTCGAACATCAGTCGCAATTCATGCGGACGCGATGCGGCGCCGCTTCAAGGAGTCGTCATGCAAGTCACAGGCAAGGTGGGTTTATTCGGCGCCGCGGGCGCGGCCGGTCAGATCATCGCGGCGGCGCTCGGCGCGGCGGGCCGCGACTATCGGGTAGTCGGCCGCTCGCGCCAGCCGCTCGAGGCAGCGTTCGGCCACGATCCCCACGCGGAGATCGTCACGTGGAATCCGGACGACCCGGCTTCGATCCGCGCGGCGTCGCAAGGCCTGCAGACGGTGATCTATCTGGTCGGCGTGCCCTATGATCAGTTCGCCGCGCATCCGCCGCTCATGGAGAGAACGCTTGCCGGCGTAACGGCAGCGGGCGTCGAGCGCTTCATTCTGATCGGCACGGTGTATCCGTACGGCCGCGCCCGCGGCAATCCGGTCCGCGAAAACCATCCGCGTGAGCCGCATACGTTCAAGGGCCAAATGCGGCTCGCGCAGGAAAATCTGGTGCTGGCCGCGCATGGCAAGGACGGCCTCTCGACCCTCGTGCTGCGCCTGCCCGACTTCTACGGCCCGGGTGTCGAACGCAGTCTGCTGAACGGCGTGTTCGAAGCCGCGGCTAACGGCAAACGCGCGCAGGTGATCGGCCCCGTGGATGTGCCACATGAATTCATCTATCTGCCGGATATCGGACCGGTGGTCGAACAGCTCACCCGCACGCCCGAGGCGTATGGACGATGGTGGCACCTCGCTGGCGCGGGCACCATCACGCAGCGCGAAGTGGCGCGGCAAGCCTACGCGCTGGCGGGCCGCCAACCGAAGCTGATGGTGGCGGGCAAAACCCTGCTGCGCATCCTCGGCCTGTTCAATCCGTTGATGCGGGAACTGGTGGAGATGAATTACCTGATGACCGAACCGGTCGTGCTCGACGACTCGGCGTTGACCGAACTGATCGGCCCGATCGCCAGGACGTCTTATGAAGAAGGCATCCGCCATGCCTTCGATGCCGCGCGCAAGTCGGCATCGGCAAATGCAGGAGCGAACAGAAGCGCCGCGAGCGCGGCTTGAATGAGAATACGAGCACTGTCCGGGTACGGCGCTGGTGTGGCAGCGCCACTACCCCGCTACGTTGCCCGGCGGAAAGTGGCCACTCTTGAGCAGCACGGGCGTGCCGTTGCTGATCTGCAAGTGCTCGCGCGCAACCGCTTCGATGCGCGGACGTCCGGCGTCGAACGCCCGCATCCAGCCTTCCAGGTCCTCGGAGTAGGCGCCGAAGTGATCTTCGAGCGCCTCCACCGAGATCGCGCACGGCACCGGCTCGCCGTCCACCAGTGCGGGAAAGACAACGGTCAGATTCGAGTCGCGGTAAGCGGGCGCGTCCGCGGGAAACCGAATTTCCATGGTCGCCTCATCAGAAAGATCCGGCAGGGAACCGGCGCCGGCGAGAACTGGCCGGCCCCGGACAACGTCGATATGGTACTCGCGCGGCCGGACCGCGGTCCAGCCTGCCGCAGCGCTTTCGTCAGCGGTTTTGTCAATGCTCGCAGTCACGCTTTTCTCCGCCTTACTCACTGCCATCAAGCGCCTCCCAACAAGCGGTCGACGTAATCGCGCGCCGCCTGCTCGACGAAGACGAGCGCCTCCTCTTCGCTGCCGAAGCGCTGCCCGTCGCCAAGTTCAAGCAAGGTTTCCATTCGGTGAGGATCGTCCGGACCGTGTTCAGCCAGGCTCACCGAGCCGACGTAAATCCCGCTCGCACTGCCGGCGGCCGTGGCCGGCGTATCGGTCACGGTCGCCGGCACGAGGCGCGCGGCGGCGCTGATGTAATAACCACGGTAAGGGCCGCTGACCCGTTCAGCCATATTCGTTCTCCTCGTTGCAATTCATGGGCGGACGCCGCGTGGACCTGCGTTCGATACGTCTGCCTGTGCGTTGACCTTCATGTCGCCGGTTGCGGCCGCGCGGCCGGTGCAGCACGCGCGTCGGCGCGCGGTTAACCAGTATGTAAGGCGCCTCGCGAGCCGATTAGTTCTGTCCGACTCACGCGGCGACGGACCCGATCGCACTTGTTCGGCTCGCGCCGGTCGAACGGGATCATCGGCACGGTCCGTGCTGCCGCGACGACGCCTTTTCGAGTTCAGCGAGCGCAATATGGGAAAATATTTTCTGCAAAACCACGAATTGCCCGAGCCGGATGCGGCGAACACATGGTTTGCTTACGCCGAAAGCCACGGCATCGACATTCCAAAAGCCATCAGCATCTGGGAAGACGCGGCCACCAAGGAGGGCGAGGAAAGCCGCCGGATGGTCAGCGCGGCGGGCATTACGATCGAAACGCCCTGAACGTCTTGCGAGACTCGACAGGCGCTCCCGGTCTGCGTGGCAAGCCCGAATATCAATCTGAAAGGAAACAACACGATGCATTTCATGACGCAACTGCGCCGCGCCGGCCGCCTCGACCGCTTCCGAACCAATGCAGTGTTTGCGCTGGTTCGCCGGACGTCGCTGTCGGCCGCCCTTCCCGCCGCCGTGCTGCTCGGCGCGGCGGGCCTCGCCGGCTGCGCATCGTCGAACACCACGTCGCTGATCAATCTGCCGAACGGCCAGACCGGCTTCGCCGTGAATTGCAGCGGCGCCGACGCCGCTTCCAGCTGGGCCTCCTGCTACGTGCAGGCCGGCAAGGCATGCGGCGCGACGGGCTACGACATCGTGTCGAAAGACAATGACGAAGGCGGCACGGCCGGCGGCAGCGTCACGAACGTCGTCTCGGCCAACGTGAAAAACCGCTCGATGATCGTGCGCTGCAAATAAGCGCCCGCGGCGCCTGGGTTCGCGTGGCGGCTCAGTGCGCCTGCATCTTCGAAAACATGTTCAGCACGGCAACCCCGGCAATGATCAGCCCGAGCCCGATGACGGCCGGCACGTCGGGCACCTGCCGGTACAGCAGCACCGCGACCAGCGTGATCAGCACGATGCCGGCGCCGGACCACACCGCGTAGACGATGCCGACCGGAATGCTCTTGAGCGTGAGCGACAGGCAATAGAACGCCACGCCGTAGCCGAGCACGACAACCGCTGAAGGCAGGAACCGCGAGAAGCCCTCCGACGCGCGCATCGCGGACGTCGCGATCACTTCGGCCACGATCGCGATGCCGAGCAAGGCATAAGGAGGCAGCCGCATCGCCTCAGGCCTTTGCAAGCGCGAGCTTGCTGTAGTCGTGGCCCAGATGCGCGCACAGCGCTTCCACCACCAGTTCATGATCGCCGCGCTGCGGCAGACCCGACACCGTGATCGACCCGATCACGCCAGCGCCCGCCACCGTCAGCGGAAACGCGCCGCCATGCGACGCGTACTCCGTAGCAGGCAAGCCGTGCTTCTCGGCGAGCGTGCCGCCGGCCTGCTGCATCTTCAGGCCGATCGCGTACGAGCTGCGGCGGAAATGCGCAACCGTGTTGCTCTTGCGGCGCACCCAATCGACGTTGTCCGGCGTCGCGCCGTCGAGCAGACTGAAGAAGACCGGCTGACCGAAGGTGCGCAGGTCGATCGCAACGGGGATACCGCGCGCCTTGGCGACCTCGTGCAGATAGGCGCCGACTTGCCACGCGCGGTCGGCATCGAATTGTGGGAACACCAGCGCGTGTTCCTGAGCGGCAATCACCTGCAGATCGTGAGCGATATCCATGGAGTTCAGAGCAAGGTAAGGGGTGGAGCGTGCGCCGCCGTGCGTGCATGGCGGCGTCGCGAGAGGAATCTGAATTCTAGCGCAGCGCCTTACGCAGGCCTTCCGGCATGCGACGTGAGCGATGCGTGCGGCGACCTTCAGACCCCGCGCGCAGATTCATGGCCCGCGGATTGAAGCCGGTTCTTAAATAGCTATTGCACAGCTATCGGCTTTGTTCTATAATCTTTTCTTCGACGGACGCGGGGTGGAGCAGTCTGGCAGCTCGTCGGGCTCATAACCCGAAGGTCGTAGGTTCAAATCCTACCCCCGCAACCAAGTGCACCAAGCTGGTTGACTACGTCGAAAACAACATTGAAGGCTTGCCCAACCGGCAGGCCTTTTTTGTTTTCTTTCCAAATATTTCATAGCGCGTGGCGCATTCCCGGCTTTTCTCGTTTCCCCAGTCTGATTCCGGCAGCGGTTCTGACGGCAAATCGCCCCGCCCGCGACGCCATCCACGCCCTCGGATCAAGCCTCGCGCGCAAGATACTCCGGATTCCGAACAAAATGATTGCGCCATTTGCGAGCAGTTTGGACGACCCCTCGGCACCGACCTCACTGCCCGCGGAATCCCGCGCGACGCTATTTTGCGGCCTGAGAAAAACCTCGTGCCAGTGATAAACTCCTATCACCCTTTCTCGTCCCCTTCCTATGAAATTCTGTTCTGTCTGCGGCCAGGGCGTCAGCCTGAGCATTCCGCCTGGCGACAACCGCGAGCGCTTCGTATGCGGCAGTTGCGGCACGGTGCACTATCAGAATCCGCGCAACGTGGTCGGCACCGTCCCGGTGTGGGACGAGAAAGTGCTGCTGTGCCGTCGCGCAATCGAACCGCGCTACGGCTACTGGACGCTGCCCGCGGGCTTCATGGAAATGGGTGAGACGACCGCCGAGGCGGCATCGCGCGAAACGCTGGAAGAAGCCGGCGCGCGCGTCGAAGTGCAAAACCTCTTCTCGCTGCTGAACGTGCCGCACGTGCATCAGGTGCATCTGTTCTATATGGCGCGCCTGCTCGACCTCGACATTGCCGCCGGTGAAGAAAGCCTCGAAGTGAAGCTCTTCGAAGAACATGAAATCCCCTGGGACGAGATTGCCTTTCCCACGGTCGGCCAGACCCTGCGTTTCTTTTTCGCCGACCGCGCCGCCGGCAGCTTCGGCCTGCACACGGGCGACATCTTCCGCTCGCTGCGCGAAGGTTGAGCGGCGCGCATGGTGCCCTGGCTCGGACCTGACGATCCGTTCCCGCCCGTCGAGCGCGCCCTCGGCGCGACCAGCGGCGCGCCGGGCCTGCTCGCGGCCAGCGGCGACCTGCTTCCGTCGCGGCTGATCGACGCCTACCGGCGCGGCATCTTTCCGTGGTATTCGGACGGCCAGCCGGTGTTGTGGTGGAGCCCCGACCCGCGCATGGTCCTGCGCCCCGCCGACTTCAAAGTGGCGCCGTCGCTACGCAAAACGCTCAGGCGCGTGCTGCGCGAAGACGCGTGGGAAATCCGCGTCGACCATGATTTCGCCGCAGTGATGCGCGCCTGCGCGCAGGCGCCGCGACGTGGACAGCGCGGCACATGGATCACCGCGGATGTCGTCGAAGCGTACTCGTCGCTGCATCGTGTGGGCGACGCGCACAGCATCGAAACCTGGTTCGAAGGCAAGCGCGTGGGCGGTTTGTACGGCGTGTCGTTCGGCAAAATGTTCTTCGGCGAATCCATGTTCGCGGACATCACGGATGCGTCGAAAATGGCGCTGGCTGCGCTTGTCGGACACTTACGCCGTCACGAAATAGAAATGATAGACTGCCAGCAGAACACGTCGCATCTGGCGTCGCTAGGCGGTCGCGAGATAGCGCGCAAGGCGTTCATCGCGCATGTTCGCGCGTCGGTCGAGGCGCCGCCGATTCCCTGGCGCTTCGACAAGACCGCGTTGCTCGAGGTCGTTGCGCCAGCGGCGTAGGAAGAATCAGGCCGAATCCGGATCCGCCGCCTACCGAGCCGCGGGTCACGAGCCGCGGGTCGTCCACCGCAAGGCGCCGGGTTTGCATTACCAGAGATGCTTCGAGAGCTGCCAACGTGACTCATCCCAACGAGCTGCCTCTTTCCCCGCTTTCGGCGCTGCAATTTTATGCAACAGCGCCCTATCCCTGCAGTTACCTGGACGGGCGCATCGCGCGCTCGCAAGTCGCCACCCCGAGTCACCTGATCAACTCCGACGTCTACACCGACCTCGTCAAGGCCGGCTTCCGGCGCTCGGGCGTGTTCACGTACCGGCCATATTGCGACGGCTGCCGCGCCTGTGTGCCGGTGCGCGTGCCGGTCGACCAGTTCGAGCCGAACCGCACGCAGCGCCGCGTCTGGAAGAAACACGGCGAACTGATCGCGACCGTCGCGCCGCTCCACTACGACGAAGAGCACTACGCGCTCTACATGCGCTATCAATCGGCGCGGCATGCGGGCGGCGGCATGGATCGCGACAGCCGCGACCAATATGAACAGTTCCTGTTGCAGAGCCGGATCAACTCGCGGCTGGTCGAATTCCGCGAGCCGCTGCGGGACCGGCCCAATGCGCCGGGCATTCTGCGCATGATCAGCATGATCGACATCCTCGGCGACGGGCTCTCCTCGGTGTACACGTTTTTCGAGCCGGGGCTGCCGAACACGAGCTTCGGCACCTACAACATCTATTGGCAGATCGAGCAGGCACGCAGCCTCAAGCTGCCCTACGTGTATCTCGGCTACTGGATTCGCGAGAGTCCGAAGATGGCGTACAAGGCGAATTTCCGGCCGCTCGAGGGTTTGATCGACGGCGCCTGGCGCGTGCTCGATCCCACGGGCGTGGACCTGCCGCCGCTCGACCCGGCGATGCAGGGCAAGCGCGCGCCGTTCAAGCCGTAGCAAAGCCGTACATAGCAAGGCAGTAGCAGCAGCGGCCCGCTCGGGCCGCGACTCGATCCCGCCAGTCGGTCTCATTGAAGCCTCAAAGCCGGTAAAATGGTGGGTTCCCATTTTCCGGCCGCCCGGCTTCGTCCCGTGTTCAGTTCCCTCTACCCGCTTGTACGCGCCCAACTCTTTCGCATGGACGCGGAAGACGCTCACCACCTCACCTTGCGCATGCTCGGCGCCGCCGGCCGCACCGGCCTCGCCGGCGCGCTCGCGCCGCGCGTGCCGGATGCGCCGCGCACCGTGATGGGGCTGACGTTCCGCAATCCGGTGGGACTCGCCGCGGGCCTCGACAAGGACGGCGCCTGCATCGACGGCCTCGCCGCGCTCGGCTTCGGCTTCATCGAAGTGGGCACGGTGACGCCGCGCGCGCAACCGGGCAATCCGCGCCCGCGCATGTTCCGCCTGCCGCAGGCGAACGCCGTGATCAACCGGATGGGCTTTAACAACGCGGGCGTCGACCAGTTCGTGAAGAACGTGCAGGCCGCGCGCTATCGCGGCATTCTCGGCCTGAACATCGGCAAGAACGCCGACACGCCGATCGAACGCGCCGCCGAAGACTATCTGTACTGTCTCGAGCGCGTGTATCCGTTCGCCAGCTACGTGACGGTCAATATCTCGTCGCCGAATACGAAGAATTTGCGCCAGTTGCAAGGCGCCGGCGAACTCGACGCGCTGCTCGCGGCGCTCAAAGAGAAGCAGCAGCGCTTGGCCGACATGCACGGCAAGCTCGTGCCGCTCGCGCTGAAGATCGCGCCGGACCTCGACGACGAACAGATCAAGTCGATCGCCGACACGCTGTTGCGCCATCAGTTCGAAGGCGTAATCGCCACCAACACCACGCTCGCGCGCACGGCCGTCGCCGGCATGCAATACGGCGACGAAGCCGGCGGCCTGTCGGGCAAGCCGGTGTTCGACGCGTCGAATGAAGTGATCCGCAAGCTGCGCGCGGAAGTCGGCGAAGCGGTGCCGATCATCGGCGTCGGCGGGATTTTTTCCGGCGACGACGCGCGCGCCAAGATCGCGGCCGGCGCGTCGCTGGTGCAGCTCTATACCGGCTTCATCTACCGCGGACCGGCGCTGATCGCCGAATGCGCGCAAGCGCTTCGCTAAGCGCGGCCTCAGTGAGCGCGGCGCGCTGAGCCGCGCCGGTATATAGACATAAACAAACGGTATTTTGGTTTCGATAGTCTGCTTTGTTATGCTTTCGTCTGTTAAAACGCCAGACGAACAAAAAGGAACTCGATGAAATTTGGCTTGCTGAAAAAGATTCTCGTCGCCGGTCTGATCGGCGCTTCGTTCACCGCCGTCGCCGCCCACGCCGACGACCTGCTCGATCAGGTCAAACAGCGCGGCACGCTGCGCATCGGCCTCGAAGGCACCTTCCCGCCGTTCAATTCGAAAGCGCCGTCGGGCGAACTGGTCGGCTACGACGTCGACATCGCCGAGGCCGTGGCCGCCAAGCTCGGCGTGAAGCCGGAATTCGTCACGACCGAATGGAGCGGCATCATCGCCGGTTTGCAGGCGAACAAGTTCGACGTGATCGTCAACCAGGTCGGCATCACCGAGGCGCGCAAGCAGGCGCTCGACTTCTCGCCGGCCTACACGTACTCGGCCGCGCAACTGATCCAGCGTAAGGACGACACGCGCCAGTTCAAGTCGCTCGACGACCTGAAGGGCAAGAAGCTCGGCGTCGGTCTGGGCACGAACTACATGGACATGGCCAAGTCGGTGCCGGGCATCGACGTGAAGACGTATCCGGGCGCGCCTGAGTATCTGCGCGATCTGGCCGCCGGCCGTCTGGACGCGGCGCTCAACGACCGCCTGATGCTCGCGTACCTGATGAAGAACTCGCAGTTGCCGCTGCGCACCGGCGCCAACGTCGGCGCGGGCACGCCGTCTGGCATTCCGTTCAGAAAGGGCAATCCGAAGTTCGCCAAGGCGATCGACGACGCGATGACCCAGCTCGAAGCGGACGGCACGTTCTCGAAGATCTCGGACAAGTGGTTCGGCATCGACGTCAGCAAGCCGATCAAGTAAAGACGCGCTGACTGAAACGAAGGGCGGCATCGTCAGCGATGCCGCCCTTCGCGCTTTTGCAGCAAAGTTTATGATGTGCGCTTTTGCGCGCCAACCGACCACCGCTCATGTCCACCACTTCCCTGCTCGTCCAATCGCTTCCTGTGCTCGCGCAGGGCGCCGTCCTGACGGTCAAGTTCGCGGTTCTGTCGATGATCTTCGGCCTGATTGCCGGCGCCGTGCTCGCGTTGATGGGCGTCAGCCACAACCGCGTGCTGAACTGGATCGCGCGCATTTACGTGAGCGTGATGCGCGGCACGCCGCTGCTGGTGCAGATTTTCGTGATCTATTACGGCTTGCCGAGTTTCGGCATTTCACTCGATCCGACGCCGGCCGGCGTGATCGCCTTGTCGGCGAATGTGGCGGCCTACCTGTCGGAGAGCATGCGCGGCGCGATCCTGGGCATCCACAAGGGCCAGTGGCTCGCCGCCTATAGTCTCGGACTCTCGCGCCGCCAGACGCTGCGCTACGTGATCGCGCCGCAAGCCTTGCGCATTGCCGTGCCGAGTCTGTCGAACAGCCTGATCAGCCTGATCAAGGACACCTCGCTGGTGTCGGTGATCACCGTGACCGAACTGCTGCGCAGCGCGCAGGAAATCATCGCCTCGACCTATCAGCCGCTGCCGCTGTATCTCGCCGCGGCCGCGATCTACTGGGTGCTGTGCCAGGTGCTCGAAAGCGTGCAACGCTGGTACGAACGGCGCCTTGCGCTGCCGTCGCGCCACTGAGACCCTGGGGCATCTGACTTAACGGCTGGCGACAGACGACGCCGAATCCAGCGGCGCGCCGAAGCGCTCGAAGCGCGGTGTGTAGTAATGATCCGGGTCGAGTGAAAACGCGACGTGACGCGTGCGGCCCATCAATTCCTTGCGCGGAAAGAAGCCGAAGTAACGCGAATCGGCGCTGTCGTCGCGATTGTCGCCGAGCATCAGATACTCGCCGGGCGGCACGATCACCGGCCCAAACGAGTCGCGCGGGCTCGGCGCTTGCGGCGCGAGCCGCACGGTATGCGCGACGCCGTCGAAGCGCTCGGTCAGATAATCGCCGGGCGACGCGGCGTCGCCGGGCAGCGGTTTGAACTTCAGCGGCTGGTAATCGGCGCGCACGCCGTTTACGTACAGCACGTTCTCGCGCATCGCCACGCTGTCGCCGGGCAGGCCGATCAGACGCTTGACCATCAACTCATGCGCCGCCGACGAATCGATCGTCACGATATCGCCGCGCTGCGGATCGTGCAGATGCGCGATCGCGATGTGCGTGAGCGGCACGCGCAGATCGTAGGCCATCTTGTCCACGAAGATGCGGTCGCCCTCGCGGATGGTCGGCAGCATCGAGCCGCTCGGCACGACGTTCCAGTCGGCCACGGCGCTGCGAAACAGCACCATCAAGAAGAGAAACGCGACGAGGCTCTTGTTGTCGCGCCACAGTTTTCCGAGCATGCGCATGGCAGGCGGCTCCATTGGAAGGAATTCGAAAGCAGCGGGCACGTGGAGCGTTTTTCTTTCCGCATGCCCGCGCAAATCCTACCACCGCTGCTGGGTGCAACGCGGCAACAGCGGCCGCGGATCGCGATAGCGGGATCGCAAGATGGCATGGCGGCCGCACGGGCTCGCACGCCTCGACGCACGCTCAATGCGCCTTCATTCGCCCGCGAACTTCAACCCGAGCGCCGCGCGCGCCGCGTCGGCCATCGCGATCATCTGCAGCGACTTGCTGTGCGGCATTACCGGGCTTTCGATCCGCCCCGTCCGGATCAGATCGCAGAAGTGCGCGGTCTCGTAGTTCAGCCCGCCGCCTTCGAACGGCTCGTCGAGTTCGACCACGCGCCCATCGGCATAGCGGATGGTCGCGCGCGACGGATTCCACCACGGCTCGTGAATCGTGACGTGGCCCCCTTTGGCCATCAGCAGCGCATCACCCTTGCCGTGCAGATCGAGCCCGCAAAACAACTGGGCGATGCCGCCCTCGTGCTGGCTGTTCAGGCTCGCGAACGTATCGACGCCGGTCGCCCCGAGCCGCCCGAGCGTTTGCACCTCACGAGGCGCGCCCAGCCAGTCGACGGCGAGAAACATCTCGTAGATGCCGATGTCGAGCAGCGCGCCGCCCGCATGCTCGAACGACAGCGACGGGTGATCGTCCGGCACGCCCGGCACCGAGCAGCCGGCTCGCACCAGACCGACCGCGCCGATCGGATCGGCGTCTAGATGCGCGCGCAACTTTCTGTAGAGCGGATAAAAGGGCGGCTTCATGGCCTCCATGAACAGCCGTTGCGCGGCGCGCGCGGCATCGAGCACGCGCTCGAGCTGCGGCTGATTGATGGTGGCGGGTTTTTCGCACAGTACGTGCAGACCAGCTTGCAGCGCGGCGATTGCGTAGTCAGCGTGACTGTCCTGGACGGTGGCGATATAGAGCGCGTCGATCCCGCTGGCGAGCAGCGCGTCGAAACTCGCGCAGACTTCGCCGCCGAATTCACCGGCGAAAGCCGTGGCCGGTTCCGCGCGGCGCGACCACAGCGCGGTCAGTTGCGCGTGCGGCACATGAGCGAGACCTTGTGCGAAGCGACGGGCAATGCGGCCCGTCCCGACGATTCCCCAACGGATCGTGCCGCCCGAGGGGATTTCCTGCGTTGCGATTGTCATCGTTCCTTCGAGTCCATGCAGTTCAGAACAGGCGCTATTGTCGCGCATGCCGCACGCTCTCGCGTGGACGTGAACTCGCGCCCTCTGCCACACAGTCTCACAAGGAAAATACCAAAGACCCAGCGTGCCGCCGCGGCGGCGACGCTCAGCCGAGTGCCGGCGGTTCCGCTGAAAAGTGGCCGCTGACTTCTTCTGCGGTGTAGTCGATCATGGCGAGCGAAGCGATCTCCGCTTCCTTCGGATCGCGCCGTTCAATCGCTTCGACCACGCGTTGATGGGAATTCACCGCGGTTTCCCACAGTCCGTCCCTGTCGGTGACGATGGGATTGACCGTCGATAGCGCGCCGCGAATGATCGCCGCCATCTGCTTGAAGAACTGATTGCCGCTCGCCACCACGATGCGGGTGTGGAACAGTTCGTCCGCTTCCTGATAGCCCGGCTCGCCCGGCCGGATCGTGCGGAACGCCTCGAACGCCTCGCGAATCGCGGCAATATCCGCCGCGCTGCCGCGCGCGGCCGCCTGCGCCGAAGCGCGCGGCTCGATCAGGATGCGAAACTCGATCACGTCGCGCAGAAACAGCGGATCGGGTTTCGCGCGAAAACGCCAGTTCACGACGTCTTCATCGATCATGCGCCAATCGCTCATCGACCGGATGCGCGTGCCGATTTTCGGCCGCACGTCCAGCATGTCGCGCGCGAGCAGCATCGACAGCGCCTCGCGCATGACGGTGCGGCTGACGTCGAACTCCTTCGACAGCACATCCTGCGGTGGCAGTATGGCGCCGTATTTCTCTTCGACGATCCCCGTGACCAGTCCATCCATGACTTTGCTCACGAGCGATCGATCTTTGTTTGCCTGTTCCATGACACTCTCCCCGAAGCGGTGTTTGCCCCCGCGTAGCCTGTTGATCAAGCGGCCCTTATACGTCGTTCTATTGATGTCACTTAGTTCTTCTACGATACGTTGCTAGCTTCAAAACGGTTGCGCCAGTTGGGAAACTTCCTGACAGGGTTATCCCTCTGAAGAATTGTTTCTTCCTTGTAACGCCGCATATTTTGACGGGCCATAAGCTTGCATATCAAGCGTGCCTGCATTGCAGAATTTGCATAGTGCGAAGACGCACGTTGCGAGACGATTTGTCTGATCCACGATGCCTCGGCGGATAGGCTGGCGGGAAACGACGAATGACGTGCGCATCAGCGGGTGCTCACGGCAACCGCTGGCGAGTCCTGCGTCGAAGCCGCCGTCGAACCCTGAATGGAACTCTGAGTGCAACCCGGCGCCGTCACCGACCCCGCCGTCACCGACCCATAGCGCCCGCCGAAAAAAATCAGTGGCGCGTGTTCGTCGAGCGAGAACACCAGCACCTCGCCGACGAAGAGCGTATGGTCGCCGCAAGGATGCCGGTCCACCACGCGCGCCGCGAAACGCGCCGCCGCGTGTTCGAGCAGCTCCACGTCGGGCAGCCCTTCGACCGCCGCGAAACGCGGCGCGAGCAAGCTCTGCGGTTCGCCGGCGAAGTGGCGGCTATGCGGCTCCTGCGCCTCGGACAACACGCTCACGCCGAACAGCGCGCTGTCCATCAGACGCTCGTGCATGCGCGCCCGGTGCCCGACCGAGACGACGATCAGCGGCGGCTTGAGCGAACCCGACATAAAGGCGTTGGCGGTCATCGCGTGCAAATTGTCGCCGCTGCCGGTCGAGATCACCACGACGCCGGTCGCGAAGCGTCCCAACGCGTGGCGAAAGCGCCGCTCGTCGAAAGCCGCCTGCGAGGCGCGCGGCGCCTCAGCGTGAAGTACCCTTGCCTGCATGGCTGGCCTCCTGTTCGCGACCGTACTGGTCGTCAAAGCGCACGATGTCGTCTTCGCCGAGATAGCGGCCTGATTGCACCTCGATCCTTTCAAGCGGCGTCCTGTCGGGATTCTCGAACCGGTTCGCGACGCCGGGCGGAATGCCCGTCGACTGGTTCTCCGGGAGCAGGAAGCATTCCTCGCCGCGCGTGACGTGGGCCGTGCCACGTGCCGCCGAATCCCAGCCGCCCACCTCCGACCAGCCCGCGGAGAACGGCACCGCGACGCCGATCAGCCGCGCGTCGGTGCCGACGCGCTCCATCACCGCGTAGTCGATCGAATCGGACGGACACAGGGCGAAGGCATCGCGCGCGAGATGCAGCGCGCCGCCGCCGTCGACCGTGGCACGCTCGAACGCAGCCGCGCAGGCCTCGGCAATCGCCGGCTGGCAGAGCTTGATCGCCGTGAGCCACACCGACGCGCGCACCACGAACATGCCGCTGTTCCACCAGTAATTGCCGCAAGCGAGATAGCGCTCGGCCAGTTCCGGATCGGGCTTCTCGACGAACCGTTCGATGGCGCGCGCGCCCCGCGTGCCGAGCGCCCTACCCGTGCGGATATAGCCGTAGCCGGTATCCGCGCGCTTCGGTGGCACGCCGAGCGTGACAATGGCGCCGCGTGCCGCGTGTTCGAGCGCCTCGGCGAGCGCCGAGCCGAACGCAATGTGATCGGCAATCAGGTGGTCCGCCGGCAACGCCACGACGAGCGGATCGTCGCCTTGCACAACCGACGCGCGCGCGGCGAGCGCGGCGACGGTCAACGTGGGCGCGGTATTGCGCGACATCGGTTCGAGCACCATGCGCACCGGCCGGGCCGATCGTTCGAGCCGCTCCAGACGCTCGAGCGTTTGTGGGTGCCGATCTTCGCACCGGACCACCAGCGGTGCTGCAATGGAATGCGTGCCGGATGCCGGCGTAGTGCGTTGCGCTGCGGCGAAAGACGCGTCGAGGCGGCTCAGCATGGTTTCGAGCAGCGACTCGTCGCCCACCAGGCCGATCGACTGCTTCGGACTGCGCTCGCGCGAAAACGGCCGCAATCGCGTGCTCGAGCCGCCGGCGAGAATCACCGGCTGCACGGATAGACGCGTGGCTGTTTCGCTGACGCCCCCGGCCGAGGCAAGCGGATTGCCTGGTTCTACGATGCGATTCATGTGCAAGTCCCCTATCCGGTCAAACTGGTCCGGCGCATTGTTCTATTTGTCCTGCGTGCTACGTGTCAAGCCATGCCTTCGTTCAGTGGCTGCCGTCAGTCGAAGCGGCAAGCAGCGAGCGGTTTGTGCGCGATGAAGTGAAACCACCAGGCGTCGCTCGGTTCCACATCGTCGGTAATGAGATTGCCCACGGAACTGTCGAACACCGCGTCGCATTGCAAGCCGACCTGCGCCAGTTGCCGGCGCTGCTCGCGCAGCGTCGTGTAGACGATCACAATGCCGAAGTTGTGGGCCGCCGCGGTGTTGACCGCATAGCCGCCGTAGTCGTGATTCAACTTGGCGTTGCGCACATAGTTCAGCGTGCCGAGCTGGAAACGCCGCGCCGAGCGCAGCGTGCGCCAGCCGAGTTTGAGCGGATTGAACGTGAATTTCGGCAGCAGTTGCCAGATGTTTTCGCCGTAGCCGGGGCCGCCGCGATTGTGCGACGAAAACAGCACATAGCCGCCGGGCCGCACCACGCGATACATCTCTTCGAGAATCTTCACGCGATCGTCGTAGTCGACGCAGTCGATGCCGTTCCAGCTGAATTGCGTGAGCCCGTAATGATCCGAAGGCAGCGCGGACATGTCACGCGCGTCCATGTGCCGAAGGTCGCGATCAGGAAAGCGTGCCTTCGCGAGATCGAGCAGCTTTTGTGTGTAGTCGACGCCGGTGTAGTCGTCGGAGATCGCCGTCATCAACGGAATCGTGCGGCCGGTGCCGATTCCGATGTCGAGCAAGGGCTCACCCGCGCAACGCTGTGCGAGCCAGGCAAAGGCAGCCCGTTCGCCGGGATCGGAATAGGTCTTGTCGAGCATGAAAACGCGCTCGGCGTCCGACGAATTCCATGCGACTCGGTTGATGCGGTCCAACTCGGATTGACTGTTCACTACGCGCTCCCCGTAAGCGTCTGTGCGCTGGAAAATCCGTGCGCATGCATAACGCTTCCCCGAATAGACGGAACCCGCGCGCACGCTTTAAAAGCCATCGCGTGGCCTTTGGCTCGCCGGATGCCACCAGCCGAACCGGCCATCGAACACCACTGGCCTCACGCCACGCTCCTCACCAGGTCCCCGCTCTCAATCCATTACAACAAACGTTGCATGATCGATATGTACGTCCAGCCACATTGTCTTGGAGTCCGATTCAAAGGCGAATGCATGTCATACGCGCTATTAGAAATAGACAGCGTAGTCCGTCGCCATGCGACGCGCGCAGCGCGAACGTCGTGCGCGTGGCGAGCACACCTGATAGGAGAAGCGCGCGCGGCCGAGGCCACATCGCTTTCGCGTGGCGTCAGCTTCGCACGTGCGACTTGTGCACTGGAAGGCGTGACGAGCGCCCGCCCCATCACAACAACTCGAACGTGTTCACGAGCACCGCGCTGTCGCGCTCACGGCGCCGCCCGCCGAAAAGCGGCTGGCTGCCGCGCACCTGCCGCGTAAGGCCGATGAAGGGCACGCCGTGTTCGAGATAGGGCCCTTCCGTCTTGCGAAAGCCGAATTGTTCGTAGAAGCCGCGCAAACCGAGCGGCGCGCTGACACGCGCGGCATGGCCCGGCCAACGGCCGACAATCGCCTGCAGCACGCGTTCGATCAATAGTTCGGCGGTGCCGTCGCCGCGTCGCTGCGGGCTCGTCAGCACCTTGTCGATGGTGATCTCCGGATCTTCCGCGTCGCCGGGTTGCAGGCGCGCGTAGGCGAGGATCGGCATCGACCGCGCCATGTCCTCCACGGCGAACACATGCAACGCGTGTTCGTCGCGGCCATCCGCGTCAAGACAAACATGCGATTGTTCGACCACGAACACCGCGCTGCGCGCGCGCAAGATCAGATACAACTCGCGAGCCGAAAGCTGATCGAATTCCAGCGTTTTCCAGTTCATCACGTACCCCAGCGGTCAGTAAGTTCAATGAGGCCGGCATCGCGCGCCGGCTTCTACGACCTGGCTGTATAGGCCGGCCCGTTCTGATGGCTACACGGTACGTCCACGAAACTCGTGTTTCCGTGCGCCATCGCACTGACGCTGGGCGTTGACAATTCTTAAATACGCAGACATCGGGGCGCGGCTTGCAGAAAACCGCCCGAAAGCGCACGCAGTCAATGTGAACGCGCCGCATCCGGCATAGGGACTCCGCCGGCATGCGCCGCGGCAACGAACAGAAATAGCGATCACGTGCGCTGGATCGATGTCCGCAAATTCAAGACTGTTCAACAACAGGGGACCACACCATGAAAAACGCATTGCGACGCATCCTTTCCGAATCGGCTCGCCTGGATGTCCCGGCGGACACCCTGGCCGATGACGCCGACCTGTACGCCGCGGGCCTCTCCTCGCTCGCGACCGTGCATCTGATGCTGGCAATCGAAGATGAATTCGGGATTGAAATTCCGGACCGTCTGTTGACACGGCGCCTGTTCTCCAGCATCGATTCGATGGCCGCCGCAATCACCGAGCTGCAACAGGCGAAGGCGGCAGCATGAACGCCCCGCTGCTGGACGCGGCGGCGGCCGCCGCCGCTACGCAGGCGCACGATGCGTCCGAAGGCGCCGACGCGTCGGTCGTGCTGACCGCCGTCGAAACCGAACCCGGCTGGCGCGCGGCCGCGCAACGCTGTGCGGCGGTAGCCGCGCAGTTCGCCGACTCGGTGGATCGCGAGGCGCGCTTCCCGAGCGAAGCGTTCGACGCGCTCAAGCGCGAATGCCTGCTCTCGGCGATGGTGCCGGCCGCGTTCGGCGGCGCGGGCCTGTCGCTCGCGGACGTCGGCGCGATCTGCGAAACGCTCGCGCAAGGCTGTGCCTCCACCGCGATGGTGTATGCGATGCACCAGATCCAGGTGGCATGTATCGAGGCGCATGGCAGCGATGCGGCATGGCATCGGCAGTTGCTCGTGCAACTGGTCAAGCAGCAGTGGCTGCTGGCATCGGCCACTTCCGAGGAAACCATCGGCGGCAATATGCGCACCAGCGCCTGCTCGGTCGAACTCGACGCTGCGCGCTTTCGCATCGAAAAGCTCGCACCGACGATTTCGTACGGCGCGCACGCCGACGGCATTCTCGTCACCGCGCGCCGCACCGCCGAGTCGGCAGCCGCCGACCAGGTGCTGATCGTCGCGTTGCGTTCCGACACGCAACTGGAAAAGCGCGGCGGCTGGGATTCGATGGGCATGCGCGGAACCTGCAGCGAGGGCTTCCGGCTCGTCGCCACGGGTCTGGCCGAACAGATTCTGCCGACGCCATTCGCCGAGATCGCCGATCAAACCATGCTGCCGGTCTCGCACACGCTGTGGGCCTCGGTTTGGACCGGCGTGGCCACCGACGCCGTGAATCGCGCGAAAGCGTTCTTCCGTGCACAGGCGCGTGCGAAGCCAGGTGTGGTGCCACCGGCCGGTTTGCGCCTCGCTGAAGCGGTCGGTCTGCTGCAGATGATGCAGGCGCGCCTCGCGGTCGCGCTGGAGGCGGCACGCGCCGCTCACCAGGCGCGCCACGGCGGCTCGCAAGCCGATGCGCCGCTCGCGGCCATGCTCGGATTCGCGTCCGACATGAACACGCTGAAGACGAGCATCTCCACCACCGCGCTGCAGGTCGTGCACGAAGTGCTGATGATCTGCGGCATGGCGGGCTACAAGAACGGCACGCCGTACAGCGTCGGGCGCCATTTGCGCGACCTGCACTCCGCGCCGCTGATGATCAATAACGACCGTATTGCGCAGAACACCGCGAGCCTCTTGCTCGCGCAACGTCCTGCCGCCCCGGGGAGAGCCTGATATGAACACGATGACCGATACCGTCGCTCTTGCCGCCGCCGCGCAAGCAGCCGAAGCGCCGAGCTTTCGCGATGAACTGCTGGCCGCGGGCCTGTTGATCGACACCGGCGAAAACGGCCTGTATGGCCGCAGCCAGGTTTTCGAAGACGTGGTGGACCGCCTGAACGTGGCGATTACGCATCTGGGCGCCGACCAGCAGCCGGAAGTGCTGCGCTTTCCGCCCGCCATGCGCCGCACCGACTTCGAAGACAGCGAGTATCTGAAGAGCTTCCCGAATCTGGCGGGTACGATCCACTCGTTCTGCGGCAACGACATGGGCCACCGGCGCCTGTTGCACGCACTCGACGACGCCATGACGGAAAGCGACGACGATCGCAGCGACGAGTGGATGGCGCAGCAGAAGCCGACCCGCGTGGTGCTCACGCCGGCTGCCTGCTATCCGATCTATCCGGTGATGGCGCGGCGCGGTCCGTTGCCCGCCGACGGCCGCACGATCGACGTGCTGTCGTATTGCTTCCGTCACGAACCGTCGCTCGATCCCGGCCGCATGCAGATGTTCCGCCAGCGCGAATACGTGCGTCTCGGCAGCGCCGAACAGGTGATGGCATTCCGGCAGATGTGGATCGAACGCGGCTCGCTGCTGGTCAATCTGCTGCAATTGCCGGTCGAAGTGGATCTCGCCAACGATCCGTTCTTCGGCCGCGGCGGCAAGATCGTCGCCGATAGCCAGCGTGCCCAGGCGCTCAAGTTCGAACTGCTGATTCCGGTGGCCGATCCGCGCGGCAAGACGGCTTGCCTGTCGTTCAACTATCACATGGAACACTTCGGCGCGATCTGGAAGATCGCGTGCGAAGACGGCACGGTCGCGCATACGGGTTGTGTCGGTTTCGGCATGGAACGCATCACACTCGCGCTATTCCGTCATCATGGGCTCGACGTGAACGCCTGGCCGGACGATGTGCGCGCGCTGCTGTGGGGCGATGCCGAAGCGCGCGTGGCGCATGGGCTCGCAACCATGCAACCGTCGTCCGCCGAAACGGCGCAAGGCACCGGAGAGTGCGTATGAATCCGTCGCTGACACCTGTACCGAACGGCGCGAACAGCGCTTTCCTGCTGACCCGGCGCGTCGATCTGCCCGCCGCGGGTGGCGTGGCCGCACCGGCGCCGGCGCCCGCCGCGCGTTTGCGCGAGCATGCGCCGCATGCGCTGCATCAGGGCGAGCGTGTGTGGCAGGAGACCAACTGCTACGTCGATCTGTGGATCGAACTGCTGCACGGCTTCGGGCTCGACCCGCGCGCCGCGCTCGGTTTTACCGTCACGCAGGATTTCGAAGGCGACCAGTTCACGTTCTTCAAGTTTCCGCTCGAAGACCTCGACCGGCTCTACGGCACCCAAGTGCAGGAACTGGCCATCTACGATTCGCTCGAAACGCGCGTGCTCGCGCAGACCTTGCGCGGCCATACCGTGCTGGTGGAAGTGGACGGCTATTACCTGCCGAACACGCGCGCCACGTCGTACCGGCGTGAGCATCCGAAAACCACGGTGGGCATCGACTTCATCGATCCGGACGCGCGCCGTCTCGGCTATTTCCACAACACCGGCTATCACCTGCTCGACGGTGAAGACTACGACGGCGTATTTCGCAAGCTGCCGCAGTTCCAGCAGCAGCCCGATCTGCTGTTTCCGTATGTGGAGTTCGCCAAGCAGGCGCGGCCCGCGCTCGAAGGCACCGCGCTGGCCGAAGCGTCGGCGGAACTGCTGTGCGCGCACCTCGGGCGCCGGCCGCTGACGAACCCCATTTCGCAATGGCGTGCCGCGTTTCCCGCGCATCTCGAGACGCTCTTCGAACGTGGCGAAAAGTTCTTCCACCCGTACTCGTTCAACCTGATGCGGCAGCTCGGCGCGAACTTCGAGTTTCTTTCGAAGTATCTGTTGTGGCTTTCCGCACAAGGCTTCGAGGTGCCGGCAGCGATTCCGGCAGCGGCGCAGAGCATCGCGTCGGAGTCGATGGTGATGCAGTTCCGGCTCGTGCGGGCGATTGCCCGCGGCCGCCGCGATCTGTGCGAAGACTGCTTCGACGTGCTCGAAAGCGCTTACGAAAAGACGCTGCCACCGCTCGCCGCTCTGGTGCTGTGACGCGCCGTGCGCGGCTTCGCGGACTTCTCGGGGATTTGCCGTGGATGCACTGACGATAGGGCTGCTGCCCGATGAAGGCGGCGCGAGCGGCGTGCTCGCGCCCGCTCCTGACGAAGCCGCGCATGTCGATGTCGATGCGACTTCGGCGCAAGCGTCGCGGACGCTCTGGCCGCGGCGCCTCGACATCGGCTGGCAGTGTGTGAGCACGCCCGCGGGCGCGTGCGCGACGCCCGCCGATTTACCCGCGCACGGCTGGCTGGCCGCGCAAGTGCCCGGCACGGTCGCGAGCGCGCGCCGTGCCGCAGGTCTCCTAAACATTGCGCATCCACCACCGCTTGCCTTCGACGACCACTGGTATCGCCTCGAACTCGAAGGCACCGGCCAACGCCGCTTGCGTCTGCATGGTCTCGCCACCATCGCCGAAGTCTGGCTCGACGGCGTCAAGCAACTCGATTCCGATTCGATGTTCGTCGCGCACGATCTCGACATCGAACTGAGCGGCAGCGCGACGCTCGCGCTGTGCTTCCGCTCTCTCGCTCCGGCGTTGGCGGCGAAACGTTCGCGCGCGCGCTGGCGTCCACGGCTCGTGTCGCCGCCCACCTTGCGCAACGTGCGCACCACCCTGCTCGGTCATATGCCCGGCTGGTGTCCTTCTGTGCAAGCGGTCGGTCCGTGGCGTCCGGTTGAACTTCTGAGCGACGCGCCCCATGCATTCGACACCGTCGACGTGTCGAGCCGGCTCGATCACGACGACGGCGTTGTATCGCTCACGCTACGTTTCGTTCATCCGCACGATCACGCGACCTGCCGCGCCTCGCTTAAATGCGGGGATGCTGTTTCGTCTTTGCAATGGAGCGATGCATATACACTGACCGGCCGCGTACGCGTGCCGGGTGCCGAGCGCTGGTGGCCACACACCCACGGCGAGCCCACTTTATATCCATTGACGTTGCAGCTTGATGACGGGCACGCGACGTCGCATTCATTGGGTTCGGTCGGTTTCCGCAGTATTGAAGTGGACCACGGCGCGGACGGCATGGGCTTCGCGTTGCGCGTCAATGGCCTGCCGGTGTTCTGTCGCGGCGCGTGCTGGACCAGCGCGGACCTCGTCACGCTTGCGGGCAGCGAGGCGCAGTTGCGTCACGCTTTCACGCTGGCCCGCGATGCGGGCATGAACATGCTGCGCGTGGGCGGCACGATGCTGTACGAGTCCGACGCGTTTTATGCACTCGCCGACGAATACGGCCTGCTGATCTGGCAAGACTTCGCATTGGCGAATTTCGACTATCCGAACGATGCCGCATTCAGCGCTTCGATCGAGCGCGAAGCCACGCAGTTTCTGACGCGCACACGACGCTTCGCTTCGCTCGCGGTGCTGTGCGGCGGCAGCGAGGTCGACCAGCAGGCGGCCATGTTCGGCCTGCCGCCTTCGATGCGCGCGCAACCACTCTTTACGGAACAGTTGCCCGCCATCGTCGCGCGTGAACGGTCCGACGTGCCGTATGTCAGCAACTCGCCCTCGGGAGGCGCGTGGCCGTTTTCAACTAATGAGGGCATCACTCACTACTACGGCGTAGGCGCCTATCAGCGTCCGCTCGACGACGTGCGCCGATCGCAGGTGCGCTTCGCCGCCGAATGCCTCGCCTTCGCCAACGTGCCCGACGACGCCACCCTGCACGACGCGCTCGGCACGATTCATCTGCACGATCCGCGCTGGAAAGCGGCCGTGCCGCGCGACCCCGGCGCGGGCTGGGATTTCGACGACGTGCGCGACCACTATCTCCAGACGTTATATGGTGTCGATCCCGCGCGCTTGCGCTATGAAGACCCCGAGCGTTATCTGGACCTGTCGCGCGCGGTGGTCGCCGAACTGATGGGCGACGTGTTCGCCGAATGGCGCCGCGCCGGTTCCACCTGCGGCGGCGCGCTGGTCTGGCAGCTTCAGGATTTGCGCCCCGGCGCCGGCTGGGGCCTGATCGATGCCACAGGCCGGCCTAAAAGCGCCCTGCACGGCCTCGCGCAAGCACTGCAACCCATTCAGGTGGTCATGACCGACGAGGGCCTCAACGGCCTCGATATTCATCTGCTGAACGAACGTGCGCAGCCGTTGCGCGCGCAACTGGAACTGGTCTGCCTGCGTGACGGTAGCGTCAAGATCGCCTCCGCAAGCCGCGAGGTGGAACTGGCGCCGCACAGCGCGCAACGTCTCAGTGCGGCCGCGTGCCTTGGCCAGTTCTTCGATTTCACCCACGCGTACCGCTTCGGCCCGCGCGCGCACGACGTGACGATCGCCACACTGCGCGACCAGGCGAGCGGCCAGGTCGTTGCGGAAGCGTTTCATCTGCCGCAGCGGCGCGTGAGCGAGCGCCACGACCTGGGCTTGACGGTCACGGCCGAGCGCAACGGCGACGGCTGGCAGCTCGTGATCGAAGCGAAGCGTTTTGTGCGCTTCGTTCATATCGTTGACACACACTACAGGGCCGCGCGCGACTGGTTTCATCTGCCGCCGAACCGGCCTTGCGTCGTGCCGCTCATCCCGCTCACGCCGCAGGAAAGATTCGTTGCTCACGCATCGAATGCCGTGTTTAAAGCTGATGCAACATACGCGGCGCCCGCGGGTGAAGTTCGCGCGGTCAATGCGATATCCGCCATCTTCTACGGCTGAAGGTCTCCTTGATCTAATCACCCTTTCGCAAGGCGCGTAAAACCTCGCGCCGCGCGTATCCACCTGTCTGGTCTGCGGAATCACTGTTGGTTTTTCTCAGACTTTTGGCTCGCCAAAAACATCATCCGTACGGCACCGAACCAAGCGTGTTGAACACATCTGAATCATTTCCGGCACATCCCGGACGCGGCGTGACAACGTGCATGGAAGGGCTGATTCAACGCTGAGACAAGTACCGTCAAGCCCCTCCCAGCACCCGCCAACCCAATTCCATCAAGGATTTGAGCCGAACAGCATGCGCCTGGCGGGCGAGCGCCGGTCGTCAGGACGTTGTGCAGATTTGAAACAAAAAGTCACGTTTGTCTTCGCGCGGCGCTAAGCCTTGGTGCGTTACCCCGCACCAGCGCTCGCTTTCCCCGCCGCTGGCACGCTCCTCGCTAATAGAAGAGCGCAACACCGCGTCACCGCAGAGACATCGACAACAACGGCGGCGGCGCATCAGGCCAATACGGGGCCGGTCCTGTTTATCCTTCGCTGCTCACCAGGCAGCACGTCGTTAAAAGGGATGCAGGCATCGGATCAAAAACAGAAAGTCACGCAGAGCGCGACTTTCACGCGAGGACCGATCATGTTGACACTTCAATCCGATCTGCACGGAAACCATTTGCTCGGCGCATTGCCGTCCCATGAATGGCAGGCGCTGGCTCCCCATCTCGAACTGGTTCATCTGCGCACCGAGCAATTGCTGTGCGACTCCGGTCAGCGCATTCATCACGTCTACTTCCCGACCACCGCGATCATCTCGATGCTCTCGACGATGGAAGACGGCAGCTCGGTCGAAATCGCCGCGGTCGGCCGCGAAGGCATGACCGGCGTGCCGGTGCTCACGGGCGGCGAAACCATGCCGAACCGCGTGCAGGTGCAATGCGCCGGCTTCGCTTACCGCATGAGCGCACAGGCACTCAAGCAACAGTTCGCCCGCTCCGACTTCCTGCGCCGCCTGATGCTGTTGTATATGCACGCCCTGCTCACGCAAGTCGCACAAACCGCTGCCTGCAACCGCCACCACGCGCTGAACAAGCAACTGTGCCGCTGGCTGCTGATCGAAGTGGACCGCGTGGCGTCGAACGATCTGACCGTGACCCAGCAACTGATTGCCGACATGCTCGGCGTGCGCCGCGAAGGCATTACGGAAGCGGCCGGCAAGTTGCACGACGAAGGCCTGATCCATCATAGCCGCGGCCACATCAAGGTGCTCGACCGTAAGGGACTCGAAGCACGCGCCTGCGAATGCTATGGCCTCGTCAAGCGCGAATTCGACCGCCTTCTGCCGCGTCTGCGCCAGGCTGAAACCGTCGAGTAAAGTGCTGGTTTGTCTGACTAATGAATAGAGTCAAATATGTTCAGGAATACTGCGCGATTCCTCGACGTACTCTTCGTGATTGCGGGAGGGCTGCTCGCTCATTCGATGCGGTTCTCGACGCCGATTGCATTGTCGGACACCGAACGTCTTCTGATCGCGTTTAACTGCGTGCTCCTCCTGTTGCTGTTTCCCGGCTTCGGGGTCTATGAAACCTGGCGCGGCAAACCGCTGCCCTCCATGTTGGCGAGGGTTGCCGCCGCGTGGATGGTCGTGGTGTTCACCGCGCTCGTGCTGGCGTTCACGCTGCATCGCATGGATGCGGTGTCGCGCTTGTGGTTCGGTTACTCGACGCTGATCTCCGGCGCGCTGATCATCGTCACCAAGTGCCTCGTGCATGTAGCGCTGCGCATCGTGCGGAGCCGCGGGATGAACTACCGCACCGTCGCGATCGTCGGCGCACCGGGTTTCGCGCGCACGCTGCTCGCCCATCTCGAACATGCGCCGCAAGCCGGCTTCAAACCGGTCTGCGTATTCGATACGAGCATTGAAGCGGCCGAGACGTACGGCGCGCGTCTGAACCGCCTGCCGGTCCTGACCGATCTGGACGCATTCGCCGCCAAGGTGCGCGAGGACCACGTGAACGAAGTGTGGCTCGCGTTGCCGCTTTCCGAAGAACATACGATCTACCGGTTCACGCGCATGTTCCGGCATGACTTCGTGAATCTGCGCTTCATTCCCGATGTACGCAGCCTTTCGCTTTTCAATCACGCGCTGGTCGATGTCGTCGGTTTGCCAACGCTCAATCTCAGCGCGACGCCCTTCTCGTCGCCGCAGATGTGGCCCAAGCTGATCTTCGACCGCCTGTTCGCGGCGGCCGCGCTGCTCGCGCTCGCCCCGGTGTTCGTGGTGCTCGCGATCGGCATCAAGCTCGGCTCGCCGGGTCCGGTGTTCTTTCGCCAGACGCGCAAGGGCGTGGACGGCCAGCCGTTCGCGATCTACAAGTTCCGCTCGATGACCGTGCATCACGAAGCGCAGGGCCAGCTCACCCAGGCCTCGCGCAACGACGCCCGTGTCACGAAGCTCGGCGGCTTCATGCGCCGCACCAGTCTCGACGAACTGCCGCAATTTCTCAACGTGCTGCTCGGCCAGATGTCGGTGGTCGGCCCGCGTCCGCATGCGGTCGAACACGACGATCTCTACAAGGATCAGGTGTACGGCTACATGCACCGCTACCGGATCAAGCCCGGCATCACCGGCTGGGCGCAAGTCAACGGCTATCGCGGCGCCACCACCAGGGTGGAAAAGATGGAAGCGCGCGTCAAGTTCGATCTCTTCTACATTCATAACTGGTCGTTCTGGTTCGACATGAAGATCGTGTTCATCACGATCTTCAAGGGCTTTGTCAACCGCAACGCATTCTGATCATGCCAATTCGGAAACCGTTCGTGAAAGTCTCCGTGATCGTGCCAACCTACCGACGCACCGCCGATCTGGCGCGCTGCCTCGCGGCACTCGATTCGCAGGAGCGCCGCGCCGACGAAGTGATCGTGATCGCGCGTCACGACGATTACGCCACGCTCGACTGGCTGCGCACCCGCGAGGCCAACCGGCCCGACCCGCGCCGCGCGGTCGTGCTGGTGCGCAAACCCGGCGTGGTCGCCGCATACAACCTCGGCATCGAGAGCGCGAGCGGCGACGTGCTGTGCTTCACCGACGATGACGCCGCGCCGCATTCCGACTGGGTCGGGCGGATCGCGCGCGCCTTCGAACGCGATGCGACGCTCGGCGGCCTCGGCGGCCTCGGCGGACGCGACATCGTGCATGAACGCAACGGCATCCTGCAGGGGCAGAAGCCGCGCGTGGGCATCGTGCGCTGGTATGGGCGAACCATCGGCAATCACCATGTCGGCCACGGCAAGGCGCGCGAAGTCCAGGTGCTCAAGGGCGTGAACATGTCGTTTCGCCGCGAGGCGATCGGCGCGCTGCGTTTCGACGGCCGCTTGCGCGGCACCGGCGAGCAAGTTCACTGCGAGATGGCCTTCAGTCTCGACGTGCAACGGCGTGGCTGGAAGCTGATCTACGACCCGGCGCTGCTGGTGGAGCACTTCCCCGCCCTGCGCAGCGATGAAGACCAGCGTTTCACTTTCAACGACGCGGCGTTCTATAACGCGTCATTCAATCTCCGGCTCATCATGTGCGAATACCTGACGCCGCCTGGCCGATGGGCGTTCGTCATCTATTCGACGCTGATCGGCGATCGCGCGGACCCTGGGTTCCTGCGCGCCTTGTCGTTGGCATTCGAGCGCGGCGGCGTAGCACTTGCGCTTCGCAAATGGCGAGTCGGTTTACGCGCAATGCGCGGGGCATGGCAGGAAGCGATGCGCTGACCGATCGACGCACCGGTCTGCTCCGCCGACGCGCTGCCGCAGGTCGACGCGCAAAGCAAGAACGCGCGAACTTCGAACGCGTGATTCGAGCGGCAGAAACAGGAGCGACGTCAAAGCGGCAAGTACCGACGCCGACGGCCTGGAACATGCCGTCGGCGCGGTATGGAAAGGACGAGGTAAGCGACGAGAAAACTTGTCGGTCAGCACAACGGCACGGCGCGGCCCGAGGCCGGCGCCGCGCGGCTGTTATAGAAACGCGCTGACGTCCGTATGAAAACGCACGGCTAGCGCCTTGGCCACCTTCTTACTGATGGCGCGGCGGCCCGCGAGAATATCGCTCACCACTGTAGGCGACGCGATACCTATCAGGTCCTTCTGCCTGAGTCCATGCGTTTCCAGCAGATGCCGCAACACCTCTCGCGGCTCCGCTTTTGGAATCGTCACGTTATGCGCTTCCCAGCTTTCGATCAGATCGGTCACGATCGCGAACAGATCGGAGAGCGGATCTTCCTCGTTGCCGTTCAGATGATCGGCGAGCGAGCTGGCGAGCCGTACCATGGTCTGGTAGTCCTGCTCGTTGCGAATCGGCGTGATCGGCAACTGCGTTTGCAGCGCGGCCCAGGTTTGAGCGATGTCGGGAAAAGCTCCCGGAAGGCGATCGGCATTCATGAGTTTAAATTCTTCCTCGTCCAAAGGTCGTATTCCGCATGCGTCAATACATGACGAACGAATAACGACTGCCTGTTGTAGTGAATCGCCGCAACGATCCGGAACGGTTGCCGCCTACATCGAAAACGATGTATTGAGGCGGCACCTGGTCCACGCCGGCGAACGTCTGCTTCAGGTCGTTATGGCCATACGCGAGGCATGCCTGCGCCAGTGAATACCACGCCAATAGCGCACTGCGCGCCCCCGGATGTCTCTTTATAAAGTCCAGCAACGCTTTCTTTGAAACAACCCGCATCGGATGTCCTCGCGCATGTTCGCGCGCTGAACACGCGCGCTTCCTCTGCAAGGCTAAACGGAGCGAATCGACACCGGTAGCCGGCCGGACGGCACAGTCCGAACAGCTATTTACAGCCTACTGCGGTACGACGACACCATTTTGTTCGCATATTGCGAAGTCCCCGATACGCGAACAAAAGACGACCTGCCGCTTTCCTGCGACGTCGCGCCAACCCACGCAGGCCGGCTGACGTCATCACGGTCGAGCACGTCAGCGGCCTCAACTGCTCTTCTGCGCCGGCTCGCCGAGCCAGCGGAAATCCGGTTTGGCGAAATCCGGTTCGATCCGCCCCACTGTTTCAATCCGATTACGCCGTCCCGCCGCCGCGATCGTCCGCGTGACTTCGGCCATGAACGCGCGCCGGAATACCGCCGCCGAAAAACGTTCCGCGTTCGCGCGGCATGCCTCCGGCGTGATCCGGTCGCGCTGACGCTCGAAGTGATCGATCGCGTCGAGTATCGACACCACGCTCTGGCGGGCGAAATACACGCCGGTGGGGTGCGCCTCGCCGATCGGCACCACGGTTTCGAGCGCGCCGCCCTTGCCGAACGCAATCACCGGCGTGCCGCATGCCTGCGCTTGCAGCGCGACGATGCCGAAGTCCTCTTCGGCGGCGGACACGAAAGCTCGCGCGCGTTGCAGATGGTCCTTCAACACCTCGAACGGCTGATCGCCGAGGATCGTCACATTCGGACGGGCCTTGGCGCGAAGCGCCGTCATCTGCCGCCCGTCGCCGATCACGACCAATTTGCGGTGCGGCGTGGCATTGAAGGTTTCGACAATCAGATCTATGCGCTTGTACGGCACCATCCGCGAAACAGTCAGATAGAAATCTTCCTTGCGAGTGCACAGTTCGAATTCATGCACGTCGACGGGCGGTGGAATCACGGCCGCATCGCGCCGGTAGGTTTTCATCACGTGACGTGCAACGAAATGCGAGTTCGCGATTAAACGGTCGACGCCGTTCGCCGAGTGCGAATCCCTGCCGCGCAGATAGTGGAGCAAGGCGCGCGCCGCCCACGACTTCGGGCCACGCATCAGATTCGCTTCGCGTAAGTACTGATGTTGCAGATCCCACGCGAAGCGCATCGGCGAATGCACATAGCTCACATGCGTCTGATCTGGTCCGACCAATACGCCCTTGGCGAGCGCATGAGAACTCGTAATAATGAGGTCGTAGCCCGACAGATCGAATTGCCCGACGGCAAGCGGCATCAACGGCAAATAAGCTCGATAGCGGCGTCGCGCGAATGGCAGGCGCTGAATGAATGAAGTCGTCACGGGCGTGCCGCCTGGCGGCCGACGGTCTTCGAGGAAATCGACAAGACTGAAAAGGTCGGCGTCGGGAAAGCATTCGAAGATCTGCTCGAGCACCTTCTCCGCTCCGCCCGGCGCGACCAGCCAGTCGTGCACGATCGCCACTTTCATGATCCCCTCGTTTTTTAATTGACGCCTCTTAGGCTTAGGATCGAGTGTATGTGGCGCTTCGTCTGCTGTGCGTGCGCGTGCCCACATTCGACGCGCGACAGGTCGCGAATAATTAAACGTCGCGGTTCGCCTAGTGCGAACCCGCGTGTCCCATTACGTCGCCTTTCTATCGCCCGACTATGTCATCGGGATCGTGCGGCACGGGCGCAACGGCTGGCTGGTGAAACCGGGGGATGTCACGGGCATTGGCTGACGCGATCGGCACGTTGCGTGCCGATCCGGCATTGGCGCAGCGTCTCACAAAACAGGCGCTGGCCGATGCACAAACGGAATTATCAGTGGAGCGGTATTTGCAGCGGATGACGCAGGAGATCAGGCAAACCGCGCGCCAATTATGGCGGTCCGGCATGCCGATGCGAACTCCGCGTTCGATGCCCGCGCGGGCCGGTTGACCCAAACTCGCGCGCGATGCGTGGCCGGCGTTGCTCAGCCCTTGCTGTACTCGATCGTCTCGACGCCGGTGTCCGTGCCGAGCAGGCACAGATTCGCGCCACGGCCGGCGAACAGGCCCACCGTCACCACGCCCGGCCATGCGTTGATGTGCATTTCAAGCGTGCGCGGGTCACTGATACGCAAGCCCTTGACGTCGATGATTTCGTTACCGTTGTCGGTAATGAACGGCACGCCTTCTTTCGTGACGCGCACCACCGGCACGCCGCCGAGCGCCGTGACGCGGCGGCCGATCGCGGTACGCGCCATCGGCACCACTTCGATCGGCAGCGGGAAATTGCCGAGCGTCTCGACCAGCTTGCTGGCGTCCGCGATACACACGAACACGTCCGACACCGACGCGACGATCTTCTCGCGCGTCAGCGCGCCGCCGCCGCCTTTGATCATCGCGCCGCTGTGGTCGATCTCGTCGGCGCCGTCCACGTACACGGGCAGTGAATCGATTTCGTTGAGGTCGAGCACCTTGAAGCCGTGCGATTGCAGCCGCGCGGTGGTGGCAAGCGAACTCGACACCGCGCCGCGATAGCGCGCCTTGTTGGCGGCGAGCGCGTCGATGAAACAGTTCGCGGTGGAGCCGGTGCCGACGCCGATCACCAGGCCTTCGGGCACGGTGGCGTTCACGTAGTCGGCGGCGGCCTGGCCGACCAGTTGCTTGAGTTCGTCTTGAGTCATGGGAAAGGCAGGCGAGCAGTAAAAAAAGCTAGTTTACCGGAGTGACGGGCTGGCGCCGGGCGGGATTACTTCTTCACCGCCCGTTGACGCACCGCTTCGAACAGACACACGCCGCTCGCCACCGAAACGTTCAGGCTTTCCACCGTGCCCGCCATCGGAATCTGCATGACCACGTCGCAGGTGTCGCGCGTGAGACGGCGCATGCCCTCGCCCTCGGCGCCCATTACCAGCGCCACCGGACCGTCCAGCTCCGTGTCGTAGAGGCTCTTGGTGGCCTCGCCGGCCGTGCCGACGACCCACACCCCCGCGTCCTTCAGCTCACGCAGCGCGCGCGCCAAATTCGTCACGGTGATGTACGGCACGGTGTCGGCCGCGCCGCTCGCCACCTTCGCGGCCGTCGCGTTCAAACCCACCGCGCGGTCGCGCGGCGCGATCACCGCGTGCGCGCCGGCGGCATCGGCCACGCGCAAGCAGGCGCCGAGATTGTGCGGATCGGTCACACCGTCGAGCACGAGAATCAGCGGCGAACCGTTGATGCCGTCGAGCAGCTCGGCCAGGTTCTGGGCGAGCGGCATGTCGCCCGCGCGCGCCACCACGCCCTGGTGACGCTCGGTGTGCGCGAGGCCCCACAGACGCGTTTCGTCGGCGGCGATCAGACGCACGCCGGCTTCTTTCGCCGCGTGCAGGAATTCGGTCATGCGACGGTCTTTGCGCGTAGCGTCGTAGTAGACATCTTCGACTGTCGACGCATCGTGCCGGATACGCGCGGTCACTGCGTGGAAACCGTATAAAACCTTGAGACGTGCCATGACTGATACAACCTTTGATTGAGCGCGCGTTCGACGCGCGCTGCTGTGATGAATACGAACCTGCGTGCTTTGCGTGCTTATATGTCAGCACTGCGGCTGCTGTGTTCGAATGCTTGATGACGATGAAACGCAGACCGCGCGCAACCGGCACGTTGGTACGTGCCCGATGCGCGCGGTTTAAGCAGGCAGGCGGCTTCAGCGCTTCTTGCGTGCCTGCGGTTTCGACACCGATTTGGTCGCGGCGCCGTGCTTCTTCGCCGCGCCGCGCGCGGCGCGTGCTTCCTTGACCGCCGCGGTTTGCGCGGGCGCAGCCTTCTTGCGACGCGCGCCCGGCGCTGCCGCGCCGCCTTCCACCGGCGGCAACACGCGCACGCGTGCCCCACCGTTTTCACCGGACGACTTGTCGGCCGACGGTCCGCGCACCAGAGGCGGCTTGATCGGCGTGTCGCGCACGAGCCGGAAGTCGATCTTGCGCGCATCGAGATCGACGCGGCTCACCTGCACCCGCACGCGATCCGACAGACGATAACGAATGCCGGTGCGCTCGCCGCGCAGTTCGTTCTTGATCTCGTCGTACTGGAAGTAGTCCGAGCCGAGTTCGGTGACGTGCACGAGGCCTTCGATAAAGAGCGAATCGAGCTGCACGAAAATCCCGAACGACGTCACGCCATTGACCATGCCGCCATACTCTTCGCCGAGCTTGTCGCGCATGAAGTAGCACTTCAGCCAGGCTTCGACGTCGCGCGAGGCTTCGTCGGCGCGGCGTTCGTTGGCCGAGCAATGCAGGCCGAGCTCTTCCCAGATCGCCACGTTGTTCGAGCGCTGACGGCCGCGCTTTTCGTCATCGGCCTGCTGCATGGCGCGAGCGCGCGGCGAGAGCGCCGTATTCAGTTCGACGCCTTGCGGCGGCTCGGGCTGATACTTGCGGCCTTGCAGGATCGCGTAGATCGCGCGGTGCGTGAGCAGGTCGGGATAACGGCGAATCGGGCTCGTGAAGTGCGCATACGCTTCATACGCGAGACCGAAGTGGCCGATGTTGTCCGGGCTGTAGACCGCCTGCTGCATCGAGCGCAACAGCATGGTTTGCAGCATCTGCGCGTCGGGCCGGTCGCGGATCTGCGCCATCAAGGCGGCGTAGTCGCTCGCGTGCGGTTTGTCGCCGCCGGCCAGCGTGAGGCCCATGCCGCGCAGGAACGTGCGCAGATTCTCGAGCTTTTCGGCGGTCGGTCCGGCGTGCACGCGGAACAGCCCGGGATGTTTGTTGCGCTTGAGGAAGTCGGCCGCGCAGACGTTCGCGGCCAGCATGCATTCCTCGATCAGCTTGTGCGCGTCGTTGCGGGTGCGCGGAATGATCTGTTCGATCTTGCCCTGCGCATTGCAAACGATATACGTCTCGGTCGTATCGAAGTCGATCGCGCCGCGTTTCTGGCGCGCGGCGAACAGCGACTTGTACACGCCGTACAGATTCTGCAGTTGCGGCAGCAAGGCGGCGCGGCGCGTGGCCTCCGGACCCTTGGTGTTCTTCAGGACCGCGGCGACTTCCGTATAGGTCAGACGCGCGGCCGAGTGCATCACGCCGGGATAGAACTGATACGCCTTCACTTCGCCGCGCGCGGTGACGATCATGTCGCACACCAGCACGCATCGGTCGACGTGCGGGTTCAGCGAGCACAAACCGTTCGACAGCTTCTCCGGCAGCATGGGGATCACGCGGCGCGGGAAATACACCGAGGTGCTGCGCTCGATCGCGTCGGCGTCGAGCCCGCTCTTCGGATGCACATAGTGCGATACGTCCGCGATCGCGACGATCAGGCGGAAGCCCTCGCCACGGCCGACCTGAACCGGCTCGCAGTACACGGCGTCGTCGAAGTCGCGGGCGTCTTCGCCGTCGATCGTGACGAGCGGCACGTCGCGCAGATCGATGCGATGACGCGCGTCGACCGGGCGCACTTCGTCGGGCAGCCGCGAGGCTTCGTCGAGCGCGGCCTGGCTGAATTCGTGCGGCACGCCGTACTTGCGCACCGCGATTTCGATTTCCATGCCGGGGTCGTCGATATCGCCGAGCACTTCCACCACGCGGCCGAGCGGCTGCGAATGACGGCTGGGGAAATCGGTCAGCTCGACCACCACCACCTGGCCGACCTTGGCCTTCTTGGTGTTCTGCTGGATCAGAATATCGTGGCCCATGCGCTTGTCTTCAGGTGCAACGATCAGCGCACCGTTCTCATTGAGCAGGCGACCGATCACGCGCTTGTTGGCGCGATCCGTGACCTCGACGATATGCCCTTCCGGACGGCCGCGCCGGTCATAGCCGACGATGCGCGCGAGCACGCGGTCGTTGTGCATGACTTTCTGCATTTCCGCGGTGGGCAGGAACAGATCGTCCTGGCCGTCGTCGCGAATCAGGAAGCCGAAGCCGTCACGATGGCCTTGCACACGGCCCGCGACGAAGTTCGACGGATGAGTCAGTTGGTAGAGATTGCGCTGATCGAGCCGGATCTGGCCGTCGCGCTCCATCGCGCCGAGGCGCTTGAAAAAACCTTCGCGCTCCTGGCGTTTGATCGACAGGGCTTCGGCGATGTCGTTCGCTGCAAGCGGCGCTTCACTCGTGCGCAGGACGCCCAGGATTTCTTCGCGGCTTGGAATCGGATACGGAAATTTGCTCAAGGGCTTGTCGATGATTTTTTCTCGTTGCATGGACGTCGGTCGGCGATGTGGCTCGGCTTAGGAAGCGTTTGCTTAGCGCTTCAGTTACGCTTCAGTTGCGCTTGAATTGCACCTGCAAATGCACAGAAAAGACTGCTCGGGTCCGGCTCGTTCAAGGCTGAGTCCGACGGGCGTGTGCACCGTGCCAACGAACTACTGCGAGGCATTCTAACACCCGTCTTGCGCGCCAAGCGGCCCGTCAAGAGTCGCTGCGCGGTTGGCCGTGACGCACGCGCACGCTCGTCGACGCGATGTTTAAGCGAGTTTTGAGAAACGCTTGACAGGTTCTAATCTGTCGCTATAATGGCGTTCTTTGCTGTTCATCACCTGCCCAGGTGGCGAAATTGGTAGACGCACTAGGTTCAGGTCCTAGCGGTGGCAACACTGTGGAGGTTCGAGTCCTCTCTTGGGCACCAGATTCAAAAGTAAAGCCGCTTACGAGCGGCTTTACTTTTTGTGTGAAGCCGGGTGATCCGATTCTGTTTATCAGCGTGGATTACGTGGCGCAATGAGTAGTTGGCAGGACGGCTGTCGAGCGGTGAAGCATACCTTCATTGCACGCGATATCCGGGCGGTTGGTTGGAGCGAAGTTAGTTTGCATGTGGGGATTGACACGCTACATCATCACGCTAAAATAGCGGTCTAGCTTGAAGACGTGCCCAGGTGGCGGAATTGGTAGACGCACTAGGTTCAGGTCCTAGCGGTGGCAACACCGTGGAGGTTCGAGTCCTCTCCTGGGCACCAACGGTTGTTCCGGCGTAAGCCGAAGAAGTTCGAGAAACCCCGTAAGATCAAAGTCTTACGGGGTTTTTTGTTGTCTGCGGATCCCTTGCGCTCCGCGGACGTCGATGGTTTTTGCGTTTACCGGATTCGCGGGCAACCCTATGTCCAGACACGGCGAACCGAAGGCGGAACCAGTGTTCCGCGCCGCCAAAGCGTGCGGCCCCGTTCCCACCTTTTCGTGGACGGAAACGGATTCGCATGGACTCATTGCAGCCGACGACGCTCCCCGTCTGCTACGCCATCAAGAGAAATGCGTGTGCCCCACATCAGCAGGCCGGCACGATGTCGCGTCGAAGGACTGCTGGCACATTTTTGTAGGCCTTGAAGGCGTTGTCGCCGTTGGTGAACGCGTGCGGATATGAAAAGCCAAAAGAGGCACGACTCACGGTTGGACGCGCGCTGATAGTGCCGACAGGTCGGCCTCTAGAGCCCGCGAAACGAATTCCCGGAGGAACTCGACGAAGGTTCTAATCTTCGCGTCGAGGTACTGCCTCGACGCGTACAGCACGTAGGCGGTTAGCTTCTGCAACTGATATTCGGGCAGCACGCGAATCAGCGCGCCGCTGCGCAGCGCCGGCAACGCGCTCGCGATGGGAAGCGCCCCGATTCCGATGCCGTCTCGCAATGCAACGCTCAGTGCTTCGATGACATTCACCCTGAAATCCGCCGGTGGTAGTTCGAACGTTTCCAGCCCGTTGGGGCCATCCAGATGCCAGCGGTCACGCGGAAAAACCGACGAGACGATTTGCAGGCAAGCATGCCCGTTGAGCTCTTCTACGGTAAGCGGCATACCGTGTTCCTTCAGATAAGCGGGTGCGGCGCATAGCACGCTGTGGACATCGCCAAGCCGATGCGAGACGAGGCCTGAATCGGGCAGGTGCGTCATACTCAACTGAAGCGAAACGTCGTACCCCTCATCGAGCAGATCGGGGACGTGCTGCGACAACGTCAGATCCACAGCGACCGAAGGATTCTGTTCCCGATAGCGCAACACGGCCGGCAAGACGTACGTCTGACCGAAGGCTGATGTCGCGTGTACCTGCAATTTTCCAGACGGCTTGACCTGAGCGTCCGCAGCTTCGGCCTCGGCTTCGTCGACGTAGGCGAGAATCCGCTCGCACCGCTCCAGATAGCGTTGACCGGCCTCAGTCAGCGCGACGCGGCGCGTGCTGCGATTGAGCAGGCGCGTCCGCAGATGTGCCTCGAGTTGCGCAATAGAACGTGAAGCATTGGCATTGGTGATATTCAGGCGCTGGGCTGCCTCCGTGAAGCTGCCCTCCTCTGCGATGCGAACGAATATCCGCATCATATGTAGCGTGTCCATTATCTTTTTCCCACTGGTGAGGTTACCCCTCAACTCGTTACGTGCCCGATTTACCTCATCCCCTGGCGAGACGACAGGAAAACAAACTGCGAAAGCTTTGCGAGTGCTGGCAACCGATGGCACGAGGATTTTCTCGTCGCTACCCGGGCGAGCAGCCCCGTGCCTGCGCCTATTTTCAACCAGGGTTCGGCAGAAAGTCTAACGACGCCCCAATTTTCCAGGTCGACCGGTTTCGCGTCGGAAAAACGCAGAACTGTTTGTAGCACGCCGCCGGCACCAACGATCACCAAGCCTGCGGACCTCGCCCCGCTCGTTCTCGCTATCGATCCCCACAAGTCGCTCATTGCCCGTGCCGGCTTCAGCCTCACCATGGTGACCGCCCTTCGACTCGGCGTGGTTGCCGCCGTGCGGTGGGACGAGAGCACCCGCTGAGTCCGCCCGAAGTATTCTATGGATCAGGCACCCACCTCATCCTGGGCTTCTTCCATGCACGCCAAAGAAACCGTGTCCACGCATCCGGGCATGCCCGCGTCCCAGACGAACGGCGACTGTCATTCCTTCGGTAACGCGGCGATCGCCTTGAACTGGACCGTCAGGCACCCGCATCTGGCCGAATTCGCCCTGACCGACCGCCTGCACGAGCGCACGCTGCCGGTCACCGCGCCGTTCGCGCTATCGCTGGCCGACGGTCGCACGCTGGGCATGGCCGACCTGAAGCTGCTTGCCCCACTGCGCGAAGAAATGCTGACGGCAAATCCCAAGGCGTCTCGACTGGCCGAACGAATCGCGGGTAGACGCGTGCGTGCCATCCTCGGTGACGAACAGGATCGCCTGCGGGTGGAGTGGAGCGTGGAGCAACGCGAAGACTCGCAGTACTTGCGCTTGCAAGTGGCAATTACCGCGATCGGCAAGGACGAGCACGTTGCCACCGTTTCGCTGCTGGAGACGCGGACGTCCGGTGCGCAAACCAGCGGTGAGTTCAAGGGAACCCCTGTGATCGCGGGCGACGTCTACCTCGGATTCGAGCTTCCGTTGTCGGAAAGCCAGGTTCGCGACGACACCGTCAGGTTCATCCTGCCGCGGGCCTTGCCGCTGGAAAAGGGCAAGACCTGGGTCTTCTCGGCGGTGGCGGGTGTGGCTCGAGACGGCCAGCTACGCCGCGATTTCGCAGCCTATCTCGAACGCGAACGAGCCCATCCATACCGCCCGTTCCTACACTACAACTGCTGGTACGACATCGGGTACCTCACGCCGTACACGCAGCAGCAAGCGCTCGAACGCATCGGCGACATCGGCCGCGAGTTGCACGACAAGCGCGGCGTACGACTCGACTCCTTCCTGTTCGATGACGGCTGGGACGACTACAGCGGCAGCTGGCATTTCGGCAAGGATTTTCCGCATGGATTCGTGCCGCTGCGCGACGCCGCCGCCCGGTACGGCGCGGCGCCCGGCGTGTGGCTGTCGCCGTGGGGTGGCTATGGCTCGACGCGGCAGGAACGCGTGAAGCGGGGCCAAGCCGCCGGATACGAGATCATCGATGACCGCTTCGCGCTGTCCGGACCGAAATACTATCGACGCTTCCATGAGGCCGTGATGGAGCTGCTCACGCGGCACGGCATCAATCAATTCAAGTTTGACGGCACCGGCAATGCTGACACGGTGGTCCCCGGCAGCCGCTTCAGCAGCGACTGGGACGCGGCGATCCAGCTAATCGAGGACATCCGCGAGGCCAGCCCCGAAGCCTTCATCAACCTCACCGTCGGCACCTATCCATCGCCGTTCTGGCTACGCTACGCTGATTCGATCTGGCGCGGCGGCAAGGATGACGACCTGGCCGGCGTAGGTAGCAATCGCGAACGCTGGATTACCTACCGCGACGCACAGACCTACCGCAACGTCGTAGTCAGAAGTCCGCTGTTTCCGCTTAACTCACTGATGCTCCACGGCATCATCTACGCGCAGTTCAACGATCGGTTGAATACCGCTCAAGGGCAGGACTTCGCAAACGAAGTGCATTCGTACTTCGGCAGCGGTGCACAACTGCAGGAGTTGTACATCACGCCGTCGCTGCTGAGCGACGGCGACTGGGACGTTCTCGCCGAGTCCGCCCGATGGGCCCGAGCAAATGCCGAGGTGCTGCGCGACAGCCACTGGATTGGCGGCGCGCCTGATGAGCGCGAGGTGTACGGCTGGGCTGCATGGTCGCCGGTCAAGGCGATCATCACCCTGCGCAATCCCGACAGCGGGGCGAACAGCTTCCTGCTCGAACTGCGGCGGCAATTGGAGTTGCCGGCCGGCGCGGCGGGACGATTCCTGACGCGCAGTGTGTGGCGCGGCCATGCCTCGGATATTCCGCCGGTGCTGGATGCGGACCGGCCGCACGATATCTCGCTCGCGCCTTTCGAAGTACTCACTTTGGAACTGGTATCGGCCGGCGGCGAAGGGTAATGGAGGTGGTCGCGAATTTCCCGGTGTGCGCTTCCAGAGACCCCCTTACGATAGCGTGCGCGCCAATTCAACCGGTCTCGCTTCAATCTGATGCAGATCGAAGATGATGATCTCGTTGTCACCCTGTCTCAGCGAGGGAGCAGGACAATACAGCCGCTCTTGCGGACCGATATTCCAGTAGCGCCCCAGATTGTGCCCGTTGACCCAGACCATACCTTTGGTCCAGTTACGCATGTCGAGATACGTATCGCCGACTGTATCCAGCGGCAGAATCGCCTTGAAAAACAGTCCGGCCTTACGAGGGTTCGCACAGACGGCGCGCAAGTTCGCGATAAACGCGGTATCCATCGGCAACAGGAAGACTTCCCAGCCGGTGAGCGTGGCGCTCGAGCCTCCCGCATCCTGCAGCGTGACCGGTTCGAGAATGCCTTTGCGGTCGATCATCGCGTGGCCATAGTTGACGCGCCCCATGCCTTCGACGAGGATATCCAATGATACGTCGCTGCCCGGCGACGACGACACAAACGGAACCGTAAGCGGCGCGTGCTGCGTGACATTCCACTGCCGCGCGCGGTGCTCCGGCATGACAGTTCGCGACACGCCGCCTACGTATTGCTCGCCGACGAAAACGGTCGCGTAATCGTGAACATCCTTGAGATCCAGCACACCGCCGCGGTAACCCTGCAGCTTCTTGCGATACAGCGCGAAACCGCACGCCTGGCCGTACACCTCGAAGGGCCCTGGATGAACAGTTTGTGCCGCCGGGAGCGCGGCAGGTAGATTGTCCCAAATGGAAGCGTAAAGTTCCGGCACCAAGGCCTGACCTCCTTTGCGGCTGATAGTCGGAACGGGTTCGGGTATATCGGGCAGCGGCGTCGAGAGATAGCGGGCGATCACGCCGCGGTACTTCATGTACTTCGACGTCGCCACGCCTTGCTCGCTGATGGGTGCGGCGTAATCGTAGCTGGTAATGTCGGGTTGATATTCGCCTGAATCGGCATCCACGTTTGCGCCGGCATAGAAGCCGAAGCTGGTGCCGCCGTGAATGACATAGAGGTTGAACGACAGCTTCCGTTGCATGAACGCGTCTAACGTGCCGGAGATATCGACGGCCGTCCCTTTGAGCGTCTCATCGCCCCAATGGGTGAGCCACCCTGGATACACTTCGCCGGCCATTGCCGGAACGGCCGGAAATTCCCGCCGGACGGCCGCGATTTGCTCCGCATCGCCATTGCTCAACGCAATCGCGCCGCCGGCGACGTTCGTGCGATTCTGTTCAAGCTGCCTGATGCCATCTTCGGTATAGAACGGTCCCTGTATCCCTTCGTGAAGCCAGAGCTGCCGTATCTCTTCGAGGTAAGCCGGGTTGCTGGCGTACGAGCCAAATTCATTCTCGATCTGAATCATCAGGATCGGTCCACCGTTACTCACCAGTAGTGGTTCGATGCGCGGGCTCAACTCCCTGATGTAGCGGGCCACCACCGACATGTAGCGAGGATCGTTAGCGGAGTCGGTCCTGAGCTGGATGTCCGGATGACTCAGCAGATACGACGGAATACCGCCCAGATCCCACTCGCCGCAGATATAGGGACCCGGCCGCAGCAACACCCACATGCCCTCCTGCTGGCACAGTTGAATAAATGCTTCGACGTTGTGGTTGCCTGTGCGGAAATCGAAAATGCCTGGACTCGTTTCGTGGTAATTCCACATGACGTAGAGGGCGATGCAGTTCATCCCCATCGCCTTGGCCATCAGGATCCGATGCTGCCAGTATTCGGCGGGGATGCGGGCGGGATGCATCTCCCCGCTGCGGATCTGGAACGGCTCGCCGTCGAGCAGGAAGCTTTCGCCGTCCTGGCTGAAAGAAAAAGTATGTCCGCTGTGGATCGTTGGTGCTGGGATGTCGACTGCGGAAGGTCCGGTTCGAATGCCGTCCGGGTCATGGCCAATATCGTCCGCCAGCCTGATTGGTAGGGGCGCGGTGAATGCTGAGGATTCTCTCGTGTCCATTGATTGCATTTCCCAGGATGCTATCGAGACGTGGCACAGCGGAATGCGCGAACGACGGCGAAGCACGGGTCGCCCACGGTGGTCCGTCCGTGACGGAAACAACTGTAGCCTCCGTTCGCCGTCATGTCGACGACCAGTTTGTCATGCTATGCCGACACCAACGCCAGCGGCCCGGCACGCCCGGACGCTGCAGGCTCGGCACATCGTTGATCGCAAGTCTGGCGATAAAACGATCGTGCCGCCAATTTCCGCAGATGGGCGACGCTCGTTTTACCTGCTCACACAGCGGAACAGCGCGCAGCCGATGATCCGAACCCGCACTAACTTGACGGCATGGCCCCCTTCGGCGAGCGGGATTTTCGCCGAACTGCCGCTTCCCGATCAACTGCACGCGGACGGGCCCACGCATCAGCGAGCGGTTCGCGAGTTTCGTCTTTTCCCGCGATCGCCTTTTTTCCTGTCGAGCGCTCAAGACGATGCGAATCTGGTGCACTTCGTACTTGAGTCAGTGCAAGCGACAGACGCTCTAGCTGTCCAGGCCCCAGGTCGTCGACCGGCCGCTCCTTCCCCAGATGGATAGACACCGCCCTCCCTTCATCGCGGCCATTGACAGCAGCAAATTCAAGCGCTTCAGCGCAATGAGCGATCCAGCCCTCGTCAGGATCCGCGTCGAGCTGACGGAGTGGCCGAAGCGCGGGGGCGGCCGGCGGTCTTCTCGTCGGCCATCGTCGCCTGCAGTGCGTCGGCCACGATCTGACTGGCGGGCGACAGGGTGCGTCCTGCCAGTTTGACGATGCCCCAATCGCCGTAGACTTGGGCCAGATTGAGAATCGGCAAGCGTACGAGCGTGCCCTTGGCAACCTCGTCGCGCACCAGCCGATCAGCGCAGGTCAACACGATATCCGTATCGGGGATCAATTGCTTGAGCAGCGTGATGTCGTCGCATTCGACATGTACCGGCAGAACGGCCCCTTCCGGCAATCCAAGCGACGCGGCAAGCTCATGCCTCGCGACTGGCGGAATGCGCACCGATGCCAGTGGATAAGTCAGCAGCGCGTCCGTCGACACCATCGCGCGGCGCCGGCTACGGGGCGGCTGCAGCAGCGGGTGATGGCGGCAGCAAAAGAAACCGATTGGCAGAGCGCCGAGCGACGTGACATCGATATGCTCATCGGGCGGCAGCGCACGGGTATCGGCGATGAAGAAATCGATCTGCTCTTCGTTCAACATCCGCAGCAATTGCAGCCAGTTGTTGACCTCCACGCGGATGGCGATCTTCGGGTAGCGGTTATGGAACGCGCGCAGCACGGGCGCGACGATCGCGGCAGCGGAAAACGGCCCGGCACCGAAGATCACTTCGCCCAATTCGGCATCCCGCAAGAGCTTGAGGTCATGGGACAGACTGCGCGCATCCAGCAATAGGCGCCGTGCGCGCTGCACTACCTGTTTGCCGACCGAGGTCAGTTCGACCGAGCCTCCATGACGATCGAAAATGCGCAAGCCGCACGTCTGCTCGAACGCGGCGATGCTGCGGCTGAACGCCGGCTGGCTCAAGTGAACCCGTTCGGCTGCCCGGTGGAAATTCAGCGTCTCGGCAAGGGCCACCACGTGCTGGAGGTGCTTGAGGTTCATGATGCAATCAATGCATTGAATATGGATTAATAATGCATTAGACATACCACCAGCGCAATCCCATACTCAAAACAACCAGAACAAAACCGGGAGCGCCACTGCATTCCGGCGGCTACTGGGCATGCGTGCCCGCGCGTGACGGCGTGCTTTCGCCGGCGCGTATCTCGCCATCATCGACCAGGAGGAGACTTCATGTTGGATAACGCATTCGGCGTCAGCGGCGTCACTCATGTACCGGATTCGTCGCCGCTATCGAGGCGGCGAATCATCGCGGCCACCACGATCGGCAATGCACTCGAATTCTATGATTTCCTGATCTACAGTTTTTTTGCGGCCCAAATCGGCCGCGCATTCTTTCCGGTCGGTAACGACGTCGGCTCGATGCTGGCGTCGCTGGCGACGTTTGGCGTGGGTTTCCTGTTTCGGCCATTGGGCAGTATCGTGCTGGGGGCGTATGCCGATCGCCGTGGACGCAAAGCAGCGATGTTGCTGACCTTGTCACTGATGGCACTGGGCACCGCGATCATCGCTTTCACGCCAACCTATGCGCAGATCGGCGTGTTCGCGCCAGCGCTGATTGTTCTGGGCCGAATCCTTCAAGGATTTTCCACTGGCGGTGAAGTAGGCGCGGCGACCTCGATGCTGGCTGAAGCCGCCCCGAACCATCAGCGCGGCTACTACATCAGTTGGCAAATGGCGAGCCAGGGCCTGGCGGTGCTGGCTGCTGCGCTGATTTCGTTCACGTTGACGCAAACGCTGGACAAGGCGGCGCTAGCATCGTGGGGATGGCGCTTGCCGTTTGTCGTCGGCATGCTGATTGCGCCGATGGGCATGTATATCCGGCGCCGGCTCAAGGAAACCTATGCTCGCGAGATGGTGCCGGACGCGCAGCGGCATCCGGAAAGCGCACTCACTGAGCTGGCGGCCAGCCACCGGAATATGTTGGTGATGTCCACGTTGATTCAGGCCGGCTCGCAGATTACTTCGTACATCTTCATTATCTATTTGCCGACCTACGCCATCGTGCAATTGCACATGCCGGCGCATCTCGCCTTGGCGGCGGTGATCGTCAGTGGCATCGTGACCTTCGTGGCCAGTCCGCTGCTCGGCATATTGAGCGACCGGATCGGCCGAAAGCCTTTGGCGTGGGGCTCGCGCATTCTGTCGATCGCGGTGGCGATACCGTGTTTCCATGCGATGAACCTGCAGCCGCCGATGTGGGCGTTGGTGCTGATGCTCGGTGGCCTGGCCATCCTGGCTGCCATGTGCGCGGTGGGTAACTACACGCTGGTGACGGAGAATTTCCCCGCCAAGGTACGGGCCAGCGGCATGGGTATTGCGCAGGCCATCGGCGCGGCGATCTTCGGCGGCTTCGCGCAATTCACGGCGACCTGGTTGATTCGCGTGACAGGCGACTCGCTCGCGCCGGCCTATCTCGTGATCGCCTGCTGCGTGATATCGATGATCCCGCTGTTCTTTCTGCGCGAGACGCGCAACGTCCAGTTGACGTGAACCCCTTTCTTTCGACGCCGAATCTCCAAGTCATGCGAAGCACTTATCCCCGTTATGCCCGGCCCAGCGGCTGGAACCAGTTGCTGCCGCCGCGGCGGACACCCGCAGCCGGGCTCGAAGGCGAACACCGCGTGCGCTTTGCCGTAATCGGCGCGGGCTATGCCGGCATCGCCGCCGCGCGGCAATTGGCCGAATCGTTTCCCGGCGAACCGATCGTGCTGCTCGAGAGCGGTACGGTCGGCGATGGCGCTGCCGGCCGGAACTCCGGTTTCATGATCAACCTGCCGTACGCGAAGATCCAGGGCAGCCGCAATGCGGCCGAAGCCGAGTGGCAGAAGACACTGCTGCAGACCGGGCATGCATGGCTCGAAGCATTAGTAGCCCAGCACCATATCGATTGCAGCTGGCGTACCTGTGGCAACTACAAGGGGGCAACGACGGCCCGGGGAGAAGCCGAACTGCGGCAACTGGCAACGCAACTGACTTCGCTAGGCGTACCGTTCAAGGCGCTGACGCGAGAGGAGCTAACGCAAACGCTAGGCACGTCGTTTTATCGCCATGCCCTCTGGATGCCGAGCTGTACCCTGGTGCAGCCGGCCGCACTGGTACGAGGGCTGGCCGATGCGCTGCCCGAGCAAGTGATGCTGGCTGAGCATACGCCGGTGCTCGACGTGCGGCACGGCCGCCCACACAGGCTGAAGACACCAAGCGCGCGTATCGATGCCGACGTGGTGGTGTTTGCCAATAACGCGTTTCTCGGTCGCTTCGGTCTGGCGCGCAGTCGCCAGATTACGGTGTACACCTATGCCGCGCTGACCCCCGCGTTGCCGGATGATGAAGCGGCCCACCTGGGCAGCGCGAGCGACTGGGGCCTGGTGCCGGCCGAGCGCATGGGCGCGACGACGCGCAAGGTCGACGGCAACCGGTATATGATCCGCACCGGTTTTTCGTACGACCGCGAACAGGACAATGCAGAGATCGAGGCGATGTTGCAGCAGGCGTATCGGATGCGCTACCCGCAGATGCGGCGGCATGATCTCGAGTACGTCTGGGGCGGTGCGGTGAGCCTGACGCGCAATGGCGCGCCCTTCTTCGGCCAGGTGGCACCGGGAATGTATGGTGTCTCGGGTTGCAATGGCTCGGGCATCATCAAGATGTCGCTGTTGGGCCGGTTGCTGGCCGAACAGATTGCCGGCCAGAGCAGTCCGTTGCTGGAACGCTGCATGGCGTGGGCCACGCCCACGTGGATTCCACCCGAGCCGCTGCGTCGAATCGCCGTGTCGATGTCCATGCGCAAGTATCAACGGCAAATGCACGACGGCGCGTCGGATGTCGCGGCTGCGTAGCTTGATCTATCGCACGCCGAGCGTGTCGCGGCGCCCCCGGTCCGGGGGCAAGTCCAGCACTTTCAGCGCGAACTCACTACCGGAGCACGAAATTGATCATTTCTGCAAACAGGCTGCAGCTGGTCAAATCGAACATCGTCAATCCACCTTCCGCCCCTATCAGCAACGCACTCGTCGCGGACGATGTGATCTATACCGTGCAGGTGCCACGTCATCCGCAGACCTTCGCGCCACGCGGAGAAGGCAACATCGAGATGCAGGCCGCACGCGTATTCGACCAGTTGAAGCATGTGCTCGAATGCGCAGGATCGAGCCTCGCGCATGTCGCGCAGATGACCATCTATCTGGTCGACAAGGCCGACGCGCCGGAAATGAACCGCGTCTACGCGCGCTATTTCACGGCGCCGCCTTACCCGAATCGGGCGACGGTGGTCGTCAAGGAACTGCTTGGCGAGAATTGTCTGATCGAAATTGTCGTGCATGCAATCAAGGCCTGACGCGAGACGATCACGGAGGACTCGATCGAGCGTTACCGCGCGCTATATCGCGCCGCAACGCGACGTCACGCGATGTCACGCGATCTGCTGAACCCATTGACTCCGCCAACCCGGTGCCTCGAAGGGATCGGAAAAATACTGGGTCTCGTGAATGACCTTGCCGTCGCAGAACTCCATGATGCTTACCGTGTACGCCGCTCGCCCCTCATAGGCGATGGTGTATTCCGTGACCCAGAGATTACCCTCTCCTTGAATCCGCCTGACATTGAAGCCTGATGGCTTATCTGGATGATGGCTCCGCAGTGCCTGCAAATTGCTTCGCCCGATAATTCGCTCACCTGATTGGGGATAGTCACAGACGGCATCATCATCGTAAATATCATGCTCCGCGTCGAGATCGCCCGCCGCCGACGCGCTCCAGTGCGCGTCCAGAGCTTCACGTATCTTGTCTTCCTGCATGGCGTGCCTCCGGATAACGTTCACATCTATCTATTGCGTACGCCGCGGAATGAACCCGGGGCTGCCCGTCTTAACGACTTCGTTGTACCTCTGCCTCGTCTCAATCTGGTTGATCTCGTCGAATGCATCTGCTGGCAGCGCGGAGATTTCGAAATTCTCTCGCGCACGGGTCGCCGTTTTAGGGGTGGTGAGCAAAGCTCCGCCGCGCTGGATCGCCCAGGCAAGCAGTACCTGGGCTGGCGTCTTTCCAGTTCGTGCTGCAATCCGCGAGATGACCGGGTCCTCAAGCGGCCCCGGCCTGATTCCGTGACCCAATGGCGCAAAGGCCAAAAACACGATCTCTCTCTCCTTGCAGAATTCCAGAAGTTCCGTTTCCGGAAGATACGGATGGGCTTCGACCTGCACCGCAGCCGGCTTGATTCGTGCAGATTCATAGAGAGGCCGCAGGTCGTTCAGGCCAATATCGGACAGTCCGATGGCCCGGCATCTTCCGCAGTCGACGAGATCTTCCATCGCCCTCCACGTGTCCAGCAAAGTCACGCCTTTATCGTAGATGACATCGCCGTTTGCATCGCGTGGATCCTGCTCATCCCCCGCTTGAAATGCGAACGGCGTGTGTATCAGATAGAGATCGAGATAGTCGAGCCCGAGTCTTTCAAGACTTGCCTCGAAAGCCGGTTCGACACGCTCGCGCCGATGATTGGAGTTCCACAATTTTGTAGTCACGAAGATGTCTTCGCGCGCAATCCCTCCGGCGGCAAGCCCTATCCGCAGCGCTTCGCCCACTTCGCGCTCGTTACGGTATCGCTCGGCACAATCGAAGTGCCGATAGCCGGCCTCCAGCGCGTCTCTGGTAGCGCTGATAGTCGTAGCTGAATCGGGAATCAGCGTGCCGAATCCGAGCGCGGGCATCCGCCCGCCTCCGTGATTCAGCACTAACTTTTTGCTCCGGAAATCGGAAGACTCAATCATGTCGACATCTCCACACTATTTCATGCCTTGCAACGAAGGACCGACGCATGGGTCCGCAATTGCGGCGCCAGGTCCATGAACGGAAAAAACCTCAACGTACTCGAGTCGGACAACCGCTTCGTAGCGATTCCTGGCCGACGAATTCGTGAACCGCTTACACCGTGTCTCTTTACTTAAGGGTATATGAAGTGCCGCTCTAGTGTCAGGCTCGACGTCGTAGCTTTGGCAGAGAAGTCGGCGTCGCTCGACAACCCGAGCGAGCAGAACGGTGGCGCTGAAGCCCTTCTCTTTCTCAGGTCGGATTGATGTTGAACGTGCAGAAGTTGAAGCCGGTAAATCGGGGCGCGCCGATTCGCAACTCAGCCGCCGCCGTCAGAGTTAACGGAGCGCCAAACAGGTCTGCTTCCTGATCAAGTGTAGCAAATGAATCACTGCGCGGCAGCGGACGGTTCCGGAAAAGTACGCCATGTAGTTGGTGTGAATGCAGTCCATGCAACAAAGCATCCGTACTGTTCACCGCTGGCCAACTGTTGCGTGATCAAGGTCAGCGTGGCGCGCTTGCACTGCGATCCTGTTCACGTCCCCATCTCCGCGTCGAGTAAGATTGACAGCTTTTTCCGGTCAGCCGCCTCGACTTTGCAAATACCAGGATTCTGCAAATTTAGCGGTGGCCGAGCGTCCAAAAGAAAAGCGCCGCTGGCCCGGAACAGCCAATTGGATTCGAACCACGCGTGACCGCGTGACCACCACCATGAAACGCCCCACGCCCCCCCTACAGCCGCTGTGATTGAATTCAGTCTCACACGTGTCTACGCTTCGACAATGGTGACTTCATAGTTCTCGTCTTCGAAAGCGACGAGAAACTCTTCGGGCATCAGCCATGAATCGACGCTTACCATCTTGGTGTCAATGTCGACGTTGACTTTCGCGTCGGCGTCGACACTCTTCATCGCATGCTCAATCGTTGACACATCGTCTGAACGGATTTCGTTTTTCATCGAGAATTTCATTTGTCACTTCTCCAGTCAACAACGCTTGAATAAAGCAGGACCTATCGATTCATCAGCGTCAGTGGGTCCGCATATTGATTGTACCCACTACACATTCGACGGTCGACGAAGCGCTGCGCCAGTTGTTGATACAGGCATGTTGCAACGTATGCCGGACAAGACAGTGCGCATTGAACCGGCGTCTTGTTGCGTGCGACAAGATGTGTGTGGCGCGCGTCTTCCCGTCGTCGGCTTCCAGTAAGTAAGAGGTCGGCGAACGAGCGCTTCCAGGACCCGTCAGCCGTTTCAGCAACGGCCGGGACGACGTCACCCGCACCTTTGCGCTCAACGCAGCGACCGGAAGCTCACGCGAATCTCTTCCGAGAAAACTTGCGGCTGCTCCCAGGCTGCAAAATGTCCGCCTTTTGGAAGGCGGTTATAGTGAATCAGCTTGGGATATGCCTTCGTTGTCCAGCTTTGCGGGGCAGCGTAGATCTCGTCGGGAAATACGCTGACGGCAACCGGAATGGCGACGTGCTTGGGAGCAAAGAAGTTGAGCTTGTTTTCCCAATACAACCGCGCCGAAGAAATTCCCGTGTTCGTGAGCCAATAGAGCGTCACGTTCTCGAGAACGTCGTCTCGCGTCAGCCCCTCGGACTGACCGTCAAATACGCGCGCGATAAGTGCCTGGCTGGCGGCGTCGTGGTCGAGCATCCACGCGGCGAGGCCGACAGGCGAGTCTTCAATTCCGTACAACGTCTGCGGACGGTTCGTCATCTCCTGGGCGTAGCCAAGACCGTGCTTGTAGAAAAAGTCGAGCTGGTCGTAAGCGTGCCGCTCGTCGGCTGAGAGGTCGGCCGGCGGCGGGTTGCCGTACTTGAGCGCCTCTGCAATATTGTCCGGTACGGTGGCCGGCATGTTGGTGTGAATGCCGAGCAGTTCCGGTGGCGCAAGCAGGGCCATCTGCTCCGTGACAGCATTTCCCCAATCGCCGCCTTGCGCCACATATCGCGTGTATCCGAGCCGCTTCATCAGTACGACCCACGCGCGTGCAATGCGAGCAGGGTCCCAGCCGGTCGCGCTCGGTTTGCCTGAGAACCCGTAACCCGGGAGCGACGGAATCACGATATCGAATGCGTCCGACGCCATCCCGCCATGAGCGGTCGGATTGGTCAGCGGACCGATGATCTTCAACTGCTCGATGATCGAACCGGGCCACCCGTGCGTGACGATAACCGGCAACGCGTTGGCGTCTTTCGAACGAACGTGGATGAAATGAATGTCGAGCCCATCGATTTCGGTGACGAACTGCGGCAACGCGTTCAGCCTCGCTTCGACTTTGCGCCAGTCATAGTCGGTCGCCCAATACCGTGCGAGCTTCTGCATTGTCGCGAGTTGCACGCCCTGTGACGCATCAGTCACGGTCTCCCGCTCAGGCCACCTGGTCGCCTTGATACGCCTCTTCAAATCGATGAGTTGCGATTCCGGCGCGTGCACGCGGAGTCGACGAATAGCGGTCTTGTCACCGCCGCTCGACTTCGTGACTTCAGTGATGGTTTGATTCGTATCCGCGAAAGCAAGTCGGCTCAATGAGCCCGCAATTGCGGCCGCCGCCGCCACGCCGATAAAGCGACGGCGCGATGGGGTTTGGGGAAGGATATCGTCAGCCATACAAGCTCCTGTTGGCAATGAATCAGATGAGGTGGAGCGATGGGCGTGGCGGCAACGCAATATCCTGGGCAAACACGTTCACGATTGTCCAATTGAGTCGTCTATAGAGGCAGCCAGTTGGCAAGCCTCGCATCGTTATCGCTTCAACCGACCGCAAACCGCCGTTCGCAGTAGTTGTAGCGATTGTGTGGAAGCAAGCCCTCCGGGTAAATGGCCAAGTTAGAACAACAGTTGTGTCGATCGCGAACAAATCCGTTGCGCCAGGCTTTTTTGGCCATTGCCGTGTGGACACGATGCGCGAAAAGACGCTGGCGAGTTTTATGCGTCGGCGACAGTATCGGTTACACAATCCGGCATTGCTTCACACCGCTCAATATGGTGTCCTGATTCTTGATTGACCGATGCAGTCATGCTCATTGGTATCTGCCGAGTGGGTGCCTACACTAATTCCTGTGGACCGAATGCCCCGCGCGTTCTTTCTTCCGCGAATTTCATCAGCATCAAAAAGGAAGCGAACATGAAACTGACCCACTTGGTGGTGGCAATGGCCGCAGGCGCACTGTTTCACAACGGCAGCGCGATAGCACAGAACGACCAGGCAAGCACCGCCGCAAATCAAAGCACGCAACCGGAATCTGGCGCGAAGCAGGAGTTCAAGATCAAACGCGTGACGCCGGCATACTGGCGCGTCACCATCGACCATCCGCCGTTCAATATCTTCGGTCCGGAATCCATACCGCAGTTGAACAGCGTGATCACCCAGATAGAGAACGATCCCGAACTGAAGGTCGTGGTGTTCGACAGCTCAGTACCCGGTTTTTTCCTGACTCACTATGACTTTGTGCCGCCCCTCGAAGTCACGACGCGCATGCCCCCCGGCCCGACAGGCATGCCGCCGCTACCCGATATGCTGACTCGCCTGAGCCGCTCTTCCGTGGTGTCGATCGTGTCGATCCGGGGCCGGGCTACGGGCGTTGGCAGTGAGTTGTCCCTTGCGTCCGACATGCGCTTCGCCAGCCGCGAAAAAGCCGTGCTTTCCCAATTCGAAGTAGGCGCCGGTTTCGTTCCCGGCGGCGGACCGATGTCCCGTCTTCCCCGTCTGATGGGGCGAGGCCGCGCACTGGAAATTCTGCTGAGCGGCAACGATATCAACGGCGAACTTGCCGAACGATATGGCTATGTCAACCGCTCACTTCCGGATGCCGAACTGGATAAGTTCGTCGACACCCTGGCTCGCCGCATTGCATCCTTCGACAAGCAGACCATCGGGGAGATCAAGCACTTCGTCAACATCTCCACTCTCCCTCCTGATAGCGAGGTTGGGCCACAGTGGGACGCTTTCATTACCTCCGTACAACGTCCAGCGGCGCAGCAGGATATCAAGAAGCTGATGGAACTTGGATTGCAGAAAAAGCCTGACGTGGAAATTCATCTCGACCGGTACACCGGCAAAGTCAATCAACCGGACAAGTAATCCACGCGCTTCGCAGTTGGCCGAGCTATCAACCGCCAGACTTACGTCGGCAACTGCGTGCCGGCCTGCTCGGCGACGATATAGCTGGCGTACCAGTCCGGCCAGTTTTCGTCATGCTGTCCGGAGAGTTTCTCATGCTCGCCATGCGCGGCCGCGGCGCGCCGTAGCGCCCCTGCGAGTTCTATTGCCGAAGCGAATGTCGTGACCTGCGCGTCCACCCTTCCAGGGAGTCGAGTGGTCACTTCCTGGAAGACCCAGCCATTTCCGTCAGGATCGCTGAACGAGGCAAAGGAGCCGTAGCTGCGCCGTTCCGGTTGCGGGCCGCTCACGCGTCCTTCCTCGCCCGCACGGTGGAAAAGGCCGCCGGCGTCATGGAAGACTTCGCTCACGTCGATGCCTCGCTCGACAAGCTCTGCCTGCGCCCTGTCTATATCGGACACAATGAGATGAAGTCCCTGCACCGAACCCGGTTCTTCAGTCGTGACGCCCTTGCCGAAGAGGACCGAGCATTGCGAGCCTGGGGGCGTGAAATGGACAACTCGAAACTGCTCGTCCTTCGCGATATCGACGTCGAGCCTCCAACCTAACCTGGCATAGAACTCCTTCGCGCGATCGACGTCGGAGACTGGGATGACAACAATCTCGAGCTTCATGTCGACCATCCGCGCTGTACCGGCAGCCGTGTCGGCTTGGTTGGTTGTTTGCGCATCGCTCATGTCAGGCTCCTCGTGTTTCGGTGATTCAAGGGGTGACTCATACGTTTGCGATCTCGGCGACTAGCCTTCCTGATCTGGAATATCCAATTCCAGTTTTCGGCCTGATCGGATTGTTGTATCCGATGACTTACCAAAGGGCCGGTCGCTAATGTGAGAAGTCTCCGGGAAACCTCCGTGCCAATAAAGATTAAAGGAGGAAAATCAAAAATGAACAACTCTCACGAGTGCCGGGAGAGCAAATGCCTTGCGAAGTACTAGCCGGTGTGACGCTGCAGACAACTTACCGTCTGTGCGGAAACCGCCATCGTGGCCGCACACCTTCAACCCGTGCCCGTCGCGCCTGACTTGTTCCTCACACGCAAGTCTGTTTGTCGCTGGAGGGTATTCGAACCCAGCGCCAAAGCGCCTAGATTAGCCCCTTATCGGAGCCGTGGACCCGATCGGCAACAGAGCCCACTCAATGGATTTGGAGGTTCTCTATGAGCACGTCACAAAAGGTCGTCGTCGTTACCGGCGCGTCGCAAGGCATCGGCGCAGAAGTCGTCAAGGCGTTCCGCAAGCTCGACTATCGCGTGGTCGCCACCGCGCGCAGCATCAAGCCGTCGGAGGATCCGAATATCCTGACCGTGGCCGGCGACATCGCCGACCCCGAAACCGCCCGCCGCGTGATCGGCGAAGCCGTGACGCGCTTCGGCCGCATCGATACGCTCGTGAACAACGCCGGCATCTTCGTCGCCAAGCCTTTTACCAGCTATACCGCCGAAGACTATGCAGCGGTCACAGGTGTGAACCTGAATGGCTTCTTCTACATCACGCAGCTCGCCATCGCTGATATGGAGAAGCATGCCAGCGGCCACGTCGTTAGCATCAGCACCACCCTGGCCGACCACGCGATCGACGGCGTGCCTGCCGTACTCGCCGCGCTCACCAAGGGCGGCCTGAACGCGGCAACCCGCTCCCTCGCGATCGAATACGCCAAACGCGGCATTCGTGCCAACGCGGTTTCGCCGGGCATCATCAGGTCGCCGATGCATCCGGCGGAAACGCATGCGGCGCTCGGCGCGCTCCATCCGATGGGTCATATGGGCGAAATGAGCGATGTCGTGAACGCGATCCTTTATCTGGATTCCGCCCCTTTCGTCACCGGCGAGATCCTGCACGTCGACGGCGGCCAGAGCGCTGGCCACTAAGCGCGACCGTGCAATAGCAGGCTCCGGTCCGCACGACCGGACGCCGCTAGCCTGCAACCGGTTTGTCGAACAGGATCAAGGAGAACATCACGCCAATCGCCACGACGGTCTATGAACCCGGCGGCATCAGACTCGAATTCGATTTCGACCCGCACAGATGACGATCCAGCTTTGCCTGGCGAGGGACTTCATTGCGACGATGCCAGCGTCACCGACCCACCTGTTCGAACGGCGAAGGCCGCGCATACCGCGCCTCAACCGGCCGCCAACCGTAATCTTCCCGATAGTCCTTCAACGGCAAAACCGTCTCTACCTCCTTGACGTCATGTCGAGCCGACGATCTGAAAAACTGGGTGCAATAATCGACGAATGTCCTGAGCCTCGCCGGAAGCAGTTCCCGGTGCGAGTAGAAGAGACAGATCTCAACCTTGTTGTCGGATGTCGTGCACAGCGGCAAGATATGCGTAAGGCGCCTGGCTTCGATATCCTCACGCACCATGGTTTCAGGCAATGCGGCAATACCGGTCCCCATCAGTGCCGCTGCCCTAAGCAATATCTCGTTCCCGTCCATCGACGACATGGGAGACACGCTCACCCGCGCTTCGCTCTCCAACAGATCGACAACATCCACGCCCTTTTTCCGTGAATCCGTGTCCAGCAGAAGAAAGTGATGGGTCAACTCGGCGGCGGTTTTAGGAATACCGTACTGCTCAAGATAAGCGGGCGCTGCAACAAAGATGCGCTGCGACCTCGACAATGTGCGGCGAATCACGGCAGACTGCTCGACAAGATGCGGCGGAAGAATCGCCATGTCGAATCGGCCGTCATACAGGTTTGCGGCCCCCTCCTGAACGGAAACGATCAGATTCACATTAGGGGCAATGGCGTGATAGCCCCGCACCAGGCGTGCAAAGGTTTCGCTCATCAGCATCGGATGCACGATCAGCCGCAACTTGCCACTGTCGACTTCACGCGAGCGCGTAATGCGACGGTTCGCTTCGTCGAGTTCTTCGAGCAAACGGCAGCAACTCAGATAGTAGGGCTGTGCCGCTTCAGTCAAAGAAACGGACCTTGTTGTTCTAAGCAAGACCCTCGTCTGGATGCACCCTTCGAGCTTGGCGATCGCCTTCGATACCGACCCTGTGGTCACATTCAGCGATTCCGCAGCCTTGCTGAAGCTTTGATACCGCGCGGCAGCAACGAATGCACGCAACATGTAAAGCTGGTCCATCTCGCACCTCACTGGTCGATGTAAAGATGTAGAGCAGAGTATTCAGGTGCCGTGGATCGTCACTGGCGACGCAATCCAAACAACCGGGAAACGAATGCAGGGTAAGCGCGATCGCCGCGTGGCGCCATCGTCCGATATGGTGTAGCGCATCGTGCGCTCGCGTGCTCGACTAATACGTTCGGATGCGCGCACCAATCCAGTCCGAATGCTCCTTCGGCAACTTCCGCTTGATCTCAGGACGCGGCTATCGCACCGCTTGATGTGCTAGCGAAGCTTCGTGGCACTTCGCGAGGGCGGGAATACAGGAAGAAAATCAGCTGGCGAAAAGGAGGACACCTAGACCTGGCTCGCCTGCAACGGTTCGATCGCATTGAGGGCCGATTCGAGGATCATCGCGCGGGCATTGACCGGTGCGGGTTTCGAGCGCTGCGGATGAAATATGCGGTCCCCGCGCCTGATCCGTTGCCCGCTCAACACGCATGTCCCTGATACCTTGGCGTTCGCGACCCGCCAGACCTGGGCGCCGTAGAAGCAGCTCGTCGGGTCCCGCCACGCAATGGTCACGGTGAGCGAGGTGGTCCGCTCAATCAGACTCACCTTCAGGTGAGGCAAGCCGCTAGTACCTGGCATCGCCTCGAAACCATAGGATGATCCGCGTTTTGGCACGGGCGTCGTATCAACGCCCGCATTCGGGCATCGTAATCCCGATGACAACAGTCGTATCGTCTGAACCCACGGGTCGACTTGGCTAACCAGCATGGCCGCGCTCCTTACGAATCGAAACGTAACGTTTAATTCTCACTGAACGGGACGCCGCGCCGGTAACAACGCATTAAGCGCACCGAACAGACGCCCAATGACTCAAGCGCCTTGGGTACGGTTGCCGCTGCGTCTCTCTCCCCGGCCATGCTCGATGTGGCGGCTCGTCAATCTATCGGCCCGTGCGTCCGCGTATTTGCTCCGAAGCCATGATATGGCGATTGAGGTGTGGACAGAATGCACGTTTTAGGAAAAGGGCTTTTTCCGCGGCAACATTTCTGGCATGAGCCCGATTGCTTCCGTGTCTGCGCCCAACGACCGGCACAACCGCATTCTTGCGCGACGTGCCTACGGTCTGCGCCCAGTTGGTTCGCTCATGCGGCGAGGCGCATGAGCGTCTGTTGAACGCTGGCCGCCGTAGCGTAGCCCGAACTGAGCTGCCCAATCTTTCCGTTCAGATCAACAAACAACGATGGGAAGCCCGACACGCCCAGACGCCGGGTCAGTGCGAAATCTGCACGAGTTGCCTGTATCGCTTCGTCCGAGGACCAGACGGTGAGGAACGCATCGGCGTCGACGTCGAACCCCGCCGCCTTCAACGCCGACGCGCCGATCTCCGCGAGAATCCGACCGTCCGTGGTATCAAGTCCATCAACATAGAATGCCCGCTGAAACGCGCCGAAGACCGTCAATAGATTGACCGTAGGCTTGATCAGACGGGCCGTTACCACGGCGCGGCAGACCGGTTCAGTGTCATAGACAAAGTTCTTCCTCGCAAGCAACGCGTCGCGATTGAATTGCGCGCCGCTCAGTTGCTCGACGCGGGCCCAGTGCGTCAGGCGAAACTGCTTGCCCGCGTCATCCAGAACTTGCGTGGAACCTGCGGCCAGGCCACCCAGCACAACCTGTACTTCAAGGTCGGGCATCGCCTCTACGATGGTTGCCATCTCTTTGTGGAAGCCATAACACCATGAGCACATTGGGTCGCCTACAAATATGAGTTTCATAGCTGATTCCGTAAAATTTCTCTGTTGCGCAGGCCCGTTGCGCCGATCTTGAGGAACACGGTGATACGCCGCCGGGTGAAGTCTGTCGAAAAGGATCATAGAACCGAACCGTGGTGCCACGAACCAGGCTAGCCTCAATTCACTTTTTACACCGTGTAACCAGGAGCTCATTACTCGCCGATAGCTGGTCTACTCGCATCGACATCCTCGAGACCGGATTTCGCTCCTATTGGATATACGGCCGTATGAGTTCCACACGCTTTTTCAGAGGCCATGCCACCCGTTCGTACAATGTCTTTCAGCGGCTGGGCCGTGTACCTTGATCTCATGGCGAGTGCGAGCGTCTCGCGCGCCACCGATCAGGAGGGCGAGTCGTGAATGCAAGGGAAACAGCAGATCCGGTGATCAGTCTGCACGGCGACGCGCTCCCGTCAAAACCGCGCTGGATTCAGAGCGACGCCGACACAGTAAATGCACGCTCCGAGCGGATATTCAAAACGCTCGTACTTGTCGTCTGCGGGTGGTCGTTGATTGAGGCGCCGCTAGAGTTGGGTGTATCCGACGTACACGCGGGGTTGGTCGCCCTGCTCCTGTCGAAGCTCGTGGTGCTCGGCACAGGTCTCGCTGCCGTTGCCAAAGCACGCTTTGCTCGCGAAACTTTTGCGTTTCTCTGCGGCGCGAGCGTGTTGGCGATCGCACCCGCACTACCGATGGAATTCAACCATTCCTTCGCGATAGCAATCTTCTCGTCGATCGAATGCTTCAGCAAGGCCGCGTGCGTGATCGCACTCGGCGTCGCATCGTCGCGAGAAAAGCAGTCGCGCCAGCAATAGCCACATCGAGTCTTCAGGACTCACCTATCCCAAAGTATGAATCGATCTTCGGATACGCAGGATACGACTTCCGTCATGCCGACCGCTCGATTCGTCAGAAGAAACGGAATCCTTGCTTTATTGCCTTCGAGCTACCGGGCAACGGTATGAGTTGCCGCTCAATGACATCAGGAAAGACCATGCGCAACGGGTAGCGATAAGCGCGAGCATTGCTTACTATACGAAAAGTATCGGCGTCACTTAGCGTAACGAACTTTTCGAAGATCGAGCGATGAAACATGACAACGTTGGGGCGGGAAGTGAATCATTGCCGGACTCGCTTGTGTATGTGGTCGACGACGACGAGTCCATTCGAGGCGCCCTAACCTCTCTACTCATGTCAGTCGGCATTCACGTGCGGGCGTTCGAATCGGCCGACGATTTTCTGGCCACGGACATGCCGGACGTGCCGAGCTGTCTCATTCTCGACGTTCGTCTGCGCGGCACGAGCGGCTTGACCCTGCAGCAGGAGCCCTTTAAAGAGAGTGTTCGATTCCCGGTCATATTTCTGACCGGGCACGGCGACATCGAGATGTCCGTCAAGGCCATGAAGGCGGGCGCCTTCGATTTCATGACAAAGCCGTTCAAGGATCAGGATCTGATCGATACGATCGCCGCTGCCTTGAAAAGGGATATTGAATTAAAGCGTCAGGAAAGGATCGTTGCGGGCATCCGTCAAACATACGATTCGCTGACAGCGCGCGAGCGGGAAGTCATCAGGCTGGTCGCCGACGGGCTGTTGAACAAGCAGATCGCCGACCTCCTGTGCCTGAGCGAGGTAACGGTCAAGATCCATCGGGCCCAAGCGATGCATAAGCTGCAGGCGCGCTCAGTGCCTGATGTCGTCAGGAAGTTACAGCAGGTGCTGCCTCTGCACTAAGTGCGAGTCAGCCATTTCTGTATTCGCTGCACTCTCGCCGCCATCTTCGGCCGGGATCGATCCCGGCTAATACGAACTGTCACTAAAATCATTCTAAGGTCTTATTGTCGCCTCGTCCGTAGGCCTGTAATTTGCCTAAAGGATTCAGCCTTTCTGAATCCTTTCGATGCCGTACGGACTCGAGATGAGAACAAAGCGCTCTCCTGCAGTTATCGGGGTAGTGGACGACGACGAATTCGTCCGGATGGCGACATCCAGTTTGCTTCGTTCGGCAAACTGGAGAGTCATTGTCTATGAGTCCGCCAACCATCTTCTGGGTGATACGCGCCGATCGGAACTGAAGCTTGTTGTCGCGGACATTCACATGCCGGGCGTGGACGGTTTCGCGCTGCTTGAATCGATCAAGCTATGGAAGCAGCCTGTTCCTGTCATTTTCATTACTGCCTATGCGACGCAGGAGCTTCTCGAGCGAGCCGAAGCCGGCGGAGCCGCCGGTTTCTTCTCAAAGCCAGTGGACGACGCACGACTGCTCGCGCTGATTGGCGCGATATTGCAGAAGTAACCTGGCCGAAGGTCCGTCCGTTTGTCAGCGTGTAGCGCGATCGCCTAAACGTTGCCCGGATGCGAGACGTTGCCTGGCGCAGGCAACGTGAACTGAAAAGTGGCGCCCCCGGCGGAGTTCGACGTCACCCATAATCGTCCGCCGTGACTTTCCACAATCGAACGGCAGATCGGCAGTCCCATTCCCAGGCCGTTGGGTTTGGTCGTAAAAAATGCCTCGAAGACGCCTTCCAGATGTTCGGTGTCCAGACCTGGTCCAGAATCCTCCACGCTAATGCAGAGTTCGTTTGCACCGGACTGGCCGGTTCGGATCAAAAGCGTTCGCTCGCCGACGTCCATTGCACTCATCGCTTCAAGGGCGTTGATCATGAGATTGAGCATCACCTGTTGCAGTTGTACCCGATCGCCCTGGATCTGCGGCAATCCATCAACCAGCTGAACGACGAGCTCGACGCCGTGCTTGCTGGCTTCACTTCGCATGAACGCGATCAACTCGAGAATCGCTTCGTTGATGTCCAAGCCGTCTTTTCGCTGCGGCTCCTTTTTAAAGAAAGCGCGGGTGCGGTCGACGATGTTATTGGCGCGGCCGCCATCCGCGACAATCCGGTTGAGCGCCTGACGCACTTCGTCGAGATTGGGCGGGCGCGCCGCCAGCCAGCGTAAGGCCGCACTGGCGTAGGCAACCGTTGCGGTGATGGGTTGCTTCACTTCGTGGGCAATCGATGCCGATAACTGCCCCATCGTCGCCACGCGGTTTGAATGCGCCAGTTCCATCTGGAGTCCGAGATATCGCCGTTCGCTGTCGCGCACGTCCTGTTGCGCCCGCTTCTGATCGGTCAGGTCGAGTATGAAAGCGACGCCCTGCCCTTCGCGATCGCCGAACGCCGCCGCGCCGACCAGCACGGGCACCCGGCTGCCATCCTTGCGGAAGTATTCTTTCTCGAACGGTTTAGCGCTTCCGGCGGCCGTCAATTCCGCTCTCACCAATTCGTCGAGGTCACGCCACTCGGGCGGAGTCAAATCGGGCCACCGTATACGCCCTGAGAGCAGATCTTCCCGGCTGTAACCCACAATGCGCAGAAAAGCGTCGTTGGCTTCGACGACGTTGCCCTCAAAGTCCCAAATGTGGATCCCAATGATGTTCGAGTCCACCAGGCGCCGAACCTTTGCCTCGCGTTCCTGAAGGTCGGCATACAGACGGGTGTTCTCGAGTGAAATGGCGGCCTGTGATGCCAGCAAATCTAGCAGCGACGAGCGGCGCGCCGTAAAAACATGCGAAGTGGCCGTGTTCTCGAGATACAGCAGGCCGCCGAGTTTGCCCTGTCTGACCAGAGGCAGGCAGAACACGGACCGAGTGGCGCCGCTTGCCAGGTAGCTGTCCTGGGAGAACATATTGGGTATCAACGCATCGTCGATGATGACGCTCTTTTGCGTGTGGATCACGTAACGCAGAATGGCGGCAGGGACGGCAGAATTGCCAGGCGGCTCCCGGTTCAACTCGATCCCGTTTCCATTGATGCGCGCCTCTGCCTCGATCCGGTAGCCGTTCGGCTGCTGCAGGACAACTAACAGGCCCCGATCGGCGCCCGCGGTCTGCAGCGCTATCGTCATCAGCCGCTCGATCAGACCTGTCAATTCGATCTCGCTGGAAAGGGCTTGAGAGGCCTTGAGCAGGGTCGCGGCGTCGAACTGCCGCCAATCGAAGCTGAGTGTCGACGTAGCATTGCTCCCGTCCTGATTGGCGAGGCGCGGGAATTGCCCGTCGAGTTGCGCGACTTTGCCGTCCGCGCCCCAAAAGGCGAAGCAATGACGCGCGTTGCGCAAATACGCATCGGCGCTCGTCCTCAGACCGCTGCTTAGATAGAAGCGGCCGGCAAGTTCGTTGGCGATGCCTTCGTGGTGTAGAAAGCCATTTTCATGAGCGGAGTGGACCGCCTGTTCGTAAAGGCGCATAGCGTCGAGATCCCGGCCCTCCAGACGCGCAAGCTCCGCGCAAACCAGCGCGTAGCGGTTCTGATAGTTCTCCGGGCAGTGCTCAGCCCACGTTGCGAGCTTCTTGAGTTTCGCCGCAAGCATGCGCCCATAGACTTGCTGCTGTTCCTCGGATGCCTGCGGATAAAGCGCCGTCAACGTGAGCGCATGAAAGAAGTGATAGGTCGGTTCGATCGCCAGTGCCATGACAGAACTGAGGACCGCCTCCGCCCGGTCCGCGGCCTCCAGCGCGTCGGCATACCGGCCGTCGAGGAAGGCAAGCATCACCTTGATGATGCGATAGACGCCGATAGCGCAGCCGAAATTCGATCTGATGATGGCCTCGAAGCAGGCTGCTTCGTCGAACGTCTCGTCGTTCAGATTCAACGGTTCGGTCGTCTTGCCGCGCAGACTGATGACGAATTGCCGCTCGACCCGGATCAACTCGTACACCGCGTCGTTGTGGCTCTCCCGCGCGAGCGCCGCGTACTTTTCCGAGAGCGTTTGCACGTCCTCGAGGGCGGCGCCTTTCTCGATGGTCTGCCAAACCGCGTTGAATGCGACGTTGCCTGCAAAAACGAGGTCGCCCACTTCCAGGCACGCAGCGGTCGCCCGTTCGAGAACCGGCAGATTCGCGGCAATGTGGCAGCGCCAGAAATTGACGTGGGCGCCGTACAGGTGAAGCAGCTTTCCATTCAGGCGCCGATTGCCGAACTTCTCGTTCAGCTTGAGCGACATCTCTGAAAATTGCACCGCGGTGGGGATATCTCCGATCAGAGACACCAGCATCAGCGCGTAATTGCCGTAAGCAAAACTGGAGTTCTCGGTATTGCCGTGCTGCAGGGAGAGATTGACCGCCTTGAGGGTGATGAGCGGGTAAAACGCCGGCCGCGCGGCAAAAGCGCAGTTCATCGCCTGAAGGAGAAGGTTGACGATTGCACGGATCGCGGGATCCGTCGCCACCGGCACCTCGACCAGTTCGCCGATGGGACGCCCGGCCTGATTGACGCGAATGTCCCGCAATCCGTCATCGACGGCCGCCTGGATGTCCTGATCCGTCTCAGGAAAGAGGATGCCGAAATCGCGCAGCGCAACCAGCGCGACCGCGAAGCTCTCGTCATATCTCCCGGCGAGCTGATACAACTCGATCCGCAGGCTGAAGACCTTCGCACGATCGAGATTGGAGCGTGCTCTCGTGAGCATCATGTCGGCCAGCGCGTCGGCTTCCGCAAAATCGCCGGCCAGATATTCGCACTCCGAAAACGCGAGATAGAGTTCGAACGTGCTGTCGTAGCGCTGCGTCCACGCATCCGGCGACAGCAGCGCCACGGCTTGCGCCAGATAGCTGCGAGCGGCCGCGTAGGCGGTCGAATTCATCGCGCGCCGGCCCGCGCTGAGGTTCAACTCGACGACCTGCTCACGCTCCGGCTCCGCCTGGATCAGCGCCGCGCCGCGATTGAGATGGTTGACGATATCGAAGATGGGATCCTCGAGCGCTTCCGGCGGGGTCCGCGACACCAGCGCCCGGCCGATCCGCAGATGCGCGGCGGCCCGCTCGTCGGCGGGAATCAGCGCATAAGCGGCCTCCTGCACGCGGTCGTGTGCGAATTCATAGGCGTTGCCCACGCGAAAAACGAGACCCGTCCGCACGGCTTCCCACAGGTTCGTGTGCATCTTCTCTTCAGAGCCGCCCTGAACCCACGTCAGTGCGGTGACTTCAGCGACGTTGCCGAGACACGCCAGTTGCCCCAACGCGTCGCGCGTCAGCGCAGGCAAGCGGCTCAGCTTCGCCGCCATCAGATCGGCGACGTTCTCGGTAAAACCCTTCGCGCGAATGCGTGGCAAATCCCAGCACCACGCCGCGGCGCGCTGATCGAATGTGAGCAGGTCTTCATCGGCGAGCGCCGTCAGAAACTGGATCGCGAAGAACGGATTGCCGCCGGTCTTCTCATGCACCAGTTGCGCGAGCGGCCCGGCTGTCGCGCTGTCGCAGTGAAGCGAATCGGCCACGAGTTGCGTGACGCTGTCCGGTGTGAGCGGCGCGAGCTCTATCTGCTGCACCTTTCTTTCGGCGTGGCTGATCGACTCGAGCGTGCGCGCAAACGGGTGCGACGCGTCCACCTCGTTGTCCCGGTAGGCGCCGACCAGCAGAACGTGCTTCACGTCCGGATGCGTGACGAGGTGGGCAAGCAGGTCGAGCGTCGCCGTATCGACCCATTGCAGATCGTCGATAAACAGCGCGAGCGGATGCTCAGGTCGCGCAAACACGCCGAGAAAACGTCGAAATACCATCTGGAAGCGGTTTTGCGCATCCTGCGGCGGCAGAACTGGCGCCGCAGGATGCTCGCCGATGATGAGCGCAAGTTCGGGGATCAGATTCACAATCAATTGACCGTTGGGCCCGAGCGCTTCAATCAGCGCATGCCGCCACGGCTCGACCTCTGCGTCGCTCTGGCTCAGCAGGTTGCGTACGAGCGTCTGGAAGGCCTGTGCAAAAGGCACATACGGAATGTCACGTTTGTACTGGTCGAACTTGCCGGACGCGAACAGGCCGCGTGGCGGCACCAGCACCCTGTGCAACTCGTTGACGACCGACGACTTGCCAATTCCCGGATAGCCCGAGATAAGCACCAGTTCGACCGCCCCGCTACCCACGACACGATCGAATGCTGTCACGAGCGCTTCGATCTGTGCCTCGCGTCCGTACAGTTTTTCGGGAACGAGCAACCGGTCGGACGCGTCGTGCGCCCCCAGCGGGAACGGGTCGACGCGCTGGTGCGCCTCCCATGCCGCGAGGCACGACCGCAGGTCGGCTTCGACACCCGCCGCGGTCTGGTAACGATCCTCGGCGGCCTTGGCGAGGAGTTTCAGCACGATGCCCTCGACCGCCTTCGGAATACCGTCGACGCGCTCGCATGGCGGTGCCGGCCTGCGCGCAATATGGCAATGAATCCATTCCATCGCGTCCGATGCGGTGAACGGCAGCGAGCCGGTAAGCATCTCGTACAGTGTGACGCCAAGCGAATAGAGATCGCTGCGCGTGTCGATCGAACGGTTCATGCGGCCCGTCTGCTCAGGCGCCATATACGCGAAAGTCCCGGCGACGATCTCCGGCGGCGCGGGCGGCTGATGTTCGTGCGGCAGTTGCGACGCGATGCCGAAGCCGGTGAGCCGCACGTTACCGTTCCCGTCGACGAGCACATTCGCCGGCTTGATGTCTTTGTGAACGAGCCCGCATCGGTGAACGTGACCGACTACTCTCGCCAGATTGACGGCGATGCGCAAAAAACGTGTGAGCTCCAGCGGACGGCCGAGTGAGCGATGGAGGGGCTCGCCGCCGTCGTCGTCGAGAACGAGCATGGGCGGCTCTCTGCGGTGATAGAGCGCGAGCGGCTGAGCGGCCCAGCTGGAATCGAGCAACGAGGCCAATCCGTATTCGTGCTCGAGCCGTGTAATGCTCTGCGCGGCCGTGCGGGTGGCGACCAGCGCGAGCACCGAGACGGGATGGCGGGGTCTCCGGGCGCGATACAGGGAGAAGTCGCCGTCATCGTGCAGCGGCTCCAACTCATATCCGGTGAGATCCACGGTGGACTCCACTGTCGACCGAAGCTAGTGGTTTAGCTATCGACCGGAGTGGGCCGTCGACCAGCGTTGGCGCTTTAGCGCTTACTCTGGTCCATAGCGCGCTACTCTGGTCCCATGCAAAGCACTGACTCCGATCCCATGCAAGATGGTTGCTGTAAGGCTGCGAATTCCATTTAGAAATTATTGTCCACGCTTCCCGTCTTCCCGGCTATTGCTTGCACCGTCGTCCCATTTATTGGATCACCGCCGGCGTGACGCCAGAAACCGGACCCAAAAAAACGGCATGCGCGATGCGCTTCTCGCGCGTGCAGCATGCCGCTACATCAGGCTGGAGCCTTCCGATACGCCGCACTGAAACAACCCGGCGACGCGTGCCGCTTACTGCTGCGGCAACGCGTAGGCAATCACATAGTCGCCAAGCTTCGTGCCGAACGAGCCATGGCCGCCCGCCGCGATCACCACGTACTGACGGCCGTTGATCGAATAGCTCATCGGCGTGGCCTGGCCGCCCGCGGGCAAGCGGGCCTCCCAGACCTGTTTGCCGTTGTTCACGTCGAACCCGCGAATGTAGTTGTCCGCCGTCGCGCCGATAAACGCGACACCGCCCCCGGTGACGATCGGACCGCCCAGCATCGGCATGCCCATCCTGAACGGCAGCGGAATCGGCGAACTATCGCGCACGGTGCCAATGCGCTTCTTCCACACGATCTCATTGGTCTTGAGATCGATCGCGGAGATGTAGCCCCATGCCGGCTGCTTGCACGGCAAGCCGAACGGCGAGAGGAACGGGTTGATCACCACGCCGTACGGCAGGCCGTATTGCGGCTGGATGCCTGACTCCGTGCCGCTGCCCTTGGCGCCTGGCACCGGCTCCAGCGGGTTGCCGGGGCCGCGCGGAATCAGACGCGAGACGAACGGCAGCGCGATCGGGTTCGCGACGGCGAACTGGCGATCGGTGTCGACGGCAATGCCGCCCCACTCGAACATGCCCAGGTTGCCCGGGAACACCAGCGTGCCCTGCAGCGATGGCGGCGTGAACGTGCCTTCATACCGCAGCTTGTGGAACATCACACGGCACACGAGCTGGTCGTACATCGTGGCGCCCCACATGTCGGCGTCGGTCAGGTCCTTCGACGGGCGATACGTGAGCTGCGAGAACGGCTGCGTCGGCGCAACGTGGTCGCCGGGGGCGGCGCCTTGCGGCACGGGCGTTTCGGGTGCCGGCACGACGGGGACACCCGTGCGGCGGTCGAGCACGAACAGGTTGCCGGTCTTGGCCGGCGCGTATACGACCGGCACGGTCTGGCCGTCCTTGCCGGTGATGTCGGCGAGCGTGGGCTGCGACGGCTGGTCCATGTCCCACAGATCGTGGTGCGCGGTCTGGTAGAACCAGGCGAGCTTGCCGGTCGATGCGTTGAGTGCGAGCAGGCCGCTGGCGTAGCGCTCCTGATCCGGCGTGCGGTTGCCGCCCCAGATGTCCGGCGTCGTGACGCCCATCGGCAGATAGACGATGTCGAGTTTCGCGTCGTAGGCGGACGGTGCCCACGAGTTGGGCGAATTCCACGTGTAATGCTCGCCCGCGCCCGGAATGTGATTCGGATCCTTCGCGCCCGGATCGAACGCCCAGAGCAATTCGCCCGTGCGCACATCGAAGCCGCGGATGACGCCCGACGGCTCGCGGTTCGAGAAGTTGTCCTCGACCGCGCCCGCCACGACGATCACCTTGCTGGTGATGATCGACGGCGAAGTGGGCTCGTACATGCCCGGCGTCGTGACCGGCTGGGCGTGTTGAAGGTCGAGGTCGCCGTGGTTGCCGAAGCCCTCGCAACGTTGGCCTGTCAGCGCGTCGAGCGCATAGAGGTGGCCGTCGTTGACCGGCAGGTAGATGCGGCGCGTGCAGGCGGCCGTGGCATCGCTCGCTGGGGTGGTAGCGGCTGCGGCGGCGTCGCTCGCTGGCGCGGCGGCAGTTGCGGCTGCGTCGCTCGTTGGCGTGGCGGCAGTTGCGGCTGCGTCGCTCGTTGGCGTGGCGGCAGTTGCGGCTGTATCGCTCGTCGGCGTGGCAGCCGCGGTGTCGCTCGTCGGCGCGGTAGCGGCTGCTGCTGTATCGCTCGACGGCGCAACCGCGGGTGCGGCCGCCGTGGCGCTAGCCGACAAATCGACATACGACACGCCGCGGCACGTCACGTGCTGGAACGACGGATCGGCCTGCAGCTTCGGATCGAACTTCCACTTGAGCGTGCCCGTCTTCGCGTCGAGCGCGAACAGAATCTGATGCGGCGAGCATAGGTAAAGCAGATCGCCGATCTTGATCGGCGTGACTTCGTTGGTAATCTCGACAGGATCGTTGGGCCCTTTCATATCACCCGTGCGGAAGGTCCAGGCCACCTGGAGATCCTTCGCATTCTCAGGCGTGATCTGCTGCAACGGCGAATAGCGCGTGCCTTCCTGGGTGCGCCCATAGGCGGGCCAGTCGGCGGCGTCGATCCCGGTGCTGGCGCCACTCGCGGGCGCAGCAGCGCTCAGTGTGCCGTTGACCTGCTGCGGATCATTGAAGTTCGCGTACACGAGCACGCCCGCCCATGCCACGAGCGCGACCACGAGCGACGCGACACCCAGCTTGCGCTCGCCCTCCAGCCGCCAGCTCATGAGCAGCAGCAACCATACGCCGAAGATGACGAGCACACCGGAGCGCGGCGCGAGCGCCCAGAAGTCGGGCCCCGACTCCAGCAGAGCCCAGATCGCCGTGCCGATCAGCACGAGCGCATAAAGCACGAGCGCGGCGGGACTGCGCCGCCAAAGCAGCCAGGCCACGCCCAACAGCACGATGCCTGTGATGAGATAGTAGGCGGAGCCGCCGACCGCGAGCAGCCATGCGCCACCGATCAGCAGATAGAGCGCGGTCAGCACCGTAAAGAGCAATGTGATGACGCCGATCACGCCCCGCGAATTCGACTGACTGGTCATGATGATCTCAACCCTCTTGAGTGGATGCAGCCTGCCGCCAGTACCGACGCCGAATTCACGCGCCGGAGCACGGTAAAAAGCATATCAGAACGTGTGCATCATTCCGACGTACACGCCGGTTTGCGATTCGCCGGCTATCGGGCTCGTCGGCGAGGACGAATCGCGCGGCGTCGCGAACACCGAGAACGTACCGTTCCTGCTGTTGTTCACGTAGGCGACGGTCCCGTAAAGAAAGGTACGCGAGTCTAGGTTATAGGTGGTCCCGAGTGCATAGAGCAAGGCATGGCTGCCAGGATCGTGCGAAGCATCTCCGGTACCTTCGCCTACCCGGATATAAAAGCCCGCCGCCGTCATGGCCCAGCGTGGCGTAGCCTGATAGGTGGCGCCCAGCCAGTAGTGGTCGGCGCTGTCGGCCACGCCTGCGGGCGAATCGGGCGCCGCGTAGTGCGTGTAGGCCGCCTGGATCTTGAACTTCTGCACGCGCACGTTCGCACCGACGAAATACTCGCGCGAGGCCGTGAAGATGTTGGATAAGCGCCCGCTCGAATCGCGTAGCTCGTCGTAGATGCCGCGCACGTCGAAGAGCGGTGAATGGTACGTGAGCATGATGCCGTCCGAGCGGCCGAACTCGCCTTCGGCGCCGTTGTTGAAGCCGCTCGCCTGATTGCCAAAGGCATACTGGCCCTGAACGTCGAAGCCATGAAAGACCGGGCTGTGGTACTCGACGTTGTTGCTGGTCTGCTGCCAATTGCGCCCGCGCACGAGCGAAGCCGACGACACGGCCTGCTGCACGAACGGATCGAATTCCCAGACACCGTCGCTGTCGATAAAAAGATTGCGCCCGGCCTGCAACTGGCCCCACGTCTCGTTCTTGAGGCCGACATACGCGCGGCGCGAGAAGAGCCTGCCGCCGCCAGTCGTGCCGTTCATGATCTGCAGCGCGGTTTCGAGGTCAAACAGTGCGGACATGCCGCCACCGAGATCTTCGGTGCCCTTGAAGCCCAGCATGCTGGTACCCCAGTCGCCGCCTTCCGCGCTCCAGCGGCTCGAACTGCCGCCCGTGCCGTTGGCAATGTGATTCAGGTATTCGATCCCGCCATCGACACGGCCATACAGCGTCACGCTCGATTGTGCCGAAGCAGCCGTGCTGGCCGCGAGCAGGACGATACCGCACAGTTGATATTTCACGAGAGGTTCCAGATTGATTCTCCTTTCGTTCTCCTTTCTGCCCCAGCCTCCGCTGTGCTGACGGATAGCGTCGTCAGGAACGAGTCAAAGCCGGACCGCCAACACAATCGCTCCCTCCAACCCTCGTTGTGATTCGCCCGGATCGTTGAGCACTGCCATGACGTACCAAACATGGGAATGCACTCTGAGTCTGCATACTACGAGGCGCAGCGGCCACTAGATATGACATATTTGTTGTAGCCGGTTACCCTGTACCGCTTGCGGATCTGTGGAAGACCCGCAATGGCAATGGTCACAAGAATCGTCACGCCGCGGGTGCGCGGGTGCAAAGCAGTCCACCTTCAAAAGCCAGGCGGCATAGAACGTCGTCAAAGCGATGTTTCGAGTTGCAGTTTGCTTGCCTGCCTGACCAGAGTGGCAAATGAACCCGCCTGCATTTTTCTCATGATGTTGCCGCGATGCACCTGCACGGTGTATTCGGCGATGCCAAGGATGGCTGCCGCCTGCTTGTTGAGCAAACCGCTCGCGAGTAACGGCAACAGTTCCTGCTCACGAGGCGTCAGCGATTGATAGAGCGCCTGCAGCATCGCTGCCTCTTGCGCCTCCTTGCGAAGGACGTGCGCCGTGGCAAGCGCCGCCTCGACCGCGCGTTTCAACGCATCCTCGTCGAGCGGCTTGGTGAGGAAATCGACAGCCCCGCTCTTCATGGCAAGGACCGCGGACGGCACATCGCCTCTTCCAGTAATGAAAATAACGGGAATCGAAGAGTTTGTGCCGACTAGCTTCTGAACTTCCAGGCCATTCATGCCTGGCATTCTCATATCCACGATCAGACATGCAACGACGTTGCGATGCGGCGTGTCCAGAAACGCTTCGCCAGAGTCGAATGTCTGGACGTCTCTTCCGTTTGCGCGCAACAGCGCAGCGAGTGCTTCTCGCACGCGTGTGTCGTCGTCGACCACATAGACCAGTTCGCTCGCGCAGTCCATGAAACCCCTCTATCGTTAGCGCGTGCCTCGCCCGACAGGCTTAACGCGGCGTCCATACGATTCCGCCACGCGCGTGCGACCACGCGACCGGGTCCTTGAGAAACGCTTCCAGTTCGTTCAGCGAGCGTTCGTCGACGAGGCCGTCACTTCTGGCAGCAACGAGCACGTCGTGCCAATTGGCCAGCGAATGCACGCTCACTCCCCAGCGGTCCAGCATTCCTGCCGTCGGGAACACGCCGTAGTCGAATACCACGAAGATGTCCTTCATCTTCGCGCCGACTTCGTGCAACGCGCGGCAGAACTCCCGCTTCGACTCTCCCGCAGCCATCAGGTCGTCAATCAACAGTACGCGGTCGCCGGTTTCGATCACGCCTTCGATTTGCGTCGAAAGGCCGAGGCCTTTGGCCTTCTTGCGCACGTACTGCATCGGCAATTGCAGGGCGTCCGCAATCCAGGCCGCCATCGCGATGCCACTCGACTCCGCGCCGACAATTGCGTCGATGCCCTCGAGACAACCACGCTCACGCACCAGTCGCAAGCTTTCGCCGACCAGCGCGTGCCGCAGCTTTGGAAACGAGATGAGCCGCCGGCAATCCATGTAGACCGGGCTAGTCCATCCTGATGGCAGGCGGAATGGTTCATCGACGCGGAACTGAACACAACCGGCTTCGATGAGAGCCCTGGCGACGGTCGTGGTCAGTCCGAGTTCCGTGCGTGAAATCGACATACATACTCCGATACTTGTGTTGGCCTGCGCGTTGAAATCACTTTGCAACGGCATCCTGTTCTGCGCCTGCACCCGCGGCAGCAATCAGATCGACAAGGCTGCCGTAAATGCGGGGCTGAATGAGTGCCTCCGGGCGAAGCGCCTCGTCGAGTTGCGCGCCGGTCATCAACTGTCGACGAAGCACGACTTCCCTGATGGTCGTGCCGTGCGCATGCGCTTCCGCCGCAACGGACGTCGCATTCTTGTACCCGATGTACGGGTTCAGCGCCGTGGCCAGCGCGAGCGAGCGCTCCATGGTCTCGCGCAGATGCCCGGCATTCGCCGTAATACCCTTCACACACTTGTCAGCGAGCGTGATGCACGCCGCAGTGAGATGTTTGAAACTGCGAAACAGCGCATAGGCGATGATCGGTTCGAAGGCATTGAGCTGAAGCTGGCCGCCTTCCGCGGCAAAGGTCACGGTGATGTCGTTTCCAAACACCTCGAACGCCACCTGATTGACGACCTCCGGGATAACCGGATTGACCTTGCCGGGCATGATCGAAGAACCCGCCTGCATCGGCGGCAGGTTGATTTCACCGAAGCCTGCTCGTGGTCCGCTCGAAAGCAGGCGCAAGTCGTTGCAGGTCTTCGAGAGTTTCACGGCGATACGCTTGAGCACTCCGGAAATCTGAACGAACGCACCGCAGTCCTGCGTGGCTTCGATCAGATTCGGCGCTGTGCTCAGTTCGATACCCGTGATCCGTTGCAGCGCTTCGAGCGCCTTCTGCGCGTAATCGGGGTGTGCGGTGATGCCTGTGCCGATGGCGGTGGCACCGAGGTTGATCTCCCGAATCAACGCCGACGCCTCACGCAGGCGCGCCATATCTTCTTCGAGCATGACCGCGTAGGTTGAAAACTCCTGCCCGAGCGTCATTGGAACTGCGTCCTGCAGTTGCGTGCGGCCGAGCTTCAGCAAACCCGCAAACTCCAATGCCTTTTCATCGAATGCCGCATGCAGTTGCGCCATGGCTTCGAGCAGATGCTCGATGGCAAAGAATGTGGCGATGCGCAAAGCTGTCGGATAAACGTCGTTCGTGCTTTGTGCGAGATTGACGTGTTCGTTCGGGTGAAGATGCGCGTACTCGCCCCGCTTGTGGCCCATCAGTTCGAGCGCACGGTTGCAGATCACCTCGTTGGCGTTCATGTTGGTCGAAGTGCCCGCGCCGCCCTGGATCACGTCCACGACGAACTGCTCATGCAGGTGACCTTCACGTATCTCGATACACGCGGCGACGATCGCATCGCGCAATGTTGGCGACAGCAGGCCAAGTTCAGCGTTGGCAACGGCTGCAGCCTGCTTCACTGCGGCAAGTGCGATGATCAGATTGGGATAGCACGAGACGGTCGTCCCCGAAATCTCGAAGTTTTCTTTCGCTCGTAACGTATGCACGCCGTAGTACGCTTCTTGCGGCACTTGTCGCTCGCCAAGAAGGTCATATTCAACGCGGAACTCCTGATTGCTCATAGCTCTCTCCGACGGGTCTTTTAATAGGCGTTCGAGTGGTCGACGAGGCGCCAGGGCAATTCGCCGCATCCCATGAATGTTTCAATCGATTTGCCGTCACCGAGCGCGACGCTTCGTGGCGCCTCATTGCGTTCTCGTGTCAGCGTCACGGTGCCTTCGTTCTGTGGAAGGCCATAAAAACGGCGGCCGTTATCGCTTGCGAAGGCCTCAAAGCGCTCGAGCGCATGTTCTTCGTCGAACACCGTCAGGTAGGCCTCAAGGGCTGTCGGCGCGCTAAAGATACCGGCGCAACCGCACGCGGCTTCTTTGGCGCCGCGCTCGTGTGGTGCCGAATCAGTGCCGAGGAAAAACGACCGTGAGCCGGAGGTCGCGACACGCCGCAGCGCAAGTCGATGCTGCTCGCGCTTGAGGACCGGCAAACAGTAGTAATGCGGCCGCAATCCCCCGGTGAACATCGCGTTCCGGTTCAAAAGCAGATGCTGCGGTGTGATGGTCGCCGCGAGCCGGCCACTGGTGTCCGCGTCAACAAAGTCAGCGGCCTCTTCGGTCGTAATGTGCTCGAGCACGACCCTGAGCGCCGGAAACCTGTCGAGCAAGCGCTTGAGCGTGCGCTCAATGAAGACAGTCTCCTTGTCGAAAACATCGATAGCCGGGTCGGTGCTTTCACCGTGAATGAGAAGCGGCATGCCCAGTTCCTGCATGACATCGAGCACGCTTGCGACCTTGTCGATGCCGGTCACGCCGTACTCGGAATGCGTCGTGGCGCCGGCGGGATACAGCTTCACCGCCGTGAACACGCGCGCCTCGAATCCCTTCCGGATTTCCGCAGGGTCGGTGTCGTCACATAGGTAGCATGTCATCAACGGCTCGAATGCAGAGCCTGCGGGCAATGCTTCGAGGATGCGCTCGCGATAGGCTCGCGCGGCTGCTACCGTCGTAACCGGCGGTTTGAGGTTGGGCATCACGATGGCGCGGCCGAACTGGCGCGCCGACAATGGCAGAACGGTGCGAAGCATCGTGTCATCGCGCAAATGCAGATGCATGTCATCCGGGCGCCGGATGGTAATTGACTGAACCATGACTGTTCCTTGACCTGAGCGGACTCGTTAGAGATGGTCGATGGTGTCGGCAAGCACACGCACGCCAAGCATGAAATCGTCGATGTCCATCGCTTCATGCGGATTGTGGGAGCCGTTCTCGTTGCGGATGAACAGCATGCCGCTGGGGATACCCGCGTTTGCAAACAGCGACGCGTCGTGCCCCGCGCCGCTAGGCACGGTCTCATAAGGTGTCGCCATGCGCTCGCAAGACGCGGCGAGCGCGGCGCAAATCTTCTCGTCCATCGTGGCGGGCGAAGACTCCAGGCGCCGGTCGAATTCGAATTTCACGCCACGTTCGCGCGAAATCGACGCGCACTCGGTACGCATCAACTGGTAGAACCCTTCGAGCGTGTCATGGCTCTTGCTGCGCGCTTCGAAGCTGAAGTGCACCGTGCCCGGAATACGCGAGATGGAATGCTCGGACGGGTCCGTACCCACGATGCCCGTCGTCACGACGAGGTCTATGCCGCGCTCGAGCAGCACGCGCCAGTGTTCGTCCAGCCTGGTGATCAGGTCCGCCACGGCGAACATCGCATCGTGACGCAGCCAGCGAGGGACTGCGCCCGAGTGACCCGCCTCGCCGACACAGGTAATCCGGTTGTGCCGGACGTTGCCACGAATGCCCGGCACCACCCCGAGTGCAATCTTGCGGGCGACCATGATGGGGCCCTGCTCGATATGCAGTTCGAGATACGCTTTGGCGCGGGATTGATCGAAGAGCATTTCCTGAGACGCAATGGCGGCGGTGTCCGCGCCAACCTGCTCCATGTAGCTGGCGAGCGACTTGCCCGAGGTTCGATGCTTGAGTTCGAGATCCTGTGCGGAGAGCTTGCCGAAGAGGGAGCCCGAGCCCATATAAGCCTTGCCGAACCATGCGCTTTCCTCCCCGCGAAAGGCAATGACGCGCAGCGGCGTACCCGACGCTCGACCACTCTGCTTCTGCGCAACCAGGCAGAGCAAGCCCGCGATGATGCCGGCGAGGCCGTCGAAGTTGCCGCCTTGCGGCACCGAATCCATATGCGAGCCGACCCAGACGGCCGGCTGCTGCGTGTCGCTCTCGGGCAGACTGAAAATAAGGTTGGCGGCGCGGTCGACATCGACATGCAGCCCTTCCTTCCCGGCAAAGTGCCGCAGGTAATCGGCCGCTGCGGACTCGCCTTTGCCATAGCTGTCTCGCGTGACACCTACACCGTCGGATGAGAGTTCGCGAATATCATCGAAGAGTTGCTGCGCGAGCCCGGTGAGGTCAAGTATTTCCATGATGCCCGTCCATTTGCACAATGTGCCGGTGCTATCCGGCACTTTCCCGAAGGCACTCGGTGAACGAGCCGCCTTCACGCAACGAGGATTCAGCCCGACTGTTGTGCAAACCGCAGCCAGCGGTCGCTCAACTGACGGTCCAGCTTCACCTGGCCGGTCAGGTCCCGAATGCTCTCGACGCCCATTTCCGTGCAGTACGCCTCAAGACCGTCGATGATTTTCTGCATGACGCCCGGGTCGCGGAACGATGCCGTTCCAACCTGTACAGCACTCGCACCCGCGAGCATGAATTCGACGGCGTCTTCGGCGGTCTGGATACCGCCACAGCCGATAATCGGAATCCGCACAGCCCTATAGCACTGGTGAACAAGCCGCACCGCGATCGGTTTGATGGCGGGACCGGACAGGCCGCCCATCACATTGCCGAGCTTCGGCTTACGGGTCCGGACATCGATCGCCATGCCGAGCACCGTGTTGCCCATCACGATGGCGTCCGCGCCGGCGTCTTCGGCTGCCCGCGCGACGGCCGCGATATTGCTCGCATTGGGCGTGAGCTTGACCCAGAACGGGTGATCGGTGCGCCGGCGAATCGCCGACACGGCCTTGTATGTCGTATCGGGCAGCATGGCGAACGCCATGCCGTCTGCTTCAAGATTCGGACACGATATGTTCGCCTCGATCGCTGCCACTTCCGGCAACGACATCTCCTCGCAGGCCTCGGCAAACTCGTCGGCGGTATCGGCTGAAATGGAAACGACAACCGGCGTATCGAACTTCAGATACGGCGGCAGCACATGCTCGCGGTAATACTCGAGCCCCTTGCTTGGGATGCCGATCGAATTGAGCATCCCGCTGTAGCTATCCGCCACGCGCGGCGTGGGGTTACCCGCGCGCGACGTTGGCGACACGCTCTTCACCACGAGCGCGCCAAGACAATTGAGGTCCAGCGCTTCCTGGTATTCAATCGCGAAACAGCCTGACGCCGGCATGACGGGGTTGCGCAAAATCATGTTGCCAACCCGGGCGGTTAAATTAGCCAAATTCCACCTCCCCAACCACCTCGCGGATGGGAAACACTGGGCCTTCGCGACAGACGCGAAGGAATTTGCGGTCACCGTCGCAATCGAACAGCCGCACGCATGAAAGACAGACGCCCATGCCGCACGCCATGCGTTGTTCCATCGCGACTTCGGCGGTGATTCGCGGATAGTCGGAAAGGACGCGCTGCAACAGCATCAACAGACGATGCGACCCACAGGTATAGACGGCATCAGGACGCTGCTGCTCGATGAGCTCACGCAGCAGCACCTCCATCGCTTCGACCGAAGACGTTCCGTCCGCATCGAAAACACTGCGGACATCCGCCGTCGCGCCCCGCAGAAACTCTTTTTCCATGAGGTCGGCCGGCGAGCGTGCCGACATGACGGCCGTGATGTCGACACCCGCCTGCGACGCTTCCTTGATGAGCGGAGCCATCGTGGCCAGGCCGACGCCACGCGCGACCACGAGAATGCGGCGATAGTTGGCGCTGAAGGTAAAGGTATTGCCCAACGGCCCGACGATGTCCATGCGACCGCCTTCGAGCAAGGTCGCCATTGCCTTCGTGCCAACGCCCGTGACGTTGTAGAGAAACTCGATGCGGTTGTCTTCGGGACCCGCACCATAGACACTCATCGGGCGCAGCAGGAACGGTTCGTGTTCCAGCGTAGTCGGGCATTTGAGCTGGTAGAACTGCCCAGCCTTCGTGATTCGCGCGATGGGCGCGTCTGCTTCCAGACGGATGTACTTGTATCGCTGGTTGACCCAGTAGTGCTCTGCGACTCTGCAACGATAGGAAGCGACAATTGCGGCGTTCTCGACGCCGCACGGGCTTGCTGACATGATGACTCCACTCTTCGATAACGCTGCGGACCGGTCAGGTGAACAGAGCGGTTCGCAGCAAACTGTCTGGTTATTCCAGTTCCGCGCCCTTCAACTCGGGAATGAGAAAGATCGTTGCGACCATGTCGAGCACATAGATGCTTGCGAGCAGGGCAATCGCGAGTTGCAGCGAATAAGCAGCGGCGATACCGCCCACGACGATAGGACCCAATCCGCCGACCGCGCGGCCGACATTGAAAAGAACGTTCTGTGCGGTAGCGCGCGCCGCTGTCGGATAGGCCTCCGACATCAGGGCACCGTAGCCGCCAATCATTCCGTTGACGAACATGCCCATGAGCGCGCCGGCCCACAGCATCACGCCTGGGTCTGAGAGCTTCGAATAGGTAATGACCATCGCCACCGCGCCAGCCTGGAAGAGCAGGAAGGTCGGCTTGCGTCCAATGCGGTCCGCCAACTGGCCGAAGATATAGACTCCGACCATCATTCCGACGATGGTCACCGACGTCCAGAGCGCCGACTTGGTGAGACCAAATCCAAGCGTTCTGGCGAGGTAAGTCGGTAGCCAGATCATGATGCCGTAGTAGCCGAAGTTCTGGACCGAACACAGAATGACGATGCCGAGACTCGTGCGGGCGGTGCGTCCGTCGGCGATGAGCAGCCTGAAGGCGTTAGGCTTGCTGGCTGATGTCTTCGCACTCCGCACGAACACTTCAGGCTCATGCAGCTTGTTGCGCACGACCCATGCAACGAGTGCCGGCGCCACGCCAAGCAGGAACATGCCGCGCCAGCCGATATGCGGAAGCAGCAGCGGCGTGAGTAGAGAGGCTGCAAGCACGCCGCTCTGCCAGCCGAGCGCAACATACGACGACACGCGCGCGCGATGTCTTGCAGGCCATGCTTCAGCGGCCAACGCCATGCCGATTCCGAACTCACCACCCAGACCGATACCCGCGACTGTCCGGTAGGCCAGCAAATCCCAGAAGCCGTGAGCGAAGGCACACATCCCGGTGAAGAGCGCAAAAATCACGATGGTCCACGTCAGAACCCGGATGCGGCCGAACCGGTCCGACAGCGCGCCGAACAGAATGCCACCGCCCACCGCGCCAATCAGCGTCCACGTGACCAGCGCACCCGACTGCTGCGTGCTCAGATGCAGATCCAACGCGATGGCAGGCAACATGAACCCAAGAATGAGCAGGTCGAATCCGTCCATCGCGTAGCCGATCGCCGAACCGGCCAGTGCTTTCCAGGCGTACTTGCTGGGACGGTCGTCCGCCCCGACTGGCGCGCTGGCATCGCGCCCTGCCGCCCTTGCATTTGCTTCCATGACTTCCTCCAGTGGAGAACTTCCTTTCCTGCGATTCGAAAACGGTCTTTGTGGACCCGCGCGTCAACTACAATGCTATTCGTACAAAAAAATAGACGATCAGCGCGCCTGAAATCATCCCGAAGGACACAAATCGGGAAACTTCATGCAATGCGCTGTGTAGTGACGTCCTGGGTCTTGAACTACCTAGAAAGGTGGCTGTCTCGGACGCTGAACTCCGTTGCTTCAGAGACTCGTCTAAATATTTAGACTACGCGCTTTTGGCGCACCCTGCAACGCGATTTCCGTTAGTGAAAACCCGTAAGCGCGAATTGGCCGAACGCCGGTCGCGCCACGACTCAGAAGTTGTGGCGAAGGCCTGCGCCGTATGTCAGTCCCGTGGACTGGCTAGCGTAGTGGTCGTATTTGAACGCCGCGTACACATCGGTACGCTTGGAGAGCGGATAGTCGTATCCGACCGCCCAGGTGGTGCGGTGAACGTCGCCACTGTTCGGCCCCGTCGACTTCGAATACACAAAGTCTCCGAGCACCGACCCCACGCCCACGGGAATCGAGACGCCAAGCTGTTCCGAGTTGGTCGTTGTCGTACCCAGCGTCGCCTTGTCGCGGATGTTCATGAAGCCGGCGAATACGCGAACCACGTTGAAGTTGTACGACCCGTCGAGTTGAATCGTCTCCTGGCTCTTGAGACCGGATATAGCCGGCAATGCCGTCGCGATGTCACCCGCCACATTGCTGTAGTTGATGTACTGGTAGTTGGCCGCGAGCACGACCGGGCCGTTCGCATAGTTAAGCGTTCCACCCCACTTGTGCGCACCGGCGTCACCCGCCGTGTTACCGAACGAGTAGATCACGGTGCCGTTCAGGCCGCCGATCGTCGGCGACGAATAGGCTACGGCGTTGTTCCAGCCGGAATCGCCCACGACGCCCTGCGGACCGAGCCCCTTATACGTGTGGAAAATCCACGGAGAGAACGTATAGGAGTTGAAGAACGGATTGAGATTGATCGTTGAAATGTACAGAGGCGTTGTCAGCCTCCCCGCACGAATGGAACCATACGGCGTGGCAATGCCGAGGTACGCGTTGCGAGAGAAGAAACTGTCGTTCGTGAAGCGGCCGTACGTGCCGTTCTGCGGCTGGAAATAGCTCTCGAGCACGAAGAAAGTGGAATAGCCGCCGCCCAGGTCCTCTGTCCCGTGAAGCCCCCAAAAAGACGTGGACAGCCCGCCCCCTTGCATCACCACGGCCGCATGGGCGCCAGGATTTTTGACGGAGCCGACAAACGCGTCGACCAGACCGTAAAGCTGCACCGAGGATTGCGCGAACGCCGGAGCGCTCAGCGCGGCAGTGCCGAAGAGACAAAGACTCGGCAGGAGTTTGAATTTTGCACCAGACATGAAAAGCCTCTTGTTCGTTTCAGCTGACAGCCGCGTGGTCTTCCGGATTGCATCGTCGACATCGCGAACGCGCACCGGGCATCTGTGACGCGCCGCCGGGCGAACGTCACATGAGAATCTTGCGACCGTCTAAATAAAACGACAAGTGTATAAAAAAGCAAAAACTCTAGAATTTTGCCAAAAACGCCTCAGTATCTTCCCTGGTAATGCAGCTTTGACGACGCCTTGAGGTACAATTCGTTTGGATTTTTATACGAGGACGTATCGTGGCCGAAGTTCTAGGTTTCCGCAAAACAGCGCCCACTTTCGACTTCCTCGCTATCGGCGAGCGCCTTCGCGCCTATCGCATGGCTCGCGGACTTCGCTCCGACGACATTGCTGAACGGCTCGCAATTTCCCGCGCCGCCGTCTACAACCTCGAACGTGGTGAAATCGTCAAGATTGAAACGCTCGAGCGTCTGGCAGCGCTGCTGGAAGTGACGCTTCCCAATCTGCTCGGGGTTGAGTCCGAGTACCACGACTCCGCGGTCAGTTACTTCGAGCGCATGCGCCAGCTCGAATCGCGCTCGACGCGCATCCTCGCCAACTTCGATCCGATTTCATTCCTGCTTACCTCTGAAGCGTACCCGCAGCATCTGCGCTCCATGCTTGACGAGAGCGTCCCCGACGAACTGGTCGGAGAAAGCTCGAAGCGGATCAACAGCGACGTTCTGAAAATTCTGGCCGCACGGCGCAAGGTGTTCGAACAGCAGCGTCCTGGCATCCTCAGCCTGATTGGTCTCCGGCAGATTGAGCAGTTCCTGCATCATGGGCTGGTGGGCCGTTTAGGCCTGCCTTCAGGCGTGCAACTCGAGCGAAAACTTGCGGCACGCAAGGAAGTCGCACACATGATCGAGGTGTTGAACAGCGACCCTATTGGCGTCCAGGTCGGTATCGTGACCGACAATCTGCCGAGTGAGACCTTTCAGATTTTCGAGGAACCGGGCAGCCAGCATGTAGCGGTATCGCCCTTTCGCCTCGGCGAGCTTCCGAATGTGCGAACAGGTATTGCGACGATTACAACGTCAGCCGATGCTGTCGCGATGTACCGCGGCCTGATCGAGCGCGTGTGGGCCGGCTCCGCCAAAGGGCGCGACGGCGCGAAGCTCCTGCAACTGCTACTCGATCGCGGTTAATCCCGCAGGATGCCCCGACCTCGCGGCGGCCGCTGTTAGCACCGGATGATACGACCGGCGCGCACGACAATTTTCAGATGCACGCCGCCAGGTCAGACGACCATGGCCGGCGCCACCTTCGCGGCGAACGCGTTGAGGGCCTCGAAAAAAGCGGCATCCGAGGCTTCGCTGGCCTCTTTCAGTGCCTTTGTATCGTTCCGCAACTCAGCGAGAAATTCATCGACCAAACCGGTGGATACGGCAACGCCCTCGTGACGTTCGCTAAAAGCGTTCGCCCGCTCCGCAAGTAGCACGAGAGCCGCCGATTCGCGCCCCGAAGCGGCGGCTGCGTCGCGGCACTGCGATGCGAAATGGCGGATGTCAGAGAAGCCGACGTGTGAGCGCTCGAGCCACACGCTTGCGAGCTGAAGATTCATTTTGCGTCCCTCATTCGACAATGATGCGACAACGCTGCATGAGTCATGCAGACGTGCCGGAGACCACATCATGCTCCCGTCTAAAAAAAAAGACAACCGACCGAGCGGCGTTTGCCCGTGCGGCGCTCAACCCGCGTCGTCGCGAATAGCACAAGCCTTTATCGCGCTTTGCTCGCGCCACTCCAGCTAAACCCAAAGCTCGACTGCATTGCAGGCGCCCACTTCGCACACGCACGAAAACCCAACAGCGCACCGCCCACGGCAAACAACACAGGAATCAGAAAATCCTGGCTTACGCGGGTGAATTCGAACATGAGCACCACGGCCGTAATCGGCATCTGCATCGAGGCAGCGAGAAACGCCGTTGCGCCGACCACCGCGAATGCGCCCAACGACGCCCCCGGCCACACGAGGCTCCATAATCCGCCGAGTACGATCGCCAGCAGCGCGCCATTCGCGAGCCCCGGTGTGAGCAGGCCACCTTCGGCGCCGGCGCGCAAACTGCTCGCGGTGATGACCACCTTCAGCACCAGCAGCATCGCGGCGAGACTGATGGTCAAGCCGCCATCGAATGCCAGTCCCGCAGGTCCCTTGCCATTGCCGAGCAACTGCGGGAAATGCATCGCGAGGACGCCGATCATCGCGAAGTTCAGCAGCGACAACACGGGCAGGCGCCAGTTCTTCGGCGCGGCCGCGCGCGAGCGATTCATCAGTTCCGTGAAGCTCCACGCCGCCACGCCGAAGATCGGACCGCACACCACGGACCAGACCACGAGCGTGGGGCTCAGCGTCATCGACGGCACGAGATATTGATGTTCGTTGCCCAGTCCCAGTTGCGCGACCAACGCGGCCACCGACGAGGTCACGATGGCCGGCACCAGTGCGGGCCAGCCGAAGGTGCCCAGCAAGACCTCGAGCACGAACACCGCGCCGCCGAGCGGCACGTTATAGACCGCGGCCAAACCGGCGCCCGCGCCGCACGCCACCATGATCCGGCTCTGCGCGACCGACAGCCCCGCGCGGCGCGACAGCCAGCCGGCGAACGCCGAGCCGATCTCACGCGGCGCGACTTCGCGGCCGAGCGGCGAGCCGAGCGCCACGGTGACGATCTGCAGCACTGCATGGATCGTCGTGCTCATTACGGGCATCCGCGGATCGTCGGATTTGACGGCCTGGCGAATGCTCACGAGCGGCCGGCCGAATCGATATAGCGCCCACCAGCCGAATCCCGCCACCAGGCCGCAAATCGTCAGCACGAGCAGGCGGCGTTCGGGCGCGGCACCGCTGACGCCCTGTAGAAAACTCTCGGCGCTGATCACGTGCGTCACGCTGTAGCCGTATGCAAGATGCTGGATGCCGTGCAACAGCAACGCGAGCAGCATGCCGCCGAGACCGGCGCCGATACCCGTGAGCAACGCGACCGCGGCGATCACGGCAAACGGACTGCGCTCGCGGCGTACAGGCTCCGAAGTGATTGATTTGACTGACATGGCGTGTCGACAAAAGCGAAATAAGTGGGATGACGACCATGGTATTCCGCGACGCAACATGAATCAAATTGATTTTTCAGCTCGACTGATGCGCAAGTTGCATATATTGAAAATGGCGACTTTCTGGTCCGCCCCGCGCGACCGGCGCGATGCCATCGCACAGAATTAGCGAGTGGAAACGAAGAACATCGACACCACGCACGCGACGCCGACAAACCAGACCAAAGAACGCAGCGACGCGAGATTCGCGACATACAGCACGCCGTGCAACACACGTGCGACGACAAACGTGATCGCCAGCCAGTTGATCCACGTACCCGATCCGCCCGCCTGTCCCGCTACGACGATGGCGGCGGTGAACATCGCCAGCGCTTCCCACGCGTTCTGATGCGCCGCATGTGCCCGCGCGCGCCAGCCTTCGAGACCGGCAAGATAAGCGCGTGGCGTGCGATTGTCGTAGCGCTTGCTGACTTTCGCCAGCATGGTCCACGGAAACGGCAACAGCGCCACGATGAGCAGGCATAAATGCGGAATCGTCATAGGTTGGTGTCCCTTGTATGCACGGCACGAAATGCCGCGAGCCGCTGTTATACCCGCGGGCCCGCACCGCCGCCAACTGGAATTCCGCGAGCGTCACTTCTACCGATAGGCGAATCACCGAAACTCAAAATGACCGGATCAGCAAGAAAATCACATCCGAAATAGATTACAGATAACAAACTAAATCGCACACACCATTAATACAATAATTACATTTAGCCAACATAAATGGCGCGCTTCATGAAATCTGCTCCAGGGATTAATACGGATAAACGCGCGTTCATTCATGCAAGCGTTTAACAGTCGGCGTACACTCGCTCGAAGCCCATGCCACGGGGCGTGCGGGGCTGCGGAGCCACCTGTCGTCAAACACGGGTGATTGGAGAACCAGGAGAACAATCAATGAGTTGGACACGGGAACAGAGAAACGTCACGATCGCTGCCTATCTGGGCTGGACACTCGACGCATTCGATTTCTTTCTAATGGTGTTCGTATTGAAAGATATTGCGGCGGAGTTCAATACAAAAATCCCCGAGGTCGCCTTCGGCATCATGCTGACCTTGGTGATGCGTCCGCTCGGCGCATTGATTTTCGGCTGGCTCGCCGACAAGTACGGCCGCCGTCCCACGCTGATGGTCAATATCGCGTGTTTCTCCCTGCTGGAATTGCTGTCCGGCTTTTCGCCGAACCTGGCCACTCTGCTCGTGCTGCGCGCGCTGTTCGGCATCGCGATGGGCGGCGAATGGGGCGTCGGCGGCGCACTGACCATGGAAACCGTGCCGCCGAAGTCGCGCGGCATCGTCTCGGGTCTGCTGCAGGCCGGCTATCCGAGCGGCTATCTGCTCGCCTCGGTCGTGTTCGGCGTGTTCTATCAGTACATCGGCTGGCGCGGCATGTTCTTCGTCGGCGTGCTGCCGGCGTTGCTCGTGCTGTATGTGCGGGCGCACGTGCCGGAATCGCCGGCCTTCAAGACGCTCGAAAAGAAAGCGCGTCCGGGTCTCGTCGCCACGCTCAGGCAGAACGTCAAGCTGTCGCTGTACGCGATCATTCTGATGACCGCGTTCAATTTCTTCTCGCACGGCTCACAAGATCTGTATCCGACCTTCCTGCGCGTGCAGCATCAGTTCGACGCGCACACGGTGTCGTGGATCACGATCGTGCTGAACATCGGCGCGATTTGCGGCGGCCTGTTCTTCGGCGCATTGTCGGAAAAGATCGGCCGCAAGCGCGCGATCTTCATTGCTGCGTTGATCGCGTTGCCGGTGCTGCCGCTGTGGGCCTTCTCGACCACGCCGGTGCTGCTCGCGGTGGGCGCCTTCCTGATGCAGATCTCCGTGCAGGGCGCATGGGGCGTGATTCCGGTGCACCTGAACGAAATCTCGCCCGATGAAATTCGCGCGACGTTCCCCGGTCTCGTGTATCAGCTCGGCAATCTGATCGCGTCGGTGAACGGACCGTTGCAGGCGAGCGCCGCCGAAGCGCACGGCAACAACTACGCGCTCATCATGGCGGTCGTGATCGGTATCGTGGCCGTGGTGATTGCCGCGCTGATTCCGTTCAGCCGCGAGCGCCGCGGCATCGACATGACACAGTCGGCCAAGCAGGTTGCGGCACGGGTTTAAGCGTTCGAACCAAACAGCTATTTTGCCGACGCGTTATCTGGAACAATAGGCGCAAAGGCCGCGCGACGCAGAGTACGCGTCAGCAAACAGCAGCAAGGCCGAACAAGGTGGCGAGCAATACGAGGCCGTTCCGATTTCCATCGGAACGGCCTTTTTTATTTCCGCGCGATTTGACGCGCCGCGAGCATGGAAAGTCGACGTTCATCAGGTCTTCTAGAGGAGTTAGTCGACTGTGACCCCTTGATCGCACACCTCATTTCTTCTTATCCTGAAAAAAACAGCCGTTTCAAATAAGCATTTGAATTGCTTGTTTGCGGTCCGGACGCCCGGTAACTGGGAGACGCGATATGGCAGTTCGCACAACAGGCCGGCATGCCGGCGACACGAAGTCCCGCATCCTCGACGCCGCCGAAACACTCTTTATCGAATGCGGCTATGAGGCCATGTCGTTGCGCCAGATTACTTCGCGCGCCGAAGTAAATCTCGCGGCAGTGAACTATCACTTCGGCAGCAAGGAATCGCTGATTCACTCGATGCTGTCGCGCCGCCTCGACCACCTCAACCAGGAGCGGCTCAAGCTGCTCGACCGCTTCGACACCATGCTCGGCGAGCGCCTGACCTGCGAGCACGTGCTCGGCGCGATGTTCATTCCGGCGCTGCGCCTGTCGCGCGATCCGCGCGTCGGCGGCAAGGCGTTTCTGCGTTTGCTCGGCCGCGCTTATACCGATCCGTCGTCGTTCATTCGCGACTTTCTCAACGGGCACTACGCCTCTGTGGCGGTGCGCTTTTTCGATGCGTTCCAGCGCGCGTTGCCGCATCTGCCGCGCGAGGAACTCGGCTGGCGTCTGCACTTCGCGATCGGCGCGCTGTCGGGCGTGCTGGCCGGCACCGACACGGACAGCCTGATTTCCGAGTTCTCGCAGGGCAAGTCGATGAACGACCTGCAACTCATCGCACGCCTCGCCTCGCTGATGGTGGCCGCGCTCAAGGCGCCGTTGCCGGACGGCACACAACTGGCCGCGTTCGCCGCGGTACTCGGCGACGCCAGCGAAGGCGGCGCGGAGTGCGCCGGCGACGGCGGCGCGGAAGGCACGAGCGCGGCACACACTGGAGGCGGATCGGAGTCGCCCTCACCGGCCGTATCGGAAGGCGAACATCGTGACGGCGACATGGAAGCAGGTTCGCGTCAGCACGCATTTCACCGCACAGCTTAACGATCGAGCGCGGCGGGCAGCGCGCCGTCATGAGCCGTCACCCGCACGCGGCGCCCGTGAGAGCGGGCAGACGGATCACTACCGCACCATGCAGGCAACCCGCGCAATAGTAAGCATGCCGCAGCTTCGAACCCGTAATCGACCGGCAATGCCTACACTACCGGTCAGCGCCAGACAGGCGACAAGTACTCAACAAACACTCAGCAAGAAGGCAGCCGACCACCATGAACGCCGCATACCTGAGCACCACGTCTAAGTCCCGCACCTAAGCGACGCCGCGCTGTCGAACGGCATATACGACGCGCAAAAGGAAATGCAGCACGCGCGGCGAGGCAGCGCGAGCATGAGGCAGAAAATCAATAGAACGCGAACCATCCGCCCTACGTGGACGCGTTCGCTCGCACCATCGAAAGAGGAGGAAACGTCATGCCGTGGTTCATCCTGGTACTCGTCATTGCCGCGTTCGCGCTCGTCTACATTCAGGCGCGCGCGGCATGGTGGCTTGCCTTCATGATCGTGTGGGTGGCGGCCGCGCATGTCAGCGGAGCCGCGGGTACGGTGGCCACGACGCTGCTCGCCATCGTATTCGTCCTCCCCGCCCTCGTACTCGCGCTCAAACCGCTGCGCCGCACGTGGCTTGCCAAGCCCGTGCTCGGCATCTTCCGCAAGATCCTGCCGGAGATGTCGCCGACCGAGCGCGACGCGATCGAAGCCGGCACGGTCTGGTGGGACGCCGAACTGTTCTCGGGCCGCCCGCATTGGGACACGTTGCTCGGCTACGGTCCCGCCACGCTGACGGCGGAAGAACAGTCGTTCCTCGACGTCGAATGCGAGCAACTCTGCGATCTCGCGAACGACTGGGAAACCACCATGGTCTGGCAGGACCTGTCGCCGCAAACCTGGCAGTACATCAAGGAACGCGGCTTTCTCGGCATGATCATTCCGAAGCAGTACGGCGGCAAGCAGTTCTCCGCCTACGCGCATTCGCAGGTCATCATGAAGCTCGCCACGCGCTGCTCGGCCGCCGCCGTTTCGGTGATGGTGCCGAATTCGCTCGGCCCCGCCGAACTGCTGTTGCACTACGGCACCGACGAGCAGAAAAACCACTACCTGCCGCGCCTCGCACGCGGCGAGGAAATCCCCTGCTTCGCATTGACGAGCCCCTACGCGGGTTCCGACGCGGCGGCGATTCCGGACGTCGGCATCGTGTGCAAGGGGACGTTCGAAGGCCGCGAGACACTGGGCTTTCGCGTCACGTGGGACAAGCGCTACATCACGCTCGGCCCGATTGCGACCGTGCTCGGCCTCGCCTTTCGCGCGCTCGATCCCGACCATCTGCTGGGCACGGAGGACGAACCCGGCATCACCTGCGCGCTGATTCCGACCGACCATCCGGGCGTGAACATCGGCCGCCGTCACTGGCCGCTCAATGCCGTGTTCCAGAACGGCCCGAACTCGGGCAAGGACGTGTTCATTCCGCTCGACTGGGTGATCGGCGGGCGCGCGCAGGTCGGCAACGGCTGGCGCATGCTGATGGAATGTCTCGCGGCGGGCCGGGCGATTTCGCTGCCGTCGTCGAATGTGGGCATGGCGAAGATCGCTGTGCGCGGCACCGGCGCCTACGCCGCGGTTCGCCGCCAGTTCCGCACCGCCGTCGGCAAGTTCGAGGGCGTGCAGGAAGCGCTCGGCCGCATGGGCGGCAACCTGTACGTGATGGACGCCGCGCGCCGCCTGTCGGCGCACGCGGTGGACCTCGGCGAAAAGCCTTCAGTGATCTCGGCGATCGCGAAGTATCACATCACCGAGCGCGCCCGCATGGTCATCAACGACGGCATGGATATCACCGCCGGCAAGGGCATCTGCATGGGGCCGTCGAACTTTCTCGCGCGCGCCTATCAGCAGGTGCCGATCTCGATCACCGTGGAAGGCGCCAACATTCTCACGCGTTGCCTGATCATCTTCGGCCAGGGCGCGATTCGCTGTCATCCGTATGTGCTGAAGGAAATGGCCGCCACGCGCGAAACGGACCACGCCAGGGCGCTGCGCGATTTCGACGAGGCGTTCTTCGGCCACGTCAGCTTCACGCTCTCCAACGTGGTGCGCAGTTTCGTTTATGGCGTAACGGGCGGCGCCTTCATCGCCAAACCGCGCACGGCCCACGCGCCGCTGCATGCGTACTACCGCGCGGCCACCCGCCTGTCCACCGCGTTCGCACTGCTCGCCGATGTCTCGATGTTCGTGCTCGGCGGCGATCTGAAACGCCGCGAGCGCATCTCAGCGCGTCTGGGCGACGTGCTGTCCCAGCTTTATCTGATCTCCGCCACGCTCAAGCGTTTCGAAGACGAAGGCCGTCAGCAAGAAGACCTGCCGCTGGTCCGCTGGGGTGTCGAGGATTCGCTGTACAAGGCGCAGCACGCGCTCGACGGCGTGCTCGCCAACTATCCGAACCGCCTCGCCGCCGGTCTCGTGCGCGTGCTCGCGTTCCCGTTCGGATTGCCCTACCGCGAGCCGTCCGACCAACTCGGCAGCGAGATCGCCGAACTGATGCAAACGCCGGGCGACGCGCGCAATCGTCTGCTGTCCGATTCATACGTGCCGCATCCGCATGTCGACGCGCTCGGCTACGGCGAGCTGGTGTTCGAGCTGAACCCGCGCTTCACGCAGATCGAGCAGAAGCTGCGCGACGCGGCCAAGCAAGGCCTGCTCGAACCGATGCCGCAGAGCCTGCCGCAACTGGCTGCCTGGACCGACGCGGCGCAGAAGAAAGGCCTGATCGACGCCGACGACCGGCGCGTGCTCGACGACTACGCGCGTTACGGCGCGCAAGTCGTGAAGGTGGACGACTTCCCCGCCGACTTCGACATGCTCGCCAATCTGCAAAAGCGCAAGGAGACGCTGGAAAAGGCGCTGGGGCTCGCGGCCTGAGTTCGGCGCCGGCTTAAAAAAACATCCGGGCAAGGCGCGCCGCGGGCGCCGAACTCGGTGCACACTGACACACGTTCGACGCCCCTCGGGGAGATTTCCTTCGAGGCGTCTCCCGGGGGGGCAACCTCGCGGCGTGGCCAGCGGAGCGACTAATAATATGAACGACTCTTACCTGAACTTCGTCAACTCGCCGTTCGGCGCGCGCCTTGCGCGTTCGCTCGGCCTGCCCAAGCCAGAGGTGCTGCGCCGCTATCGCGCGGACCAGCCCGAATTCGGCGGACTGGTGGCGCTCGGCGCGGGCCGCGAACCGCATCTGCTCGACGCGCTGGCGACACTCGTGGCAAGCATCGGCGTGACGAGCGTCGCGCATGCAAGTGCCGGCTTGTGGGTACCGCTCGCCAACCGTCACGGTCTCATGACAGGGCGTTTCGAACCGGCCGACCCCGGCTCGCAAGGCAAACTCGCAGCCCTGCTGTTCGACGCGAGCGGTATTGAAGACAGTACCCAGCTCGAACCGTTGCACGGCTTCTTCCACGACACGCTGCGCTCGCTCGGCAAGTGCGGGCGCATCATCGTGCTGGGACGGCCGCCGGAAAGCTGCGCGACGCCGCGTCAGTGGACCGCGCAACGCGCGCTCGAAGGCTTCACGCGTTCGCTCGGCAAGGAAGCGCGGCGCGGCATCACTGCAAATCTCGTGTATGTGGAGCAAGGCGCCGAGAACCGCGTGGAAGCGACGTTGCGGTTCTTTCTGTCGCCGCGCTCGGCATACGTGTCGGGCCAGGCCGTGCGCATCGCCGCCGCCAGCTCAGCCACAAGCGGCGATGCCACGCCCGCGTTCGACTGGCGGCAGCCGCTCGCGGGCCGGCGCGCGGTCGTGACCGGTGCGGCGCGCGGCATCGGCGCCTCGATTGCGAGCGTGCTGGCGGCCGAAGGCGCGCACGTGATCGGCATCGACATCCCAACAGCGCGCGACGCGCTCGACGCAACCATGCGTCAGTTGAACGGCACCGCCCTCGCCTTCGATATCGCCGCGCCCGAAGCGCCCGCGCAGATCGCCGCCGCGCTCGACGAACAGGGCGTGGATATCGTCGTGCACAACGCCGGCATCACGAAGGACAAAACCATCGCGAAGATGACCGACGTCGCGTGGCAAAGCGTGATCGACATCAACCTGTCCGCGCAGGAGCGGATCGACGACGCCCTGCTCGCCGCCGGCATCCTGCGCGACGGCGGCCGGATCATCGGCGTGTCGTCGATCAGCGGCATTGCCGGCAATCTCGGCCAGACCAATTACGCCACCTCGAAGGCCGGCGTGATCGGCCGCGTGCAAAGCATGGCGCCGCATCTGCGCGCACGCGGCATCACGATCAACGCGGTCGCGCCCGGCTTCATCGAAACGCAGATGACCGCGAAGATTCCGCTCGCGATTCGCGAAGCCGGCCGCCGCATGAATTCGATGAGCCAGGGCGGCCAGCCGGTCGACGTCGCGCAGACCATCGCGTGGCTCGCGCATCCGGGATCGGCCGGCGTGAGCGGCCAGATCGTGCGCGTGTGCGGACAAAGCCTGATTGGAGCGTGACCATGGGTGAGCCCGGTGATCCGTTCGGCGGCAGTCAACTATCGAACACGGCGCGGCAGGACGCGGTGCGGCCCAAAACCGTCGTGATCGACACCTTGCCCGCGCCCGCGAAGCTCTATGCGCGCGCGGTGTCCGGCATCGTCAAACGCGGGCGCGAGACGCATCTGCCGCCGCTGCGTTTGGTGCGCCCCGCCGTCCCGCTCGACCCGGGGCCGATCTGGCGTTACGCGCGCGTGTGCGGTTTCATCCCCGAGCATGGCGTGCCGCTCACGTATCCGCACCTGCTCGCCTTTCCCTTGCATCTGCTGATGCTAACCGACCCGGCGTTTCCGTGGCCGGCGCTCGGCCTGGTGCATCTGGCCAACCATGTGCGCCTGCGCCGGCCGCTCGCCTACAAGGACATGCTGCGCGTCGAGGTGGAATTCGGCGCGCTGCTGCGTCACGACAAAGGCCAGGCGTTCGTGCTGCACACCCGCATGTACCGGCGCGGCGAAGCGGTCTGGGACGGCGACAGCGTCTATCTGAAACGCGGCGTGCCGGCGAGCGGCAGCGTGCTCGATCCGCTCGAACTCGGCCCCGAAGCGCTGCAACGCATTGCACGCTGGCAGCTCGCGTCGCAACTGGGCCGCGACTACGCGAGCGTGTCCGGCGACTACAACCCGATCCATCTGACCGCGCTTTCCGCGAAGGCCTTCGGCTTTCCGCGCGCAATTGCACATGGCATGTGGACGCTGGCGCGTGCCGCCTCCGCGTTGCAGCCGCCGAAGCCGCTCGCGGAAGCCACGCTCAGCGCCGAATTCAAACTGCCGATGCTGCTGCCCGGCGAAGCGTCGCTGTGGAGCGCGTCGCCTTCGCTGATCGAACGCGATATCGAAGTGCGCGACATCGCCGGGCAGAAGCCGCATTTGCGCGGCCGCATGCGATGGAGGCTGCAATGAGGCGCGCGCGGCGTGCGTCTAGTAGTGGAATTCAGGGTGGATGAAATCGTTGTTGGAGCAGGAGCGTCGCCATGAACCGTCACACGATTTGCACCATTCGCATCATTCAATAACCAGCGAACGACCCGAAGGAGCCGAGCATGTCCAACCCGCTGCCAGCCGTACGCCGAGTCGCCATCGTCGGGGGCAACCGGATTCCGTTTGCCCGCTCGAACACCGCCTACGCGACCGCGTCGAATCAGGACATGCTGACCTTCACGCTGCAAGGCCTGATCGACCGCTACAACCTGCACGGCGAACGTCTGGGCGAAGTCGCCGCGGGCGCCGTCATCAAGCATTCGCGCGACTTCAATCTGACGCGCGAATCCGTGCTGTCCACCACGCTCGCCAAGGAAACACCCGCTTACGACGTGCAGCAGGCCTGCGGCACCGGACTCGAAGCCGCGATTCTCGTCGCCAACAAGATCGCCTTGGGGCAGATCGAAGTGGGCATTGCGGGCGGCGTCGATACGACATCCGATGCGCCGATCGGCGTCAACGAGCGGATGCGCAAAATTCTGCTCGAAGCCAATCGCGGCAAGAGCACCGGAGAACGCGTCGGCGCACTGACCAAGCTGCGGCCCGGCATGTTTTTCAAGCCGCTTCTGCCGCGCAACGGCGAACCGCGTACGGGCCTTTCGATGGGCGAGCATTGCGAGCTGATGGCCAAGCGCTGGAACATCTCGCGCGAGGCGCAGGACGTGCTCGCTTACGACAGCCACCGCAAGCTCAATGAGGCCTACGCGCGCGGCTTCGTCAACGATCTGATGACGCCGTACGCGGGTCTCACGCGCGACAACAATCTGCGCTCCGATCTCACGCTCGAAAAACTTGCGAGCCTGAAGCCGGTGTTCGACCGCGACGCCGGCACGCTGACCGCCGGCAATTCGACGCCGCTCACCGACGGCGCTTCCGCCGTGCTGCTCGCGAGCGAAGAATGGGCCGCGCGTCATAAACTGCCGGTGCTCGCGTACCTGAGCTGGTCCGAGACCGCCGCCGTCGACTTCTTCGACAAGAAGGAAGGCCTGCTGATGGCGCCCGCCTACGCCGTGCCGCGCATGCTGGCGCGCGCCGGGCTTACGTTGCAGGACTTCGACCTGTACGAAATCCACGAAGCATTTGCCGCCCAGGTGTTGTGCACGCTCGCGGCGTGGCAGGATGACGAGTATTGCCGCACGCAACTGGGCTTGCCGGGCCCGCTCGGCGCGATCGATCGGACAAAATTGAACGTGAACGGCAGTTCACTCGCCACCGGCCATCCGTTCGCGGCGACGGGTGGGCGCATCGTCGCCGGCCTCGCGAAAATGCTCGCGCAACTCGACAAACCAGCCGGCACCGCGCGCGGGCTGATTTCGATCTGCGCGGCGGGCGGCCAGGGGGTGGTCGCGATTCTGGAACGCTGAGCATTGCATGCGTTCCAGTGTTTGCTTCGCCGCATGCTTTTGCTTCACACGCTGCCACACTCGCGTGGATTGCTTCGATGACTGGCCGCAAGACCAGCACACAAACAGATGAAGCCACAGCTTCTGGAGACGACCATGACCGAACCCACTCAAGCCCCGCTTCCGCTTGCCAGCGGAGCCGCGGCGCCGAACACAGCGGGCCCGGCGCCCGCCGCCATGCAGGCTCGGGCGCCGCACCACGCGCCGAACACCGACGGCATCTGGTACGCGTCGTATCCGGCGGACGTGCCGCATGAGATCGACGTCACGCAATACGAATCGGTCGTGCAGTTCTTCGACGAATGCATCGCGCGGTTCCGCGAGCGTGTCGCGTATGTGAGCGTGGGCGCGAGCCTGACCTACGGCGAACTCGGCCGTAAGGCCACCGCGTTCGCCGCGTATCTGCAAAGCCTCGGCGTGAAGCCCGGGGAACGCGTCGCGATCATGTTGCCGAATACGTTCCAGTATCCGGTGTCGCTGTTCGGCATACTGAAGGCCGGCGGCGTGGTGGTCAACGTGAATCCGCTCTATACGGTGCGCGAACTCGCGCATCAGTTGAAGGACAGCGGTGCGCAAACCATCATCGTGTTCGAGAACTTCGCGAAGACGGTCGAAGACGCATTGCCCGGCACCAGGATACAGAACGTGATCGTGACGGGTTTGGGCGATCTGCTTGCCAACGGCCTGAATCTGAAGGGACGTCTGCTGAATTTCATGCTGCGGCACGTGAAGAAGATGGTGCCCGCGTACAACCTGCCCCAGGCGGTGCCGCTGCTCGAAGCGCTCTCGACCGGCTACTCGCGCCCGCTGACGCCCGTGCGCCCCACTCACGACGACATCGCGTTCCTGCAGTACACGGGCGGCACGACCGGCGTCGCCAAGGGCGCGATGCTCACGCATAAGAACATCATCGCCAATCTGCTGCAGGCGAAGGCGTGGTCTGAAGGTCAACTGACTGGCGACGCCGAAACGGTGCTCACGCCGCTGCCGCTCTATCACATCTATTCGTTGACGGTGAACGCGCTGATCTTCATGGGGCTCGGCGGGCGCAATATTCTGATCGCCAATCCGCGCGACATGAAGCGCGTGATGATGATCATTCGTCACGAGAAATTCACCGGCATGACCGCCGTGAACACGCTCTATAACGCATTCCTCGAAAACGAAGAGTTCTGCAAGCGCGACTTCTCCGATCTCAAGCTCGCGATGGCGGGCGGCATGGCGACGCAAAAGTCGGTGGCCGAGCGCTTCAAGGCGGTGACGGGCAAACCGATCATCGAAGGCTATGGACTCACAGAATGCTCGCCGATCGTGTCGATGAATCCGGTCGACCTCTCCAACATGCGCGACTTCGAAGGTTCGATCGGTTTGCCCGCGCCATCCACCCAGGTCCGTTTCAGGAAGGACGACGGCAGTTGGGCGAACATCGGGGAGGCGGGCGAATTGTGCGTGAAGGGACCGCAGGTGATGAAAGGCTACTGGAACCGTCCGGAAGAAACCGCCAAGGTGATCGACGACGACGGTTGGCTCGCCACCGGCGACATCGGCGTGATGGATTCGCGCGGCTTCATCCGCCTCATCGACCGGAAGAAGGACATGATTTTGGTGTCGGGCTTCAACGTCTATCCGAACGAAATCGAAGACGTGATCGCGGCGCATCCGGACGTGCGCGAAGTCGCCGCAATCGGCGTGCCCGATGCCGCGCAGGGCGAACGGGTGAAGGTGTTCATCGTCAAACGCAATCCGTCTCTGACGGCGGAACAGGTGATCGCCCATTGCCGCAAGAATCTGACCGGCTATAAGGTGCCGAAACTCGTCGAGTTCCGCGACGAGCTGCCGCAAACCAACGTCGGCAAGATTCTGCGCCGCGCCCTGCGCGACGAGGAACTCGCTAAGCAAAAGCCTGCCTGACAGGGAAGGCGCTTCGCGTCACCTTTCGGAGAGATTCATGAAGCACCGCCTGTCCGCACGCTCATGCCGCACGCCGGCCTTCATGCGCCTCGCCCTTTATTCGCCGCAGACCGATGGTTTGCGTGCGAGCTTATTCACGTCCTTCGGTGTGTCATCACAGAGCATGCGGTCGCGCAAACTGCTGATCGCCGCGCTCATGGCGGGAGCGACCGCACTGGCCTCGCCCACGGCGTTCGCACAAAACGACGACACGCCGCCCGCGCTCGATACCGCCAGTGCCGTCAAGGCGCCGGCCACGCCGTCCTCGCAGGTCGGCAAGCTCACGCTGGATCAGCAGGTCAAATGGCTGCGCGCCGCGCAACAGAGCGGTGCGCTGGAAAAACTCGGCGACGCGCAACTGGTCGCGCTGTTCCAGTCGCTCGATCCGCTCGCGTTGCCGCGCTATATCAAGGAAGGACCGAACGGCTATCCGTCGTACGAGTTCACGATGGCGCGTTCGGAACGCATTCACGGCCAATGGCCCGACAAGCCCGATCATATGCTGGTGCGCGTCGCGCACGACCCGCTGCGCATCTATGCAAAGTGGCTGCCCGACGGCGCCCGCGCCGGCCAGGAAATCATCTACGACGAGTCCAAACGGACCGATGAAATGTATGGGCATCTGGGCGGCATCATGAATGTGATGCCGGTGTGGACGTCGCTGAACGGCGCCCTCGCCCGTGCGCAATCGAACCATCAGGTGCGCGATCTCGGCATGGAATACATTGCGAACCAGTACCTCAGCGAAGGCAAGAAATACATCGAGGCCGGCTTGCCGCGTTCGACCCAGGTGGAAGTCAAAACGGTCGACGGCAGGCGCGTGGTGGCCTTCACCTTCGAAACGCCGACCGGCCAGCCGCAGTTCTACGCGAAGAAAGAAACGCTCGGCCTCGATCTGCGGCATCCGTATTTCCGCACCGTCGAGTCTTACGACAACGACGGCAAGATCTTCGAGAAGATCGTGTTCGAAACCATCACGCCAAAAACATTCGACGACTCGACCTTCGACCCGAAGAACAAGGCGTACAAGTTCTAGCTCTTGTGCAATACGTGCGGCGCGAAGGCGAATGCAAATGCGACGTGGGCATGCTGCGTATCCGAGCCCATGCTTTGCTCGTGACTGTGTTCGATCACATGTCCCGCGCTTTTGGCGAGTTGGTTCAGCACGAAGTAATCGGACGCGCGCGTGAGGCCGATCAGCGAAGCCGATAAGAGCGTGGGCGCGGATGTCTGCGTTGCGCAAAGCAGCGGTGCGAGTGTCGTGTACCAGAGCGCGCCGATATCGTCGCCGGTTTCGAACACGGATAACTGACTGTGTGCGGCATAGCCCGCGAATGCGGCGCCGTACGCGAGCGTGGAGTCGACCACCGCCACCGTATTGCTACGCGCCGCCGCCCGCGCGAGCCACGGCCACACGCTGCCTGCCGCAGTCGAGAGGTAAGCGCCGGTCATCATGAAAGTGCGCCGGTCCATTCATCGCTCCAGTCGTCAGGTTGCGCGTGCGGCCCGCGCACTCAGGTGTAGCCGCGCCGGTCGCGCCACGCCGCCGGCCAGATGCCCTGCTTGCCCGGCGCGAGAATGCCGTTCGGGTCGAGCGCGTCCTTGATCGTTTCCGAGAACCGCAGCAATGCGCCGTCGTTGAAGCTGTATTGGGCCGCGGCAAAATCCATATACGCGAGATGCGCGCGATATTCGCCGTAGCCCGCCGCGCGCGCGTCGCTCATCAGCGAACGCAATAGCGCGCCGGCCTGCTCGACCTGGTTCGCGTCGTCACGGTCGAAGATCGCCGCGAAAATGTGATGCAGATGTCGCACGCCCGCTGTAAAACCGCCGTAGTAATCGAAGCCGTATTCCGCGGCGCGCGCCTTGACCATCGTGTATTGGCGCAACGCGTCGCGCCCTGTCGCGGGACACACCGGCGCGAAATCCACATGCGCACCCGCGCCGCCGCGCCAGTCGAGCATGCGAAACGCGCTCATCGCCGGAATGCCGGCGAGGTTGCGATCGCCGCCCGCCGTGGGCTGCGCATCGCCCGCGTAGCGCGCCGTCAGGAAGCGCGCCTGCGGCACGCGCGCGAACGCACGCTGCACGACCGCGTGGCGCGCGTCGATCGATTCAGGCGTGCCGTAGAGCGCGAAATGCAGATTCCAGCGGCCCACGTTCAGCTTGTCGAGCATCGCGGTCACGGCGCTCTCGGGCATCACGCCCGGTCCGTCGTACCACTGCGCGCGCGCCGACAAGCCGGCCGCGCGGCGCAAACCGCCTTCGATCACCGCGTGATTGCGGATCGTTTCATCGAGCCGCAACGGCCGCAATATCTCTACGATCGGTTCGAGATCCGCTTCATGCTTAAACTGGATTTCACCCAGCAGATACGCGGGCGGCGCGGGCATCAGCCAGACACCCAGCTTGGTGACGATGCCGTAGTTCGACTGCATGAACATCGCGTCGAACGAGGGTCCGTAGCCCGGCTGATATAACTGCCACGCGGTGCCGATGTCGATCCCGCCCATCCCCGTGCGCAACACATCGCCGTTGGCCAGCACCACTTCCATGCCGCACTGCGACGCCGCGTGATCGCCGTACGCGGTGTAGCCGAAGCCACGCTCGAGCGTATTGCCGACCACGCTGCCCCAACCGGCCGCGGGCGGATCGACCCACAGCTTGTAGCCCTTGTCGCGCAGATGCGCATACAGATCGAAGTAACTCACACCTGGCTCGACCAGCGCGTACGCCATTGCCTCGTTCACTTCGATGATGCGGTTCATCCTGTGCAGATCGAGCACGACCGAACCGGCGAGACGCGGCGCCGCGCCGCCATACGCGAAGTTGCGTCCGGTCGAGACGGTCCACAGCGGAATGCGAAATTGATTGGCAATGCGCAGCACCGCGCGAATTTCGTCGACGGAGCCGGGCAAGACGGCGGCACTGGCCGAAAACGCTTCGCGCTCGCCGGGCGCGAACGGATCGAGATAGGCGACGAGGCCGTCCGCCGAGGTCACGACCTGCGGCTCGCCGACAATCGAGCGCCAACCCGCGAGCGCGCGATCGAACTGCGCGGCGGACACCTTCGGCGGCAAGCTTCGAATCAAAGCGTCTCCTTGGCCGCCGCGCGAGTCAGCAGCAGTGAATCAGCGGCAGGGATCAGCGGCGCATTCCTCCTCCGCCGCCGTGCGACATGCCGCCCCATGTGTGCATGGGCCGCGCCCCATGCCAACCGCCGCGGCCGCCCATGCCGAACGATCCGCGCACGCCATGCACATAGCGCACATGATCCATGTGATGAAAATGATGAAAGCGGTCGACGAACACGAACGACACGCCGACACCAAACACCACCGGCGGCCCCCAATACCATGGATCGTAGTAGTAGACGGGGCCATCCGCCAAGGCCTGCGCGGCGGCATCGTCCTCGACGATCTGCCACGTGCCGTCCGGTTGCAGGCACGCGCGGCCGGTAATCTGCTGCATGACGCCGTCGATTTCCGCCTGCCCCGCCACGAACCGGCACACCGACGCATCCGATTGCGCCTCGGCCGGCGCCGCGCACGCGGCGCACAGGCACACACAGGCTACGCCGCAATACAGCCCGCTGCCGAACTGATGAAATGTGAGCATGATCTTGCTGCCTTTATGCTGTCCGACGCGCACCGGCGTTGCGACCCGAAAAAAACGTGTCGACACCGTGAAGGCACCGTCGGTTTGCCTTGCCGAAGCCCTTGCCGTGACCGCGCGCAGACACGCGGCGACGGCACGATCCAGCAACAGGTAAACGTTGCGTCGCGCGACGCTATTCCGCGCGCGCGGCGGGCGCGCACGCGGTTTCTGTTACCGGGTGTTGCAAAGCCGGCCGATCGACAGGCGGCAGGATCGGAACCGCGTATGCCGCTACTGCCACGACTCCGGTTTGCCGCCGAGCGCGCTGCACACGTCGATGGCGATGGTGCGCAGCTTGCCTTCCGCGATCGGCCCGGACAGCGCGTAGCCCATGCCGTCGTTGACCCAGTAGAAGGTGCGCCGGTTGCCGTCGCGGAACAGGCGGAACGCGGTTTCGTCGCGAGAAATGCCGGTGACGTAGAGCGTGAGCCGCGCGCCGCCGGCGTTCTCGTACATGAACTGCGCAGCCGGTCCCGCTTCGCCGGGCAACAGCCGCCCGCCCACCAGCGAGTAGCCGTATTCCTGCAATGACGGCACCGAGAGCGGCCGGTTCAACCGTTTGGAGAGCCAGTTGATCAGATGCTCTTCTTCGTTCGCGGCGACTTCCACCGGATGACGCTGCTCGGGCGTGTACACCGCGTAGGCGATGTCCGCGCGCTCGGCGAAGCTCGGCGGCCGGCTGCCCAGACCGTCCCACGCGCCACCCGTCAGACGCGGCGCGAGCGGCCCGAGGGCGAGCGCAAGCCCGGCGCCAGCCGCCAGCCAGCAGGCCGCGACGCCGGCGCGCTGCCACCACGACGTTCTCCGGCGCAACACGATGAAGGCCGGCTCGTCGGCCGCTTCGCGCTCATGGCGCTCGTTGCGCTCATCACGCTCGCTGCGCTGCGGCGCGCCGCACAGCACGCGCAACGCAGCTTTCTGCGCGCGCCACGCGGCTACGCGCGCGGCGACCTGCGGATGCTGTGCCAGTTGAGCCTCGATCGCGGCGCGCTCCGCGTCCGGCAGTTCACCGTCGACAAACGCCGACAGCGCTCGCAGATCGAGCCCTTCGGGCAAGCTGGCATCGTAGTCGTCGCTGTTCATCACGGGTTTCTCACTACTTTCAACGGTGGACTTTTACGCACCGGCCCCTGAGCCGGTCCCTCCGTCAGCAACGCGCGCATGTGTTCGCGAGCGCGCGAGAGCCGCGACATCACCGTGCCGATCGGCACGCCGAGCGCGCGTGACGCCTCCTGATAAGACAGTTCCTCCACGCAGACCAGCAACAGTACTTCGCGCTGTTCGACGGGCAGACAATATAACGCGCGCTGCAGATCGCGCAGCACGAGGCCGTCGACTTCCCCTTGCGGCGCTTCGAGATTGCGCCACGGCGCGCTCTCGTCGTCGACGGCAATCTCGCGGCGGCCGCGTAACTGGTCGATGTAGAGATGCCGCAGGATCGTCAAGAGCCATGCGCGCAGATTGCTGTCCGGCCGGAACGCCGCCCAACGGGCGAGCGCGCGCTCCGCCGTATCCTGCACGAGGTCGTCGGCCCACGCGCGGTCGCCCGTCAGTGCGCGCGCGTAGCGGCGCAGCTGCGGGAGCCACGAAATCACTTCGGCTTCGAAAGTCACCCGGTGGGCGGCGCTCAGTAGCCGCCGCTGCTGCCGCCGCTCGAGCTGGAGGCGCCGCTATCGGTCGCGGACGTACACGCGCTCGTCGCGAGCGTACCGCCCGCGAGTGCCAGCAGAACGAAAACGGCGGAAAGAATGCGCGATACTTTCATGGTGAGTCTCCTTGATGAGCGCCCGGACGCCTGATGCGGCCGGCAAGCCGATCGGCGACGCGCACGATGCAGCGTCGCCATGCCTGATATAACGCGGACAGGCGGTGATTTATTCCGCCCATAGCACGACCATGCGCTATCTTTTTCCGCCATCCGCGCCGCGCAGGCCCGCACGTGGCGGATGAGCACGGCATTCGTCCGCAGATTCGTAACTCAACGTTACAGCCAATAGTTATCAGATGCTTATGCGCCCACAAGCCGTTATAGTGGACGCAGTTCGCCCGCCGACGCGTTCCGCCCCCACACAGGGTAGAATCGCGGCGAACAACCGTCTTTCTAACCTGAATTGTCCATGGCTTCCGCAGAATCGCATCCGCAAAACGACTTCATGAACGCTGCGCGCAAAGAACGAAAGCGCGTCGAGATCTATCTTGTCAACGGCATTCGCCTGACGGGGTGCATCGAGTCGTTCGATCAGTATCTGGTGATGCTGCGCACGCCTGTCGGGCTGCAAGGCATCTACAAGCGCGCGATCTCGACGATCCAGCTCGACACCGGCACGCGTCCGGCTCCCCGCGCGGGGCGTCCCTCGCACGGCGAGCACACCACGCGTGGCCCGCACGGTTCGCGTGAACCGCGCGATCATCGTGAGCCGCGCGAACCGCGTGAACCGCGCGAGTCGTATGGTGCGCCGTCTTCGGACCGGCCTGCGTCGGATCGTAGCAGCGGCACCTCGGACGGCCCGGTAGTCGTCACGCGCCGCCGGCGTCTGTTCGGCACGGGCGGCGACGGTGGCAACCACGGCGGTGGCAGCCATGGTGGCGGCAATCACGGCGGCAATGGCGGCACCGAGTAAGCGGCCGCCGCAGCGCTCGGCTACTCCGGCGAATGGCCGAGCCGCTGCAAGATCTTTTCCAGACGCATCACCTGCAGTTCCGTCAGTTCGAATCCGCATTTGACCGCTAGCACGCGACGGCGCCAATACACGGCGTCCAGCAAGCGCTGCGCCGGTTGCTTCGTTGCCCAATCCAGGTGTTCCAGTTCAGCTTCCACGACGTGTGACGCGTTCAGGCGCTGCGCCGCGCACGCGGTTTTTTTCCGGTTCATGTTGTTCGCTGCCTTGTTGTTCACGGGTTCTGGTGGCGCCCCTCCCGAGCGCGGCACTGCCGGCTCACGGCATGCGTTGCGGTCTGCCGGCCCACGCGGCCGGCGCTTGCTTTTGTTGTCCCGCGCCGCTTTCTGTCGACACACGGAAAACGAGTTGATGCGCAATGGTTTTAAGTCTCGGTTGATGACATTGCGGCGGCTCGGAACTCGTGCGACTCGCGGCTTTGGAGCAGCCGCTTACGGCGCGCGGTCCTATACCGTTCGGCCGATGTTCGCGGCGGCCCGCTTTGCGCTATGCTGATTTACAGACTCTCTTTCCACGGAGCACGTCATGACCAGCAAAAAGCAACACGAATCTAAAACCGCCGAAACACAGGCATCCGACCAATCCGCCGATAGCCGTCTCGACGAGGCGCTCGAGGAGAGCTTTCCCGCCAGCGATCCGATCGCCGTCGACATGGCGGACCCGCATCATGCGCCGGAGAAGGGAGCGTCTTCGGAGGGAAAGAAGCGGCATTAGAGCTGGCCGTATTTTTGTCTCGCGGAGCACAGGGAAACGAAGCAGCTGCCAAGGCCTGGGCGCCACCGCACGGGCGGTGCGTTGAGCGCGGGCGCTCGTGCGCGTGCAAGACAAATGGGGATATTTGCGCCGCGCCATGCGCGCGCCGCGCGTGAAACGTCACGCGACCACGCGTGGAATAAACGTAGCGAGCTGTTACTGCTGTGGGGATCGAGAATTGAGCGAGTCCGCGAAACGGCGACGCCGCCCGCGTGGACCTCGCGAACTACACGCGTTGCACGAAGATAGCCGAATAACGAGTCATCGTTCCAGTGAGCCGGGCAACACGTTCAACACCACGCCGCCCTGCCCACCGGATGCTCGTCAGACCGCCACACTCAGTGCGCAGGCAAACCGCTTTCCAGCTGACGTTGCAGATCGCGCACCTGACGCTGCGCGACACGCAACTGATCTTGCGCGGCAGCCTTCTGCTGCGCCAGCGTCGTGGCTTCGGCACGCGTCTGCTGCTGCTGGGTGGCCACAATAGTCTGCTGCTGACGCGCGACATCGAGGTCCGCCTGCAAGCGGTTGGCGCGGTCCTGCGACAACGCGATCATCCGCTCCGTGAAGCCTTTCTGCGCCTCGAGTTGCGTGCGGCGAATCTCGACTTCCGACAGTTGCACCGTCTGACGCGCGAAATCCTTGTAGATCGTGTTGGCACGCCCCGCGTCCTGCGTCTTGATGACACGCCAGAAATTTTTCTGCTGGAACAGCGCCACGTAGTACGTCATTTCCTTGCCGTAAAACAGCAAGCTAGCCCCGTAGCTGCCGTTATACGTGGTGCGCAACTCGCCCATTTCCGACCCGTGGATCATCTGCTGCAATTCCGCTACGTTGCCTGCCGCGGATTGCTTCGCTTCGTCGGGCGTGAGCGCCGAGGTCTGTGCCTGTCCTGCCTCTGAGTTATCCGGCAACGCCGCCGTCGCGCCTGGCTGTGAAAGAACGCCGCCCCCGGCGCTGGCGTTGCCGTCAGACAGAGTCTGCGCATTGACGCCCTGCACTGCCCACATCGCGATGAATCCGGCGAGGGCAATTTGTCGTAGTTTCGACTTGTGGTCCATGTAATTCCTGCTTGAACAGTTTTTGTTTTAGTACAACCGTCTCATTATTACTCACTTTCGCGTGTTTCGGGCTCTTCGTCGAAAATTTGATACTTGCGCATCTTCTCTCACAAAACGCCGATCGGCTGGCGTCTGGACGAATCGAATCACACGGTGACCAACGCAGGCTGTTTCGTCAATCCGAACGGCCTGAATGGCGCGATGCCGATTCCCGAGCTGATCACGAGCCTCGTCGGCGGCACGAGCGCAAGCGTCGCCAGTGGGCCGCCCGCCAGCAGCAACCCGTTCGGCCCGCTGCAAAGCTCCCTCGCGAGTCTCGGACTCGGCCGCAATCCGGTCGGCTCGCTGTCGACGCTGCTCGGCGGCACACCGCTGGCCGGCCTGACCTCTGCGTTGAGCGGCACGCCGCTGGGTTCGCTGACTTTCTCGGGTTTTCGCGGTTCGCCGTTGAACTCGCTGACTTCGGCGTTAGGCGGTTCGGGTAGCGCGTCGAATCCGACGTCGATGCTGACGGGCGCGCTCTCCGGCGTCACGAGCGGCAGCTCGGACTCGGGCGGCAGCGGCCAAGCGCTCGCGCCAATGACCGCACTGGCCGACCAGTTGACCGGCACGTTCAGTTCGGCGGCGGGTTCGACGAGTGGTACGGGCACGGCGACGAGTGGCTTGACGATCGTGCTCGGCGCCTTGTTGCCGGTCAGCCATAAGTAGGTAGCCTAAATGTTTTATCGCTGCCGCATGTATCAGTCATTCGATGAGACTTGCCATACGGCTTGTTCATCGAATGGCGCATGCAACCGCGAGCTGCGCAGTGCGCATAAACAGTCCGACTCATCACGTACTCCGCACTTTTGCCGAGAGCGCTCAAGCCCCTCGGAGCACGCGACGTAGTAACCCACGTCTCGCTCGACATGGCGCGCGTCTATCTGCATGCGGGTGCGCCCTTGCCTTCGAAGCTTTCGTCGATCGCGTTCGGCTTCCGCATCTCGGATGCGAAGTACTACAGCCTGACTCTCTCAGTGGCCAAAGCGACCGGCGACGCGCCGGCGAAGAGCACGTCGCGGAGTCCACGCATCGACGCGACGTTCTCGTACCAGCTGAATTGATCGGTAAAAGTGCCGCGCCCTGATTAGAGGGTCCACTATCAAACGGCGCGCGCACTTTCACGTATTCTGCGCTGACGATGTGTCGCTCGCGGCGCCCAAGCCGCAATTCGCAATTCGCAGGCTTCCGGCGGCACACGAAGGCAGCAGAAGTCGAACCTGAGGGACCATGCCAGGCATCACGGTGGCCGTCGTTTGAAACCCGCCCGAGATGCCAATAACGCCGCGCGACCATGATCGCGCCGTCTTTAATCAAGGAGGAAGACAATGACGCAATTCACCCAACGTGCGCGCGCAGTCGCGCTTCGCACAGTCAAACATGCCGCGCTCGCCGGCGTATTGCTCGCCAGTGCCGTGACGGCCATGGCGCAAGCTGACAGCCCGGTCGGCACGTGGCAAACCATCGACGATCATACCGGCCAGCCCAAGGCGCTCGTGCAGATCGCGCAGGACGGCAGCGGCGCGCTCAGCGGCAAGGTGATCAAGGGACTCGGCGCGAACGACCAGCCGGATCGTCGCTGCACAGCTTGTACCGACGCGCGCAAGGATCAGCCGATTCTCGGCATGACGATCATCAGCGATATGAAGAAGGATGGCGACGCCTGGGACCACGGGCAGATTCTCGACCCGGAAAACGGCAAGCTCTACAAATGCAAGATGCACCTGGAAGACGGTGGGAACAAACTGGTGGTGCGCGGCTATATCGGCGTGTCGCTGCTGGGCCGCTCGCAGACGTGGGTTCGTCAGCAATGATGCGCGGGTAATTCAGGTACTCGTTGCAGAGCCCGTATAACACCATGAGAAACGGCCGACGATTGCAATCGTTCGGCCGTTTCTTTTGTTTGAAGACGCTGGGTTGAATGGGTCATGCAGCGTGTTTGAAGGGCGAATGGAACGCGAACGGCGAAGACGGCAGCGGTTGGCTCGAAGGCGGGCTGTAGACAGCGGGCGCGGCAACCGGAGCCTTTTCGGCTTCGACGCTCTTGGGTTTCTCGTTCACGTGCGTACGCATGCGCGCTTCCATCAGGCCGCAAAGCTCTTCGCTCGCTGCGCCGAACAGTTGTTCCATTACACGGTTGAGCACGCCGGATTCGTACCATGCCTTGAAGCGGCGATGGCAGGTCTGGTAGGACGGGTATTTGCGCGGCATGGCGGACCAGGTGGCGCCGCTATACATGACCCACAGCACGCCGTTGAGCACTGAGCGCGTATTGGCGAGCGGCCGGCCACGCAGTTCGGAGCGCGGCCGCAGTTCGGGAAGCAACGGTGCGACACGTTGCCATTCTTCGTCGTTGATATCGCGATAGGGATTCATGGTTTCTCCTTTGTCAAAACCTTGACAAAAGATATCCAGTCGTCCGCGGACGGAATATAAGACCAATCCGAATCTTGAAAATACGCCGAGCGACGGCGTGTCATCGGCAAACGGCGTGCGAGCTATCGTAAAAGCACCGCCGGCCGTGGCGCGCGACGCCTCAGGTCAGAGACGTATCGACAATCCGCCGCGGTGTATCGAGATACTCCTTCGACTGCATTTCGACGATGCGCGACACCGTGCGCGCGAACTCGTTGGCCATCGGACCGTCCACATACAGTTCTTCGGGCGGCACCGCGGCGGACATCAGCAGCTTCACCTTGTGGTCGTAGAACACGTCGATCAGCCACGTGAAGCGGCGTGCCTCCGAAGCCATGCGCACGGACATCTGCGGCACGCCGGAGAGGATCACCGCGTGAAAGCGGCTCGCCAGTTCAAGATAATCGTTCTGCGAACGCGGACCGCCGCACAAGGTGGCGAAGTCGAACCACACGACGCCGTCGGCGCGGCGCAGCGCCTTCAGTTCGCGCTTTTCGATACGCAGGATCGGGCTTTCGTCGGGCACCGCGGCAAGACGCGCGAACGCGTCGCGCAACGCCTTGTCGGCGGCGGCGCCGAGCGGCGTGTGATACACCTCGACCTGAGCCAGCGTACGTTGCCGGTAGTCGATGCCCGCATCGACGTTGATGACGTCGAGCTTTTCCTTGATGAGTTCGATCGCCGGCAGCATCCGGTCGCGATGCAGCCCGTCCGGATACAGCGTGTCCGGATCGTAGTTGGAGGTCATCACGAACTGCACGCCGTTTTCGAAGAGCTTGTCGAGCAGGCGGTACAGGATCATCGCGTCGGCGATATCCGACACGTGGAATTCATCGAAACAGATCAGCCGGTAGCGCTTTGCAATGCGGCGCGCGAGTTCGTCGAGCGGATCGGCCTGGCCCTTCAGATCTTCCAGTTCACGGTGCACTTCGCGCATGAACTCGTGAAAATGCAGCCGCGTTTTACGGTGCAACGGCACGATCATGTAGAAGCTGTCCATCAGGAAGCTCTTGCCCCGCCCTACGCCACCCCACATGTACACGCCGCGCGGCAGATCCGGGTGAATCAGCAGTTTCTTGAACGCGTTCGAGCGGCGCGACTTGTACTCGGTCCACTCTTCATAGCACCGCTGCAGACGGTCGACCGCTGCGCGTTGCGCCGGGTCCGATTGGTAACCCCGCGTCTGCAGTTCTTTTTCGTAGTATTCGGTGACGTTCATCGTGTTGCTGCAAATAGAAAGGCGGGAGGGAGTGAACCCGCCCGCCTTCGTGGTAATGCCGGAGTACTGTCAGTCAGGCGTGCGCGTGATTACATGTTCAGCGCGCGCTTATCGACGGCCAGTGCCGCCTCGCGCATGACTTCCGACAGCGACGGGTGCGGATGGCAAATGCGGCCGATGTCTTCCGACGCCGCCTTGAATTCCATCGCCACCACGGCTTCCGCGATCAGGTCCGATGCGTTGGCCGAGATGATGTGCACGCCGAGCAGTTCGTCGGTCTTCGCGTCGGCGATCATCTTGACGAAACCATCCGCCTTGTTGATGCCCAGTGCGCGGCCGTTCGCCATGAACGGGAACTGGCCCGTCTTGATCTCGCGGCCTTCCGCCTTCAGCTGCTGTTCGGTCTTGCCGACCCACGCGATTTCCGGTTCGGTGTAGATCACCCACGGCACGCAGTTGTAGTCGATATGCGGCTTCTGACCGTCGATGATTTCGGCGACCAGCACGCCTTCGTCTTCAGCCTTGTGCGCGAGCATCGGGCCACGCACCACGTCGCCGATCGCGTACACGTTCGGCACGGTCGTCGCGCAGTGGTCATCGACGTCGATGAAGCCGCGCTCGTTGGCCTTCAGGCCGATCGCTTCGAGACCGAGGTTGTCGGTGTTCGGCACGCGGCCGATCGACACGATCAGGCGGTCGGCTTCGAGCTTTTGCGCGTTGCCGTCCTTGTCCGTGTAATTGATCGTGACGCTGTTATCCGTGGTCGTCACTTCGCCGACCTCCACGCCCACCTGGATGTCCAGACCCTGTTTCTTGAACTGCTTGGCCGCTTCTTTCGCGAGCGCCTGGTCAGCCGCGCCGAGGAATTCCGGCAGCGCTTCGAGCACGGTCACTTCCGCGCCCAGACGGCGCCACACCGAACCCAGTTCCAGACCGATCACGCCGGCGCCGATCACAGCCAGCTTCTTCGGTGCCGTGTCGAAGCTCAGCGCGCCTTCGTTGTCGGCGACGATCTTGTTGTCGACCGGAATATTCGGCAGATGGCGTGCCTTCGAACCCGTGGCGATGATCACGTTCTTGGCCGTGACCGTTTCCGTTTCGCCTTCGCCGCTCACCTCGATCTGCACGCCGGCGTCCGTCTTGCCGGTGAACTTGCCGTGGCCCTTGAGCCACGTGATCTTGTTCTTGCGGAACAGGAATTCGATGCCCTTGGTCATCTTTTCGACGATGCCTTCTTTACGGGCCATCATCTTCGCGATATCGACCGTCACGTTTTCCACGGAGATGCCGTGGTCAGCGAGGTGATGCGACGCGTTTTCAAATTCTTCCGACGACGCGAGCAGCGCCTTCGACGGAATGCAACCCACGTTCAGGCACGTGCCGCCGAGCTTCAGCGTGCCGGCCGGGTTCTTCCATTTTTCGATACATGCGACGGTCTTGCCGAGCTGCGCTGCGCGGATGGCGGCGATGTAACCGCCAGGGCCTGCGCCGATCACGACGACGTCAAATTCTTTGGACATGACAATCCTTTTGATAACGGAACGGCGCGCGGCCACGCTTCGTGGCGCGCGGCGTTCCTGTACTGCGGAATGCGAAAGACGTGCTGCCTGCCAGATGCCTGCTTAACACCTATATGGCGCCGGCTTGCTCAATGACAAGCACAGGCAAGCCGGCGCCGGCCGAACCGGCGCTTACAGGTCGAGCAGCAGGCGCGCCGGGTCTTCCAGCGCATCCTTCATGGCGACCAGCGACAGCACCGCTTCGCGACCGTCGATGATGCGGTGGTCGTACGACAGCGCCAGGTAGTTCATCGGGCGGATCACGATCTGGCCGTTTTCGACCACAGCGCGTTCCTTCGTGGCGTGCACGCCCAGAATCGCGGATTGCGGCGGGTTGATGATCGGGGTCGACAGCATCGAACCGAACACACCACCGTTCGAGATCGAGAACGTGCCGCCGGTCATTTCGTCGATCGACAGCTTGCCGTCCTTGGCCTTCTGGCCGAATTCGGCGATCTTCTTCTCGATTTCGGCGAGGCTCAGCTGATCCGCATTGCGCAGAATCGGCACCACCAGACCGCGCGGCGAACCGACAGCGATACCGATGTCGAAGTAGCCGTGATAGACGATGTCGTTACCGTCGATCGACGCGTTCACGAGCGGGAACTTCTTCAGCGCGTGAACCGCCGCCTTCACGAAGAACGACATGAAGCCGAGCTTCACGCCATGTTCCTTCTCGAAGCGGTCTTTGTACTTGTTGCGCAGGTCCATCACGGGCGCCATGTTCACTTCGTTGAACGTGGTCAGGATGGCGTTGGTTTGCTGCGACTCGAGCAGACGCTCGGCGATACGCGCACGCAGACGCGACATCGGCACGCGTTGTTCCGGACGATCCTTCAGCCATTGGTCAGCCGAAGCCGGCGCCTTGACGTCCGGCAGCGACGGCTTGGCAGCCTTCGGTGCGGCGGCCGGTGCCGGAGCCGGTGCGACCTTGGCAGCCGGAGCGCCTGCGGTCAGCACGTCGCCCTTGGTGATGCGGCCGTCGCGGCCCGTGCCGGCGACGTCGCCCGCGCCCAGACCCTTCTCGGCCATCAGCTTGCCGGCAGCCGGCGAAGCAGCGGTGTTCGCACCCGTTGCGGATGCGGCCTGAGCCGCCGGAGCCGGTGCAGCGGCGGGTGCCGGTGCGGCTTCCGGAGCGGGCTTCACTTCGGCTTCGACAGCAGCGGCGCCTGCCGTGCCTTCGGTGTCGATCTTGGCGATCACCTGATCAGCCGTGACGGTGTCGCCGTCGTTCGCGATGACTTGCGCGAGCACGCCGGCCGAGGGTGCCGGCACTTCGAGCACGACTTTGTCGGTCTCGATTTCGATGAGAATTTCGTCTTGAGCAACAGCTTCGCCCGGCTTCTTTTTCCACTGGAGCATCGTGGCTTCCGAGACCGACTCGGAGAGCTGGGGAACCTTGACTTCAACAATAGCCATTATGAATATCCTGAATACGTATCGGGTGACGGCGCGCGATCTATGGATCCCTCGACCGCCTGCGAACCTTGACTGCCGCACTGATCTTTCAGATGCGGCACGGGAAAGCGCCCTGCGCTTTCCCGGTTCAGCTCTTGTGATTATTTAGCGATCGACGCGCTCTTGAGGCGGCCGAAAGCGCCTTCGACCAGCGCCTTCTGCTGCTCGTAGTGCTTCGCGTAGTAGCCGACTGCCGGCGAAGCCGAAGCCGGACGCCCGCTGTATGCCAACTTCTGACCGTCCTTCATGCCTTCCTTCAGGTGGTGCTCGATGTAGAACCACGGGCCTTGATTCTGCGGCTCGTCCTGCACCCAGACCACTTCGGTCGCGTTGTCGTACTTCTTCATTTCCGCTTCGAACTGCTTATGCGCGAACGGATAGAGCTGTTCGATACGGATGATCGCGACGTCGTTCGACTTCGATTCACGGCGATGCGCGAGCAGGTCGTAGTAGACGCGACCCGAGCAGGCGATCACGCGCTTGACCTTCTTCGCCTCGATGGCTTCGTCGATTTCGCCGAGGATCGGCTGGAACGCACCCTTGGCCAGTTCCGACAGATCCGACACGGCTTCCTTGTGGCGCAGCAGCGACTTGGGCGTCGCGACGATCAGCGGCTTGCGGAACAGGCGGATCATCTGACGGCGCAACAAGTGGAAAATCTGCGCCGGCGTGGTCGGTTGAACGACCTGCATGTTATGGTCTGCGCACAGTTGCAGGAAACGTTCGATACGCGTGGACGAGTGTTCCGGACCCTGGCCTTCGTAGCCGTGCGGCAGCAGCATCGTCAGGCCCGATACGCGGCCCCACTTCACTTCGCCCGACGAGATGAACTGGTCGATCACGACTTGCGCGCCGTTCACGAAGTCGCCGAACTGCGCTTCCCATGCGACGAACGTATTCGGCTCAGCCGTCGAGTAACCGTATTCGAAGCCGAGCACCGCTTCTTCCGACAACACCGAGTCGATCACCGTGAACTTCGCCTGACCTTCGGCGATGTTCTGCAGCGGCACGTACGTGCCGTCGTTCCAGCGTTCGCGGTTCTGATCGTGCAGCACCGCGTGACGGTGCGTGAACGTGCCGCGGCCCGAGTCCTGACCCGTCAGGCGCACTGCGTAGCCCGATGCGACCAGCGACGCGAATGCGAGGTGTTCGCCCATGCCCCAGTCGAGCTTGGCTTCGCCACGGCCCATTGCGCGACGGTCGTTGATGACGCGCTCGACCAGCGGGTGAACCTTGAAGTTTTCCGGGACCGTGGTGATGCGTTCCGCGAGGCGCTTCAGTTCCGCGAGCGGCACGGCCGTGTCGGCTGCGTCGGTCCACTTGCGGTTCAGGAACGGCACCCAATCCACCGCGTACTTGCTCTTGTAGTTCGAGAGCACCGGGTCGACCGTGTGATGGCCTTCGTCCATCGCCTTGCGGTAAGCCTTGACGAATTCGTCGCCTTCTTCCGCGGTGATCACACCTTGCTGCACCAGCTTTTCAGCGTACAGTGCGCGCGTGCCCGGGTGCTTGGCGATCGTCTTGTACATCAGCGGCTGCGTGACGGCCGGCGTGTCCTGCTCGTTGTGGCCCAGCTTGCGGAAGCAGACGATGTCGACGACGACGTCCTTGTGGAACTGCATCCGGAAGTCGATTGCCAACTGCGTAGCCAGCACGACCGCTTCAGGATCGTCACCGTTCACGTGCAGCACCGGCGCTTCGATCATCTTGACGACGTCCGAGCAGTACAACGTGGAGCGCGAGTCGCGCGGGTCCGACGTCGTGAAGCCGATCTGGTTGTTGATGACGATGTGCAGCGTGCCGTGCGTGCCGTAACCGCGCGTTTGCGCGAGGTTCAGCGTTTCCATCACGACGCCCTGGCCCGCGAAGGCCGCGTCGCCGTGGATTTGCACCGGCAGCACTTGCAGGCCGCTGTCGTCGCCGCGACGGTCCATACGGGCCTTCGCCGAACCTTCGACCACCGGGTTGACGATTTCGAGGTGCGACGGGTTGAACGCGAGCGACAGGTGAACCGGGCCGCCTTCGGTCGAGACGTCCGACGAGAAACCCTTGTGGTACTTCACGTCGCCGGCCGGCAGGTCGTCGTGGTGCTTGCCTTCGAATTCGGCGAACAGGTCAGCCGGCATCTTGCCGAGCGTATTGACCAGCACGTTCAGACGGCCACGGTGAGCCATGCCGATGACGATTTCCTGGACGCCATTGGCGCCGCCGTGACGCACGACTTCGTCCATCGACGCGATGAAGCTTTCGCCGCCTTCGAGCGAGAAGCGTTTCTGGCCGACGTACTTGGTGTGCAGGAAGCGCTCGAGGCCTTCAGCGGCCGTCAGGCGATTCAGGATGTGCTTTTTCTTTTCGTTCGAGAAGTTCGGCGTCGAACGGATCGATTCGAGCTTCTCTTTCCACCAGCGCTTCTGTTCCGGATCGCTGATGTACATGTACTCGGCGCCGATCGTGCCGCAGTACGTGTCGCGCAACGCCTTGACGATCTCACGCAGCGACGCGCGCTCGAATCCGAAATACAGATTCGTTGCGCTGAACTCCTGGTCCATGTCGGCTTCGGTGAAGTCGTAGAACGCGGGTTCGAGTTCGGGGATCGCGGGACGTTCGCGGCGCTTCAGGGGATCGAGATTGGCCCATTGCGAGCCGAGGAAGCGATATGCGCCGATGAGGGACTGCACATAGACTTGCTTGCGAGCGGTAGCGAGATCTTCGCCACCAGCTGCCGTGCGTGGGATGAAGGCATTAGCCTTGGCCCGTTGAGCAAACGATTCGACGATCGGGCCATGGGCCACGTCGTTGGCATTGCTGCCATCCGATGCAGGAACGTTCTGCAACGCGTCGAAATAGCTGCGCCAGTTCTCGGGCACTGACGCCGGATTATCGAGATACGCTTCGTACATTTCTTCTACGTACGGAGCATTGCCGCCGAACAGATAAGAGTTCGACTGGAATTGCTTCATCATTTTTACGCTCACCTTTCTTCGAGTTTCTCGAGAAATAGCGGGTTACAGAACCTTCCGCGACACGGCCTGACCGTTTAGCGGATTGCGCGAATCAAGTCTTGCTTGGAAGGACCTAAAACTTTGCACCCGGGGAGCATATCACAGAACGGATAGTGCAGATAGCAGACGGATTGCCGCTCAAGCCCGTAGCGACGGGCTTTCGGGCCACTTTCACGGCCCGCAACAATCTTCTGCAGGAAACAGGGACAAACGAGCGGCGAAGCACGTTCAACGGCGCATAAAGTCGCTGAAGTCCAGAAACGGCAAAAGCCACCCGGAGGTGGCTTTTGCTTGACTGCGATGGCGCCGCACCAGCCGGAGCCGATGCCCGCGCGCTTAGTCCACCGCGCCCTTGCGGCTCGCGCTGCGACGCTCGTGTTCCTTCAGGTAACGCTTGCGCAGACGGATCGATTGCGGCGTGACTTCGACCAGTTCGTCGTCGTCGATGAATTCGACTGCGTATTCCAGCGACATCTGGATCGGCGGCACGAGACGCACCGCTTCGTCCGTACCGGACGAACGCACGTTGGTCAGCTGCTTGCCCTTGATCGGGTTCACGACCAGGTCGTTGTCACGGCTGTGAATGCCGATGATCATGCCTTCGTACAGCGGCTCGCCCGGCGACACGAACATACGGCCGCGATCCTGCAGCTTCCACAGTGCGTATGCGACTGCCGCGCCGTCGTCCTGCGAGATCAGCACGCCGTTGCGACGCTCGCCGACCGCGCCTTCGCGGACCGGTTGATACGAGTCGAACGTGTGGCTCATCAGGCCCGTGCCGCGCGTGAGCGTCAGGAATTCCGACTGGAAGCCAATCAAGCCACGCGCCGAGATACGGTACTCGAGACGCGTACGGCCGCGACCGTCCGACGCCATGTCGAGCATTTCGCCCTTGCGGCGGCCCAGCTCTTCCATCACGCCGCCCTGGTGGCTGTCTTCCATGTCGACGGTCAGGTTTTCGTACGGCTCGTGCTTCACGCCGTCGACTTCCGTCATCACCACGCGCGGACGCGACACGGCCAGCTCATAGCCTTCGCGGCGCATGTTTTCCACGAGAATGGTCAGGTGCAGTTCACCGCGGCCCGCCACTTCGAACGTGGTTTCGTCGCCGGTTTCCTTCACGCGCAGCGCGACGTTGTGATTCAGTTCCTTCATCAGGCGGTCACGGATCTGACGGCTCGTGACGAACTTGCCTTCGCGGCCGGCCAGCGGCGACGAATTGACGAGGAAGTTCATGGTCAGCGTCGGCTCGTCGACGGTGATCATGGGCAGCGCTTCCGGCTGTTCCGGTGCGCAGATGGTCACGCCGATGCCGATTTCTTCGATGCCGTTGATCAGCACGATGTCGCCGGCTTCAGCCGAGTCGACCTGCACGCGCTCCAGGCCCTTGAACGACAGCACCTGATTGATCTTGCGGTTCAGAATCGCGCCATCGGGACCCGAACGCACGGCCACCGACATGCCCGGCTTGATCGTGCCGCGCGTGATGCGGCCCACGCCGATACGGCCAACATACGACGAGTAGTCCAGCGACGTGATCTGCAATTGCAGCGGAGCCGACGGATCCGCCGGGCGAACCGGCACGTGTTCCAGCACGGCTTCGAACAGCGGACGCATGTCGCCTTCGCGCACATCCTGCGTCAGGCCGGCGTAGCCATTCAGACCCGATGCGTACACGATCGGGAAGTCGAGCTGTTCGTCGGTTGCGCCCAGCTTGTCGAACAGGTCGAACGTCTGGTTGATCACCCAGTCGATCCGCGCGCCCGGCCGGTCCACCTTGTTGATCACGACGATCGGCTTCAGACCGAGCGCCAGTGCCTTCTTGGTAACGAAGCGCGTTTGCGGCATCGGGCCTTCGACCGCGTCGACCAGCAGCAGCACCGAGTCGACCATCGACAGCACGCGCTCCACTTCGCCGCCGAAGTCGGCGTGGCCCGGCGTGTCGACGATGTTGATGTGCGTACCTTCGTACTCGACCGCGCAGTTCTTCGAAAGAATCGTGATGCCACGTTCTTTTTCGATGTCGTTCGAGTCCATCACGCGCTCGGCGATCTGCTGATTGTCACGGAACGTGGCGGTCTGGCGGAGGAGCTGGTCGACGAGCGTGGTCTTGCCGTGGTCGACGTGAGCAATGATGGCGATGTTGCGTAGGGCGCGAGTCATAGGAACCTGGAGACAGTTGAGTGCGCCACCAGCAGCATTGTGTACGAAGCCAACAAAGCCCAAAGCGCACTTTTGGGAACCCAATATTGTAGCACGCGCAAATGAAGCTTTCTGGTATTCCCTGATAGACCCGCTGTCGTCCACGCAGCGGACCGTCAGAAACGAAACGTAAGCACGTGGGCGAAACCCTACGCAAAATCACGCGGATTATGACTTGAGCGGGGAAAGTTCCTTGCCTAAGCTGTAATAACACTTGCCGCGTCAATCAACCGGCCTCTATAATCCTGCCTAGTCAACCATTGCATTCGCACGAGAATCATGACGGAGCCGTCCTCTACCCCTACGCCGGACCTCAGCGAATATCAGCTAGGCGAAAGCGTCGGCTATCTGATCTCGCGAGTGAAATCGACCCTGTCGAACCTGGTCACCCAGCGCAGCATGGCCGAACTGGGCATTACCAGCCAGCAAGGCAGCATCCTGTTCATGGTGGCCAGCGGCAAGTGCCTGCTGGCGGCCGAACTGGCCCGTGAATACGGCATCGACGCGAGCGCCGTCACGCGTCTGATCGACCGGTTGGAAAAACGCGGCCTGCTGACACGGGTGCGCAGCAACGAGGATCGCCGGGTCGTGCGCCTCGCGCTGACGCCGGAAGGCCATGCCATCGCCGCCAAAATGCCGGCTATTTTCACCGGCGTGCTGGACAGTCTGCTGGGCGGCTTCACCCCGGAAGAAGTGGGTTTTCTGAAGAGCATGCTGCGTCGCGTGCTCATCAATTCCGGCGAACAAACGGGACTAACCCGTGATGCAGCAAGCAATTTTGACAGCAAATCGTAAGAAATTGCTTGCAGTGTCCATCATTACATTCCACTCAAAGAGTCGAGCGATGAAATCCCTTTCCCTGTCCGCGCCCGCACTTTCGAGTCGGGCCGCTGTCGCCGCCGCGGTGACGGCGCTCGCCCTCACGGGGTGCGCGAACTACTTCGGTATGAAAAGCGACAAGCAGATGTCGTCGCCCGCTCAGTACGAGTCCGCCCAGAGCCTCGCCGGCCAGGGCGGCCAGTGGCCCTCGCTCGACTGGGCCAATCAGTTCGGCGACCCGCAACTGCCCAAGCTGATCGCCGAAGCGCTGGAAGGCAGCCCGTCGATCGCGCAGGCGCAGGCGCGTCTCGCCAAGGCCTCGTCGTATATCGAGAGTTCGCGCTCGGCGCTGTACCCGAAGGTCAACGGCAGCTATTCGTGGACCCGCGAAATATTCTCGGAAAACTCGATCTACCCGCCGCCCTTCGGCGGCACCTGGTACAACGAGAACAACGTGCTTGCGAGCGCGTCCTGGGATCTGGACCTATGGGGCAAGAATCGTCAGCGTCTGGGCCAGGCCGTATCGCAGGAAAAGGCCGCTGAGGCCGACATGCAACAGGCACGCGTGACGCTCGCGGCCTCCGTGGCCAGCACGTATAACCAGCTCGCGCAGCTGTACGCGTTCCGCGACATCGCCGCGCGCGAAATCGCCAATCGCCAGGATATCGGCCGCATTACCAACGGCCGCGTGACCGCCGGCCTCGACACCAATGTCGAGCGGCAAACCGCGAACGGCAACATCGCGACCAGCCAGTCCAATTTGACCGACCTCGACGGCCAGATCACCGTCGTGCGCTACCAGCTGGGCGCGCTGCTCGGCAAGGGTCCGGATCGCGGCCTGCAAATCGCCCAGCCCGCGCTGAACAAGGGCGACATCGTGGCGCTGCCGAACAACCTGCCGGCGGACCTCGTCGCGCGCCGCGCGGATATCGTCGCCGCGCGCTGGCAAGTCGAAGCCGCGATGCACGACGTGAAGGAGGCGAAGGCCGAATTCTTCCCGGACGTGAATCTCGCGGCCGGCTTCGGTTTCGACGCGTTCGGCTGGGGCCGCTTCCTCACCGCGGGCAGCCGCCAGATCCAGTTCGGCCCGGCCATCCACCTGCCGATCTTCGACGCCGGCGCGCTGCGCTCGCAACTGAAGGGTCGCTACGCCGACTTCGATCTGGACGTGGCGAACTACAACCAGACGCTGATCAGCGCTCTCTCGGACGTCGCGACGCAGGTGTCGTCGATCCGTTCGATCGACCAGCAACAAGGCGACGCACAACGCGCGCTCGACGCATCGACCAAAGCGTATCAGCTGGCTGTGATCCGCTACAAGGCCGGCTTGTCGCCGCAGTTGCAGGTGCTGACCGCCGACCAGAACCGCCTCGCCGCCGAACAGACGGTGACCAGCCTGAAGATGCGCCGCCGCGACATGCAGATCGGCCTCATCAAGGCGCTCGGCGGCGGTTTCGACGCGACGCAAACCGGCCTCGTGGTGCCGACCGATGCTCCGGCATCGGCCACCGCCGCGACCGCCGCTGCGAACTGAGCGCTCAAGCCACAGGCAGATCGAACACACGCACGAACATCCGAATAAACGACGACGTCTGAAAGAACCCGGAGCACATCAATGAGCACCACCCAACAGCCCGCGGCTACTACACAGCCGACTCAGTCGGCCCCGCAGCCGACGCAACCGGCACAACCACCGGCGCAACCACCGGCGAACAACAGCAAACGCAAGCGCATGATGACGCTGCTCGTCATCGTGATCCTGATCGCCGCGATCGCTTACGGCCTTTACTACTTTCTCGTCGCACGCTTCCATGAAGACACCGACGACGCGTATGTGAACGGCAACGTCGTGCAGATCACGCCGCAAGTCACCGGCACGGTCGTCGCCGTGAACGCGGACGACACGCAAACGGTGAAGGCCGGCGACCCGCTCGTCGTGCTCGATCCGGCCGACGCCCGCGTCGCGCTCGAACAGGCCGAAGCGAATCTCGCGCAGACGGTGCGCCAGGTGCGCGGCCTGTTCGCCGACGACAACCAATACCAGGCGCAAGTGGCCCAGCGCCAGTCCGATCTGTCGCGCGCCCAGGACGACCTGAAACGCCGTATGACGGTCGCGCAAACCGGCGCCGTGTCGCAGGAAGAAATCTCGCACGCCCGCGACGCCGTGAAGAGCGCGCAAGCCGCCGTCGACGCCGCCCAGCAGCAACTGGCGTCGAACCGCGCGTTGACCGCCAACACCACGATCGCGAATCACCCGAACGTGCAGGCCGCCGCCGCGAAGGTCCGCGACGCGTACCTGAACAACGCGCGTAACAACCTGCCCGCGCCGGTCACCGGCTACGTCGCGAAGCGCTCGGTGCAGGTCGGCCAGCGCGTCTCGCCGGGCACCCCGTTGATGGCGATCGTGCCGCTCGGCGGCGTGTGGGTCGACGCGAACTTCAAGGAAGTGCAGCTCAAGCACATGCGCATCGGCCAGCCGGTCGAACTGACGGCCGACGTGTACGGCTCGTCGGTGGTGTACCACGGCAAGGTGGTGGGTTTCTCGGCGGGCACGGGTTCGGCGTTCTCGCTGCTGCCCGCGCAGAACGCGACCGGCAACTGGATCAAGGTGGTGCAGCGTCTGCCGGTGCGGATCGCGCTCGATCCGAAGGAACTCGAACAGCATCCGCTGCGTATCGGCCTGTCGATGCAAGCCGACGTCAGCATCAAGGACGACAACGGCGGCCAGCTCGGCCAGGCGCCGAACACGGTCTATCAGACCAATGTGTTCGAGAAGTACGGCGACCAGGCTGACGCGGAAATCGCTCGCATCATTTCGGAAAACGCAGGTCCGAACGGCGGCTCGCAAAAGTCGGCCCAGGCCGGCGGTGCGAAGCCGGTCGCAGCGAAGCTGATGTAAGCCTCGCGACGATTCAGACAAGGCTTTTTTAATGGCTCAGGCTCAGGCGCAAGTCCCTCATCCGCCGCTCGAGGGCGCGCAACTGGTGATCGGCACCATCGCGGTGTCGCTCGCCGTTTTCATGAACGTGCTCGACACGTCGATCGCCAACGTGTCGATTCCGTCGATTTCGGGCGACCTCGGCGTGTCGTCCGACCAGGGCACCTGGGTGATCACCTCGTTCGCGGTCGCCAACGCGATCTCCGTGCCGCTCACCGGCTGGCTGACCGAGCGCATCGGCCAGGTACGCCTTTTCATGGCGTCGATCATTCTGTTCGTGATCTCGTCGTGGATGTGCGGCCTCGCGCCGACGCTGCCGTTCCTGCTCGCTTCGCGCGTGTTGCAAGGCGCGGTGGCCGGTCCGATGATTCCGCTGTCACAAACGCTGCTGCTCGCGAGCTATCCCCGCGCCAAGGCGCCCATGGCGCTATCCATGTGGGCGATGACCACGCTGATCGCGCCGGTGGCCGGCCCGATTCTCGGCGGCTGGATCTCGGACAACATCTCGTGGCCGTGGATTTTCTACGTCAACATTCCGGTCGGCGCGATTGCCGCCGTGGCGACGTGGATGATCTTCCGCAATCGCGATTCCGTCATCAGAAAAGCACCGATCGACGGCGTCGGTCTCGGTTTGCTGATCGTCTGGGTCGGCTCGCTGCAAGTCATGCTCGACAAGGGTAAGGATCTCGACTGGTTTTCGTCGACGACCGTCGTCGTGCTGGCGCTCGTCGCGGTGATCGCGCTCGCGTTCTTTATCGTGTGGGAATTGACGGCCGAGCATCCGGTGGTCGATTTGTCGCTGTTCAGCCGGCGTAATTTCACGGGCGGTACGGTCGCCCTCTCGATTGGATACGGACTCTACTTCGGCAATCTGGTGTTGCTGCCGCTGTGGCTGCAAACCGATATCGGCTACACGGCGACCGAAGCCGGCCTCGTGATGGCGCCGGTCGGCCTGTTCGCCGTGCTGCTGTCGCCGATCACGGGCAAGGTTTTGCCGCGCACCGATCCGCGCTATATCGCTACCTTGTCGTTTCTCGTGTTCGCGCTGTGCTTCTGGATGCGCTCGCGTTATACGACCGGCGTCGATACCTACTCGCTGCTGGTGCCTACCTTGATTCAAGGGATCGGTATGGCGGGGTTCTTTATCCCGCTGGTGTCGATCACCTTGTCGGGGCTGCCGGGCAATCGGATTCCGGCGGCGTCGGGCCTGTCGAATTTCGTGCGGATCATGTGCGGCGGCATCGGCACGTCGATCTTCCAGACCGCGTGGGATCACCGCACCATCATGCACCACGCGCAACTGGCCGAACAGGCTAACGCGTACAACCCAGTGTTCGACCAGTCGATCCGGCAAATGGGCGCGGCGGGCTTCAGTCAACCGCAGGCGTATGGTCTGTTCAACACGATGGCGACGCAGCAGGCCGCGCAACTCGGTGTGAATGATCTGTTCTTCGTGTCCGCCGGCATCTTTATCGCGCTGATCGCGCTGATCTGGATTACCAAGCCGGAACGCGCAGGCGGTGATGCGGGTGCGGCGGCGGCTGCGGCGCACTGAGTTTTCGGCGCTGCTTCGATTCGGCAGACGATATGAAAAAAGGCGGGACCGCTCGGTAGCGGTCCCGCCTTTTTCTTTGCAGCGCCTTTGTCGCGCTCCGCCGTCTGTGCGACTTTCAGCTCGCCGTCGTGACGACCAGCCGTTCCGGCGCCAGCACGCCCTCACCTTGCTTCGCGACGCCAAGCAGACGCCCTTCCGGTGCGTACACCCTGACGCGCGGCGCATTCACGGCTTCGTCCGTGATCGTCAACTCAGATAGCTTCAATCGCTGACCATGCAGAAAGCGGCGCGTCGCGTCTTCGTTCAACTGCACGAGCGGGAACGTCGACAGCAATGCGTCCACCGGCTGCAGCCACGCATCGCGTTCGCCTTCAGTCGCGTCGGACAACGCGCCGAGCGTCACCGAATTGTCGAGCGTCAGCGCGCCGACGCCGGTGCGCCGCAGCGCCACCAGATGCGCGCCGCAACCCAACGCTTCGCCGATATCCTCGGCCAGCGTGCGCACATACGTGCCCTTGCTGCACGTCACGCGAAACGTCACGTCCGGCAACGCGCAGGCGAGCATCTCGAGCTTGAGGATCGTCACCTCACGCCCTTCCCGCTCCACCGTCTGACCGGCGCGCGCGTATTCGTACAACGGCTTGCCGTCACGTTTGAGCGCCGAATACATCGGCGGAACCTGCGTGATCTCGCCGAGGAATGCCGGCAGAACCGCCTGGACCGCCGCCTCGTCGCACGTCACTTCGCGCGTGTCGATCGCTTCGCCTTCGGCGTCGCCAGTGGTCGTGCGAATGCCGAGGCGCATGGTGGCCTCGTACGTCTTGTCGGCTTCGAGCAGGTCTTGCGAAAACTTGGTGGCTTCGCCGAAACAGAGCGGCAACAAGCCGGTTGCCAGTGGATCGAGCGTGCCGGTGTGGCCCGCCTTTTTCGCCAGATAGAGACGCTTCGCGCGAATCAGCGCGTCGTTGCTCGACAGGCCGAGCGGCTTGTCGAGCAACAGCACGCCGTCGAGCGCGCGACGCGGCACGCGGGGGCGTTGAGGTGCGGTCATGTCAGAAAGACGAAAGTCTTCGATGGATACGGAAAACAGCACTGAGCGCAGGGCGACTCAGGCATGGCAGCGAGCGCCGCGGCGAACAGCGCGCTCAGTCTTCTTTCGCGCGATTGGCGTTGGCTTCGTCGATCAGACGCGACATCTCGACGGCGCGCTCGATCGTCTTGTCGTAATGGAAATGCAGCGTCGGCACGGTGTGAATGTGCAGGCGCTTGAAAAGCTGATTGTGCAGATGGCCGGCCGCGTGCGTGAGCGCTTCGAGCGTCTGCTGCGGATCGCCGGTGAGCGTCGTGAAATAGACCTTGGCGTGTGCATAGTCCGGCGTCAGCTCGACGCTTTGAATCGTGACGATGCCGATGCGCGGATCCTTGACCTCGCGCAGCAGCTCGGACAAATCGCGCTGGATCTGATCGGCGATCTGCACATTGCGATTGGGAGAAGAACGTTTTTTAGGCATGGTGTTATGTGATCCGTTCTAACGGATGCAGAAAAGTGGTTCGCGCCGCCGCGCTGCGGGCTTTTTTGTCGAGGCGGCATTCAGGCGGCCCAGAACAGGAGAAACTCGACCGCGGACGCGGTGCGCGACTGACACGGACAAACGCGTGGCCCCAAAAACAACGGGCGGAGCGGGCGTTAAAGCCCGCTCCGCCCCTTGAGCCGTGCCGCGTGAATTACAGCGAACGCGCGACTTCGGTGACCTCGAAGACTTCGAACTGATCGCCTTCGACGATGTCGTTGAAGTTCTTGATCGACATACCGCACTCGAAGCCCTGACGGACTTCCTTGACGTCGTCCTTGAAGCGCTTGAGCGAATCGAGCTCGCCCGTGAAGATGACGACGTTGTTGCGCAGCACGCGCACCGACGACGAGCGCTTGACGAAACCGTCCGTGACCATACAGCCGGCCACCGCGCCGATCTTCGGTACCTTGAAGACCTGACGCACTTCGACCGTACCCGTCACGACTTCGCGCTTCTCCGGTGCCAGCATGCCGGACATCGCAGCCTTCACGTCATCCACTGCGTCATAGATGATGTTGTAGTAGCGAATATCGACGCCGTTGGTTTCCGCCAGCTTGCGCGCCTGGGCATCCGCACGGGTGTTGAAGCCGATGATGACCGCCTTCGAAGCCGTAGCCAGGTTGACGTCCGACTCGCTGATGCCACCCACGGCGCCGTGCACGATCTGCACGCGGACTTCGTCGGTAGACAGCTTGAGCAGCGACTGCACCAACGCTTCCTGCGAACCTTGCACGTCGGCCTTGACGATGAGCGGCATGTACGCCACTTCGCCTTCGCCCATCTGTTCCAGCATGTTCTCGAGCTTCGCGGCCTGTTGCTTGGCCAGCTTGACGTCGCGGAACTTGCCTTGACGGAACAATGCGACTTCACGCGCCTTGCGGTCGTCCGGCATGACGATGACTTCTTCGCCCGCTTGCGGCACTTCCGAGAGACCTTGAATCTCAACCGGGATCGACGGGCCTGCCGACTTGGTCGGCTTACCGGTTTCGTCGAGCATGGCTCGCACGCGACCGTAAGCGCTACCTGCCAGCACCACGTCGCCGCGGTTCAGCGTACCCGACTGGACCAGGATCGTTGCGACCGGACCCTTACCCTTATCGAGCTTCGCTTCAATGACGAGACCCTTGGCCGGCGCTTCGACCGGTGCCTTCAGTTCCAGCACTTCGGCTTGCAGCAACACGTTTTCCAGCAAGTCGTCGATGCCAGCGCCGGTTTTGGCCGACACCGACACGAACGGCGAATCGCCACCGTATTCTTCCGGCACGACGCCTTCCGCGACGAGTTCCTGCTTCACGCGCTCCGGATTCGCATCCGGCTTGTCGATCTTGTTGATCGCAACGACGAGCGGCACGCCGCCGGCCTTCGCGTGAGCGATCGCTTCCTTCGTTTGCGGCATCACGCCGTCGTCGGCTGCGACCACCAGAATCACGATGTCGGTTGCCTTCGCGCCGCGGGCACGCATGGCCGTAAATGCTTCGTGACCCGGCGTGTCGAGGAACGTGATGACGCCACGCGGCGTTTCGACGTGGTAAGCGCCGATGTGCTGCGTAATCCCGCCCGCTTCGCCCGCTGCGACCTTGGCGCGGCGGATGTAGTCGAGCAGCGACGTCTTGCCGTGGTCGACGTGACCCATGACCGTGACGACCGGCGGACGCGGCAGTGCTTCCGCATCGGACACTTCGCCTTCGACCAGCATGGCTTCCGGATCGTCCAGCTTGGCCGCCACCGCGTGGTGGCCCAGTTCCTCGACGATGATCATCGCCGTTTCCTGGTCCAGCATCTGGTTGATCGTGACCATCTGGCCGAGCTTCATCATCGACTTGATGACTTCCGACGCCTTCACCGCCATCTTGTGCGCCAGATCGGCGACCGTGATGGTTTCCGGCACGTGCACTTCACGCACGATCGGTTCGGTCGGCGCCTGGAACGTGGTGTTCTGATCCTGATGCTTGCCGCGACCCTTCGGGCCACCGCGCCAGCCGCGATCGACACCGCCGCTCGTGTCGCCGCGCGTCTTGATGCCGCGGCGCTTCGCTGCGTCGTCTTGCCAGCCGCCCTTGCCGCCGCCCGGCTTCTTCTTGTCGCCGGCGGAAGGCGTGGTCGTGGCAGCCGGAGCCGCAGCAGCCGGCTTCTTGGCTGCCGGACGCGCCGGTGCTTCACCCGCCGGACGCGCCGGCTTGTGCAGCGTGCCCTTGGCTTCCACGGCCTTGGCCGGCTCAGCCGGCTTCGGTGCCGGTTCCGGCGCCTTGACCTGTGCCTTGCGCGGCGTGTTCATCATTTCGCGAATCGCGCGCGCTTCGGCTTCAGCCGCCGCACGACGCTTGGCGATTTCTTCCTGCTCAGCACGCGCTTTCTCGGCAGCCTGACGCGCTGCGTCTTCTGCCTTCTTCGCGGCTTCGCGTTGCGCGGCGCGTTCTGCGGCGGCGCGCTCGTCGTCCTGCTCGCTTTGCTTGGCGACCGCCGGCTCCGCTGCCTTGGCAGCCACCGGTTCAGCCTTCGCGACCGCCGGCTGCGCGGCTTGCGCCGGCTTGGCGGTCTGCGCCTGCTCGCGAGCTGCCGCCTCGGCCGCAGCCGCTGCACGCTTCTTCGCCGCTTCTTCTTCCGCGCGGCGACGCTCGGCTTCAGCAGCCTGCTCGCGCGCCTGACGTTCAGCTTCTTCGCGCTCGAGTTGTTCCTGACGCGCCTTCAACTCCTGAGCCTGCTTTTCGAGCAGCTCGGCTTCGTGACGAGCTTCCTCTTCACGACGCTGGAGTTCGAGATCGTCGACGTCGGCCTCGGCCACATGATTCGATGCATCCCCGTTTTCAGCGGAGGTTTCGTCGCGGCGGACGAAAGTGCGCTTCTTACGCACCTCGACCTGAATGGTGCGAGCTTTGCCCGTCGCATCGGATTGCTTGATTTCCGACGTATGCCGTTTCGTCAGCGTGATCTTGCGCTTGTCAGCATCAGTCGAGCCGTGAGACTTGCGCAAGTGGTCGAGCAGACGCGCCTTGTCCGTTTCGGACAAGCTATCGTCTTCGCTCGCTTTTGTGACGCCCGCCGCCTGCAGCTGCTCAAGCAGCACGCCTGCAGGCATTTTCAGTTCCGCGGCAAATTGGGCTACGTTGTTACTCGCCATTCATTCCTCTTAATGCAAGGACCGATTCCTTGCGGTTAGCATCGGGTCATGCGGCCTGACGGCCGCTTCAATTTAGTGCGCCATGGTCATTTCTCACTGGAACCAGTGTTCACGTGCTTTCATGATCAACGCCTTAGCGGCATCCTCTTCCATTCCGGTCATCTCGACCAGTTCATCCACAGCCAGCTCGGCGAGTTCGTCGCGCGTCTGGATCTGATGTTCGGCCAGCTTGGCGAGCAGGTCGGCGTCCATGCCGTCCAGGCTCTTCAGGTCGAGCGCTACGTTTTCGACCTTCTCTTCATTCGCGATCGCCAGCGTCAACAGCGCGTCGCGCGAGCGATTACGCAGTTCGTGAACGGTGTCTTCGTCGAATGCCTCGATCTCGAGCATTTCGTTGAGCGGCACATAAGCGATCTCTTCGAGGCTGGTAAAGCCTTCGTCGATCAGGATGTCGGCGACTTCTTCGTCGACATCGAGACGCGCCATGAACAGGTCACGCAGTACACCACGTTCCTGATTCTGCTTTTGCGCAGATTCGTCCGGCGTCATGATGTTGATCTGCCAGCCGGTGAGTTCGCTGGCGAGACGCACGTTCTGGCCGCTGCGGCCGATCGCGACCGCCAGTTCGTTTTCGTCGACGACGACGTCCATCGAATGTTTTTCTTCATCGACGACGATCGACTGGACGGCTGCCGGCGCGAGCGCGCCGATCACAAACTGTGCGGGATCTTCCGACCATAGCACGATGTCGACGTTTTCGCCACCGAGCTCGTTACGCACCGCCTGCACGCGCGAACCGCGAATGCCGACGCACGTGCCGATCGGATCGATGCGCTTGTCGTACGCGACCACGCCGATCTTGGCGCGCACGCCTGGATCGCGCGCGGCCGCCTTGATTTCCAGCAGGCCTTGCTCGATTTCCGGCACTTCCATCTCGAACAGTTTCATCAGGAATTCGGGCGCCGTACGCGACAGTTCGATCTGCGGACCGCGCGCGGTGCGATCGACCTTCGCGATGTAGGCGCGCACGCGGTCGCCCACGCGCAGGTTTTCCTTCGGAATCAGCTGGTCGCGGCGCAGCAGCGCTTCGACACGGCCGGTTTCGACGATGAAGTTGCCCTTGTCGAGACGCTTCACCGAGCCGGTCATGATGTGCTCGCCGCGCTCGAGGAAGTCGTTCAGGATCTGTTCACGTTCAGCGTCGCGCACCTTCTGCAGGATCACCTGCTTGGCGGCCTGGGCGCCGATACGGCCGAATTCGATCGACGGCACCGGTTCTTCGATGAACTCGTCGAGTTGAATCTCGGGCTTCTGCTCGCGTGCTTCGAACAGCAGGATTTCCTGATCCGGTTCCTGCAAACCGGCTTCGTCCGGCACCACTTTCCAGCGGCGAAACGTTTCGTGCTCGCCGCTTTCACGGTCGATATGGACGCGGATATCCGCATCTTCTTCGAAGAGTTTCTTGGAGGCCGAAGCGAGAGCCGCTTCGAGCGCGGCAAATACCACGTCTTTGTCGACATTCTTCTCGCGTGCCAGCGCATCCACCAGCATCAACACTTCGCGACTCATTGTTTGCGGCTCCTAAAGTCAACTTTCGGAACGAGGCGTGCTTTGTCCATGTCCGCGAGCGTGAAATCGAGCATCGCGGCGCCTTCCTTCCCTTCAAATTCCAGACCGATCGTCTCGCCTTGCGGAGCATGCAGGATGCCCCGGTACGATTTCCGTCCGTCCAATGGCTTTTTCAATGTGATTACCACTTCGCTGCCTGCGAAGCGTTCGAAATCCGCCAGTTTTTTCAGCGGGCGGTCGAGCCCCGGCGACGATACTTCAAGCCGCTCGTAATCGATGTTTTCGACCGTCAAAACGTGCTGGAGCTGACGCGTGACTTTCTCGCAGTCTTCGATCGCGATGCCGGCCGGCTGGTCGATATAGATACACAACATGCCGCGCCCGGTGCGCTCGAGATCGACGAGCTCGTAGCCGAGTCCCACGACCGTGGTTTCAATCAGTTCCGTCAGTTGCACAGTGCCCTCTTAGATGTTCGCGCAGCGAGCCTGCCGCTTGTTATGCAAACAACCAATGCGGGCCGCGCGCCAAGCCGGCGCACGTTCGTGCTACCCGAGATGCCGAACCACTGAGAACTGATCGGCAAAAAAAAATGGGCTAAACGCCCATCATCTTATTGCCGGTGGTCGCACCTGAGCCGCACATAAAAAGCCGCACGCCCAGCGACTTCGCGATTGTAGCCATTTTTCGGGACAAACGCAAACCGCAGAACGCCGCCCAACGCGCTTTTCCGGTTGATTTCACGGGAATCTTTCAACGATATGACGGCGCTTCGGGCCTTTTGCAAGGCGGCTCATGCCGCCCCGAACCCGAGTTGGACAGGCGGGGCAAATGAAATCCGCCCCCACTTCCATTTACGTCGCGGTTTTATGCGTCACATGAAACCGCGTGACGCCAAACCGATGGCGCTCGTCGATCGATTCTGGCGGCTGCCGGCGAAAGATCGCTGAAGAACGATCCACGGCTGACCGCCATGCATGTCTGGCGTGCTGCTTAACGGCCGCGCGAACGGCCGCGGGGTGCGCCGCCGCCACGATTGGCGCCGCCGGCGTTGGCGTTGCCGCCGCCCGCACGGTTGCCAGCGCCGCCGCGATTGCCACCCGGCCCGCGGTTGCCGCCGCCGCTGCCCGGATTGGGACTGCCGCTGCCACCGGCGCGTTTGCCGCCGCCGGCCGCACGGTTGCCATTGCCCGACGGTGCGCGATTGCCATCGACTTCACTGCCGCCACGCGGGCCGCCCGCCGCGCCCCCCATCGGGCCACTGAAACCACCGGCGCCACGGCCGGCGCCGCGATTGCCGTAACCACCGCCGAAACCGGCGCCCGCGCCGCCACCGAAGCCACCGCCTGCCGCACCGCGCCGGCCCTGGCCGCGCGGCTGCTGCTGGTCGAACCGGCCATGCGACATCAGCACGGGTTCACGGCTGATGAAGCCCATCGACGTCTGCATCGGATCAGGCTGCTTGCGCTCCGGCGCTTCCCTGCGGCCACCCTTTTCTTCCGTCGGCGCCTTCAGGCCGACCGATGCCATCAGCGCGCGCACCTGGTTGTCTTCGAGTTCTTCCCAACGACCGCGCTTGAGCCCCTTCGGCAGCGAAATCGGGCCGTGACGGGTACGAATCAGACGGCTGACCATCAGGCCAGCCGCTTCGAACATACGGCGCACTTCGCGGTTACGCCCTTCGGCGAGCGCGACGTGATACCAGTGATTAGTGCCTTCGCCGCCGCCATCGCGGATACGCAGGAAGTTCGCCGGGCCGTCTTCCAGCTCGACGCCGTGCAGCAGCTTCTGACGCATGCCTTCCGCCAGTTCGCCGACCACGCGCACCGCATATTCACGCTCGACGCTATAACGCGGGTGCATGAAACGGTTCGCCAGGTCGCCCGACGTGGTCAGCATCAGCAGACCTTCCGTATTGAAGTCGAGACGGCCGACCGCGAGCCACTTGGCGGTTTTCATCGGCGGCAGATTGTCGAACACCGAAGGGCGGCCTTCCGGATCGGCGTGGCTGACGATTTCGCCGGTCGGTTTGTGATACAGCAGCACGCGTGGCGGCTTGTTGGCCAGCTTGCGCTTGACCGGTTTGCCGTTGATGCGGACCTGGTCGGTCGGCATGATGCGTTGGCCGATGTGAGCCGGCTCGCCGTTCACCGACACGCGGCCGGCGACGATCAGCTCTTCCATGTCGCGGCGCGAACCCATGCCGGCTTCGGCCAGCACTTTATGCAACTTCGGCGCGTCGTCGTCGGCTGCGAGCACGCGCTTGGGCGCGGCCGGCTTGCCACGGCGCAGCATCGGTGCGCGCACGCCGCCGGTGGCGCTGTTGTCCGCGTCGAATGCGGGCGATGTGACGTACGAGAACAGGTCGTCCTGACCGGCGGCTGCCGCTGCCACCGGCGCTTCGCCACCGCGGCGGTTGTTCTGACGCTGCCCGCCTTCGCGCGGCTGACGCTCGCGCTGACCTTCACGAGGTGCGCCGTCACGCGGTGCGCCCTCGCGTTGCCCGCCTTCACGCTTCGCGCCGCCCGCATTGCGGCGCGGCCCTTGACCCTTGGCGCCCGCGTCCTTGCGCGGCATACGCACTTGCGCGACGACCTCGCCGTCCGGCGGCGCCTCGGTGACGACCGGCGCTCCTTGCGCGGGCGCGCCTTCGGCGCCCTTCGTCTTCGCGCCGGCGCGGCGCCGGGCGATCAGGCTGCGCGGGCCGCGACGCAGGCCGCGGCGCGGACGGTCTTCACCGTCTGCTTCCGTGGTCTGCGCCGGGCGCTCGCCCTCGCCTGCCGACGCTTGCGTGGTGCGCGTTTCGTCAGCGCGCGCCGACGGCACGGCGCGCTCGGATTCGGACGAATCGGTGTCGTGGGTATGTGTCAAAACAACCTCAAAATGTCAGGTCGCGCACGCCCGTTGCGGGCGTGGCAAAAAAAGTTCGGTTACGTCAGGCGCTGCGCGACTCGGGTTCGTCGTCGGTCAGAATGCCTGCGTCCTGCGCCGCATCGCGACGATCCAGAGGATCGCCGTGCGCCGCCTTGGTCGGGTTCGGCTCGGCGGCGTGCTCCGTATTGCGGAGTACGCCCGAGTCGTGCGCGGGTATTGCCGGATCGGCCTGGGAGACCGGATCGTGATTCTGTGCGGACTCGGCGGCGCCGGCCTGCGGTGCAACGTGTGCTGCATTTGCCGTTTCAGCCGGGTCCTGCGCGGCCGGCGCAATAGCGGCGTCCGAGTGCGACCCGGAGAATGCCAATGCGGTTTGTGCCGCGACTTCCGCTGCGCTGTCGGCCGCCTGCGCCGATTCCACCGGCTCGGTGTGCTGCGTCTGATGCTCTTCTTCAGCGAGTTCGCCAGCGATTTCCGTTCCTGACGCCTCGTCTACTGCTTCAAGCTGGCTGTCAACGGCATGGCTGGCTGCGTCAGCGGAGTCGGGTTGCGGCGCTTCGCCCGTGGCTTGCGGAACATTCTCCGACTCGCCATCGGCAGTTGCGCTCGCAAATTCATCCGCAACAGCTTCGCTTGCAACAGCGCCTGCTTCAACTACCACGCCTGAATCCACCAGCTCTTGTTTCGAAACCAAAGCCTGTGCGGCATCGGCGTCGGCGAACTCGATCGCGTGCTGACCGAGCAGATCCGCGTTCAACTGCGCCGACGGATCGGCGAGCGGTGGCAATTCGTCCAACGCTGTCAGCCCGAGGTCGTCGAGGAACTGCCGCGTGGTCGCGTACAGCGCGGGACGGCCCGGCACATCACGATGGCCGATCACTTCGATCCAGCCTCGATCTTCGAGCTGCTTGACGACCTGCGTATTCACCGTGACGCCGCGAATCTCTTCAATATCGCCACGCGTCACCGGTTGCCGGTATGCAATGATCGCGAGCGTTTCGAGCACCGCGCGCGAATATTTCGGCGGTTTCTCAGGATGCAAACGATCCAGATACGAACGCATCGCGGGCTTGCTTTGAAACCGCCACCCCGACGCCAGCCCGACCAACTCCACACCGCGCCCAGACCAGTCCTGCTTGAGGTCTTCGAGCAAAGTCCGAACGGTGTCTGCCGACACGCCGTCGGCAAAGAGCTTGCGCAACTCGCCGAGCTTTAACGGCTCCTGCGCGCAGATCAAGGCAGTCTCGAGGACGATCTTCGCCTCTTGGGTATTCATGCAGCTAGGTCAGACCCTGTGGTCAAAGAACCGGATCAAACAGACGATGTGGAACTGAAGACGCGCTCGCCCGATTCTGATCGGTCATATTGATGGGAGCACGCACCGGGGGGCGGCGAAACAGACAATCGAGCCAAACCCAGCCGGACGGAGCAGCGATATTCCTGAAAGGAACCGCGTGACTGAGCGCCATATTACGCAAAAACAATCAGTGCGTAAAGACGAAATCCCCCGCGCATTGCCCAGCCATGCTTTGGCGGACGTGCTTTTGCGAAAAAGCGGGCTTATTTTGATAAAAACCCGCTTTCTTCGGTTGTTCTTCGCCTGGTTGGTTCAATAGCTTTGCGCAGCCACCTTTTCCGCCACTCACTTATTGCGCCGTTGCGTGTTCCGCAAGGAACCGTTTCAGGCGCTCGACGCCCGCGTCCAACCGCGCCGTGTCGCAGGCGTAGCACCAGCGGACGAAGCCCTCGCCCTGCGGACCGAACGCGCTGCCCGGCGCCACGCCGAGCCCGACGTCGCGCACCATCGCCTTGCAAAGCTCCAGACTGCGCGAGGCGCCCGGCATCGAGAAAAACAGGTACATCGCGCCGGACGGCGTCTTGACGTCGACGCCAGGCACCGTGGCGAGCGCACGCACCAGATGGTCGCGCGACGCCTTCAGGTCGCGCACCAGCTCCTGCGTAAAGCGCTCGCCCTGCTCGATGGCCGCGATGCCCGCTTGCTGAACGAAGGCCGGCGCGCACGAGGTGTTGTACTCGACGAGCTTGCCCAGATCGTCCATCAACGCGGCCGGGGCGACGATCCAGCCGAGCCGCCAGCCTGTCATCAACCACGCCTTCGAAAACGAATTGACGCAGATCACGCGTTCGTCGCGGGTGGCGAGATCGAGGAACGACGGCGCGGTGCGCGAAGGCACGCCAGTCGCATCCGCAGAAGTGTCCGCATAGTAAAGGCGCTCGTAGACCTCGTCCGCCACGATCCAGATACCGTGGCGCCGGCAATGCGCCAGCACGGCGCGCTGCTCGTTGCGGCTCATCACCCAGCCGGTCGGATTGTTCGGCGAGTTGATCAGCAGCATTTTCGTGTCGCGCGTCAGCGCCGCCAGCAACTGCTCCAGGTCGAGCTGCCAGCCGCACTCGCCGTAGCCCAGCGCGACGGTTTCGACGTGCGCGCCGAGAATCTTCGGAATCTCGACCAGATTCGGCCAGAGCGGCGTCACCGCGACGACGCGGTCGCCCGCGCCCACCACGAGTTGCGCCGCCAGCATCAGCGCGTTGACGCCCGCGCTCGTCACCGCGATATGCTCCGCCGACGTCGCGCCGTGCAGGTCGCCGACATAGCCGGCAAGTGCGGCGCGCAGCGGCGCGATGCCGAGGTTGTGCGTGTAGAACGTCGCACCGGCCGCCAATGCGGCACTGGCCGCGTCGCGGATAAAGGCCGGCGTGACGCGGTCGGACTCGCCGAACCAGAAGGGCAGCACGTCGTCGACGCCGAAACCGGCGTTGGCGACTTCGCGGATCTGCGAAGGACGCAGTGCGCGCACAGCGTCGCGCGCGTTCGGGATGGATGGCACGGGCAGATCCGATTCGCTCATCGAGGCTTCCAGGCGGGTAAAGGGCATGGGTTGAAATTCAGCAGAGGCGACAGTTTAGCTTGGTGCTTCTTTTTGGGACGGCGAAGTCGGTGGATAAGATGCGTGGCGGGACGAGCGGTCGCGGACGGGTTGCTGCCAGGCGCCGTGCTTCGAGAACGACAACATTCGTCCCATCGCACCCTCTCCGACCATGCGGCGTCGCGCGCATCACGCGACCGCACCTTTACTGCCCACGGGGATATCGCACTCCCCGCGCGACGGCGCCTTTGCCGCCCTAGGGACCATCACGCAAGCCCCACCACCGCCGGCTAGCTCAAATCCTCCGCCCGTCCCGGCAATTGACGAATCAGTCCCCACACTGCCTCCGCCGCCGGCGACAGCGACCGGTCGCGCCGCCGCACCAATTCGACCGTGCGCTCCGCGCGCGGCACGAGCGGCCGGGCCACCAGCGACGCGCCCGCCGGCAACGGCAACGCCAGCCACGGCAGCACGCTCACGCCGACGCCCGCTTCGACCAGCCCAAAAACGGTCGCGGAATGCCCCAGTTCCTGCACCACCGTGGCGCTCACGCCATATTCCTGCATCGCGGCGTCGATGATCGGCCGGCTGCCCGACGCGTAATCGAGCATCACGAGCTGCTGGCCGTCGAGGTCCGCCCACGCCACGCGTTCCTTCGCCGCCAATGGATGATCGTCGCGCAAGACGACGCAGAACGAATCGGTCATCAGCGATTCGCTGAGCAGGTCGTCGGCGGAAAACGGACCGATGATCACGCCGAAATCGACCTCGCCAGACTTGACCTTGCGCACCACGTCGCTCTGCACGTCGTCGCGCAGCCCCAGCGCGATGTAGGGGAATTGCTGCACGCACGAGGCCACCACGCGCGGCATGAGCCGGCACGCCACCGTCGGGCTGGCGGCCACCACCACGCGTCCGCGGCGCTGTTCGCCGATTTCGCGGATCTCGCGAAGCGCGTCGTCCAGATCCGTCAGCAGACGCGACACGCTCGACACGAGGTTGCCGCCGACATCCGTGAGCTGCACCTCGCGGGTGGTGCGATCGATCAGCTTGAGGCCGATCTCGCCCTCCAGTTCGCGCACGCAACGGCTGACCGCCGACTGCGTCAGGCCGATTTCATCGCCGGCCCGGCTGAAGCTCTGCAAACGGGCCACCTCGATGAAAACCCTTAGCTGGCGGAGCGTGACATTCATTTACCAACCTCATCAATTGCATCATTTGATGCGTATTGTAAGGCTAAAGATAGCGCCACAGTCGCTTTTCGCAATCTCGCTGCAATGCAGCGATAAGGCGCAAACGCACGCTGGCCGGGCCTGATTGCACAAGATTGGTGATTGTCCCGATTTGCGAGATGGGTTTTTTGGATTCTTATACGCCCCTAGCTAGCGCCCGCGCTGGCCCGCTGTCACAGGGCTTTCAGGCGGTTGGACTCAACTTGGCACACTTCCTGCATTTATCTGCAGACAAGGGTCGGCGCCATGATTCTGACTGCATAGCAGACCGTGGCAAGCCCGACCCTCCTTGGCACTCGCCTATCGAGTGCATGGAGAGTGCGCGGCGCGGGGCAGCGCACCGGAGTTAGCTTCGCTGAGGTGAAACATGATGCTGTTCGACGATTTGAGAGACAACGAGTGGGCGCTGGTCGAGGCGTTGTTCTGTGCGGAGCCAGCACGGAGCGAACGGCGCGGTCGGCCACGCGTGGAAGCGCGCGCGGTTGTCAACGCCGTGCTGTGGGTGCTATCGACAGGCGAAGGCTGGTCCAAACTGCCGGGCCGCTATCCGTCGCCACCGACTTGCCGCCGTCGCTTCGACGAGTGGCAAGCCGATGGTACGCTCGCCGAAATAGTTAAGCGACTCGGCACGAGCGGCCGTGAAATTTCGCTGCGCGGCCGGATTGGCGCGACCGCCGCGAAACCGCCGGCACCGCCGAGCCGTGACCGCCTGCGCGGCGCCTTCTGGACCAATCCGGAATCGTGGCGCGCGCCGGTCAAGATGGCCTGACGCACATTGCTTTTCCTCCGGGCGCCTGCGGGCGCCCGGCGCGTATCAATCCTCAGGTCGACGCGTCTTGACGCACGCCGTACCTGTCATGGGCACCGCTCTTCGGCGCGCCCAACACAGTCGTCCCTTCCCGTTACACCCAGCCTGCTTGCGCGCTGCTTCAGACGTCTGAAGCAGCGCGATAGTTGCTGGTGAAACATCCATTTACTATTACTTACAGCGTGCTTTCGCGACTGGGCATACCTTATGTGTATGCAAACAGGCCTTGAGTCGATCGGCTTGACGGGAGCTCAGCATGAAACCAATGTCACTGCTTCTGTGCGGCATTGTCGTTTCATCGATGGCCGCACCGGCGCTTGCCCAGCAGCGCCAACAGGCTTGGAACTGGCGGCCGGATCGTCCGGCAACCATCGAAGCCTGGCAGCAAAGCGATTCGCGCGCCCGCGATTTCACACCGCCGGCGCCGCGCGGAGACTTGCGCGGTGATATCGCCAGCAACGTGCGCACACGACCGGAGGCGCCTCGCCAGGATCCGACGCACCGACGTTAGGCGGAGTCGAACGTGAGCAAAGCCCACGGGGCTCACTCGCGAAACTCCGTAGCGCATATTGAATAATTGGGGGAACCACCGCGCGTTGTGCCAGTCTGATTTAACGCCATTAGCACAGCGTGGCAGTAGTAATTCCGGTACGCCCGTATCCTCGCGATACGGGCTTTTTTTCAGGCTTTCGCTGCGTGATCGATGGCCGCGCGATTACCTGCGCGCGCGCAAAGACGCACGGCGCGACGCAAGTGTCATGACGCGGATGGACGCAACAATGGAGACACCGCCAGCCGCACGAAGCGGCCGGAAAACAACGCCTGCCAGCCCGCCGGACCTAAGGCCGGACTTCGAGCGCGGCGGTGGGCCGCGTGTCGGCTGTAGCGACAACGTAGTCGTTCATGCGCTGTGCTGTCCAGGTGAGCAGACGTTCGTCATGGGCGAGCCGCGCGAACTCGGCTCTGCCCCGCTCAGTGAGCACGGCGATATCGACAGGTGCGTGGAAACCCGGAGCCGGCGCGACAGTGCGCTGCCGAACGGTGTCCATCAAGCCTAGTGCGCGAAGATATTGGAAAACACCCGGCCTTCTAGCCCATGGGACCTGGCGATATTGCGCCCGCCGCAGCGCTTCAAGTACCGCTTCGTTGGAATACGTGGTCATCTCACTTCTTTCTTAAAGTGCAGCTATGACACATTTATGCCCAACACGTCACCGCGCCACCAGTGACGCGCGTAGCACCCGCCCTTGGCTGGAAGCTGACCGCAACTCGTGCAGTCGAATTCCGCCAGGTGCTGCCTGGTCTCGTTTTCGGAACCCCCGTCTGAACGGCATGTTAGCGTTCTGTCCACGAACTGGCGATGCAACCGGTGCGGCGCCATAGCAAGCCCGTGGATTTGTCCCGAAAGACATACGTTACCGCATTTAAATTGATTCTATTCACTTTATTAGCGCTTTTTTTTGCAGCAATCGTGCTATGGAAAGGCGCCCGCCGACCTCTAGCCGTCTGCACCGTCGCCGTCTTCTGGCTGCTCGCCGCCGGCTGGCTCACCGCGCCCTTGCTGAAATTGGCGCAGCCGCACTGGCGGACCGAGACGCCCGCCACGTTCGCGCCGCGCACCGCGATCATCATGCTGGGCGGCGGCACGATCTACGACGACGACCACGTCCTCGTGCCCCCGCGCGACGTGCTTGCGCGCATTGCGGCGAGCGCCGAGAACTACGCAGCCTGCAAACGCGCGGCGGATACCTGCCATGTGATCGTGAGCGGCGGCAATCCGCAGCGGCATCGCGCGACTGAAGCCGACACCTATCTGCCTTACCTGCTGCGCCGACAGGTGCCACGCTCGGACATCGTGCTGGAAAACAGCAGCCTCACGACCTACGAAAACGCGCGCAACGTTTCCACCATCTTGCAGGGCTCAGATTACGATTCGCTGATCCTCATCACCTCCGCCTACCAGATGCCGCGCGCCTTGCTCGACTTCCATCGCTTCGGCCTCGCGCCACAACCGCTGATCTCGAACGCGATAGGCGCACGTCTCGGTGTACTGCCGCGATATGACAACCTGGTGTCCGCGGAGACTGCGCTGCACGAATTGATCGGCATCGCGCAATTTCACGTCTATCGCGCGATCGGCTGGTTCTGAAATTCACTACTGAAACTCAAACTGCATTACAGGCCGATTATTTAGACATACGAAGAATGCTCTTGAGCGACAATGGGTTATCGTGACTTCCCGCCCGACTCACCGCGCATCGCGACCACCGTTTGAGCGTAACAAGATGTAACGAATTGTCATTGCAGTTACAAAACCGTCTGTTGGAGCGGATATTGCTGGCTAGAATGCATTGTCTTTCCGTTTGGACAGGCAAGTACTCGGGTCCACAACCACTCTGCGGAGGTAGCGATGAAGAAAGTGTCCCTGGCGATCCTGGTTTCCCTCAGTGCCGTAACGGGTGCGGCTTATGCGCAGGACAACGGCGTCATGATGAGCACCGATCCGGCCAAGGCCGCCGACGTCGAGCAGCGCGCGCAAGATTTGCAAAACCGCCAGCAAGCAATGGAAAGCGCACCGGCCAAGCCGATGAAACACCACAAGTCGGCCCCTCACAAGAAGGCCCCCAAGGCCGACGCCGGCTCCTAAGCGCGGTTACCCGACTCACCCGCGGCCGCGCCGCGAAGGTGAAAAGCCGAAGCCGGCACCGCCGGCTTCGGCTTTTTTGTTGTTTAATGGACTGGCGAAAGACTCGCCAGACGCGGAGCAGCGCACCGCACCGGCTTGTCCCGCGCCGGCGGCTCAAGGCCGGCGGCGCCCAACTGGCGGTGTGCTAAAGTCGCGCACCGACCGGCGCCTGGCCGGACTCCCCCTAACCCGTGCGCACCTTGGTGCGGAGGACAGCATGAGCAACATCCAGCTTGATATCGAATGGACTGAAGCGGCATCTCGCAAAATCGAAAAACTGATGCCGCGCGGCGGTCAGGAAGCGTTTCTGGCGCTGCCGCCCGTCGAATGCCTGCCGATGGAAGGCGACGTGCTGTTTCTCGGCCCGGACGGCAAGCAGCAGCCGTTCATCGTCGCGGAACGCCAGTATCACCATGATGGCGACGCCGACTGGACCATCATCCTGATTCTCGACGTCCCGCAAGCCACGCATTAAAAACAAACGGCGAGCACCGTGCCGGACTGATCGCGCCCGGCAGTTCGCTCGCCGTTGTGCAACTCGTCTGAAGGTTCAGGCGATCTTCGACACGACGCGAATTTCCGCGTGTTCCACCCAATCCGCCACCGCTTTCTTGTACGCCTCGATGTGCGCCGATCTGGCATGCACCGCGAGCGCTTCCTGACTTTCCCAACGCTCGACAAACACGAACCGGCGCGGCTGCTGCACGTCGCGGTGCAAATCGTACTGAAGCGCTCCCTGCTCCTTGCGCGTCGGCCCGACCAGCCCTTCGAGCGCCTGCCGCAATTGCTCTTCATAGCCCGGCTTCGCCACCGAGATTGCGACCACCGCGATTTCCGACATGCCTGACCTCCCTTTCACGAAAAGCAGCAGCATACCCGCCGCCCGCCGAACCTGCTGGCGGCCTGCGCGCAAGGCAGCGGCGTGCCTGTTCAGGTTTCGGCCGCGCTGACCGGATCGCCCGTTCGAACCTCCAGACGTCCGAGTACCGTCCTTGCCTGGAGTTTGGCGGGTGTCCGCTTGCCGCCCTGTTACCCTCGGTTTCATACAGGCGATTGAGAGCGCCAGGCGCAAGCGGTTTTGCGCGGGGCAAACGGGCGCAAAACTCAAGCCAGACGGCCGATTGGCGTGGAGATCGGCATCACCGCGGATATGACCCCGCGTCTGTGATTACCCGCACATTCACGCGAATTGCAAACTGTTAGACTGGTTTTGACTAGTTCGCCGGAGTCCAGCATGGCTGGCATCGCTCTCCGCGTTTCCGGGCTTTATCCGACCTGCCCAGCGCACGTGTGGGCCGTGCATCCGTTGCGCGCCGAATGGCCTGGCGCGTCCCGTCACCCGCTTGCCGCGATGTCGCCATGTCCGCTCTCCTGCCTGCCTTTATGCCATCCGTCAGCGAATTGACCCTGAGCGGCCTGCTCCCGCATCTGGTCCGGGACGAGTCCGGCTGGACCGCGACGTGGCGCGCGCTGACTTTGCACAGCGTGTTCCAGCCGGTGCTGTCGGTGACACACCAGCGCGTGGTCGGGTATGAAGGGTTGCTGCGCGCGTTCGATCCGGTCGGTCTGCCGGTCTCGCCTGACGTGCTCTTTTCCGGCACCCGCTCGGCGGCCGACGCCCGCGAGCTCGACCGCATCGCACGCTGCCTGCATGTGGCGAATTTCATGGAGCAAGGCATCAGCACCGGCTGGCTGTTTTTGAATACACGCCCGCAGGTGTTCGAAACCGGCTGGCCGCAACGCGCGTTCATCGACGAACTGTCGGCGCACTTCGGTCTGCCGCAGGAGCGCATTGTGATCGAAGTGCTCGAGCAGCCCGCCGACGACGAATCCGCTGTCGCCAGCATGCTCGCCGCGTCACAGCCGCGCGACTTCCTGATCGCGATCGACGACTTCGGCACCGGCTTCTCGAACTTCGATCGCGTGTGGCGCTTCCGCCCTGACATCGTCAAACTCGACCGTTCGCTGGTCGCGCGCGCCGGCAAGCGTGAAGGCGACGACTCGATGATCAGCCACCTGGTCTCGATGCTGCATCAGTCCGGCACGCTGGTGCTGGCTGAAGGCGTCGAAACCGACGAAGAGCTGATGATTCTGATGGAGGCCGACGTCGATTTCGTCCAGGGTTTCTGGCTCGGTCAACCGAAGAGTTCCGTGCAGGCGGCCTGCGCGAAGGTGCCTGCGCTGATCGAATCGATGTGGGGCAAGTTCGCCAACTACGAACGCGAGCATGCGGGCCATCAGCGGCTCGGTTTCGAAGGCTTCGCTGAAGCAGTGCTGGCGGCCGCCGAGACTTACAAGTCCACCGGCGATCTGCGCCAGGCGGCGCAAAAGGTCTGGCATCTGCGCGAAGCACGCCGTGTGTTCATCACCGACGGACAGGGCGAGCAGACCCAGCCCTCGGTCACGGCCGCCTCGGTGCCGCCGCCTCCGCTACGGCTCGCGCCGCTCTACACCGATACCCGCAGCAACTGGTCGCGGCGGGCCTATTTCAAGCATGCGCTCGCCGCACCGGGGCGCGTCGCGATGATGGGTCCGCATTATTCGCTCGCCGACGGTCAGGACTGCTACACCGCGGCCCTCGCCTTCGAGTACGACGACGGCACGCATGTGCTGTGCGTCGACTTCGTGCCGGCTGCCACGACCGCGGATGCGCGCCCGACGGGGCGCGGCAGCAAGCGCTAGTCGTCCACCCGGCCGCGGCCGGATTTGATCTCACTGCGTTTGGCCTTGCCGTCGAGGCGCCGCAGGTTCGACGCGCGCGTCGGCCGGGTTGCGACGCGCGGCTTGCGCGTCACGCTGACGCTTTCGATCAGTTCATCGAGCCGCGCCAGCGCCGCCGCGCGGTTCATCTCCTGAGTCCGATGCTCCTGCGCCTTGATGATCACGACGCCATCACGCGTAAGCCGATGATCTGACAGCGCGAGCAGGCGCATTTTCAACACTTCGGGCAGCGACGAAGCCTGCACATCGAAGCGCAGGTGAATGGCGCTAGAGACCTTGTTGACGTTCTGGCCGCCCGCTCCTTGCGCGCGCACTGCGGTCAGTTCGATTTCGTTCGGCGGGATTGGATAGCGGGATGTCATGACGCGAGCTTGAATCGGGAAACATGAGTGTACACAGCGCGCGACCGATCACCGACTACGGACTATCGAGCGCGTCTGCCGATGCGAAAAACTATTTGCGTCCACGCGGCCAGTTCATCGATACTGCGTTTTTCGCTTACAGCGTAAATTCACATGAAACTCCGTCCAGGTTTTGTGCTGGAACTGGCCGTCAACTTTCTGTTGCCGTGGCTCGCGTACCGGCTTGCGCTGCCGCGCCTGGGCGAGACCGGCGCGTTGGTCGCGTCGGCCGTGCCGCCGATCGTCTGGAGTCTGATCGAACTCGTGCGTTTTCGGCGCGTCGACGCGCTGAGCGTGCTGGTGGTGACCGGCATCGTGCTCTCGGTTGCGGCGATGGCGCTCGGTGGCAGTCCGCGCATGCTGCTGTTGCGCGAGTCGCTGGTGTCCGGCGCGGTCGGCGTGGTGTTTCTGCTCTCGTTGCCGATGCGCCGCCCGCTGATCTTCTATCTCGCGCGCGCCACCGTCGCCCGCGAAATGGAGGGCGGCGCGGCGCGCTTCGAAGCACTGTGGCAGGAGCGGCCTGCTCTCGTCAGCGCGATGCGGCTGATGACGCTGGTGTGGGGCATCGGCCTGACTGGCGAAACGGCGCTGCGTGCGTGGATGGCGCTAACGTGGCCGATCGAGCGCTTCCTGGTGGTCTCGCCGTTTATCGGCTATGGCATTTATGGCGGCCTCACGCTGTGGACGTTCTGGTATCGAAAGAGCATGCGTGGGCGCGTCGAGGCGCGTGTGCAGTCGGGTGGCGCTGCTAGTTGAGCGGGTTCGGCGCGAAATGCGATTCTGCCGTTCTGCCGTTCTGCCGTTCTACCGCTCAATTTGCGTGATCGGGCTGCCAGGCAGCCCGCGCTAGCCGCACCTACTATTTACCGCCGCGCCACACCTCCGCTATCCGCGCGGCCAACCCTGAGTCGCGTTGTGTCGGCGTCGCAATTGCCTGCGCCAGCACTGCGCGCCCGCCGATCACTTCCACCCGTTCTCGCGCGCGAGTGATCGCCGTGTACACCAGTTCGCGCGACAACACCCGGCTGAATACCGACGGCAGCATCAGCACCGCGTGCTCGAACTCCGAGCCTTGCGACTTATGAACCGTGAGCGCGAACGCGGTGTCGTGCGGTGGAAGCGCCGCCGGCGACACCGCTCGCAAACCGCCGTCGCCGGTCCGGAAATACACACGCAACGCGCCGCTCGCGCCCGGCAGCGCAATGCCGATATCGCCGTTGAAGAGACCCAGCGCGTAATCGTTGCGCGTCACCATTACCGGACGCCCGGCGAACCACTGCGCGCCCACTGCCAGCGTCACACCCGCCGCGCGCCGCACCTGCGCCGCCATCACCGCGTTCACCTGATCGACGCCGCGTGGCCCGGAGCGGGTCGCGCACAAAATGCGGAAACGATTCAACGTGTCGAACAGCGGCAATGGGTCAGGCGTTTCGGCTGCTAGCGCTGTGGCAAGCGCCTCGGCGTAGGGCGCGAAACCTGCGGCGAGCCGTGCGACGGTGCGCTCGGCAAGCGTCGCTTGCGTATCTTCGTGAAGCGCTGCAGCGCAAGTTTCCGTGGGTTCGGTGTGCAGGACATCGAGCGCGGCGCTCGCCGAGCCGTTACGAATCGCGAGCGACAGTCGGCCGATCGGCGACTCCAGGCCGAACCGATAGTTGCGCTCGAGCCAGACGACGCAATCGGCGAGCGGGCTTTGCGTGGATGAGGCGGATGTCGGTGGTGGTGCTGCGCTTTCGAAAAGGTCACTCGCCGGTGGTTCATTGAAAGCATCCGGCGAACCTGTATAGGCGAACAGATCGTCGTCCGGCGCATCGGGTTGCGCGAAAATATCGGCAGGGTCCGCGCCGAAGCCCCGCGATGCACCCGGCAATGCCTGCGTAAGCCCTGTCTCGTCGATGCCGAGCGCCTCGGCGATCCGCCGCAAACCACCTTGCGTAAAAGCCGGACGCGCGCTGAGTTCGGCGAACACCGCGCCGGCCTCGACGGCGGCGAGTTGGTCCTTGTCGCCGAGCATCACGAGACGCGTCTGCGGGGCAATGGCGTCGAGCAGATGCGCGGCCATGGCGACGTCGATCATCGACGCCTCGTCGATCACGACGACGTCGTAAGGCAAGGGATTGTCCCGATGATGCCGGAAGCGTCCTCCCGGCCCGGAGCCGAGCAAACGATGCAGGGTGTACGACGTCTGCGGCAAACGCGCCGCGAGTTCAGGCGGTAAATCGCCGGCGCGCGCGAGCAAGGCCTCCTGCATGCGCTGTGCGGCTTTGCCCGTGGGCGCCGCGAGTGCGATGCGCAAATCCGCACGCGCATCGAGGAGGCAGGCAAGCACGCCGACCACGGTGGTGGTCTTGCCAGTACCGGGTCCGCCGCTGACGATGGTGAGTTGCCCAGACAGCGCCATGACCGCCGCGACACGTTGCCAGTCGACTTCGTTGTCTTTGGGCGGACCGAAATAGCGTAGGAGACGCTCGTGTAGGGGTTGGGCGTCGGGGCTCGCGCTCGTGTTCACTCTGGTTCCCGCACCCGCGCCAGCGTCGGCGGCAATGTTGGCTGCAGCGCTCGCTCTCGCGCCTGTACGCGCATCGGCGTCAGCGCCGGCAAACAATCCCGCGTGAGAATCGTCGTGCGCAGTGTCAAGCGCACGAGTCCGCGCCTCCGCCCGCTGGCCCGCTTCCGCCCCCGCCTCCGCATGCGCCACTAGCGCGCGTGCAAGCCGCCGCTCGTAGTCGTAATAGCGAGCCAGATACAAGCGCCCTTGCCCATCGACCACCAGCGGCCGCAACGCCGCCGCGCTTTGCGAACCATCGCTCGCCATGCCGCTAGCGAACAAGGCCGCGCGAGCTTCGGCGCTCGACGCCTCGAAGCGTCGCGCCAGCACCGCAAGCGGCACGCACACGTGCCCTTCAGCCGTCGCGCGGCTCGCGGCGAATGCACCCCGCGCCGCCCACTTGACCGCCTCAGCCGACGCGCCGCCACGCCGCGCCAGCGCGCCGATGCGGCGCGCGAAACCTTCGGCGAGCGCGATACTGAAATCCGCCGGCGCGGGCAGATTCACGCCGATGTCGTCGAGCTCTGGCGGCGCCGATGTGCTCTGTTCGAACGCGCTCATGCGACACCCCCGATCATGGCCGCGTCGAGCAGCGCAACCAGCTCGAATGCGGGGCGCCGCATATGCACGCCCGCCGGTCCGTCGGCGTCGCGCCAATGCGGACGCACGCCGCGCACGAACAGATACAGATAGCCGCCGATGTGCGTGTCGTACGAATAATCGCGCACCCGCGTTTTCAGATAACGATGCAGCGCGACCGTATAAAGCAGCGCCTGCAGGTGATACGCGTGGCTCGCCATGGCCGCTTCGAGCGGCGCGGCGGCGTAGTCGGCGGCGGTGTCGCCCAGATGGTTCGATTTCCAGTCGACGATCCAGAACCGTCCGTCGTGCTCGACGATCATGTCGATAAATCCTTTGACGAACCCGCGCAACACGCCGGGTTCCAGTGCGACGTCGGGATAGCCGTGTTCGATCAGAAGTTCACGCAACGCGGGGAAATCGAGCGACGGCGCCGCGAACAGAAACTCGAGTTCGTTCAGCCGCCGGCGCGGGTTCAGTTTGGCGAGTGTCATGCCGGGATGCAGTTCGGCAGTGACCACGTCCCTGAGCAGGTTGTGCATCATCGCCGGCAAGCGTGCGGCGAGTTCAGGCACAGCCGGAGCCGGACGCTCGCGCAACGCCCCGCGGATGGCGTCGGTCCATGTGTGCGGCTCGGTGAAATCAGCGAGTTCGAACATGCGATGCAGACAATCGCCCGCAGCGGCGCCACGCGGAAACGCGAGGATGTCGTCTTCATCGTAGGCCGGCGCCTGTGGCATGGGTGCCGGCGTGACGACGAGCGCATCGGCAATCTCGTCGTGATCGGGACGCACCTCTTCCGCCGGCGCATGCATTTCTTCGGCTTTACTGCCGGCGGCGATCAGGCCGCTGAAACTCGCCATGCGCCACTGATCGCGCAACGGCCTGCGGTTGGCTCGCGCCTGCATTCGCGCGCCGCGGTCCTGAAGGCTTTCGAGCGGCACGCGGCGCTGCGGCCTAGGCAGCGCCTGCAACGTGATCGGGCCACCCGCCAGCGCCTGCCAGCGCGCCGACAACGCGGCTTCGTCGGGCGGCTCGGCGAGCCAGTCGCCGAAATCATGACCACCACCGGCCACGAGCCAGTTCAACACGCTGCGGCGTGACTCCTTGCTGGAGCGCGACGACAGATACGTGCCGGCGACCAGATAGCAGCGGTACACCGCACGCGTCAACGCAACGTAGACGAGCCGCGCCCGTTCCGCCGCCTGTTCGCGCACCGCGTAACGCGACGCATGCTCGGCCTCCGCGTCGTCGCAACCGTAGTGCAGCACCGCATCGCCGGTCTCGTCGTGATACTCGCGCGCATCCGGCAAACCGGACGACGGCGGTTCGCGCAACGCGCCGTCGTTTAGGAACGGACAGAACACCACCGCGTATTCGAGCCCTTTCGATTTGTGAACCGTGACGATCTGCACGAGGTTGCGATCCGACTCGAGCCGCAACTGCGCGTCGTCGCCACCGCCCTGGGTGCGTTGCGCGGCGAGCCAGCGCAAGGTCGGCGCGATACCGGGCTGCGTCGCGGCGCGCGCCTGCACGAGTTCGGCCAGGTGGTTCACGTTCGTCAGGCGCCGCTCGCCGTCCGCTGCGGCAACCAGCCGTTGCGCGACGCGCAGCTCACGCATCAGCGTGCGCCACATCACCGCGAAGCCGCGCTCATGCCACAGCGTGCGGTAGCGCGAAAAACGTTCGACCCAGCCCATCGCGTCGGCGGCGTGCGCGGGATCGTCGGCGACCGATGGCGCGTCGGCGACCTGCTCGAGACGCCACAGCGCCGCGGCGTCGAGGCCCAGCCAGTCGGTCGCCAGCGCGGCGCGCAGACGGCGCAGATCACCAGGCGTATCGACGGCGGCCAGCACCCGTTCGATCTGCTCGGCGTCGAGCGTCGCGAACACCGACGCCTGCGCCAGCTCCACGCTGCCGACACCCCACGCGGCCAGCACGCGTTTGATCAGACTGCCCTGCTTATGCGTTTGCACCAGCACCGCGATGTTGCCCGGCGCGAGCGGCGCATCGCCGATCGTCACCACGCCTTCGCGCGCACCGCGCAGGAGCCGCACGATCTCGGCGGCACACGCTTCGCTCGCTTCGCGCTGAGCCTCGCGTTTGGTCAGCGCGGCGTCGCCTTGCGGCAAGGTCCAGATACGGAAATCGCCGGCGCTCGTGTCCGGATCGGAAAACGGCAGCCTGCGCCGTTCGCCCGCACGCACCGGTTGATAGTCGAGGCCATCCAGCACGAACGCTTGCGGATTCGCTTCGAAGAGCCGGTTGCAAGCCTCGACGATGGGCGCGGTCGAGCGCTGATTGACGGCCAGCGTGTAGCACGCGGAGGCCGCCTCACGCGCCGCCAGATAGGTGTGCAGATCCGCCGCGCGAAAACTGTAGATGGCCTGCTTCGGGTCGCCAACCAGAAACAGCGGACCGGCCGGCGCGAAAATACGACTGAAGATCGCGAACTGCAGCGGATCGGTGTCCTGAAACTCGTCGATCAGCGCTGCGGGGTAACGCGTGCGCAACGCATCGGCAAGCCACGGATGCGCCGCGAGCGCGCGGTACAAATTGGACAGCAGATCGTCGAACGAGACGACGCGGCGCGTGCGTTTGCGCGCCACCAGCTCGGCGGGCGCGTAGTCGAGCCAGGTTTGCACGAGCGAGAGCCAGCGCGCGCGTTGCGCGGCTTCGGCCGCGATCACGGCTGCCGCCAGCGCTTCAGCGTGCTCGAAGAACGCATGTTCGGGCGGCTCGAACTTGACCTTGGTGGCCTTCTTCAACGCCGAGGCCGTCAGCTTCAACGCGGCCCTCGGCGGCGGCGCATGGCAGTCGCCCTGCGCGAAGTACTCAGTCCATGCAGCGATCGCGGCGCTCACATGATCGGGCTTATGCGAGGTCTTGCTCAGACGGTCTTGCGCCTGGGTCAGCAAACTCACAATCGCATCGCGCTCCGCTTGCCAGAGGTCGCAAGCAGCTTCGAAACCAGCTTGCGGATCGGTGCCATTGCCGCTCGCGTCGACCTTGCCCCAGCGCAACTGCGCCAACGGTTTCTTCAGACGCCGCGCGAGTTGTTCATCGAGTGAAGCGGGACCGGCGCGTTTGGCCACCAGCCACGCGGCGAACGCAGGATGCGCATGCGCTACCGGTTCCACCTGCTCACGCCAGAAGTCAGCCGCCATTTCGAAGCGCAACGCCGCGTCGTCGGCTTCCATTTCGAAGGCGAACGGCATGGCGGCGGCAAACGGCGCCTCCTGCAACGCGCGCTGACAGAATGCGTGGATGGTATGGATCGCCGCCTGGTCGAAGGTGCGCAACGCACGCCTCACCACCTTCAAGGCGTCCTCGCGCTCGATGCCCCGCTCCGGCCCCAGCGTCGTTTCAAAGAGACGGCGGACGAACGGATCGCCGCCGTCGTCATCCATTTCGATGGCGCGGTGCAGTTCGGCCAGACGCCCGCGAATGCGTTCATGCAATTCCGCGGTCGCCGCCTTCGTGAACGTGACAACGAGAATCTGGTCCGCGTTCAGGTTCTTTTCGAGCAGCAGGCGCACGTACAACGCGCAGATATTCCAGGTCTTGCCGGTGCCCGCCGAAGCCTCGATCTGATTTACGCCGTCGAGCGAACAGGCGAACACGTCGAGTTCTTCGGCGACCAGCGCGTAATGCTTCGTGGCGCCGCTCATGACGCGCTCCGCAGATGTTGCATGAGTGGTTTGAACACGATCGCGGCGAGGCTGCCGAAAGGCTCGTCGAGCGACAGCGGCGTGCCGCGCAATGCGATCCGCAAGGCGGGATCGTCGGACTCGCCACGCACGCGGTCGTTGATCCAGACGCCCTGCGCGGCCGAATCGCTTTCGCTGACTTTGGTCCACGCGCTCTTCGGGAAAAAGCGCAGCGGCAGCATGCGGCCTGCCTTGAACAACGCGGCGAGCGGCGCCAGTTCGTCGAGCGGCGCAGCGACCGGCGTGAGTTCGAAACTCTCGCCGCTGCCATGCCATACGGTGCGGCGCGGGCCGTCCGGCTGCGCGGCGCAATAGACCAGATGCGCGAGCCATGCCGACAGATAGTCGCGTGCGGTAGGTTTGGCGTAGCGGAAAATCACTTGTCCTGTTTCGGTGAGCAGGTTCAGACTGCCGTGCAGTTGCAATGGCGTTTCGGCGCCTTGCCGAAGCAGCGCGTCATGCGGGCCGAACAGCGCACCGGCAAGCTCCTCGCTCGCGGGCCAGCGCGGCGCGATGTCGAGCACGAACGGCAAACGCTCGACACCCGAAGCCACCTCGCGACGCACGCTGTCGGCGAGCTGACGCAACGCACCGAGCTCGCGCGCTCGCCACACCGCGCCAGTCGCGCCGCCCGGCAATTCCGGGCTCGCCGCCGCCACACGGCGCACGCGCTCGAACACGACGTCGTCGTCCGTATCCACGTCGAGCAGCACGGGCAAAAGGCGGTCCGCCAATGCATCGCGCCCCGCGTAATCCAGGTCGAACGGCTCGGTATCGAGCAATTCGCCTTGTGCTTCCGACAACACGATGCCCAGGCGGTCGCGCAACAGCGCCCGCGCCGGATGACGCCAGAAACGCACGAATTCGTCGAAGGCAATCGGCGCCGGCTCTTCCGGCGGCAACGGTCGATCGAAGAACGGAGCCGCAGCGGCATGCGTGGGCGCAGCCAGCAACGTGGCCAGCTCGGCGCGATCAGCGTCGTAGCTGAACAGCTCGGATTGCGACGAGAAATAGTCCGACGCAAACGCCTGCAACGGATGATCGACGATGAACGCATGCCGCGCGCTCTCGACTTCGGCGGGACTCGCGCCCTCGCCCGCCGACACCTGCGCGAGATGGTCGAGCAATTCATCGACCAGCGCGGCGGGCGGCAACGGCGCGTTGTCGCGAATGCTGCGACCCGTATAAGCGATGAAGAGACGATCGCGCGCCGCGAGCAGCAGATCGAGGAACAAATTGCGTTCGTCGTCGCGGCGCTGACGGTCGCCGGCTTTGCCGAACGCGGCCATCAGATCGAACTCGTCGGCGCGCGCGAGACTCGGCAACACGCCGTCGTCCATGCCGAGCAGACAGACGACGCGATACGGCAAGCCGCGCAAACTGGTCAGCGACGAAAACGTCACGCTGCCCCAGGGCACGCCGCCGCGCGCGGGGTCGTCGAGCGCTTCGGTGAGCGCGCCGCGCACCACCGCGGCGGGCAGCGCGACTTCTTGCGCGCCGGCTTGCATCGCGTCGCCCATCTTGTCGATCGCGTCGCGCACGGCGGCGAGCGAATCGGCGAACTCGACGCCGCCGTCGAAACATTGCGCGAGCGTTTCGAGCAGCAGTTGCGTCCACTCGGCAGGCGCGCGCTCGATTGCGCAATTCGCCGCGAAGCTGTCGATGTCGTCGACGAAACGCGACAGGCGGCCGAGCAATTCCGCATCCGAGCCGCCGGCGCCTTCGATCGGCAGCCAGGCGTCCACGGGTTCGCCGCCCTCCGGCATCGCATAGCCGAGATACAGGCGCGTGAGCGCATCCGCGAACGTATGACGGGCGATCGGCACGTGTTCGCCCGTCGGCTCGACCGGGGTGAGCCCGCGACGCGCACCGGCTGCGGCGAGCCATTCCTGCGCGGCTTCGAGCGAGCTGGCGTCGATTCCGTAACGCACGGCAATCGCGTCGACGCGCAACCATTCGATCAGATCCGGCGCGCCCACGCTGCGCTCGGGCAAGGCCAGCCAATCGAGCAGCAACCGCGCAACCGGATTGGCCTGCGACGGCGGCAAGCCGGTGATCCGGTACGGAATGCGGCGCGTGTCGCCAGGCGGCGTGGTGCCGAACACGGCGTCGATCAAGGGGCCGGCCGCCGCGAGATCGGACACGGCGACCAGTACGTCGGACGGCTGCAGATCGTCGAACTCATCGAACCAGCCGAGCAGGCGATCGTGCAGCACTTCGAGTTGCCGCGACAGACTGTGACAGACGTGCACTTCGATGCCGCGTTCGATCGGCAGTTCGTCGGCATCGGTCTCGTCGCGCAGATCGAGAATGCCGTTCTGCACGGCGGCAAGCCAGCTCGGTTGCGGATTCCCGGTGAAATCGCCGGTCTCGCCGGAAGCGGCGCTCTCGGTCAACTCGTGCAGCATGTGCAACTGCGCCTGAGTCTGGCGGCCCCACTCGGCAAGCAATGGATGGCCGACTTCCTGATAGTCGAGCTGGCCGGCGGCGTCGAGCGCTTCGACGCGCCCCGCGCTGACGACGTCGAACCAGAACTCGCGGCACGGATTCATCACGTACAGCCGCACGTCGACCCAGCGCGAGAGCGCGCGCAGCAGCGCCACGTGCAACGGCGGCATGGTCGGCAGCGCGAACACGCTGACCGCTTCGGGCCACTGTGCGTTCGAGATCGCCTCGAGATCGAGCGTGCCGATTTCGTCGAGAAAACGGTAAGCAGGCGGCAAGGCGGCCGCGGGTGTTTGCGCGTCGCCCGACAGTTCCGTGAGCACCGCTCGCCACAATGCCGCTTGCCAGCGCTCGTCCTCGCGCGCCGCTTCGCTCGCGCCGACAAGGCGCGGACCGGTATCGTCAGCCGCGCCGCTCGCGAAGATCGAGCCGCCCTTCTGCCATTGCAGCAGCCACTCCGGGCGATAGGTCAGATAGTGGTCGAGCACGGTCGCCACGCGCCGCGCGAGTTCGTAGCGCATCGAAGCGTCCGCCGCATCGAGATACGTGCGCAGACGCGGCGACGCACTCCAGGGCAGCGCTTCGTCCACATCGTCCACTTGGCCCAGCAGCCGGTAGCAGCGCCACACGAGCCGGTCCGGCGCGAACGGCGAATGCTTCGGCACCGTGATCACGCCGCCGATCTGCGCCCACAGCCATTGCGCGAGATAACCAAAGTCGACATTCGCGCAGATGCCCTGGCGCGCGGCAATATCGAGCTCGAGCCGGCGCCGCACCGCCGCGCTCGGGACGATCACGGGCTGCGCGGTCCAGGGATCGGACGGCGCTTGTGCCAGGTCGTCGAGCAGCGCGCCGACAAGGGTTTCGTAGCGATTCGAGTAGAAGAGCTGGAGCATGGATCCCGGGGCTTGCGGGCGGCGCGGGCGGAACGCCCAGGCCGCGACTGACATTGAAGCGACAGCATAACAAACGCATCCCCAGGGCAGAACCTGGCCGAACGGACGAGGTCAGATCAGCCATAAAATCAGTTAGACTCGACGGCAGTTTGGGTCTGCCCCTTCAACCGCGGTTTTCTCAGTGAATGGAATCCAGGCAGTCGATGCGCTATTCGGTTGAAATAAAAAAATTCCTCTACAGCCAGTACTTTTATGGCGGCCTGCGCATCGCAGTCGGCGTGTCGTTACCGGCGGTACTGTGTCTGATCGTGTTTCACGATCGCGAACTCGGCTTCACGATCGCGACCGGCGCGCTCGGCGCCTGTGTCGTCGATATGCCGGGCCCGCTCAAGTACAAGCACAACGAAATGCTGGCGTGCACGGTGATCGGCTTCCTGTCCGCGCTCGCCACCGGGCTCGCCACGGTGAACGCGGTGGCGTTGTGGTGCACGGTCGTGCCGCTCACCTTTCTGCTGTCTCTGATCGTCGTGTACGGCAACCGCTGGCCGCAGATCAGCTTTGCCACGCTGTTCATGATGATCATGACGCTGGAAGAGCGCTTCACGCCGATGCAGGCGCTCGTCAATGCGTCGTGGATTCTGGTTGGCGGCCTCTGGTACACCTACTGGTCGACCTTCGTGAGCCGCTGGATGATGCATCGCATCGAGCAGCAGGCGCTGGCCGAAAGCGTGTTCGCGTGCGCCGACTATCTGCTGGCGCGCGCCGAGTTCTACGACCTCGATAACGATCTTGACGAGTGTTATCGCAATCTGGTCGACAAGCAGATCACCGCGGTGGATCGCCAGGACGCCGCGCGCGACATCGTGCTGCGCAATCTGCCCAAGTTCAAGAGCGGCAAGCTCGAACCGCGCCGCGCCATGCTGTTCAATCTGTTCATCAATACGGTCGATCTGCACGAACTGTTCGTCGGCGCGCATACGGATTACCCGTTGGTGCGCAATACGTTCGGCGGCTCCGATCTGCTGGTGTTCTACCGTGATCTGATCCGCAAGGCGGCAGCCGATCTCGAGGAGATCGGGCTTGCGGTGCTGCAAAACCATGCGCCGCGTGGGCGCGTGAACGTCAAGGCGGAATTGCGCGCCATCGAATTCGAAATCGACCTGATGCGCAAGCAGGATCTGCCGGCAAAAAACCACGAGGCTTATTCGGCCATCTCATCGACTTTCCGGCGCGTCTGGAGCGCCACGCGTCTGATCGACAAGATGCGCAAGAGTCTCTCAAGCGAACCCAGCACGACCGAGACCGAATTGCGCCTCGACCAGGCGCTCACACGATTCGTGTCGAGCCGGCGCGTGCCGTTCGGGCAGATTTTCTCGAACCTGACGATGGCCTCGCCGAGCTTCCGCCATGCGTTGCGCGTGACGATCGCCGTCGCCGTGGGCTTCTGGCTCGGGCGCCTGCTGCCGCTCACCAACGCCTACTGGATCGTGATGACCACCGTCATCATTCTGAAGCCGGGCTATTCGCTGACCAAACAGCGTAACGGGCAGCGGATCGTCGGCACGCTGATCGGCTGCGCGGCGAGCATCGCGCTGATGATCTTCGTCAAGGAACCGCACATCCTGCTGGTCGTGATGTTCGCGTCGATGGTGATGAGCTACAGCCTGCTGCTGTTCAATTACACGGCGAGCGTGGTGTTCACCTCGTCGTATGTGCTGCTGATGTTCCATCTGCTCGCGCCGGGCAGCATGCGCATCATCGGCGAACGCGCGATCGATACCGTGGTGGGTTGCGCGATCGCAATCGCGGCGAGCCACCTGTTCCCGTACTGGGAATATCGTTTGATGGGCAAGCTCGTCAACAACATGATCAACGCGACTCGCCAGTATCTGGAAGCAAGCTGGTGGTGGAGCGGCAAGCCGGCCGCCGCCGTGGTCGCCACCGTGACCGAAGCCGGCGCGCGGGCCCCGGCGGCGGCGATGGCCGATCCGGCGATCGACTTTGCCAAGCCGGTGCTGGCGACGGTTAATGGAGGTGCAAGCGGAGGTGCAAGCGGTGGCACAAGCAGCGTTGCGAGCGGCAGCGCAAACGCCGCGACCGCCGTGACTACCGATGCAACAACCAAACCCATTGCCGACGCCGGCGCCAGTGCGGGCACGACCACGGTCAGCAACCCGACCGCGAAGCCGGCCGCCGGCGCCTCCGCTGCCGCCGCAGCCGCGGCGACCGCGCTCGATCGCGATTATCGCTACCGGCTCGCTCGCAAGAATGTTCACGTCGCGTTCGCCAATCTGGGCCAGGCCTTTCAGCGCATGATGCTCGAGCCGAAGTCCGCGCAGAAGTTCGTACCGGAACTGAACGGCCTGCTGGTGCGCAGCCATGTGCTCGCCTCGCAGATCACCGCGGCCGCGCCGCTCTTGCGCACCTCGGCGCAACAGCAGGTCGAAGGCGTCTCGCTACAGCCTCTGCAACGTGCGCTGAGTGTCGTGCGCGACAATCTTACCGAAGCTGAAACCGGCACCGCGCCGGCCGCCGATCAGAACGAGCAGATCAAACTGCTGGGCCGCGAACTCGATGCGATGGTGGTCGAAACGGAGAAGTCGCCGGGCTATTCGGCGGATGCCGTGCATGACATGAAGTTGCTCGCGCATCAATGTAAGCAGATGCTGTCGGCGGCAGCGCAGATTCGCAAGGATGCGAGCGTGATTCGCCTGCCGGACGAGTGAAACTGCGTGGGCCGACATTGCGCCTCGTGCGGTCGGCGTGCCTTTAGCTTTTTAGATGGATTGGCCGTCTGCATGACGGCGAGCGTCTCGCCGGCACATTGAGCGCGACGCTCCAACCGATGTACTCGCTGTCTTACTGAGCCACGCCGCTTGCCGGCTTCGCGGCGTTGGCCGCTGCCGCCGCTTCGGACGAAATCGACGGCGCCGGTGCGTTCTGGCTCTCGAAATCGTGCTTTTCCTTGATGGCGTTATAGAAGAGTGTGGCGATCACCAGCAATACCGCGACCACGATGAAGACGGCAATGCCAAAGGTCGGGTTCTTCTTGCGCGGCGGTTTGTTCATGAGGCGGGCTCGGTTCGCGAGGCAGTCGCGGATGGTGTCTGGGAAGGCGGCATTCTACGCCCACTGAGCTTGCACACGGCTTGCAGTGGGCATGCTCGGTGGCCTAGGCGCGCGAGCTTGCCGGAAGCTTCAACGGCTGACCAGGCGTGCCGTACGGTTCGCTGTCTGACGAACGGCAAACGATGCACCCGCCTCCTGTCCCCCTACCTCACCACGGCGGGCCTGACCGGCAGCGCCGTCGAATACTTGATCTGCTCCATCGCAAAACTCGAACTCACGTCGTACAGCGGCACGGCGGCGATCAGCAGTTTGTAGACGCGGTCGTAGTCGTCGATATCGGACACCACCACGCGCAGCAGGTAATCGGTTTCGCCGCTCATCCGGTACACCTCCACCACTTCCGGAATCTCCTGCACGGCATGCGTAAAGGTTCGCGCCCACTCCTCCGTGTGCTGGTTGGTGCGTACCGCGACGAACACCGTCGTGCCCACGCCGAGTTTGCGCGCGTCGCAAAGCGCGACCTGCGCGCGGATCACGCCCGCCTCTTTCAGACGCTGCAGCCGCTTCCAGCAAGGCGTTTGCGACAGGTTCACGCGTTGCGCCAGTTCGGCGATCGGCATGGTCGCGTCCTCCTGCAGCAACTCCAGCAGCTTCCGGTCGATGATATCCATTCCCATCGTGACACCCCCATAGGAAATTATTCTACTTTTCAGATTCCAAGGGGAATTATATGGAAACTCTTTCTCCGGGCAAACCGGTATAAATATCGCTATCCGAAAATAACCGATAAGCAGTCTGCCGCTGCCCAACGATCATGAGTCAAGACCTCCGCTCTGCGTCCCCCGAAGGCCTCCCAGCCCAACGCGTGCAGCCTGTTAAAACGGCTCAGGCGGGTTCGCGTGAGCCGGTGGACATGCTGTTGCGCGCCGGGCGCAACGCGCCGCTCACGCGCCTGTGCGGTGCCCTGGATGCGATATTCGACGCCTGCGCCCATTTCCGCGAACCGTCGGATTCGACGTTCTTCGCCCGCAGCATGCGCACCGCGCTCGCCGACGCCGCGGCAAACCCCGATTTGCTCACGGCGGCGCAACGCGAGGGCTCGGTCGAGAAGTACCGGCGCCATCTGCTGGCTGCCGATCCGCACGGCCGTTATGCGATCGCGGCGCTGGTGTGGCTGCCGCAACAGGCGAGCCCCGTGCACGCGCATCACACGTGGTGCGGTTATGCGGTGGTGGATGGCGCGCTGAGCGAGACGGTATTCGAATGGAACGGCGCGCAGCATTGCGCGAGCGCCACGCGTACGTCAGCGCGCAACGCAGGCGCGGTGTCGTTCGTGCGAGGCGGCCGCGGCGGGATTCATCAGTTGGGTAATCGCAGCGATGCCCCGGCCGTTTCGCTGCATATTTACGGCGTCGCGGGCGCGCAGATCGCGACGCACGTCAACGACATCGTGCGCGCGGCGGATGTGCCGGCGCTGACCTGAAACGATGCGGCGCGGCTGCCCCGCACTCCGTGCCTGACGATCTAGTGACGCAGTGACGCGCGAGGCCGACGCCTCGCGCCCTCCCGCAAAAGCCACGCACCGCGTGCGCCATCAAGTCTTCCCGCTCACCTCGCCTGCCGTCGGAATCTGCGGCGGAATCGGCGCCGTTTGCCCGGTCGGCGGCGGCGCCGGCCGCGGTTCATGCGACACATCGCGCGCCACGGCCAGCGGCGCATGCACGGCCCGCGCCGCCGACGCCGCTCCGGTCTGCGCATGCTCATGCGGGTGCGGAGCGAATCCCGACACCTCGTCGTCCTGCAAAGGCTGCCCTTCGCTATCCTTCGACGACGTGTACACACGCATCTGCGGCACCGGAATCTCGATGCCGGCTTCGTCCATCTTGCGCTTCAGACGCAGATTGAAGGCGCGCGCCACGCTCCACTGCTGCAACGGCCGCGTCTTGATCTGCCCTTTCACGACCATCCAGTTCGGATCGAAACGGTCCAGTCCCCACACCTCGATTGGTCCGAGCATCTCACGGCGGTAACGGAAGTCGGCCATCAGATCGGCGCCGACCTCGCGAATCAGTTGCGTGATCTGATCGACGTCGGTGGAGAACGACATGCGCACTTCGAACACCGCATAGGCGAAGTCGCGCGACAGGTTCTTGACGATCTTGATCTGCGAAAACGGAATCGCGTGAATCGCGCCCTGGCCGTCGCGCAACCGCACCGTACGGATCGACAGATGCTCGACCGTGCCCGCATGGCCGCCGTCCACGTCGATCCAGTCGCCCACCGAAATCGTATCCTCGATGATGATGAACAGCCCCGTGATCAGGTCGGTCACGAGCGACTGCGCGCCGAAGCCGATTGCGAGGCCGATCACGCCGGCGCCCGCCAGCAGCGGCGTGACATTGATGCCGAGATTCGCCGCCGTGACGATGCCGGCGATCGTCATGATCGAGACCAGCAGCACGTTGCGCACCAGCGGCAGCATCGTGCGGGCGCGCATGCTCGGCGCGCGCGCCTTGTTGCGCGGCCCGGCCGGATTGAGTGCCTCGGTGATCGCCGTGTCGACCAGAATCCACAGCAGCCAGGCAATGAACACGGTGGCGACGATCGCCGTCACCGCGTGCGCGATACCGCGCGCCGCGACGTTTTCCTCGATCACCGCGGCGAGTGACACACCCCACAAACGCGCCGCGAGTTCGAAGAAAAACAGCCAGATGAAGAGCGTCACCAGCGTGCCGAAAAAGCGCAGCAAGCGCGTGAGATACGGCGAGCGGCGACGCGCGCGCGCACTGCGCGGACGCGTCAGGCGCAACACGATAGCCGACAGGAAGAACGCCAGCACCAGCAGAGCCGCGGTCACCACCGAAATCTGCAGCACGTTTTCGCTCGAACCCGAACCGCCGAGCGTGGCGACCACCGACGCGGTAGCGAGCACCAGCACGGGCACGTGCCACAACGCGGCGAGCACTTCGAAGGCGTCGGTCGCGGCCTTGTGATTGGTGCGCTGTTCGTAAGGCCGGTTGCGAATCAGATGCGCGACCGGCCGGCGAAACGCGAGCGCGAAATAGCCGGTGAGGACGGCGGCCGTCATGTTGGCCGCCGTCGAAATCAACGCGGCGAGGTTCGAGCCGAGCTGATGCGCGACGTCGTAATTGACGGCGGCGTCGCCGAGCGCACCGCACACGCCGACCACGAACAGCACGCGCCGCGCATGATCGATCAGCAGGCGCACCGCGATCCGCCGATGCCCCGAGCCGAACAGCGAAAACATGATCAGACAGATCGCCGAAAACACCGCCCCCGCGACGATCGCATACGCGACCACCATGCCGAGCGTGCGGCCAAGCGCATCGGGCATGGCGCGCACGAACAATAGCGCGGCCAGGAAGGCGATGATCCAGGGTCCGACACGGCGCAGCGCGAAAATCAACAGTTCGCGCGTGGTGGGATTCGGCTGGAGTCCCATGACGATGCCGAAGCGCCGGTACAGCCGGTGCTGCACATAGATCAGCGCGCCGGCGCATGCGCCCCAGCCGGCCAGCATCGCGAACATGGAAAACAGAATGCGGCCGAAGCTCTCGTGCCCCTGCCCCGAGATGATCGTGTAGAGCTCATTGCCGGCCGCGTTGAAGCGGCCGCCCCAATAGCGGACCGGCGTGCGGCCCTGATGCACATCGGATTCGAACGACGCGATGCCCGACGCGATCGCGCCGAGCAAGCCCGGGCTCGGCTGTGCGGGCACGGGCGGCGCGACCGTTTGCGAGACGTCGCGCAATTTTTTGAGCTGGGCGACGAGCGCGGTGCGTTGGCGGTCGTTGTCGAGCGTGGAGATCACGCTGTCGAGCGAGCGCGCCAGTTCCGCCTGACTCGCCGGCGACGGCGCGGACGCCGCCTCCGCCGCCGAAGCGCCCGAGGCCGAAGACGCGGGCGTCGCCGTCACCGTCGCACTGTTGATCAGGCTCTGCAAGGCCGGAATGACGGGCGTGCCGGTGGCAGCGCCGGCGGCAAGCGCCTTCGCGGGCAGCCAGCCGACACACAGGATCAGCGCGACAAAGACCGCGGCCGCCCATGCGCCGAGCCGCGCGGCGAGTTGCGGGCGCGCGCCGCGACGGGCGTCGCATGCGGCACGGTCGGAAGAAAAATGAAAGACGGCGTGGGTCGCCGGCTGCCCGCCGTTGGACGGCGCAGCCTCGGACTCACGCCGCAACGGGCATGACTGCATGGCAATCCGTAAGAAAACGGGAGACGCCAGTGTATCCGCAGTTTTATCGGGAGCGACCGAACTTGCGTAACCGAATGTTAGGACGCTTGCGCGCGCTCAAACGTTGTGAGGACCGCGCGTGGGTCCTGACGTCGCGCTTGTAACGGCCGCGCGCGGCCGGTTCAGCCTCGTTTCACGCTCAATAGGCGACGGTCGCGATCTGACGGATGAAATGGCCCTGCTCCAGTTCATCGACGAAGGCAATCGCGTAATCTTCGGCGGAAATGCGGCTATTGCCCTCGGCGTCGGCCAGCAGCGTGTTCGCGCCCGTGCGGAATTTGCCGGTGCGCTCGCCCGGCGCGATGATCGCGGCCGGCGCGAAGCAAGTCCAGTCGAGGTCGGTCACGCCGCGGTAGTAGTCGAATACCTTCCGATGCGCGAGCGCGATCGGCTTGTAGGCGTCCGGAAAGCCTTCCGTATCGACCAGTTGCTTGCCCGGCGCCACTTCGAGCGAACCCGCGCCGCCCACCACGACGAGGCGCTTCAGGCCCGCCGCGCGCACGCCTTCGACGAGCGCATGAGTCGCCTTGTCGAGCGCCGCGAGATCGTCTGGCGGCGGCGCATAGGCGCTCGCCACCACGTCGTGGCCGCGCACCGCCGCGCCGACGCTCGCGGCGTCGAGCAGATCGGCTTGCGCCGCTTTCAGGTTCGCCACATCGGTCGGCACGCGCGCCGGATTGCGCGCCAGAGCTGTCACCTGATGCCCGCGGCGGGCGGCTTCGGCGGCGATCCGCGAACCAATCATGCCGGTGGCGCCGAACAACGCGATCTTCAACTGTTTGCTCATTTTCAATGCTCCTGTCGTTAGCATATATGTAACCACATCGATTACATATAACGCGGAAAAAAGAGGGGCTTGAGCCCCCGTTCGTTGCGAGGCGCGTGCTTCGATCGACCACCACGCGCCCTTCCGTACTGCTATTTTGCTACGTCACCCGTGCGAGCGCTTCTTGCGTTCGCGCTGCTTCTCGGCACGCACCACGTCAGCTGTGGCGTCGGCCAGCGTGCGCGCACCGAGCGCCGCCTCCATGGCCTGCTGCGCTTCGTCGATGATGCCGCGCAGTACGCCCTGGATGTTGCGCCCGACCATGCATGCCGGATTCGGCTCCTCGCGATGCAACGCGAATAACTGCGCGTCGTCTACCGCACGGTACACCTCGAGCAGCGTGATCTGGTCAGGGGCTCGGGCCAGCAGCGCGCCGCCGCCCGCGCCGAGCTGCGAGGTAGTGAGCCCCGCCTCTGCCAGCATGCTCAGAAGCCGCCGGATCAGCGCGGGATTCGTATTCACGCTGCCCGCGATCATGTCCGACGAGAGCGGCGCGCCCTCCTGCAACGACAGCAGCGCGAGCACATGCACCGCGAATGCAAACCGGCTACTCGTGTTCACAGCAAACCCGCCCGGCGACGACAATGTGTAACCATAGTAATTACATTTAATCCGACTGTCAAACGACGACGCACTCCGGCCGGCATATCACTTGTCCATCTGCTTCTGTGCATCGCTCGACTCGCCCGATGACGACGAAGCCGCAGCATTCGTCGACGATGCCGAACTCTGCGCCGACCATTCCTGGAGCTTGCGCCCCGCCGATTCGAGGCTTTGCCCGGTCAGCGACGCGGCCTTGCCGAGTTGCGCATTGGTGGCGCTCGCCGCGCTCTGCAGATTGGCCTGCGCGGTCGAAGCCAGTGCGTTGGGGTCGATATTGATCGTGGGCGCCGAGGCGGAATCGAGGTTCTGCTGCGCAGCGGACTTGGTCGCGTCGACCTGCTGGCCGACGTAGCTGGCGGCCTGATCGAGCTTCTGACCGGCGACCTGGGCTGCGTCGTTGAGCTTGCCGGCAACCTGCCCGGCGGACGCGTCATTCTTCTGACAGGCTGCAAGCCCGCCGAACACGATGGCCACGAACGCGGCACGGCGCAGCAAAGATGAACGTATCGATGAAATCATGATTGAGTGTGAGCCGCGTCGAGCGGCTTCCGCATGCGAAAACGCGCCAATGATACGCCGTTGCGCTGCACGCGCTCCTCAATGAGCATCTCGAAGCCCGCTCGCTCGAAGCTGCGGCGCGCGCTGAGGCTTACGTCGACGCTGAGTTTCGTTGCGCCGGACGCGCGCGCCGCGGCTTCGAGACGCATCAGCAAGCCTGCCGCGAGGCCTTGCCGCGCATGAGCCGGCGCCACATACAGCATCTCGACATGGTCGGCTGGATAAAGCTGTGCGAACGCAGCCGGCCTGCCTTCGCGCCAAGCCACCAGCGTCACGCCGCGTGCGAGCCTCGCGGCAAAAGCCGGCACGTCGTCGGCGGCCGACGCCCATGCGTCGCGCGCCGCCGCGTCGTAGTCTGGGGCGGCAAGCGCGCTGATCGCAGCGCGAAACAGCACGGCGAGCGCTGCTGCATCTTCGGCGCGAAACGCGCGCCATTCGAATGTGTCCATTGCGTGAGCCGTCGCGGTTCTGTCAAACGTAGTGGAGTAGACTGCCTGAGCTTATGAACGTCAATGACGTGAGCGTCAAAGAGCATTCGCTGTGTTCCGTTGATCAATTGGAGGCATACGATGGCGGCAAAGAAGATTCTGTTTCTGACCGGCGACTTCGCCGAGGATTACGAAACGATGGTGCCGTTTCAGGCGCTGCAGGCAGTCGGCCACGTGGTCGACGCGGTCTGTCCGAACAAGAAGGCCGGCGACCGGATCAAGACCGCGATTCACGATTTCGAAGGCGATCAGACCTACACTGAAAAGCCCGGTCATCAATTCACGCTCAACGCCACCTTCGACGACGCCGACCCGCGCCAATACGACGCGCTCGCGATCGCCGGCGGTCGCGCCCCGGAGTATCTGCGGCTCAATCACAAGGTAATCGAGCTCGTGCGGCAATTCGCCGAAGCGGGCAAGCCGATCGCGGCTATCTGTCACGCCGCGCAACTGCTGGCCGCCGCCGACGTGATCCGCGGCAAGCGCATTTCCGCCTACCCGGCCTGCGCGCCCGAAGTGAAGCTGGCAGGCGGTGAATACGCCGACATTCCCGTCGACGCCGCGATCACCGACGCCAATTTCGTCACCGCGCCGGCGTGGCCCGCGCATCCCGAGTGGCTGCGCCAATTCCTCGTTCTGCTCGGCACGCGCATCGAACTCTGATCCGTCTGGCTGATCCATCGGCGCGCGCCGTCGCGCTCGCCAACGCTCCCCTTATTTGAGACTAGTCCGATAGTACGTAGCGGAAGGCTTTCCTATAGTCGCCGGCTGACTTGGGAGAGTTTTTCAATGCAACTGACCGACTGGATCGTCATTCTCGCCGTCGTGTTGATGGCAATTGCCTTTTTCTGCAGACGTACGCCGGCCAACTGGTCGCGCGAAAACCGCGCGCGTCGTCTGGCAGGCACGCGCATGCTGGCACAAGCCGCGTGTTCGGTATGGGCCGCGCTGCTGATCGCCGCGCGCGGCCTCTTTGCGCTGGACGGCCTGCTCGGTCTGCGCCCGGCGCCGCTGGAAGCCCTGACGGGCGTCGCGATCCTGATAGCCTGCGGCTGCTACTGGTCGATTCGCGGCAGCAGAATGCTCAAACCACGCCGTCTCTTTACCGCGTAACGGCTACGGCGCAGTGATGCCGGGCTGGGCATCCGCGGCATGCGCTGCGCTGCCGCTGCCACTCTTTCGATCGCGATCTTCCAGCCCCGGGCGGGCATCGCGAATGGCTTGAACACTCGCCACCTCCAGTGGCGCTTGCGTGCCGACAGCCTGTTGCGCGATCCGCGCTTCGGCTTCAGGCAGCGACAGGTAGAACGTCGTGCCCACGCCTTCTCTCGACTCCGCCCACACACGTCCGCCATGCCGCTCCACTACGCGGCGCACGAGCGCGAGGCCGATGCCCTCGCCCGCCGCCACATTGCCGTGCAAGCGCTGGAATGCGTTGAATAGCCGCGGCAAAGCGACCGCCGGAATACCCAGGCCGTTGTCCCTCACGTAGAAAATCCGCAGCGAGTGCACGCCCGGCGGCGCCGGCGTCGTACCGATCTCGATCCTGCCTTCCCGCGACGGGTCCAGATAATTCACCGCGTTGCCGATCAGGTTCGCGAACACCTGTTCCAGCGCGGTGGGGTCGCCCCACACCGCGGGCAATTCATCCACGCTGACATGAGCACGGCGCGCGCGGATCGAGCCTTGCATCGCATCGACTACGCGCGGCACGATATCGCGCACCTCGACCTTCTGCTGCCGATATTCCACGCGGCCCACGCGCGACAGGCGCAACAGCGCGTCGATGATGTGCGAAGCGCGCAGCACCGCCGTCTGCAGATAGTGCAGCGCTTCGCCGATGTCCTCGTCGACCACCCGTTCGATGCGCTGCCGCGTCTCGGCCGCAAGCGACGACTCGCGCACCGCGGCGCGCAGTTCGTCGCACGAGCGAATCAGTTCCTTCGAGAAGCCTTGCAGGTTCACCAGCGGCGCACGCAGATCGTGCGACACGCTGTAAATGAACATTTCGTTTTCCTGGGTCTGCTGACGCAAGGTCTCGTTGATCCGCGCCAGTTCGCCGGTACGGCGCGCAAGGTCGGCCCGGAAGCGCGCCTGGATGCGCTCGGCTTCGAGCAAGCGCCGGCTGGTCTCGTGCAAGGTCAGATCGAGGCGCGCGATTTCGTCGCGTCCGGGGCCGATCGGCGCCAGCGGCTCATTGCCCGCGAGGCGCCCGGCGTTGTCGGCGAGGACCGCGAGCCGCCCGCGCACGCCGCGCGTGAACAACCAGACCGCCAGCGCCACGAACAGCAGGGAGCCGAACACGGCCGCGACCACCAGGGTCTGCTGCCGTTCGCGGGCGGCGTCGGCGGCATTCGAACGCAGTGTGTCGAGACGCCGCTCCTCCGCCTGGAACGCCGCGAGTTGCTGACGAAACCGGTCGAGCACGTCGGACGGCGCGAGGTCGCGGAAGCGCGCGAGCACGTCGCGCCGCCGGCCCGAATGCAGCATGTCCTGAATTCGATCCGACCATTGCCGGTAAGCCTGCACCGCCTGGCGCACCTGAACCACGCGTTCGACTTGGGCCGGATTGTCGGCGACCAGTTCGGCCAGTTGATCGATGCGCCGGTCGACGTCCATCCAAACGGTCACCGGCGTGGAGAAACGGGCGTCGTTAGCGAGCACCGCGCCGCGCAGCGCCACCGACTCGCCCAGCACCGGGTCGAGGATCGCGGTGGTCTGGCGCAGCACCTCTTCGCTGTGGATAGCCCAGCGCTCCGCCTGTGTCGCATCTGCTTGCGCCTTGACCAGTCCGGACAATAGCGCCAACTCGAAGAGGGCCGGAATCGCGATCAGCAACAGCCCTTTAGTGGTCAGTCTCATGCGTGCGCATTGGAGGTCGGTGGCCCGGCAGATCATGCGCGGGGACGGGACATTATGTCGGCGATTGTGCAGGAAAACAAAGAGGGCACGCCATCGGCCAGGCATGCGCCGCCAACGTGCACAACGGGCGCACGCAAAACGTCAGGCTTTTGAATTAAACGTAAATCAAATCGAATAATTCGCCCCGCTTTGGGTCGCGCAGTTCGCGACGAAAAATTCATGCACATTATTTGTGCGTTCTCGTGCGGTTTCAGGTGCAGACGGGTTAAGGGCTCGTTGCTCAAAATACACGCCAAATTCCATCCCGGTGCCGGCTTGCACCGTATAGACGCGTTTCGGCACAAGTTTGGCCCACTTCTTGCATTCACTGCCCGCTTTTTTGGCACAAGCAGGACACATCGATGGAAAGTCTGAAAACCGGCACCGATACCCTCTTCCTTCTGCTCGGCGCCGCGATGGTGCTGGCCATGCATGCAGGGTTCGCGTTTCTCGAACTCGGCACGGTACGCAAAAAGAATCAGGTCAATGCGCTGGTCAAGATTCTGGTGGACTTCTCAGTCTCGACGATCGCGTATTTCTTTATCGGCTACACGATTGCGTACGGCGTGCAGTTCTTCGGCAGCGCCGAGTCGCTGGCAGCTCACAACGGGTACGCGCTGGTGCGATTCTTCTTCCTGCTGACGTTCGCTGCCGCGATTCCGGCGATCGTGTCCGGCGGTATCGCCGAGCGTTCGAAGTTCAACCCGCAACTCTTCGCGACGTTCGTGCTGGTCGGCTTCATCTATCCGTTCTTCGAAGGGATCGCGTGGAACGACCGCTTCGGCATCCAGGACCGGCTCGCCCACGTGTTCGGCGTGCCCTTCCACGACTTTGCCGGCTCGGTCGTCGTGCATGCGTTCGGCGGTTGGGTCGCGTTGCCGGCCGTGCTGCTGCTGGGCGCGCGCCATGGCCGTTATCACCGCGACGGCGGCATTGCCGCGCATCCGCCGTCGAATATTCCGTTCCTCGCGCTGGGCGCCTGGGTGCTGGCGGTCGGCTGGTTCGGCTTTAACGTGATGAGCGCGCAGACCATCGACAAGATCAGCGGCCTCGTCGCCGTCAATTCGCTGATGGCGATGGTCGGCGGCACGCTGACCGCGTGGCTCGCGGGCCGCAATGACCCCGGCTTTACGTACAACGGGCCGCTTGCCGGACTGGTGGCGGTTTGCGCCGGCTCCGACGTGATGCATCCGCTCGGCGCGCTGCTGACGGGCGGCATCGCCGGGGTGCTGTTCGTTCATATGTTCACCTGCGTGCAGAACCGCTGGCGCATCGACGACGTACTGGGCGTATGGCCGCTGCACGGTTTATGCGGCGCGTGGGGTGGTATCGCGGCAGGCATCTTCGGCCTGCGCGCGCTCGGCGGCTTGGGCGGCGTTTCGTTCGGCGCGCAACTGGTGGGCACGCTGGGCGGAATCGTCGTGGCGACGCTCGGCGGCACGCTCGTGTACGGCGCGATCCGGCTGACGGTCGGGCTGAGGCTCGATCAGGAAGACGAGTACAACGGCGCCGATCTGTCGATTCACAAGATTTCGGCGACGTCGGAGTGAGGTTCGGCGGGGAGCGCTGGTGACGCGCGAGATCCGCCCCGTGAATCTCGCCAGCGCGGAACTTGTGGCATCGCTTCGGTCAGCACCTGCCAGCGCCCCGTCCGCGACCGCGCCGACCTGTCCCCACATGCACTGCCAATGTTAGACTTCTGCGCTGGAGATGGCATTCTCCTTTAACCGCCCTCGTGGCTGATGATGCCTGCTTCGTCCGGATGAACGCGGAGGCGGCATCGCGCTCCTCGCTCTGTCCGGTTTGTCGACACGCCGGTTTTGCCAGGCCTCCTCCATGTATTGGTCCATTCTCGCTGTCGGCATCGGCGGCGCGCTCGGTTCGTTGTTCCGCTGGTTTCTGGGCATCCGCCTGAACGGCATCTTCAGCGGCTTGCCGCTCGGCACATTCGCCGCCAACGTCATTGCCGGCTACGTCATCGGTGTCGCGGTCGCCGGTTTCGCGCGGGCGCCGCAGATCGCGCCCGAATGGCGGCTCTTCGTCATCACCGGCCTGATGGGTGGACTGTCGACTTTCTCGACTTTTTCAGCGGAAGTGGTGCAGCGCCTGCAGGACGGCCGGCTCGGCTGGGCGGCGGGCGAGATCGTGATTCACGTGGCCGCCTCGCTTCTAATGACCATTCTCGGCATCGCGACGGTGTCGCTGCTGTCGCGCTGAAATCGCGGCGAGCGGCGGCGCTAGAGGCGCACGCGCGCCTGGCTACGCTTCGTGAAACTCAATCATCCGCTGCCGACGCGAGACGACGCGGTTCCTGCCGGCGCGTTTCGCCGCTTACAGCGCGCGCTCCGCGCCTTCTAGCGCCGTATTGATGTCGTCGATCAACTCGACGCAGCACACAGTCCACTACTGTGCGTTACCGGCCCTCGGCACAATACGCGGCAACAGTTCCGGCGGTACTCCTCGATACAGCGATGAATTCTCCCGTGCCGTTTCCTGGAGAACGACCATGACGTCGGCCGCGTTCAAGCCAACGCGAGTGCCGAGGTTGTGCTGAATTTGTTCGATCATGTCGTGCTTCATCGAGTCAGGACGACCCGTGCTAATCCAGATTTGAACCAGCACGAAGTCGCGAGTCCGGGGTGTCGCGGAGAAGTTCGGGAAAACGGGATCAACAATGAAGTCGTCGTCTTCGTACTCGTGGATTTTCTGAAAGCGATCATTGCTGGGATAACCAGCGAAAGAAAGCGCGTCCTGAATACAGTCGGCAATAAGCCGCTTTTCCGCTGGAGTACGACCTTTGTATAAAGATATGGTCTGAATGGGCATCGAATTCCTCTACGGCTAGATGAGGCGCAGATCGCGGCCGACGCGCTCGAAAACGCTCAGCGCAAAGTCAATATCGTCGTCCGTGTGTGCCGCGGAAGTCTGCGCGCGCAGGCGAGCAGTACCCTCGGGCACGACCGGAAACGCCAAAGCCGGAACGTAGACGCCCCCTTGCTCAAGCAACTGCGAGAACACCTGTGTCATTTCGGCGTCTCCGATCAGCACCGGAGTGATCGGGCTTTCGCTGTTCACCGTCTTGAATCCGAGTTGCGCTACGCCGCTGCGAAATTTCTCGGCAACGTAGCGCATACGTTCCAGCGACTCCAGATCCGAGCGTGCCAGCGAAACGGCGGCCGCCGCCGCTTCTGCCGCTGCCGGACTTATCGAACTGCTGAAAAGCGCCAAGCGCGCTTTCCCTTTGAGTTCCGCGATGCGCTCATTGCTCGCGCAGATATAGCCTCCCCCGACGGCGCCAAACGCCTTCGAGAGCGTCCCTGTGACATAGTCAATTTTGACCATGCAGTCATGGAGTTCGGCACTGCCTCGGCCCGTGTTGCCCACCACTCCCGCCGCGTGACTCTCATCGAGGGCGAACATAATGTTGGAACGGGTCGTCGCTTCAAGAAACTCAGGTAGCGGCGCGGTGTATCCCTCCATGCTAAAAACACCATCGGTAATAAAGAGTTTGCGTTGCTGCGGCTCACCTGAAGACGATTGTTCCAATGCCTGCGAAAAACTCGCCACGCTACGGTGTTTCACTCTCACGACTCGCGCCCGACTTAATCGACACCCGTCGATGATGCTCGCGTGGTTCAACTCATCACTGAAAATCAGATCACCCGCGGTTGTAACGGTGTCGAGTAGAGCGAGATTCGCTGCTGTACAGGAATTGAAGACCATCGCCGCCTCGGCCTGATGAAATTCGGCCAAAGCCTCTTCGAGTCGCCGATGCGCGTTCGTGGTTGCAAGCGGCGGGTTCATCCCGGTGCCGGCGCCATATTGCCGCAAGCCCTCATGAAACGCGGCCAGCACAACGGGGTGGTTTGCCAAACCCCGGTAGTTGTTGGAGCCGAGCACGATGATCTTCTTACCATCTATCTGAGCACTCCCCGATATGGGACTTTGTATCACTCGCAACGACATGAAAATTTCATCCTCCGGCACTAAACGCTGCGCCTACCTCTTCAGTTAAGCCGCCTGGGTTTGCGACGTCCACACCCGATCATGGGCACCCTCATTTGCGCCGATGACCCGCTCCGCAAGTGGTTTCGGCAAACTTCTCTTTTTCATTAGAAAATCTGATCCAACGCCGGCGTAATAGCGCCTACGTCTCACCATGCGTTTGAAGCAGAAATTTTCCCGATTTCGTGGTGAAATTGTACTCGCGGCAGAAACCGTCACGCGTTACCATTTCTGAAGGTTAATGATTAGAAATTCTTATCTATGGAAAAGCGGCTACCGCCATTGAATGGGCTTCGCGCGTTTGAAGCAGCAGCGCGTAATCTGTCACTCAAGCTGGCAGCCGACGAACTGTGTGTGACTCCCGCAGCGGTCAGCCAACTGGTGAAGGGCCTCGAGAGCTATCTTGGAGTCGCGCTGTTCGTCCGTGCCAACCGGGGTATTCGTTTGACCCAAGCGGGCGTCGACTATCTACCGGCAATTCGAAACGCGTTCAAACAGATTGGCGATGCAACTCGCCGTATCGCCAAAATTGCGGAAACGGGGACGCTCACAGTCAGCGTGACGCCGTCGTTCGCCTCCTACTGGCTGATTCCTCGTCTCCAAAGCTTTCACGACAAACATCGCAACATCGACCTTCGGGTCATGACCGGCAAGGAACCCGTCGACTTTGCCCACGACGTGATGGACGTAGCGATCCGTCATGGCACCGCGCAGCACGGGAAGTTCTACCGCGAGCGGCTGTGCGCGGTGGATCTCATTCCGGTCGCCAGTCCGACCTTGATCGCGCAGTTCGGAATGCCCGAAACGGCTTCGGATCTGACGCGCTGGCCGCTCCTACATGAGGTCGAGCGAATGAACTGGCATCTCTGGTTTCAGTCGCAATCCGTGCAAGGTATGAGCCTGCCAAGCGGAACGGCGTTCGATGACTGCGGCATGATGCTAACCGCGATTGTTGCTGGACAAGGGGCTGGTCTCGTCCCCGCGGCGATGGCAGCGCCGGCCCTCGGCGACAACAGGATAGTCAAGGTTTGGGATTTTGATTGGCCCGAGGACTATGCCTATCATCTGGTCTTGCCCGATGGAGACTATGGACCCTTGGTGGCTGCTTTTCGCGAGTGGATAATCGGAGAGATTGCCAACTCATAGAGGATATCTGAGCATCGCTCGCTGCGTAAAACGCGCCACGCCAACTCGAACGTCGAAGCGGCGCCCTGAATCTCTTCGAGTGTGAAATCGCGAGCAATGAAGATCGCCGCCACCGGCGCGGCGTATCAAACCGACATGAACGCCGGTGCATGACGGAGGCCGCTTACTTCTGCAGCAGCGCTTCCTGGTGAGCCTTCACGAGGTCTGCCATGCTGTTGAAGCGGAAGTTCACGGCAGGTTGTTCGCCCGGGTTCATCGTCGCGCCGAAACCGGTCTGCGAATGGCGGCGATAGATCCAGCACGATGCCAGCCCGAACGCGTTCGCGGGCTTGTGGTCGTGAAACAGACTTTCCGCGGTATGGAGAATCGTCTCCTTCCCGATACCGCGGGCGCTCAGCTTGTCCAGCATGTACTCGAAGTTACGCGGGGACGGCTTATAGGAGCCGACGTCCTCCGCGGTGATGATCGCGTCGAATTCGACCTGAAGCTTCACATTGCTGTGCGTGAAGCTCTCATTGTCGATGTTCGACAGGATCACCAGCTTGTAGTACTTCTTCAGGTACTGCAGCGCAGCCGCCGAGTCCTCGAATGCCGGCCAGTTACGTATGGACTTGCCGTAGGCGACGCACTCCTCGTGCGTGAAAGGCACCTGCCATTCTTCGGCCAGTCGCTTGTACACGATAGGAAGCAGTTCCTGGTAACGCTTGGCGGGCGTGTAGGCCTGCTGCGACGACTCGTGACGCGCGTGCGCTTCGAGAACCTGATCCCGCGTCAGCGGCGGACTCACGCGCTCGAGCAGAGGACGCAAGCCTTCGAAGATGCCCGTTTCCCAGTCGATCAGCGTGCCATAGCAGTCGAAAGTCAGCGTATCGAAGTCGGTCAGTTTCATAGTCAATCCTCCTGTTGGTTGGTGAGCTAGACATAGTCTATTGGGCGTGAGCAGCAGCCGTTACTTGTGTTTCTCGCTACCCCCGCGCTTCCTTGATCCACGCTAGTTAGCTCCCATTCGAAGCCTACAATAAGCTTGCGATCCAATCTGGCTGGACGTAAAGTGAGCGCTCGACAAATCAGCAGATGAGGTGATGGATGCTTAAGTTCCTGGCGTTATGTGTCGCATTGGGTGTTTCCGGCACGGCGTTCGCTAAAGCCGATTGCCCGGCCCATCCGAAGAGCGAGTGGATGAAGGAATCGGATGCGCGCGCTCAACTCGAAGCAGAGGGCTATAAGATCAAGAAGTTCAAGGTCGACGGCAACTGCTACGAAATCTACGGCCACAACAAAGAGGGCAAAAAGGTCGAGATCTACTACGACACCAAGACGCTTGCCGTCGTGAAGTCCGAGATCGACTAAGCTCTGGCGCGCGCGATGCCCGTCAAAACCTGGGACATGGGCGTGCGATTCACGCATTGGACCGTTGCGGGCATCGTCGTGTGGAATCTGTTCGGGCCGACTGATCAGACACATCGGGTACTGGGATATATCGCTGCGGGTCTCGTTACGTGGCGCATCGTGTGGGGGTTTATCGGCACGCCGTACGCGCGATTCTCCGCCTGGTGGCCGACGCCGGCGCATGTGAAAGACTACGTGCGCTCGCTGGGCGCCGGCAAGCCACTGCGTCATCTGTCGCACAATCCGCTCGGCGGCCTGATGGCGATCGCACTCTGGCTGCTGATTCTCGCACTGGCGGCAAGCGGCTGGCTGATGCGCCTCGACGCCTTCTGGGGTGACGACTGGCCGCATGAGCTTCACACGTATTTGTCAATCGCACTGCAAGTCTGCGTGTGCGTCCATATCTTCGCGGCCGTCGTCATGAGCATCTGGACACGTGACAATCTGATCGGCGCGATGCTGTCCGGCTTCAAACGCGATCCCGCCGACAAGCGCTGACGGCTGCGAGCGCGCTCCGCCGCTAACGACCGCTTGCGGGCCCACTACGAACGCCGGACACGGCCATTCACCCCCGGCCCGTTCCGATGGCGCGCTGAAACGCGAATCAGAGGTTCGCAACCTCGCCCCGTATCAACCCCGGCGCAGTTACAGCGTTCGATCACAAAACGGTTTGCTGCGCTGCACGCTCGGGTTTGCCCGGTTGCCGCGGACGGATGCGAAGCATAGGCTTTGTAATACTTTGGTAAGTGTTATTCGCAGGTTGCCGGATAAGCCAGCCGTTCCCGCGATCTGCGCAGGATGCACAGGTGTCACGACGCGCCGCACAGTTCGGCGCCGGGATACTTCCCCGCCGTCATACGGGTCACGCTGGCGTATCAAACAATGCTCTGATTGACGACTGAAGTGATTGTTTTGGAGCTCAAATGGCTTCGCACAAACCGCTTTACCGATCACTTTATTTTCAGGTAATCGTCGCGATCATCGCCGGCGTTGTGTTGGGAATTTTCGCCCCGCACACTGGCGAGGCGATGAAGCCGCTCGGCGACGCCTTCATCAAACTGATCAAGATGATCATCGCCCCCATCATCTTCTGCACGGTGGTCGTCGGCATCGCCGGCATGGAAGACATGAAGAAGGTGGGCAAGACCGGGGGATTGGCGTTGCTCTACTTCGAGATCGTCAGCGCTCTCGCGCTGGTGGTCGGATTGGTGATCGTCAACCTGGTACAGCCCGGCGCCGGCATGAACGTGGACCCGAAGACGCTGGACGCGAAGGCCGTGGCTACGATCACCAGCGGGCGGAAGATGGAGAGCACGACCGACTTCCTGATGAACATCATCCCCTCGACCGTGGTCGACGCGTTCGCCAAGGGCGAGATACTTCAGGTTCTGTTGTTCGCGCTCATGTTCGGCTTCGCGTTGCACTCGTTCGGCGGTAGAGGCACATTGATATTCGACTTCGTCGAGAAGATCTCCCATGTGTTCTTCCGCATCGTCGGCTTCATCATGAAAGCGGCGCCGATCGGCGCCTTTGGCGCGATGGCCTTTACCATCGGCAAATACGGCATCGGCAGCATGGTCTCGCTTGGAATGCTGATGCTCACGTTCTATGCGACCTGCCTGTTCTTCATCTTCGTCGTGCTAGGACTGATTGCCCGGTTCCATGGCTTCAGCGTGTGGAAGTTGATCAAATACCTCAAGGAAGAACTGTTTATCGTTCTTGGAACCTCCTCGTCGGAAGCAGCGTTGCCTCGTGTCATGGTGAAGCTGGAGAATCTCGGCGCGAAGAAGTCCGTGGTCGGACTAGTCATTCCAACCGGGTACTCTTTCAATCTCGATGGCACGTCGATCTACCTCACCCTGGCTGCCGTCTTCATCGCCCAGGCGACGAATACGCCGCTTGACCTCACGCATCAGATCACTTTGCTGGCCGTCTTGCTGCTGACCTCCAAAGGCGCTGCGGGCGTTACGGGCAGCGGGTTCATCGTGCTGGCGGCAACGCTGTCCGCGGTCGGACATGTACCCGTTGCAGGCCTTGCGCTGATCCTCGGCATCGACCGCTTCATGTCCGAAGCGCGCGCGTTGACGAATTTCATCGGCAATGCTGTGGCTACGTTGGTGGTCGCCAAGTGGACCCATGAACTGGACGAACCCAGAATGCGCCGGGTCCTGGATAAAGAGACTCCGGAAGAGGCGGACGAGCCGGAAAAGGTGTTTGACCGTACGGACGAACGGATGCCCATTGCTACAGCAGGACCGGGCTCGCACAACATCTAGAGAGCCCGGCAAGTTGCCGCATCTATCGACCTGACAGGCGGGAGCTCAGCCGGCGCGTCGTCGGACCAACTGCCGCAGCGACAGCGCGTGCAGCAGGATCGAAACTGGGACCACGAAAGCAGGGGTCAGCACATCCGGATAAGTGCCGGCGCCGATGCTCGTCACGCTCGGAACGAGCAACTGGAAGGGCCCAGGCGAAGTGATCATCCCCAAGGTAATCGCGACGGCGAAATCGGCGAGGCCGAAGATGTTCCAGCCGATCGCCGCCTTCCGCCCTTGAGCTGTGCCGCTCGCCACGGCGATTGCCGCCGGCACGGCGAACAGGCCGGTCAAGACATCGCCGACGCCCGCCGGCAACGCGAACACGCCTGGCAGCGCCCCATGCAGCCAGGCGGCGAGAGCCCAACCGCCAAATACCCGATAAAGCTGAAGAGCGACAAGCCAGGTCGCCGGCATTCCATCGAGCACCTGCCCGACCCGCCTCGACAACAGCAGCAGCGGCGCGCCGAGCATAACGGGCAGGAAGATCGCCAACGGCAACAACGGCAACGCCGAGGCGCTCGTGCGAAAGACGCCATTGATCGCCGCGCTCCAGACAACAGCGAACCACAGCGTGTCTGGAATCATGACCGCCAGCCAGGTCGTGCGGCGTTGGCGCGGCGTCAGTTCCGCGTTTTCGAGCCCGAGCCACAAACCGACTGCAATAAGCCCATGGACCATCAACTGATGAGCGGTGATCGCAACGCCGCTGGTTGGGATAATCGGCTTCCAGTAGATCAACGCAATCCACAGCACGGTCAACGGAACCAGCCAAAGCAGGCTGCGCCAGGCGGGACGCGGCAGGACGATGCCGGCGGGAATAGAGGCGGCGGTCATCAGTGGTTCTCCAGGTTGATTCGGGTCGTGGTCAATGCAGCCTCGAACACCGCGGTGAGAATGCCGAGTCGGCCTTCCAGGAGATTTCGCGCCAGGTTGGTGGAAAGCTGCGCGAAGTCCGGCCCCATCACCACGCCGAGATTTGGCGAGGGCGGTGGTCCTGACGCACGCAGTTGGGTGAACCAGGCCTTTGCGGCGTCGGTGTCGTTTTGCGATGCCAGCGTGCGGAAGCCTGCCTGTTCAATCGCCTCGCGCGTTGCATCGGCAGTCAGGAGAAAGCTTGTTGTCGACGTGCGCGCCCAGGGAACCGGGTAGTACGGTTCGCTGCCGTTTGCGACGACATCGAACGTCGCGAACCGGCCGGATGGCTTCAGCACGCGTCGGATCTCCCGATAAAGCCGTGCGCGTTCGGCAATGTTCATCGCGACGTGCTGCAGCAATACGGCGTCGAAGCGGCTGCCGTCCAAGGGAAGGTCCAGCGCGCTGGCGGCATGGAACGACACCTGTTCGCTCTGCCCTGTGCGTCGGGTGAGATAGCGTGCGGCATCCACGAACGGTTCGCTCAGGTCGATACCCGTCACCCGGCAGCCATAGGTTGCAGCCAGAAAACGAGCCGGCCCGCCAACGCCGGAACCGACGTCCAGCACCGCCATGTCGGCGGTGATCCCGGCGAGTTTGGCAAGTTCGGCGGTGGCCGCAAGCCCACGGGTGTGAAACTGGTCAAGGGCGCCTAGTTGCTGCGGCGTGAGTTGCTGATCCTCCGGCCCAAAAACTGCGAGCGCGATCTTCAACCGGTCGGTCAGGCCGGTCGCGTAATAGTGATCTCGTACGCCATCAAGTGCATCAGTCATTGCAAGGTTCCTCCACGATCTCAGCGGATTGTTCAGGGCTCGCGAGCCGACACCGGCCCGAGTCCTCATCTGCAGGCGTAGGTGTACCATGGCCTCTCGCGAGCAACTATTCCTCACAATGTTGACGGGCTATGAAGCAGAACTTCACAGTCAGACAAGGCGCGCTCGATGGCGTGGAGGTGTTTCTGAGCGTTGCCCAGCATCGCAGTTTTCGCCGGGCGGCCGCTGAACTCGGAGTGACGCCGTCGGCCGTCAGCCAGACTGTGCGTGTACTTGAAGCACGCATTGGCGCCGCCCTCTTCATACGCACCACGCGTAGCGTCGGCCTGACCGAAGCGGGCGAACGATTTCTTTCGCACGCACAGCCCGCCTTCGAGGCGCTTGTCGCCGCTAGTGAAGTTGCGCGCGGACTTGGCGAGCGGCCCGCCGGGTTGTTACGCCTTTCCGTGCCGCGCGCGGTGGTGCCAATCCTGCTGGAACCGCTGATTGCCTCCTTCTGCCACGCTTATCCCGAGGTCGAAGTGGAGATCGCCGCAAGCAAGGAGCTGGTCGATCTTGCGGCGGAAGGATTTGACGCCGGTATCCGGCTGGGTCAGTTCGTCGACGCCGACATGATCGCGGTACCGTTGACGCCACCGTTACGCCTCATCGTCGTCGGCAGCCCTGCCTACTTTGCGGCGCGCCGCCGGCCCATGCACACGGACGATCTGCGTCAACACGCATGTTTGCGATGGCGGCGATCCAGCGGCGCGCTCGCGCTATGGTCTTTCAACGGCAACGGCCAGCCGATCGAGATCGCCGTATCCGGCCCGCTCATCGCCCACGATTTTCCCACCTTGCTCGGCGCGGCAGTCGAAGGGGTAGGCCTTGCGCAACTCCCTGAGCCGATGGCGGCTGAAGGGTTGAGAACGGGGAAACTGGTGCACGTGCTGGAACCGTTCGCGCCGATGATACCCGGCGTGTTTCTCTACTATCCAAGCCGCCGGCAGATCATGCCGAAACTGCGCGCCTTCATCGATCATGTGAAGAGCCACCCAGCGGGCGATAGCGAAGGCTCGGGTACATGATGACTATTGGCGTGCCGGGTTGCACATAGGAAGGTCCAGCAGAGCGGTCGCACTCTGACGGATGACGGCCGCCTCAGGTCGACCCGCTTGCACCGCTCGCGGCTGGTCGACATATGTCCGCTGTGATCCGCTCGGGACGCTAACGCATTTCGGCGCGAAGCTCGCGTACCCCACGGCCGAGCCTACGACGCAGCAAAGTCCGCAATGTCGCCGAGTCGGCGTAGCCAACCTCGCTCGCAATTTTCTCGAGGTCGTAGCCAATCGAAACGAGGTTTTGCGCCCGCTCGATTCGCAGGTCCTGGAAGAACGCCAGTGGCGACTTACCCAGCACTGCCTCGGTGCGGCGTTGCAACGTGCGGGGTCCGACGGACAATGCAGCCGCTGCCGCCTGAAGCGAAAACCCCGAGGAAAGATTGTCGCGAGCCCATCGCTCGAATCGCGCGACCAATGGGTCGGCGTGGGCGAGGTGATCGGGAATGATGTATTCGGCCTGGGATGAACGCTTGTCAATGAGCATGAAGCGGGCAACGAGCGTCGCGAGTTCGGGACTTGCCTGACGCAACAACCATAGCGCAAGGTCGAGATGGCCCATCGCGGAACCCGCCGTCACCACGCGATCCGACGCGACGACCATGCGTGAATCATCCAGATTGACGGCCGGATAGCGTTGGCGGAAGAAAGGCGCCAGCGACCATGTGGTCGTCGCTTCGCGATTATGCAGAAGCCCGGCTTCGGCCAGCAGGAAAGTACCGATGCAGGCGGCCGCGATGCCGACGCCGTCAGCATGCCAGTTACGAAGATACGCCATCGCCTCGCGCACGTCGGGACGCCCCAGCGCCTCGATCAGGCGCTCCGGTTGCCTGACATTCGGCGCAGGCACCACCACCCAATCCGGGCGGGGAACGTTGCTTGCCGGTTCGACTGGAGTCGACAATCCATGCGCGGTACGAATGCGTCTGCGTACGCCAACGAGCCTCACATCGAAGGGCGGTGCGGCGAACCCCTGGGCGGCGGCCAGTTCGTTGGCCGTCGCGAAAGTATCCAGCAGTACCGTGAGCCCGGTGTCGAATAGGCCGTCAAGCGCGAAGATGACGAGTCTCATGTCGCAAATAACTCTATTAATGTCATTTGCGACTATAGCCCCGCTCGGATCGGACGTCTAGACTGCACAGCAATGCGGCCGCGGTAATGCGCTTGCGCCGGTTGAACATTCAAGCAATCCGCTGGCACATAGCTGCGCTTGCAAAAGGAGAAGATATGAGTGGTTCGATACAAGCTGACCTCGACCGTCCGATCTGGACGGCCCTCGCAACGAAGCAGGCGCACCTTGGATACGGAGACACGCTTGCCCGTCGATACCACCCCGATGTGGCGCCCTTCGCTGCCTTGGCATTCGAAACCCCTGCGGCATACCAGGCGCTCCTTCAGCTTCTGTTGCCTCACGAGCAGGTAGCTGTCCTGCAATCCGATGAACCGATCGGTCCAATCGACGGGCTTCAAATGACGCGCGTGGGAGAGATCCATCAAATGATCGCCCGGCACCGCGAAGCAAGCGGCACGGACGACCGCGCGGTAAGCCGGATGGGTGACGCGGATGCGAACGACATGCTCGACCTGGTCCAGAAGACCAAGCCCGGCCCCTTCGGCAAGCGAACTCGCGAGATGGGCAACTACATTGGGATTCGCGAGCGGGGGCGTCTAATTGCGATGGCTGGCGAACGGATGTGCGTCGACGGATACGTCGAGATCAGCGCCGTTTGCGTCGATGAAGACTATCGGGGAAAAGGCCTTGCTGGCCGGCTCGTAAATATCCTGCGTAAAGAAATCGAGCAACGCGGGGAAACGCCGTTTCTCCATGTGTTCAGTGACAACATTTCCGCGATTGGGTTGTACGAGCGGCTTGGCTTCGAATTGCGCCGCACGTTCCACCTTACCCGCGTCGGACATGCAGATTCGCTTTCGACTTCAGTTCCTAAGTCCATTTAGCGAAAGGTCGAAATGGGCTAACCATCGGTTATTTGGCCACCACGTTGATCGACAGAAGCGAAGCTGTCTTCTCTCGCGCTACGCTCGCTCTTCGACGTCAACGTATTCGGCATCCAACGGACCCTGCGGGCAGTCTTGCCGGCTTTCAGGGCACAGGGTGACGGCCTGGTCGTCAATATCGGATCGATCCTCGGCCGGGTGACCTTCCCGTTTTTCGGTGTATATGGCGCGTCGAAATTCGCAATCGAAGCATTAACCGACAGCTACCGCTATGAGTTGTCGAAGTTTGGCATCGACGTGGTTCTCGTCCAACCCAGCAACTATCCGACGAATATTTTCGCCAGCGCCCAGCGGCCAGCCGACGCCACGCGAGGCACCCAGTTGATGAAGGATCTCTGTCTCGGCCCGTTCGCGGAACCGCGAACGGGCCCGGCGGCGGCCTGAAAATATGTCTCGGGCCGGCGGCAATGCCGGCCCAACCTGCTTGTTACCGTCCGTTTTGCACCGGTTAACCGAGGTAGGTCTACCAGCCGGAGGCTAGCCGAAAACTCGAGCCCATGCCGCCCGAAGGCGACGCGCGCGGTTTTCGAAGAGATATGACGCAATCAGCGCCAGGAGGCCTGAAATAGCACCCGTCACGATGTGCTCGAGATACGGGATGCGGTAGTGACTCGCGTGCGAATAGGCGTCGCCTACCGTCGTCAGGACGCCGACGACAAGCGCATTGCCGTATCGATGCGCGTAGAGTTTCTCCACAGGTGTGAAGGTCAAAAGTACGGCCAGGAGTCCGGTAAGCAGACCGGTATGGAATGCAATCGTCCAGTGGGCAAGGCTCATGACATTGCCCCAACTTCCCGGCATGCAAGTCATGCACGCGCTGGTCGGCTGCCAGAAACGCTGAATAAAGAGCCTGGCGCGGCGTTTCCACTCGGTTGACATGATGTATTCCCAACAATGCCGTTGCCACAGCCGACGCCACCATGCGTTTCGTTGGCGCGGTTTCCAGGCCGTTTGACCGGACTGCCGTCAACGCCATGGATGCGTCGAATCTACACGCCGTCGAGGCCGGGTAAGCACGCGTACATGGTCGAATACTACACCGCGATTGGGCGGCCGCCGTCTTGTCCGGAGCCGGTATTCAGCCCTTGCGTTTATCGCCGCGACTCCATCGACGACAGGCAGCGAACGAGCGCTTCCTCGTGAAGTGAGCGTCCGGACTAACCGGCTCATGCCGTCATTCGGGTCGCCGTTGTACAGTGTCGATTGAATGGAAGGAGACGCGATATGGAGAACCCATCGAACAAGTGGCCGATGCTTTGCGTGTTGGTTTTATCGCTCGCCGGCTGCGCGGCGGGCGGCAGCCCGCAAAGCGCGGCGCACTTGAGCACATCGCAATGCAGCGACCTGGCCGCGCTCAAGAACAACGCCCCTTTAACTCCGGAGCGAAACCGCAGCGAACTGGCGGCTCTAAGGAAAGCTGGCTACGATCCATCCAGGTGGTTCGACCCGTACTACCCGGAGGATCTACAGGCGGCACAGCGCCGGGTCGACAGTTGGTTCCAGGCGGAGTGCCAGCAGGCGCCGCCCGCTTGACGCCAAACTCTAGCGTTGAAGGCCATCGAGAAGGTCGAAAAATTGCAAGGCACCCGTAACCTGATCGTCCATACGGCCGGATGTGGCCCGGTGCTGCTCGATGCAATCTGCATACACCGCGTGAAACTTACGAGTTGACGATAGGCGACTCGCGGTCGACGATTTTTCAAGCACCTTTCCAAGCTGTGCATCGAACCGCCTGACGCGGGTCACTCTGCAACAGGTGATTGCGTTCCCTCAGGCCACCCGAAGAGCCGTCAAGTCCGATCGCCGGATGCCTCCAGCGTCAGCCATAGCCGTTATTTCGATAACATATGGAGGCCGACATGCCCGTGACGTGGGGAAACTCGGTATAGTTCGAAAGCGCGGGCATTTCGGTTGCCCCATTCTGAAGGATGTCGATATGATACCAATCGGTGTAGCAGCCACAGTACTCAGCGGCGTGAGCAGCGCCATCGGTTCCGGGCTGTCGAAGCTGACAGGCCAAAGCTCCACGAGTGAATCGAGCCAGCCGAGTTTTGCAGCACATCTGAAGGCGGCAACGTCACCGAGCAGTCTAGGCAAAAGCGTCCATCACCTTCACGCGCATGGCGCAGTAAGCGCATTGGCGGATCGGTCGCCATCGTCAGCGCGAGCCACTACCGGTTCCGGTACGACAGCGGTCGGCTCGGTTATCAATATCAGCGCCTAAAATACCACCGCATACGAGTCGACCAGCCGTGTCTGGTCGCATTGTGCCCGGCCAGCGGTCGAATCGATCGTCGTGTGAAGGCGCTACATCCGCTCGGCGCGGCGCCCCTAATTGAGGTCGACGGCATGTTGCTCGCCGAATCGGCCAATCGCTAAAAGAACCCACTCTCAGCAACGGCACAGCCGCATGCCAATGCACGCACTTCTGAAACCGTTCGCCTGCCAAAGACTTTCAGTCGCAGTGCCACCGCATGAACCCATTGGCTTTCCGTCTACGCCAGTGAGCTTGCAGGGTAAGGCTCAATCAATTCAGCGAAACGGTCTGCAAGCGTCTGCCTTGCCCGTGCCGGCCAGATCGCGCTGAGTTCGAAACGCGGCAGCGCGGCGCCGTCGACGATCTCGCACAGCCTTACTCCGCTAAATTGCAGCGCCCGCACCGAACGCGGCAGCAGCGACACACCGCACCCCGCGGCGACGCACGCGAGCACGGTCAGCGACCGGTTCGCGTCCTGCACGATCTCCACCTCGCAATCCGCCTGCCGGAACGCGCTCAGGATGCCCGCGCGAATGTTGGGTAACTGGCCCTGCGGGAACCATACGAGCCCGTGCTGCGCGAGCTCGCGTAACGACACAGTCGCGCCGGCCTGCAACGGAAACGTCGCCGGCAACACCGCGACCAATTGCTCCCGCGCGATTAGCTTCTCCCGCATCTTGCCCGCGACCGCCACCGGCGTATGCAGCAAGCCGATATCGATTTCCCCTTTCTCGAGCGCGCTTGCCTGCTCCGCGTTGCTCATCTCGCGCAGCACCAACTCGACATCCGGCACCGATGCGCGCAACGCCGCAATAGCGCGCGGCAGCACCTCGAACAGCGCCGCCGACGCGAAGCCCACCGTCAGACGCCCTGCCCGTTGCGCGCCGATTTCGCGAGCGCGGTGTGAGGCGGCGTCGATTCTCGCGACGCTCATCCGCACGTCCTCGACGATCGCCAGCCCGGCGGCGGTAAGGTCCGCACCACGCCGCGTCCGGTTGAACAGCTTGACGCCCAGGTCCTTCTCCATGCGAGTGAGCGCCTGACTCAGCGCGGGTTGCGCGATGTTCAGCCGTTCAGCGGCGCGCGTGACGCTGCCTGCATCGGCGACGCAGAGGAAGTACTTCAGGTTGCGCATGTCCATATTAGAACGATATGAAAAATGATCATTTGCATCATATATCTTTATCCACCCGCTCACTAGAATGCCTCCACGTGCGATGAGCAAGCAGACCGTCGTCACGAAAATATCGACAGCCTTGGATGGGACCAGAGTCAGGCGCCAAAGCGCCAACTCGGGTCGACAGGAGACAAAGATGAACTGGTACCGCGAAATATCGACGCTCGAAAAACGCACGCTGTGGAGCTGCTTTGCCGGATGGGCGCTCGACGGCGTGGACACGCAGCTGTTCAGCCTCGTGATCCCGACCTTGCTAGTAACCTGGGGCATCGGCAAAGGCCAGGCGGGCTTGATCGGCGGCGCAACGTTAGTCGCCGGCGCGTTGGGCGGACTGCTTGCGGGCATGCTGTCGGACCGGTACGGCCGCGTGCGCGCGTTGCAGATCACCGTGATCTGGTTCTCGCTCTTCACCTTTCTCAGCGCCTTCGCGCAGAACTTCGAACAGTTGCTTGTTCTCAAGGCTTTGCAAGGCGTGGGCTTTGGCGGCGAATGGACCGCTGGCGCCGTGCTGTTGAGCGAGACCATGCGCGCGGAGCATCGCGGCAAGGCGATGGGCATCGTGCAAAGCGCGTGGGGTTTTGGCTGGGCGGGCGCAGTGCTTCTGTACACGCTGGTTTTCTCGTTCGTGCCGCCGGATTGGGCGTGGCGGTTGCTGTTCGGCATCGGCGTGATTCCGGCCGGCCTCGTGCTTTATCTGCGCCGCAACGTGGTCGAACCGCCACGCGCCGCCGCGCCGGTCGCGTCGCCGAGGCAGGCGCTCCCCGCCGCACGGAATATCTTCGACCGGTCGGTGATTCGCACGACGATCGTGGGCGCGCTGATCGGTGTCGGGGCGCACGGCGGCTATCACGCGATCACGACATGGCTGCCGACTTATCTCAAGACCGAGCGGCATCTGTCAGTGCTCGGCACCGGTGGGTATCTTGCCGTCATCATTACGGCGTTCATCTGCGGCTGCTTCGTGAGCGCGTGGCTGCAGGACCGCATCGGCCGCCGGCTCAACGTGATTCTGTTCGCCGTGTGCTGCATCGCGACGGTCAATCTCTACGTCTTCCTGCCGATGGGCGACACCGCCATGCTGTTCCTCAGCTTTCCGCTGGGCCTCTTTGCAGCCGGCATCCCCGCCACGCTCGGCGCACTGTTCAACGAACTCTATCCGCAAGGCATTCGCGGTACCGGCGTGGGCTTTTGCTACAACTTCGGACGGATCGTCTCGGCGGGTTTTCCGGTGCTCGTCGGACACATGGGCAACTCGATGCCGCTCGGCTCGGCGCTCGGCATCGATGCCGGCATTGCCTACGGACTCGTGGTCGTGGCCGCGCTCATGCTGCCGGAAACGAAGAACCGCCGGATCGCGACGGTAACGGCCAACGCCGCGAGCCGCGCATAACGGGGAAACACATGATCGACGAACAGATTCAAACGATGCAGACGCAAGACACTGCGGTGGCGGACCAGTGGTATCACACCAAGGATCAGCGAATCGTCGCAATCGACGCGCATGCCCACGTGTTCGTACGCGGCTTGCCGCTTGCGCGGCAGCGTCGCCATGCGCCGGATTACGACGCAACGGTGGACGCCTACGCCGGTCACTTGCTGTTAAACGGCGTCTCGCACGCCGTGCTCGTACAACCCAGTTTTCTCGGCACCGACAATTCCTTTTTCCTCGATGTGGCAAAGCGCTATCCGCGGCGTTTTCGTGGGGTGGCGGTCGTGGATTGCGCAGTCACCGATCACGAGCTCGCGCTGCTCGATACCACAGGCGTAGTGGGTATCCGGTTGAACCTCGTCGGCCTGAAGCTTCCTCAACTGACCACACCCGACTGGCGGCGGCTGTTCGCGCGTGTCAACGCACTCGGCTGGCATGTCGAGGTTCACCGTCAAGCCGTGGATTTGCATGCCGTTGTCGGGCCGCTGCTCGAGCAGGGCTGCACGGTGGTCGTGGATCACTTCGGCCGGCCCGATCCGCGCACTGCTGCCGACGATCCAGGCTTCACGTATCTGCTGTCGCTTGCCGCTACCGGACGCGTCTGGGTGAAGCTGTCGGCGGCTTACCGGAGCGCGGTGAACGACAACGGCACAGCATTGGGCACCGCTCTCGCGAGCCAGCTTCTCGACGCTTACACACCCGCGCGACTGGTGTGGGGCAGCGACTGGCCGCATACGCAGCATCAGCAACTCGTCGATTACACCGCGACCCGTCGTGCGCTCGATCTGTGGGTTCCGGACGCGGCGCAGCGCGAGTCTATTTTGACGAGCTCGGCGCGCACGCTTTATCGATTCGAATAAGCGCTCGACCGCGGCGGCCAATCCGCCGGAGCGGCACATCACAACGGCAGCGATTTCAGCCATGGCGCCGATCTTTCGGGATCGGCCGGAAACGCGATTGCAAAAAGGCGCCAGTTCCATCCTGTGACGTTTGCTCACAAAGTCAATATTTTTCGTGCATTGTCCTCCCACCGGTCACGGCGCTTAATCTCCCTTGAGAGCAACCCGCAACGCGTAGATCTGGGGAAAACCATGGACCTTGAGGCGCTCAAACCCGCGATTTCCGATCGGTTGATGAAACGGATCGCCTGGCGGCTCGCGCCGCTGATGATCCTGATGTACATTGCGAACCAGCTTGACCGCGCAAACATCGGCTATGCAGCGCTGACCATGAACGCCGAACTGCATATGACAGCGGCGCAATACGGTTTCGCGGCAAGCCTGTTTTTCCTTGGCTATATTCTCTTCGAAGTACCGAGCAACCTGTGCATGCATCGGTTTGGCGCCCGGCTGTGGATGACGCGCATCCTGCTGAGCTGGGGTCTGCTCTCCTCGCTGACGAGCTTCGTCCCCGACTCCCGCTGGCTCTACATCGCCCGCTTCTTTCTTGGCGCATTCGAGGCGGGTCTGTTTCCGGGCATGGTGTACTACCTTACGCTGTGGATGCCCGCGCGCAATCGCGTCTGGATGATGTCGCTGTTCGTCACCGCTATCCCGCTGACCGGTGTGCTCGGCGCACCCGTGTCCACGTGGCTGATGGCACACGCGACCGTGTTCGGCGTGACCGGCTGGCGCGCGATGATTCTGCTGGAGGGATTGCCCGCGATCATTCTCGGCGTGGTCGCCTATTTCTGGCTGACGGACGACCCTTCCCGCTCGCAGTGGCTTTCCGCCGCTGAAAAGGGCGAAATCGCCGCCGCGCTGGCTGCCGAACGGGCTCAGGCAGCAACCGCCACGTCGTCGTCCGACGTCTCGCGAGCGCTTCGAAATCCGAAAGTCTGGGCCCTCGGCATCGTCTATTTCGGCACCAACGCGGGCATCATCGGCTTGCTCTATTTCCTGCCGCAAGTCATCAAGACGTTTGAAAGCACATTCGGGGTGAAGTACAGCCTCACGGACGTCGGGCTGATCACGGCGATTCCATTCGGCGTCGCTGTCATCGCGATGCTGATCTGGGGCCGTCTGGTGAGCCGCCACAATGTCGGGGCCTGGCATGTGGCCGGCCCGCTGCTGGTATGCGCAGCCGCGCTTTCGGTGGCGCTACTGCTGAAGTCTCCCTACCAGTCGATCGTTGCGCTTTCGATTGGCGCGTCGGCCTGCTTTTGCAGCATCACGACTTTTTGGCAGTTGCCCAGCCGCATACTCACGGATCGGGCTGCGGCGGCCGGCATCGCGCTGATCACGAGTATCGGCGTATCGTCAGGATTTTTGCTGCCGTATTTTATCGGGTGGGTCAAGGATACGACCGGCACGTTCGTGCTTGCGTTCGTCGGCATTGCAGCGACGATGGTGCTCGCTTCCATCGTGGTCATGCTGCTCGAAACGCGCTGGCGCGAGGTCGGCCTGCGCCGGCTGGCGAGCGAATAGGCGTCGCCTGCGCCTCGCCGCACGAAGGGCTATCATCGGCGTATCCATTGCCCATTCCTTTTCGCCAGCAAGGATTATCGATGCGCCGCGGTGTTCCCAGTCTCAGCGCCCTGCAAGCTTTTGAAGCAGCGGCGCGTCATGAAAGTTTTTCGAAGGCCGCGGCCGAGCTGTCGCAGACGCACGGCGCGGTCTGCAAGAAGGTCAACGAACTCGAGGCGCATCTGGGCATCACGCTCTTCGAGCGAGTCCGTCAGCGGCTGGTATTGTCCGCGGCGGGCGCGGAGTACGCACGGCGGATCCGCGTCCATCTCGACCAGATTCGACGCGATACGCTCGAACTGGTCCGCAAGCAAAGCGAAGTGAAGCTCCAGCTGGCCGTCGGCGTCACATTTGCATCTCAATGGCTGATTCCACGTCTGCATGATTTCTACGAGTCCAATCCCGATCTGCAACTCCACATCATGGGTCGCGACCAGCCGACTTTCTTCGACGATTCGAGTTTCGATGCCGCGATCTATTTTGCGCAGAGCTTGTGGCCTGCAATGCCAGGACAGCCGCTCGTCAGCGACGATGAAATTCTCGCTGTCTGCGCGCCCTCGTTGATCGGTACGCGCGGTACGTTGAGCGGCGCAAGGATCAGCGCGCTGCCCTGGATCCACACCCGCGATCTACCGCGCGCATGGCTTGCATGGTCCGAAACGGCGTGCGCCCAGGTCATCGAACCCAGCACGTCGAACCAGCACTACGACATGTTCATCATGGCGATTAACGCCGCGATTTCCGGACTGGGTGTGGCCTTGCTTCCGCACATCCTGATCGAACGGGAATTGCGCAGCGGTGCACTCGTCCAGATCCACCCTCATTCGATCCCGAATCCGGAGACCGTCTACTACTCGTTTCCAGAGCAGAAACGCGAGTGGGAGCCGCTCAAACGCTTCGATCAATGGCTAGGCGCCGCGGTTCGCGACTATCGTGACGGCTGCCGCGACCGCGCGGCAGCTATCGAAGCGACGCTTGCGTCACACTAGCAACATCCGCGTCAGGCGAGTTCGCGCAGATCAGGATTGTCGCGCAGGAGTTGCTGATAGAGTCCCTGGAATCCAAGCCATGCTACATAGTCGGATCCCAGTTGCGCGCGCGTGGCCTGCGCCTCCTCGTCGGAGAGCGGCTCGATCGGGCCGGCCGCCTCGGCCAGTAACTGCACCTGGCAGCAACGCTCCATCGCGATGAAACGATACGCTGCGGCATCGACGGATGAGCCGACCGTCAGCAGCCCATGATTGAGCAGAATCGCGGCGCGCTTCGTGCCCATCGTCTGCGCGATCCGGCGACCCTCTTCAGTGGCGAGCACCACTACGTCGCCACGAAATAGCACGTGATCCTCATGGAAGAGACAGGCTTCCTGATTGAGCGGAGCAAGCAGCCGTGCGCGCGCAGAGAATGCGCGACCGAAAGTCGTGTGTGTATGGGCTGCTGCAACGACATCGGGATTCGCGCCGTGGATGCCGCAGTGAATCGCGGCCGCCGCGGCGTTGACCGGTCCGGTCCCGTGATAAACGTTGGCATCCTCGTCGATGCAAACGAGATCGTCGGGATGAATCGACGAAAAATGCTGTGCGTACGGGTTGACCCAAAACCGATCGTGAAACTCCGGGTCGCGTACCGTGATATGTCCGGCTATACCTTCGGCGAGCCCGAATCGCGCGAAGATGCGAAATGCGGCAGCGAGTTTGAGCTTGCGATGTTGCCGCTCATCGTCGAGGCTGGCGAATACAGGCGGCTCCGGCAAGCGTCCGCCAATTGGCTTCGGAATCTGCAACTCGCGGACTTCCGCGTGACCCATGACATGCTCCTTCGTGCTGATTGAAGCATTCATTCTCAGCCGCACGGACCGCACGGTCCATCGACGATTTGTCACAAGTTTGCTTCTTGCGCTCACAAGGCGCGGCCCACTTCCCCATGGCTTGCCGAGATCGGCGCCACACACGCTTGCGGTGCCCATGGCTCTTCGAACGTCCCGCATGCATGCCCGCGACCGATCGCGTCCACTGCTTTCGTGCGAGACGGTTAACTCCAATGTGAATGAAGCAATCAGTCGACGTTAACCCGCATGGCATTTTGGCAACCAATACTTTTCACGAGCATGCGAATTCAGATATCGACGCTTGCATGCTCGCGGTCAATCGCCGCGTCGTCGAAAGCAACGCAATGATCCGCCGGGACCCCCCACGTGCGATGCCGATCCGGGTGACGCCGGCGCTGAGGAGTGACTGATGAAAAAACCGCGCATTGCCATTCTTGGCTTCGCGATCGAATCGAACCGGTTTGCGCCGGTGTCCACGCGCGCCGATTTCGTATCGCGTGCCTACTTGCAAGCTACCGCGCTCTTGGACGACGCACGCAAGGAAGCGCCGGTGATGACGCCGGAAATTCCCGCATTCGTTCGAACGATGGATGCGACCTCTGAGTGGACACCTGTCCCGATCCTCTTTGCCAACGCAGAGTCGGGCGGCCCGGTCGAACACGCATTCTTTGCCGACACGCTGGGCGAATTCGAACAGCGGTTGCGTGCGGCACTGCCGCTCGACGCTGTCTATATCTGTGAGCATGGCGCCGCCATCACGACCGAAGAAGACGATCCCGACGGCGCGGTTTTCACGCTCGTACGCAATATCGTCGGACCCGTGGTGCCGATCGTCGCCACCGTCGACCTGCATGCGAACGTGTCCGACCGGATGGTGAACACCGTCGACGCGTTGGTCTCATACCGCCGCAATCCTCACACCGACATGGCCGAGCGCGGCGCCGAGGCCGCCCGCATCCTGAGCGAATTGTTGAATGGCATGCGCACGACTGTCGCGCATGTACGCATGCCCGTCTGCGCGCCACCCACCCAGTTGCTGACCGCCCCGGGAACCGGACCGTATGCGGAAATGATCCGGCGCGCGGAAGCGCTGGACGACCCGCGGATCGTGAATGTCTCGATTGTCGGCGGCTTTGCGTTCGCGGACACGCCGAAGAACGGCTTGACGGTACTCGTGACCACGCGCGGAGATGCACCGCTCGCACATCAAGTGGCCATCGATCTTGTGTCGTATGCGTGGCAAGAGCGTGCCGCATTCACGCCGACGCTGACGCCCCTCGACGACGCGGTGCGCCTCGCCAAAGCGACCAGCGACGATCCTTCGTTAGCGACCCTGCTACTCGCCGACGTGGCTGACAACCCGGGCGGCGGCGGGCGCGGCAACACGCCGTTCGTGCTCAAGGCGCTGCTCCAGCAGGAGGTGCAAGGGGCGATCCTCGGTGTCGTCACCGATCCGGATCTGGTGGCGGACGCCCACGTGGCGGGCACCGGGCAAACGCTCGTTGCGCGCTTCAATCGTGCTGAAACCACCGTGTATTCGGAGCCGTTCAACGCGCCGGCCCGCGTGTTGAAACTGCACAACGGCAAAGGTGTCGGCCGACGCGGACAACTGGCGGGCTGCAGCTTCGACCTTGGACCGTGCGCGGCGCTGCAGATCGGCGGCGTGACGGTCATCGTCATCAGCAAGCGACATCAGTGTCATGAGCCGATGTTCTTCGAGATGTTCGGCATCGACATTGCGCGTGCGCGCGTCGTCGTATTGAAGTCGCGCGGCCATTTCAGGGCGGCATTCGACGAGTTCTTTTCCGACGCACAGATCGTCAGCGTCGATGCGCCAGGTCTGACTTCCCCGATCCTCGCGCGATTCGATTTCAAGAAGCTGCCGCGGCCCGTCATACCGCTGGACGACATTTCCACGTGGAGTCCGACGGTCCGCACCGTTCTGCCAAGGAGCGACCCGCGATGAACGAATTACCCCGCGAAGACTTGCTGTCTTCACAGCACGCGCAAGGCACGCACCATTGCAACAGAGGATATTCCCAATGAACGATACGCTAGACGTGACGCGAGTCAGACCACAGACCGCCCGGAAGGTCATCTGGCGTCTGGCGCCGCTGCTGATATTGCTCTACATGGTCAACCAGATGGACCGGGCGAACGTCGGCTACGCGGCGTTGACGATGAATCGCGAACTCGGCATGTCGGTCTCCCAGTTCGGGTTGGCCGCCGGCCTCTTCTACGCCGGGTACATTCTCGTTGCGGTGCCGAGCAATCTGCTGCTGGCGCGATTCGGCGCACGGCTGTGGATGACGCGTATTCTCGTCACCTGGGGCTTGATCGCTTCGCTGACCGCATTCGTCAACAGCCCTCACATGCTGTACGCGCTGCGCTTTCTCCTCGGCATTGCAGAGTCAGGATTCTTTCCGGGGATGATTCTGTATGTCACGTTCTGGCTGCCGCGGCAGGAGCGGGTGTGGCTGATGTCGCTGCTGTTTCTCGCCATTCCGCTGTCGAACATGCTGGGCGCACCGATCTCAACTTTCGTCATGGAGCATACGCATCTGTTCGGCTGGTCCGGCTGGCGCTCGATGTTTTTCATAGAAGGATTGCCGGCGATCGCGCTCGGTGTCGTCACGTTCATCGTCATGAAAGACCGGCCCGACGACGCCCGGTGGTTGACCGTCGAAGAGCGCGCCGAACTGAGCCATGCGCTCGCGGTGGAGAGGCAGGAAGCCCAACGGGTGTCGCCGAAAAGCGCATGGCTTGCGTTGCTCGACCGGCGAGTCCTCGCATTCGGACTGATCTACTTCGGGATCAATATCGGCGTCGTCGCACTGTCATTCTTCTTGCCGCAGATGGTCGCGGAGTTCTCCCACCTGTACGCTGTCAAATATTCGGTCTTCCAGGTTGGACTGATTACCGCTGTGCCATTCGCGGTGTCGGCGGTGACCATCCTGTTGTGGGGACACTATGCTCGACGTACCGCGCTCAGCGCCTGGCACGTTGCGATTCCAACGGCGATCGGCGGTTTGTCGTTCGCCGCTGCGCTGTTCCTTTCGTCGCCATACGAGGCCATGGCTGCGTTTACGCTCGGCGCGGTCGGCGTCTACACCCCGCATGCCTCGTTCTGGCAGCTGCCTCCGCGCTATCTCAGCAACGCCGCGGCCGCATCGGGCATCGGCCTAATCAATACGATCGGCACGCTGGCCGGGTTCCTCGGCCCCTACGCTACCGGCTGGCTGCACGACGTTACCGGTTCGTATCGCGTGCCGATGCTCGGTGTTGCGGGACTCATGTGCCTGTCCGCGACGATGGTGCTGTTCGTAGAACGCGCAAACCGTGCGGCATTGCAGCCAGCGAGCGCGCCGCAAGGCAGTGCCTCCTGACGCCGGACACACTGCGTTTGCCATTCTCAAGAATCAAGGTGTACCACAATGCGTAATGATGCCAAGCTGATCCTGATCGACAAACACCAGGTCGAGGCCTTGCTGAAGCCTGACGATGTAGTCGACGCGGTACGGGAAGCATTCGCTCTTCACAGCCGGGGCGAGGGCCGTGTGTTTCCTGTTGTCCGAGAGCCACTCGTGACAGGGGGCGTGTTCGGAATCAAATCGGGCGACGTGCAGTCGCAAGGCCTGCTCGGATTCAAGGCCGCGGGGTTTTGGCCTTCAAACCGCGGCTTGGGCGGCGAACCGCACCAGGCCACCATTCTCCTGATCGATCCGAAAACCGGCCGGCCCGTGTGCGTGATCGACGGTAATGCAATCACGACCATGCGCACGGGCGCTGCCGGCGGCTTGGGTTTGACTCTCCTCGCGCGTACGGACAGTGCTCGTCTATGCGTATTTGGCACGGGCGTACAAGCACAAGTGCAGGTCGGATTCGCGATGCGCGTGCTCGAGCAGCTTTCCTGTGTTCGCTATGTCACCGTGAACGGTGAGCGCGACGTTTCATTTGAAGCCCGGTTCGCCGGACGTTGCGAAGTCCTGCATGCGACCGACCGTAACGCCGCGGTGGCTGACAGCGATCTGGTCGTCACGGCCACGCCGGGCAAAGGGCCACTCTTCGACGCGCATGCAGTGCAACCCGGCACTCATCTCAACTGCGTCGGCGCGGACACCAAAGGCAAACGCGAACTTCCGGAAGATTTGCTGCCGCGCGTCCGCCTTTTTGTCGACGATCGAACCCAGGCGCGCGAAATCGGCGAAACACAATGGGCGCCTGACACGCCATGTATCGAGATCGGCGATCTGATCACCGGCCAGGTTCGGATCGATCGGCATCCTGACGACATCACCCTGTTCGACATGACCGGTATCGCCCTGCAGGATCTGACAGTCGCGCGATTGCTTTACGAGCGTGCGTGCGAAACGGGTACGGCCACCTCACTATCGTGGCCCTGGTAGGTTCGCCGCTTCACCGGTAGTCAGACCAGGCGCGCGCCGCTCAGATCGGTGCGGGGTCGCGGCCACATCCGGTCAGCCGGCGCTCGCGCGAGCCGTCGATCCGGCAGCACCAGAGCCCTGTGCACGTTTGCCGCTCCTGGATTGTTCGCTGTCGCCCGGCAACCAGGGTTGTTGCAACGTCGACGCATGCAGAAGGTCGAGAAAACGCTGAGCGCGCAGTGAGCGTCCATGCCGCGAGTTGATCAGCGCGACGATATCCGCGTCCGGCTGCGTCCACGCTTCGAGCAGCGGGACGAGCCGCCCCGCGTGCAGATGCTCGGCCACGTCCCATTCTGAGCGCGAAATTATGCCAAGCCCGGCAAGCGCCCAATCACGCACGGTGCCGCCATCATTGCTCGTTAGCATCGGCTCGATTCTGACGTTCGCCGGTGTGCCCTGGTCTCTCGGCGTGAAACGCCACATGGTCACGTCTTCATCGTTCTCGCGCAGCGCGATACAGTCATGCGTGAGCAGTTCCTCCGGATGCTTTGGTTCACCGCGACGCGCCATATAGCTCGGCGCCGCGCACAGGATACGGCGATTAGGTGCGAGACGCCGGCTGACGAGCGACGAATCGCGCAACTCGCCGATATGCACCATCAGGTCCCACATGTCATCCGAGATGCGCGCGGGGCGATCGGACAGCATCAGACTTGCGCTCACCTCCGGGTAGAGGGCACGAAATTGCGCAATGACAGGCGCGACGTAACGCTGCCCGAAACCGAGCGGCGCAATCACGCGCAGATGGCCGGCCACCGTGCCGCGCCGCGATGCCAGCGTGTCTGACAAATTGCCAATGTCATCGCAGATCCGGCGCGCGTGGACCGCAAGCAGTTCGCCTTCGTCGGTGAGCACCATGCGCCGGCCCGATCGATCGATCAACCGCATGCCCAACCGGTTCTCCAGAAGACGAAGCCGCTGTGTGACCGCGGGCGGCGTGACATCGAGCTTGCGTGCGGCATCCGCTAGCGACAAAGCGCTCGCAAGCGTAATGAAAAAATGCAGGTCCTCGGTCGAAATCATTGACTTGGGTATGAGCGCGGCGATCCGACGATGGTATTCCGTGGCGTTAGCGATCGCCATTATTTTTTTACGCCTGACGTGAGCGATTCCTGCCCATCGGTCTTCGTGTGCGCGCAATGGAGGTGGCAGAACCTACGACGGTGGCGGAGATTAAAAGCCAGCGCGCCCACGCAGGGCTGAATCCAAGGTCCGTCGCCATTTTCAGAGTATTGCGAGCGGTCAGGCGCCAAATCGATGCTCGGAGTAAGGGCGGTTCCCGTCATCATAAATTTGCGCCCCTCGCCTATCGTTGGGGCCGCTCCAGACTTGCGCATTGGTCAATGTTCTTTAATGGTCGTTCGGTCCTCCACCACCCTTCGTTCGCCGCTTGAAGAGTACACCGAATCCAATCGCGACAAGCAAGGCCACCATCAGAACCGCGCTCATGCCCGTCGTGCCGCGCTTGTCAACCGGACCGGACGCAGCGGAAGCCACAGCAGGTGAAGAGCTCTGCGTTTCAACCGGCTTCGGGAGCGCTACGCCAGCGGCACTCCCCTGGCGAACAAGAGAAGCCTCCGACGTTGGGGAGGCCTGAGATGCGATAGAGGGAACTACCTCCGGCACCGGACCGACGGGAGCCATGTCAGTGGATGAAGCCATTGCCGGAGCCTGTGCAGCGGCAGGACTGGCTTCGGCAGACCTGGCCAACGCCTTCCACTTGGCGAATACCGTATCAATGCAGTGAACGTCGGTGCAGGCGTTTCGCGATTGCCTCCACTGAGCGAGTCGTTCGGGTGAAAGCTTTCCACTGCTCAGGAGAGCCTGTTGTTGCGCGGAGATATCGTCGTATTCATTGTTCAGGATGGCGTGGTCGCAGATGACGCGTTCAGCCGGTTGTCGCGTGGTGGCGCATTGAATATCGCTTGCCCATGCTCCGGTTGAATCGAAAGCCGCCATTGATAGCAGCACTGGCCAAATTCGCTTTAGATGCACCGGCCCTCCTTGAAGATGGTTGCTTTGCTAAGACTACGGTCGCTCGTGAGCGAAATCCTATGCGCCTACAACGGGATCACGAGACCCCGATCGTGCCGTCGCACGGGGCGTGCCACGCTAACCGCGAAAACGGTATTCGCTGGATCCTTTGAGTGTGCCAGCAGGAGCCGGCACAACAATGAACCCACCGAGCTCATCGCCGTACACCACGAATCTCTCGTCAAGCAAGCAATGTGCTGTCAAGGCACACAGCGCCGCATCGACTTCGTCGATAGATTTCAGCGACGTCGCGTCAATTCCAGCATCTTGAAGAATTTCTCGGCGCTGAGTTCGTTTCTGCTTCGCGGACGCGACCGTGGCCCCTAGAAAAGCGCTGGTGATAGCGTGGGGGAACGTCTCAAAGCAGACTCGATCACCGAGTTCTCCGCCATTGTTGAAGAGGGGGAAATGCGGTGCGAATGCCTGATAGACAAGCTCGCCGTTGAACATCCACTCGTAGAATCCGCTTTTACTGGCCATGGCTGTTGCGCGAGTCGGTGTGGCGAACGAAAAGATTCGCTGCCGCGCGAGCTCCTTCTCGGCTTGCCTTCCGGCTTCGCCGACTCGCCACAGACAGGGAGCATCGATGCCCACCGCTCCTACCTCGAATTGGAGGCACTTTTCGACCATTTGTTCCGGCGCCTGCGACCGGAGGTTGCACACAATCTGGGTGTCACGCAGGATAACCAGATGATTTCCTTTCCGGTCGCCGCCAATATCGATTCCAGCCACCGCTCGTTGTGACCTCATAGTTCCCGTACCCTCAACAGAGCGCGCTTACCTCGGTAGCAATAGCTGATGCTTAATCCGTCGAAAACCGCAGAAGCGACCTCGCCTGTTCAAGCAGAGCGTGTGACGCGGCAAACTCATTGCGTCCAGCCATAGTCAGTGCGGCTTGTCCTGTGCGCTCGAACAGCTCGTCGTCAGATGTCGCGACGACACTCACGTCGAGACCAGGACGGTCGTATTGGCGAAAAAATGCGAGCATTTGGGACGCATCGAATCGCGAGTCCTTAGGACCGGACCTGGCTAGAATCTCGGCGGCTGCCGCCAGCTGTCGCGTGGCTTGGAGGAATTTAGTGCGGTCCATGACACTTGCCCCATGAGTCAGAGAACCTGATTGAAATCGAAGGCAGCACGATAGCCGCCGACAGATAGTCTATCTCACCGTGCCGCCTCTCGCGCCCAGAGGGTTGCGGCATGTTCGGCCATACCTGGCCGAAAACAATCGTCATCGCGGAATCGCCTGGGTCGGCGCCCACTATATCCGCAGCAAACAGGAGCGTCTCCGTGTGCGTCGAGCAGCTTAAAACCGCCTGCATCCTCACCCGTGACGCTCATTTGCCGACTCTAATGGGCGTCTGACGGTTCGTTCGTCACCGTGTCAACTAACTCCGGCGTTTGCGGCGCGGATTGGGACGCATCGGAAACTGGAACCGGGCCAGTCTCGTGGCGATGGACATCATGCGTAACGAAGCCGAGGTCATGACTTGGAATCTCGAACCAATCGGGGTTGCCGAACGAGCGGCGAATGTCCTCGAGGCCGCTCGCCCAATGCTCTCCCATGGTGTCGTTGCTGAATTCGTAGTCCTTGTAGTGACCTTCAAAAAACTTGTTCTTGTAGATGAGGTGCACGACATTGACCGCACCACCGTCGGCCACTTTCTGTGCCTGCTTGACTAGCGGGTGTGTCCGCCGCACTTTCTCCGGAATGTGTTCAAGCAGTTCCTTGATCAGGCGAGCATGCTTCTGGCTCTGCGACACGAAAGCCGTGATGGCGCGGGTCCGGCTCGAGTATTGAATGTCCTTGGCCCTTTCGGCGATATCGAGGAAATCGCCGGGCTGCGTTCCTCCTGCGCTCCACAGGTCGACCTGGAAAACCAGCGCGTCCTTGTGCTGGCATTCCCGAACGATTTCCGTAAGCGGCGTATTCGAGACCAGACCTCCGTCCCAGTAATATTCTCCGTCGATTTCCACCGCCGGAAAGCCTGGCGGCAACGCGCCAGACGCCATGAAGTGCTCCGGCTCGAGGCGAGTCTGCGTGTTGTCGAAGTACACCAGATTGCCCGTGCGAACATTGACCGCTCCGACGGAGACGCGAACGTCACCGTCGTTGATACGGTCGAAATTGGCGTACTTGAGGAGCGTCGCGCGCAAGGCCGTCGTATCGTAAAAGCTCACTTCGGTCGGCGGCTTCTTTGCAATGCTGGCGATGTGTGCGGAAAAGCGCGGTGAGAAAAAGCCCTTCTGACCTTCGGTCAAAGCGCGAGCGGCAGCCCACATGCTCGACCATTTTCGGGCAACGTCTGGAAATCCGAACGCTGTCGGCACCAAAGCGCCGACGTGCCCCAGCAAGTCCGCTGGTTGACAGATGGTGCTCCAGAAGCCGCGCAATGCTTCTACGCGGTCCTCCGGTGCATTGCCGGCGATGATGGCGGTGTTCAGGGCGCCAATCGAGATGCCCGAAATCCAGGTGGGTTCGACACCCACTTCAGCAAGCCCCTCATACACGCCGGCCTGATAGGAACCCAACGCGCCACCGCCCTGCAGGACCAAACCGATTTCGTCGTAGGAAGGTAGCTCAAGATGATTCGGTTGCTTTAATGTATTGCGTTGACTGCGGCGCATTGTCGGCTCCTTATTGCATGAACCAACCGTGGCTGACCACAATCGATTGTCCCGTCAGTGCAGCTGATTCAAATCCCGCCAGGAAGGCGACTGTTTTGGCAACGTCGGCTACGGTGGTGAATTCGCCGTCGACAGTTTCCTTCAGCATCACGTCCTTAACGACCTGGGCTTCCGAAATACCGAGCGCTTTCGCCTGCTCCGGAATCTGCTTGTCGACCAATGGAGTACGAACAAAGCCCGGACATACGACATTCGCTCTCACACCGCGCGAGCCACCTTCTTTCGCGACCACGCGCGCAAGACCCAGCAGGCCGTGCTTGGCGGTGACGTAAGCCGACTTCAGCTTCGAGGCTTCGTGTGAATGGACCGAGCCCATGTAGATGATGGAGCCGCCCTTGCCGGATGCGTACATGTGCCTGATAGCGGCCTTCGTGGTCAGAAATGCGCCATCCAGGTGAATGGCCAGCATCTTCTTCCAGTCGGAGTACTCGTAGTCTTCAATCGGGTTGACGATCTGAATACCGGCGTTCGACACCAACACGTCAATGCTGCCGAGTTTGCCGACTGCTTCTTCGATACCAGCGTTGACCGCTTCTTCGCTCGTCACGTCCATCGACACGGCCAGTGCTTTCCCACCTGCGGCGACGATACTGTCCGCGACCTGCTGCGCGTTTGCCAGATTCAGGTCCGCAATGACGACGGCCGCGCCGTCCGAAGCCAGCTTGCGCGCGCATTGCTCACCGATACCGCTTGCGGCGCCCGTCACGAGCGCGACTTTTCCTTGCAACGACATAATTTTCTCCTTGTTGAATTATTGGTTCACGGCGAGCTTCAGCGCTTCCGCCGGGGCGAGGTAGTCGAAAGCGACTTCGCCCACATCGAGAGTGAGATTTGCAATGACGTGCCTGGCGGCCACTACCCTTTTGACAGGCAGGTCAGCAACCGGCGCCAACGCATGTGCGTGCAGATCGAGCGCAGCAGGGCCTTCCCATGCACCGAGCACAGAAACGTCGCGCAAGTAGAAACGTACGAGTTCACAAATCCGCGGTGAGCCATCGACATGAGGGATGACCTTCAACAGATAATTGGGTGTGTCCGCGAGTTTCTTGCGTTCAGATTCGATATCGAGCGGGCGGTACTTGTAGCCCATCGTGCCGGTAGCGACCCGTTGCGTCCCATAGTCGAGTGTGCCCAGCAACGTATCTTTTCCGTCGACGGATAAACGGGGTGAAGCGAGCTTCTTCGGGAAACCCCAAATCTCCCGGCCGCCGGCGATCGGACCTTCGTCATCGAGGTACATCGCGTGCGTATAGCTGGCTTTCCGGCCGGCTTCATCCAGGACCGAAATGACTTGACCACTCTCTGTGTAGTCGCCAAAGCCGGATGAATCCGGCATCCGGATGAACTCGTAGTGGACCAGACCATTGTCGACCGTCAAAGGCTCCGGCACGACCGCGCGAACCGCATCGATGTCGGTCTCGTACGAAATGATGAAGTATTCGCGGTTGAGGAATCGAAATGGTGGACGCGGATAGGCCGGGTTGTGCACCGGCATTGCGAAGGCATTTGCGCGGATTTCATCGAGTGTCACAGCAATTCTTCCTTTGGATAACGAAGGCAGCATCATAGAGGCAAGTCATAGGGGGTTTCAGCGAAGCGCACATGGCGGACGGCGATTCCATGACTGACGTGTCAGGCGTCGAGTGCCCATCCCGCTTAGGTTTGAGCTGTGTTTATGCTTGCCTCGATGCCACATGTTGCAACTTCGCAATACATTGTTGCAGGATGGATTTCGGCGTCGAAGGGAACCCGCGCATACGACTGGGAGTCGCACGCCGACATCGCGTAGTGGCGATGTGGCGGCTGAGCCAGTGCACAGGTTGCGCCGTGGCCGCTTTTCTATTCGCCGATAAGTTTTCCAAGCAGACCATGCAATTCGACCAGTCTGCAAGCGAGAGTCTGGCGAATCGTCCACTCAATAGACTGGGCGTCATCTGCTCGAGACGGGTGTACATACTGGCACCCACTTCCGTCAGCGCGACTCTTACTACTCTTCGGTCTTCCACGCCTCGGGAACGCTGCAGCAACAGCCTCTTCTCCAATCGGCCCAACAACCGGCTCATGAATCCCGAGTCGACGCCTAGCACCTCAGACAATCCCGTAGGTGTGTCGGCGACACTTTCACCGATTGCCATCAGGACGGTCGCTTCATTTGCGCTGAGGCCGAGGCTGCTGAAAGCCTGATTCAACTCCCTCAGCAAGGCAGCGCGCGCTCTGACAAGGCGCGATTCTACGTTGCGAACCAAAGAAAAATCGACATCGGCGGAGGCCCCGTGAGGACGCGCCCCGTTCAAGGCAGTGCTCGATTCGGTTGTCGTGACTGGCATTCATGCAGCCCTGATTGCGTTGAACATGGCTCTTCGGAGGAGCGATGGTAGCAAGGCGGGGCCGACGCCGTAATTACATGTTTATGTTGTGACCTCGCGGGGATGTCACTGGGACGCCTTCGCACAACGTCATCGGTAACTTATCTGGCCGGCGTCGCGAAAGGTGCCGTTCCCGATTTGCCCGGGCGCAGCATCGCAGGCGTTTCGACGTGATGCGCGCATCGATCCGGGAAAATCGCGCATTGCAGTCCTCTTTGAACGACTTCGGAACTGTCGACTCTAAAGACAAGGGGCCACCCGGCCTCACGTATGAGCCTCTGCGTGTTGAACTCCATAGAAAGCGGACTCAGCGCTATTTGTCCATGCCTCGTTGCGCCGTCGCTAGTCGTTCGAACGGGCCGCGAGGCGAGGAGAACGCAAATGAACAGGTTCGTTCGTTTTCTGGTCGCTGTCGGGCTAGGCGCGGGTGCGGCCGGCTTCGCGCAGGCGGGCGGTGTGTCTGTGGGCGTCGGCATTGGTGTGGCGGGCCCCGTGTATGCCGGTCCGCCGGTTATCTATGCGCCGCCGCCCGTCATCTACGGTCCGCCGGTGATATTTGGACCGCGCCCCTGGCCCGGGTACTATCGTTATCCCTATTGGTACGGCGGATATCGAGGCTATTACGGCCGCGGTTACTACGGCCATGGGTACTACGGCCGTGGGTACTATGGACGTGGTTATTATGGACGTGGCTACTACGGGCATCCGGGGTGGCGACGCTAGAGCGCACGAGTGACTGTCTCCGCACAACTCCAGCGCATTCGAAATGCGTGCACAGGTCGCTCGTAGCGAACCTTTCTTCCCTACCCGACCTGCATACGTCCCCGAAATCGTACTTCCGCGCTGCATGAATGGCGATTACTGACCTAACCTAGCCCGCTTCGCGGAAGTGTTGGCTTTGGAGACGGCATATAAGCTGAAATGTTTGTCTGAACCCAACATCGAGTCGTCCGCTCGCACGCTCACGCCGGGCATCAACAAGGCGGGCAGCCCGGCTGGATTGGCAGCCCGAAAACTTCTATCTCCGTCGGCACGGTCGTTGCAACTATGGCTGCCTCAACGGGAGATTGCCATGATGAGCTGCTTGCAGGGTTTCGCTAATTCCATTCCAGCGCGTGCGTCTTCACTTGTCGCCGTCGCTTCTATCGCTGTTGCGGTGGTCTGCGGGACCGGCATCGCAGCATTTGCCGGGTTACTGCCTGCGTCGGATGACGTAGCCGTCGCAGTGACTGTGACACCGCTAATTGACATGCAAATTGACGCTTATGTGAAGCGTGTCGCAGCCATGGATTGAACCGTCAGCCACAAAACAAGCGAGAAACCGGCGACATGCACCGCTCAGTCCGTGCGAGCTACCGCGACCTCGATGCCAGACAGCGGTCAGGAGCGCAGCACTAATTTCAAGCGTCCCAGCTCAGCAGGTCTCGTGTATGACCGATACAGTTCGCCCACCGTGCCGAATGCCAAAGCTGGTTTGAGAGTCGCACCCGGAAGTGCGCTTGTAATCCAATCAAAGGCATTCATTTCACGTTGAGCAGCATGCCCCGCTGCAGTGAGCACAGTGAGGGCTCGCTCCGCGGAGTGCCCACCAAGGTCGACGAAGCAGCTCTCAAATGGATGTTTCGTTGCGCTCTCGACGTGTAACGCTGACTTTCGGACGCTCAAATCAATCTCCTTCGCGGATCGCCCGTCCTGTATATCAACTGATTGTGACAATGCATCGCGTTGCCCATTCAATGATGCGACTCGGCTCGCGTGGACGCTCCGGGTGCGACGCGCCCCGATTGCAACTGGACGTGATTTGTTGAAGTAACAGCGCCCGACCTCCCGACAGCATCAAGGCTGGGACACATCAGGCTGCGTCGTCGCGAGATCCCGTTTTCGAATCCAGTCGCGAGTATTCCCCGTATATGCGGTCAGACCCACGCAATTACGCGTGGCGACTCTGGAGGAGTACACCATGAAATACAAGACTATATTCGTCGCTATCGCGCTGTCTGCCGCGGTATCAGGCGCCTTTGCAGCCAGTGACACGGTCATGGTCGGCGGTCAGGCCATGTACCCGAGCAAAGACATCGTAGACAACGCGGTCAACTCGGCCGACCACACCACGCTCGTTGCCGCGGTCAAAGCCGCAGGTCTCGTCGAGACGTTAAAGAGTGCGGGCCCGTTCACGGTGTTTGCACCGACGAACGAGGCCTTTGCTGCGTTGCCCGCCGGTACGGTCGATACGCTCGTCAAGCCTGAAAACAAGACGACGCTGACCAGCATCCTGACGTACCACGTCATTCCGGGGCGCTATGACTTCCGCAAGCTCGACCAGGCCATCAAGGCGGGCGGCGGCAAGGCGGAACTGAAGACAGTCAATGGAGAAGAACTGACATTCACGGAGAACGGTCCGCACAACATCGTAGTAATGGATGCCAGTGGCCACACTGCCGACATTTCCACCTATGACGTCACCCAGAGCAACGGCGTCATCATGGTCGTAGACAAGGTTCTGATGCCGAAGTAATAAGAGAAGCGCTCAGCGTCAGACGCTGGAATTCAGCGTAACGCCGTCATTTTCGGTGCCGGGCTCCGACTCACTCGCATGCCTCGCATCTGGGCGCAGCAAATGTCTGCCCTGTTTGCATTGGAGTGGCTGCTTGCGATATGCCGCTGCGCAACCAGTCAGCGTTTAGCGGCTTACGAGACTTTGGCGTGGCTGACGCACGCGCCTGCATCAAAGGAGAAATACCATGGAAAAGTTGACGACAAAAGTTCTGTTCGCGCGTGTCGCTGTCGCGTCACTCTGCGCGTGCGCCGCGACGCTTGCGCAGGCCGGCGGGAATGGCAATGGTGGAAATGGCAGCGGCGGCGCTCACGGTGCCGCAACCGCAGGGATGACGTATCACAGCGAACCCATCTCGAGCCCCTGGAATCGGGTTCCTGGCGACATGAGCAAGAGCGCGGACACGGCTCATAGAGATATGCCCGGCATGACGCCCGACGACAGCAGTATGTCTAAAAAAACTGGGCAGTAACTGCTTGAAAGTTTGCCGGCGCCAGAAGACTCATGGTCTGCGCGCCCGGCAACAGGTTCGCAAGCGCTCGCTACGTCAGGTACGGAAGTCTGCGGCCCGTCTGCTCATAGAGCTGACCGCCCTGGTAACCGCATGAAGTTCTCGATGAGCCGCAGCAAGTCCGTCTCGTCCGGCCGCGTGCCCCAACGGCTATATCCCGCAACAGATGCAATGGCGAACCAGGAATGCGGCGGAAACCATTCTGCCCGCACTGTTACGCCGCCGATAATTCGCAGTCGTCCCGTATCGCAGAGGAATTCAGCGTGAATCTTTTCGCCGCCGACAGTTTTGCTGGCAACTACTGGCGTGGATCGAAACATAAAGCCCTCCTGCGGTTTCCGATTGCCTAAAGTGGATGCTCGTGTGCTAGCTCTCCCGAAGAAAACGAACATGGCCCGGACGTTTGCATCAACCCGTCGAGCCGGCGGCGAAAACTAGGGTTACTGACGACACCGCATATTGAGAGGCAAGTTGCATGCCGGATGAGCAAACGACCGATAGCCGGTCTTTTGCTCATTTTGCACCTGCTATTGGTTCTGGTCGGGGCAGTTGCGCGGGTCGGATGCACGAAAATGAACAACGCGGCACCCGTTCTGTGCTGCGCCGCGTGCCAGCGTCTGCCGCTTCTGTAATCTGCCAGTGCTTCGGCTGGCTCCATAAACGCTACATTTGATATCGATGACTTTGATGGCAACGATTAACGCGTACATCGCGCAGTACCTCCGTCAACGTTCGAAATAGACGGCGCGAGGCGTGTACCCTTACGATTGAGCCACAAATTCATTCCCGAAGCCGGCTCCCCACCGGCGATGAATCTCCTTCACACTACCCAACGCATAGAACCCGTAGTCGAGTTGCAGCAGGTCCGAATAACTACATAGCGCCGGAGCCGGGCTCCACGGTGCGGTTTGGAGACATCATGAGCGCAGGCTTTCAACACCCGTTTCTCGCCACTGCGAACAGCGTCGAGCGAGGCAAAATCGTCAGTGCCCAGCAGGCCGTCAGGCTGATTCGTCCGGGCAACACGGTGGCAACGGGCGGCTTCGTCGGCATTGGCTTTGCGGAAGAAATCGCCGTCGCACTTGAACAGTTGTTCCTCGACTCAACGGCTGAGGATAGCGACGCGCCCCGAAATCTGACGCTAGTCTACGCGGGCGGTCAGGGCGACGGCGCCCGCAAGGGCCTGAATCACCTGGCTCACGAAGGTCTGGTTCGGCGGGTAATTGGTGGTCATTGGGGACTCGTTCCGGGCCTTCAACGTCTGGCCGTTGAAGGCCTCATCGAAGCCTATAACCTCCCGCAAGGCGTTATCTCCCAGCTGTTTCGGGACATCGCCGCGCATCGGCCAGGTCACTTGTCCACAGTCGGACTCGATACGTTCGTCGACCCGCGCAACGGCGGCGGCAAGCTCAACGCCCGCACGACCGAGGACCTGGTTAGCCTGATATCGGTCAACGGCGCTGACTGCCTTCTGTACAAAACATTTCCGGTCGACGTAGCCATCGTGCGTGGTACCACTGCCGATGCAAACGGTAATGTGACGATGGAAAAGGAAGCGCTGACCCTCGAGTCGCTTGCCATCGCAATGGCCGCACGCAACTCGGGTGGCATCGTGATCGTTCAGGTCGAGCGCATTGCCGAGTCAGGGACTTTGAATCCACGACAGGTCAAGATACCCGGGATTCTGGTCGATTGCGTGGTGGTCGCAAAACAGGAAAACCACTGGCAAACCTTCGCCGAGTCGTACAGCCCCGGCTTTGCGAGCGAGCTTCGCATTGCGACAAGTTCGATTCCGACCATGGCATTGACTGAGCGGAAAGTCATTGCACGGCGCGCTTCGTTCGAGCTGATGGCCAATAGCGTCGTCAACCTTGGGATTGGCATGCCGGAAGGGATTGCCAGCGTCGCGAACGAAGAAAATGTCTGCGACCTCTTCACGATGACAACCGAGCCGGGCGTCATCGGGGGTATCCCTGCCGGGGGCTTGAATTTCGGCGCCGCGACCAATACCGACGCCATCATCGACCAGCCCTACCAGTTCGACTTTTACGACGGCGGTGGCCTGGACATTGCATTTCTCGGGCTCGCGCAAGTCGACCGGGAAGGCAACCTCAACGTGAGCAAGTTCGGGCCAAAGCTGGCGGGCGCGGGTGGGTTTATCAACATCTCGCAGGCGGCGAAGAGGGTTGTGTTTGTCGGAACGTTCAACGCCGGCAAGCTGGAAGTGAATATCAAAGATGGGCGCCTGCAAATTCTTCAGGATGGCGTCAGTCAAAAATTCGTGGACGCAGTGGAACATCGCACCTTCGGCGGTCGCTACGCCAACGAACGGCAGCAACCCGTGCTCTACATTACGGAGCGCTGCGTCTTTACCCTGACGCCTGACGGACTCGAACTCGTCGAGATCGCACCGGGGATCGATCTCCAGCGAGACATCGTTTCCCAGATGGGCTTCGCTCCTGTCATCAAATCGCCGCCGCGCCTGATGGACGCCCGCATTTTCGACAATAAGCCTATGGGCTTGCGAGCAATGCTGTTGAGGCTGACACTCAGTGAGCGATTCAGCTACGACGCCGATAAAAACATGTTGTTTATCAACTTCGAAGGCCACAAGGTCACGACTGTTGACGACGTTGAAGCAGTCAGAGCCGAGGTCGAACGGGCGGTGTCGGGCCTCAAGGTCCGGCCTCACGCAATCGTCAACTACGACAATTTCTCGATAGCGCCCGAAGTCATCGATGCCTATTCCGAAATGGTGACTGGCCTGGTCGCCCGATATTACTCGGACGTGACTCGATACACGACAAGCAGCTTCCTTCGAATGAAATTGGGGGACGCGCTGCAGCGGCGCAGTGTCGCCACGTACATTTATGAGAGCCCCGAGGAGGCGTCGTCTCACGAGTCACGTTAGCCCGACGGATGCGCTTATGCCGATGGAACCAGGACGCGGGCTTCGACGAATACTCTGACCGCGTCTTGCCATCAGACGATGAGAGGAAAGCTTTCCTGAATCGCGGACTGGACCTTGACCACCGCGGAATCGCGCATCGAGCTGCTCCGCCATGCAAGTACGATGGGGTAAATCGGGAGTTTTACAGGGCACTCGATAAGCATCAGCCCGGTCAGTCTGGAAATCGCCAGCGCTGCATGCCTCGGAATGGTCGCGACTGCACGCGAGCCCTTCAGCAGATGCGGCAAGGAAGCAAAATGTGTTGTTGAGGCTATGACGTTACGCCGTCGACCGAGTGCCGACAGCCCCTCATCCACTATCCCCACTACCCCGCCCGAAGAGACGAGAATGTGTCCGCGAGACACGTATTCATCAAGCGTCAAAGTAGACGCCGCGCGGCGCTTCTCATCCAGCAGACATGCGTAATCGCCTTCACCCACAACCCAATGGTTGAGCCCTCGGCCGGACGATGCACCCGCAAACAATGCGAGGTCCATTTCGCGATTTGCCAGCGCGTCGCCGGCAATCTGACTATGGGTTTGCCGGAATATGAGCCTTAGTCCCGGCGCGCTCTGCGCGAGGCGTTCAATCAACTCTCGTCCCACGGCAATCTCAAAGTCATCGGACAGCCCAACCGACACCGAGCGGCCGTGAAACGAGGTTGCATCGGGCCAGGCGATAGCGACGGTCTGACGGCATTTGCCGAGCGCTTCGCTCACCAGTGGTTTCAACTCTTTTGCACGCGATGTCGGCGCAAGACCTCGTCCGGTGCGTACGAACAGGGTGTCGGAAAACACTTCGCGCAGCCGTCCGAGCGCCGCGCTCACCGCGGATTGGGTCAGATTGAGCCGAATGGCAGCTCGGCTTGCTCCGCCTTCCTCGAACAAAGCTTCAAAGACCTTGAAGAGATTCAGGTCGACGGCATCGATATCAATCTTGTTCATATCAAATAGTGGCGATATGCATTCACACGATTTTACATCCGGGTAAAGATGCAGGCTCAAACGTTCCTCGAGGAAAACGCCATGTCCAAGTCAACAGTCGCCGCGCTGCAAATCGGTTCCTCTGCAGCAGGGAAAACCCAGACCCTGCAGCACATCCTCTCTTTCGAAGAGCAGATTCGCGCCTCCGGCGCCAAGCTCGTGGTCATGCCTGAGGCGTTGCTGGGCGGCTACCCTAAGGGCGAAATTTTCGGCACCCGTCTTGGCTACCGGTTGCCGGAAGGTCGCGAGGCTTTCGCGCGGTACTACGACAACGCCATTGACGTGCCGGGCGAGGAAACCCAAGCGCTCGCTGACCTCTCGGCTAGGTGCGGCGCTTCAATCGTCATCGGTGTTATCGAACGAGCGGGCAATACCCTCTACTGCACGGCGTTGTTCTTCAACCCAGACGACGGGCTGGTGGCAAAACACCGCAAGCTGATGCCGACGGGCACGGAGCGACTCATCTGGGGACAAGGCGACGGCTCGACCTTGCCTGCCGTGAAGACCGAAGCCGGCGTGGCGGGCACGGCAATCTGCTGGGAAAATCACATGCCGCTCCTGCGCACGGCCATGTATGCAAAGGGTGTGCAGGTTTGGTGTGCGCCAACGGTGGACGAGCGGGACATCTGGCAGTGCTCGATGCGGCATATCGCTCACGAAGGTAGGTGCTTCGTTATCAGCGCATGTCAGGTACAACCTTCGCCAGCACAACTCGGCATAGAAGTGCCGGGGTGGGATGAAAACCGGCCGCTCATCAACGGTGGCAGCCTCATCGTGGGCCCTTTGGGCGAAGTTCTGGCAGGTCCGCTCCGCGGCGAGACCGGATTGGTGGTCGCTGAAATCGACACCGATGAGCTCGTCCGCGCACGATATGACTTCGACGTGGTGGGCCATTACTCGCGGCCCGACGTGTTCTCGCTGTCCGTCGACGAGCGCGCCAAGCGAACTGTCGAGTTCAAGTCGTAGTCGAAATGTCCCCAGGCGATCGGGGGCCTAATCGCGTCATTCAGATATTCGGTGGAGGTAGCGGTCCGAACGGCTCAGCAATGGTTCTGCGACACGATGACACGAACGCTGAGCGAAGTGTGACATTCGACAGTCACCGGGCCGCGCCGAGCATCCATCCGCCGTCAGCGTTAGTCGGTTTTTCAAAAGTTAATCAGGCAATACAGCGACCGCCTTGATCTCAACAATGTAACCCGCCGCACCGCCAAGCATGTGCGCGCCGACCGCCGTCCAGGCCGGCAATGGATGCGTAGTCAGGTATTGGTCGCGCACCTTCATGAACAATGGTAGGTCGCGCATGTCAGTGTGGTACGTGGTCACGTCAACCACATCGCTCAATGATGCACCCGCAGCCGCCAGAACCAGCTTGAGGTTTTCGAATGCCCGGACTATCTGCGCTTCGCGGCCTTCGACCAGTTGCATGGCCGTATCTCGACCAATCTGGCCGGACACGTAAATCGTGTTGCCGACCTTCACCGCAGGAGCGTAATGAATCTTCTCGTACACCGCTTCCATCCCCGCAGGGATGATGGCTTCGCGTTTGCTCATGCATACGTCTCCTACGAAAGAGGAAAGCTCAATAGGTTGCCCACGCCGGTGCATAGCGTGGAGAGTTTCTTCGTGCCACCGGTCTTCCAGCGTTACGAATCAGCCCGTGTCACCGCCGGCTACCGGCAATACAGTGCCAGTGATATAACCTGCCTCGTCCGAAGCGAGGAACAGAATCGGCGCCGCCTGCTCGTCGATGCTGCCGTAGCGTTTGAAGAAAGTCGATTCAGTGACCTGCTTCACCGCTTCACCCATCCAGACTTTTTCCTGCTCGCTATCACCGACAGAGTTACGCGGCACGCGTCGCGGCGGCGCATCGGTCCCACCCGGCGCGGTGGCGACCACGCGGATGTTGTGCTCTGCGTATTCCATCGCCAGCGACTGCGTAATCGCGTTGACACCGCCCTTCGCCGCCGAATATGGAACGCGGCGAATGCCGCGAGTGGCATTCGAGGACACGTTCACGATAGTCCCGCCTCCGCGCTTGAGCAGGTACGGCAAGACTGCATGGCAGGCGTACAGCGTCGGCATGAGAGAGCGACGGATTTCCGCATCGATCTGTGCAGGCTCGAACTCGGCGAAGGGACGCATGCGAATCGCGCCACCCACCCCATTGACCAGAATGTCGATGCCGCCAAAAGTGCGCGCGGCGAAGGCCATCGCCGACGCAGCGCCATCGTACGTCTCGAGGTCGGCGACAAACCCCGCTGTGTCCGCACCGTGCGCTTCGGCGGCGACTTCCGACACGAAGTCGGCGCGGTCTACGAACAGCACCCTGCCGCCTTCGGCGGCTGCGCGAAGCGCTACCGCGCGCCCGATGCCCTGCGCGGCGCCGGTGACCACCATGACCTTGCCAGCGAATCGTTGCGTGCTCATGCCGTCCTCGGCGCTGCGTTAGGTGTGAACTTCTCGTAGTGGAAGCTGTTGGGCTTCACACCGTTGTCGTCGAAATGCTTACGCACCGCATCGACCATCGGCGGCGGCCCGCACAGGTACACGTCCACGTCACCATCGTTGACGGCCTCCGCCGGCATGTGCTGCGTTACCCACCCCTTGCGAGGATGAGTCGAATCCGTGTCGGCCACGACGGTGCTGTAAGTGAAATTCGGCAACTTCGCCACATAGGCTTCGATTGCATCGACCTGCACGAGGTCGAGGTCGCGCGTTACGCCGTAAATCAGATGAACTTTTTGCTGCGAATTCGCACGAGCCAGCACTTCAAGCATCGACAGGAACGGCGCCAGGCCCGTACCGCCGGCGAGGAACAGCAACGGCCGCTCAACAGCGCGCAGATAGAAGCTGCCGAGTGGTCCGGTCAATTCCACCTTGTTGCCTGCCTGTGCGGATTCGAGCCACGTGCTCATCACGCCGCCGGAAATCTTCTTGATCAGAAAACTGATTTTCGATTCGCCCGGTGCGGACGAAAAAGAATATGAACGGTGCTGACCGCTGCCAGGAACGTCAATGTTGACGTACTGGCCCGGCAGGAATACCGGCACGCTCGCCGACACATCCAGTTCGAGCACGATGGCCGCATCGTTGTGCGCTTCGACCTTCGATACGGTCGCGGCGAACTTGCTTTGCTCAGTCTTGCATGCAGTGGAAGATGCCGGCACCGCAATGACACAATCGCTTTCCGGCACCATCTGGCAGGTGAGTACGAGACCGCCGTCCTTCTCATCCTCGGTCAGCGCATCCTCGATGTAATCGTCGCCCAGGTCGTAGCTGCCGCTCTCGGCTCGGCACTTGCAGGTACCGCACACGCCGTCGGAGCAATCCATCGGCAGGTTGATTTTTGCGCGAAAGGCGGCATCGAGTACCTTCTCGCCCGCCTTGCATGTCACGAAGCGGGTCACGCCGTCTTCAAAATTCAGTGCAATGTTGTAGCTGGACATCTTGCCTCCTGTACTTCTCATTTCCGCGGATGTTTGCACTCAAACGTGATAGACGTCGAGCACCTGGCGGATGTAGTCGTCCTTCAACACGATGCGCTTATAGCAAATCAACAGTTCATCGTTGACTTTGCGCAGAGTGACGAACATCGTGCCGAAAAACTGGTCGGTGGTTTTGTAACGGTGGCTGAGCGTGTTGAAGTTGTAGCGCACGTCCACTTCGCTCTCGCGCTCGGCCAGCACTTCCACATTGGTGACGTTGTGACTGGTTCGCGGTTCAGGCATCGAGGCACTACTGCGTTCGGTCTTGATGCGGAACACACGGTCTTCGAGGCCGCCACGGTCCGGGTAGTACATCAGCGAGATCTGACTCTCGTGGTCGTCGGTGAGCCGATCGTCGTCGTCCCACGCCGGCATCCAGTAAGTAACGTCCTCGGTATAGCAGGCAAGCCACCCGTCCCATGTTCGGTCGTCGAGCAGACGCGCTTCGCGGAACAGTACAGCGCAAATTTTCTGGTAGTCGAAGCTCATGCCAGGGCCTCCCCGTGTTCCTTTTTGAGTGCGTCGCGCATCTGGTGCACCCAGTATTCGTGTTGACACACAAACAGGCCTTCGTCTTCGCTGCGCTCGCCTGAGATGCGCGGCTTCAGGCCCATACTTTTCGCATTTGCGTCGGGACCTTCGACCCACAACGGCGCTCCGCGCGAAAGGTCGTTCCACAACGCAGTGGTGCCGGCATAGCCAGCCTGGCAGGCGCGAAACTCTTCGAGATCATCCGCGGTGCCCATACCCGAGACGTTAAAGAAGTCTTCGTACTGGCGGATGCGGGTAGCCCGGTCGGCGGCGCTCTCGCCCTTCGGAGCGAAACAGAAGATGCTGACTTCGGTCTTGTCCACGCTGATTGGACGCACGACGCGAATCTGCGTGCTGAACTGGTCCATCAGGAACACGTTCGGGTACAGACAAAGATTGCGGGTCTGGTTGACGATGAAGTCCGCCTTCACCTCGCCCACGCGTGCCTTGATTTCGTCGCGGTATTGATAGACCGGTCGCACTTCCGGGTTCATCGTCTTGGTCCACAGCAGGATGTGGCCGTGGTCGAAGCCGTACACGCCGGCTACCGACTTGCTCCAGCTGTTCGCATCCACGGCCTTGGTGCCCTCGACCTTGCGCCGGTCCATCGTCGCAGCGTAGTTCCAGTGCACGGTGCTGACGTGGTAGCCGTCGCAGCCGTTCTCCATCTGCATCTTCCAGTTACCGTCGTAGATGTACGATGAATTGCCGCGCAACACTTCCAGCCCGTCCGGGGCCTGGTCGACGATCTGGTCGATGATGACCTTGGTCTCGCCGAGGTAGTCCTCCAGTGCAATCGCGTCCGCGTTGAGGCTGCCGAACAGGAAGCCGCGATAACTCTGGAAGCGTGCGACCTTCTTCAGGTCATGCGAGCCGTTGGTATTGAATTGCACCGGGTATTCGGTGGTCTTCACGTCTTTCACTTTCAGCAGCTTGCCGGTGTTGGCGAAGCTCCAGCCGTGGAAAGGACACGTGAAAGTGCCTTTGTTGCCGTGCTTTTTACGGCACAGCATCGCGCCCTTGTGCGCGCAGGCATTGATGACCGCATGCAGTTCACCGCTTTTGTCGCGAGTGATCACGATAGGCTGGCGGCCAATCCAGGTGGTGTAGTAGTCGTTGTTGTCGGGAATCTGGCTTTCATGCGCGAGGTAGACCCAGTTGCTCTCGAAAATGTGCTTCATTTCGAGCTCGAACAGATCCGTGTTCGTGAAGATGTCGCGGCGGCAACGGAATACACCGTTTTGCTTGTCGTCCTGAACGGCCGTGTGCAGCAGTTCATCAAGTTGCGAGGCTTTGTCGATAATTGCAGACATGAGTGCTCTCCTACGCGTGCTCCAGGTTATGGGGCACGCGCATCGGTGTCGAAAGATTCTTGCGAAGGATTGAGCGGCAGCAGGGGTACGACGCAGCGGCCGCGTTTAGCGGTCAGGCGGTAGCAGATGCACGCAGGCGATGGACGACCTGGTTATCCTTGCCCTGAATCAGCGGAGTCAACTCGATGTCGAACTCGATTTCCTTATACGCGTCGGCCTTCATTCCCAGCGCAGTGCCGCCGGTCTTTTCGACCACACGGGGAATCAGATCCTCGCGGGTGGCGTAGGCAAAGTCGTCCCAAATCAACGGGTCGCCCTCGATGTTGATTTGCGTCGTCAGCTTGCGGTACTTGTCGGTGGTGACGAAGAAGTGCACGTGTGCCGGACGGTTGCCATGGCGGGCAAGCACATTCAACAACTGTTGAGTCGCACCATGCGGCGGACAGCCATAGCCGACCGGCATGAGCGTACGGAACTCGTACTTGCCATCGACATCGGTGCTGACCGCGCCGCGAAGATTGAACTCGCTCTGCGCGCCAGTCGGGTCGAAGTGCGAATAGAAGCCCTTCGAGTTGGCGTGCCAGCATTCGACCAGCGCCCCTGCAACCGGCTTGCCATCTGGACCGGTTACCGTGCCGCGGATGACCAACGGGCCGGCATCCTCGTCCGGGTTGATATCGATCTTCGAAACGCCATCGCGCACGGGCACGCCGGCGACATAGAGCGGACCTTCGATGGTGCGCGGCGTGCCGCCGGTGATTTCAGCCGCCTTGTCTTCGGCATCCATGCGGATGTCGAGATATTTCTCCAGACCGAGACCAGCAGCAAGCAGCGCAGCTTCGCCGTCCTGGCCGAGCTTGTTGAAGTAGTGGACGCCAGCCCAGATTTCATCGGGCGTCATGTCGAGGTCGTCGATCGCCTTGAACAGGTCGCCCAAAAGGCGATCGACGATCTGCTTTGCGCGAGCATTGCCGTCCTGGCTACCCACGTTAGCCGCAGCCTTCAGCAGGTCTTGCACTTCCTTCGTATCGAACACTTTGACGCTCATGTCTGCTCCTGAATCTCTATTTTCTGATGGGGTAAACCCTTGGTTTAGCGCCCGTTCGAATATGCCTGAGAGGTATAATGGGTGCTGAAACAGAGTGTGAATGCAGAATAATGGACGTCAGAAGGCCTCGTCCAACACTGATTTAGTATCGGTCTATATCCACGAGGTATTGAAATGGAACTGCGGCATCTTCGCTATTTCGTCGCCGTAGCCGAGGAACGCAATTTCACGCGCGCGGCACAGCGACTGAACATGGCCCAGCCGCCTTTGAGCCGTCAGATACAGCAGCTTGAAGAGATTCTTGAGGTGCAGCTATTCCAGCGCGACTCGCGCCCGTTGAAGCTCACCGAGACGGGTAAGTTCTTCTACGCTCATGCCGTCCAGTTGCTGGCTCAAACGTCGGAACTCGAATCCATGACGCGGCGCGTAGGCAACATCGAGCGCAGTCTCTCTGTCGGTTTCGTGGGCTCGACGTTGTACGGCATGCTGCCCAAAATCATCCGGCGCTTCCGCGATGAGAACACGACAGTCGAACTCAGCCTCCACGAGATGTCGACGATGGACCAGATTCGAGCGCTGAAGGACGGTCAGATCGATGTCGGGTTCGGTCGCATTCGGCATGAGGACGCGAACATCCGTCGGGTGATTCTTCGCGAGGAGAAGATGATCGTTGCATTCCCAGAGGGCCATCCGCTCTCGCTGGCCAAGCCCGTCCTCGCTCTCAGCGACCTGGTCAACGAGACCCTGATTATTTTTCCTAAGACGCCGCGCCCTAGTTATGCAGACCAGGTGCTGTCGGCATTCGAAGACCGCGGTCTCAAGCCTCGCCGGATATATGAAGTACGAGAGTTGCAGATCGCGCTGGGCCTCGTAGCAGCGGGGGAAGGAATTTCTGTCGTCCCGAGTAGTGTGTACGGCCTGAAGCGAGACGATGTGAGTTACAAGGAACTGGACGACCCTACTCTGGTTTCGCCAATCATCATGAGCATGCGCGCACTAGACGAGTCGCGGGACATTCGGGAAATGCTCGAACTCATCTATCGGCTGTACGAGGAGGAAAAGATACCCCATGCACCTCCCAACGATTTTGGGCGGTGATATTTTCTATACCCATGAGGTATGGGGCTAGACGTCGACGGTGTTGGACAGGGGCTTATTGGGCACGCAATACTTCATCAACCCCTTAACTCCAACATTCCAGGTATGAACGCCCAAATCATCTCCGTCGAAGCGATTCTGGTTGACCTCCCAACCATTCGCGCGCATCAACTAGCCATGGCGACGATGCAGCAGCAAACCTTAGTGATCGTCCGTCTGCGCTCGAGCGATGGCATCGAGGGCCTTGGCGAAGCGACTACGATTGGCGGTCTGTCGTACGGCGACGAAAGCCCCGAAGGCATCAAGCTGACCATCGACACTTATCTTGCACCTGCGATCGTTGGGCAAGACGCGACCAACATCAACGACGCAATGCTCAAGCTGAACAAGGTTGCTCGCGGGAACCGGTTTGCCAAGTGCGCAATCGAGACGGCTTTGCTGGACGCTCAGGGCAAGCGCCTGGGCGTTCCGGTTTCAACGCTTCTTGGCGGCGCTGTGCGAAAGACGCTTCCGGTCCTGTGGACGCTCGCAAGTGGCGACACCCAACGCGACATCGATGAAGCGGAAACACTGCTCGCCGAACGTCGCCACAATACTTTCAAGCTGAAGATTGGCCGGCGTAGCGTTCGCGATGACGTAGCGCATGTATCGAAAATCAAAGCTGCGCTCGGCGACCGCGCCAAAGTCACCGTCGACGTAAATCAGGCCTGGAACGAGGCTGACGCCGCATTGGGAATCGAAGCGCTTGAAGCTGCTGGCATTGACCTCATCGAGCAACCGACTCCGCGAGAGCAGCGCGGAGCACTCGCCAGGCTTGCATCGCGTTTCATCGTGCCCATCATGGCCGACGAGGCAGTGACAGGCCCGGAAGATGCCCTCGAACTTGTGCGCGGCGCATGTGCGGACGTCTTTGCGCTGAAGATCGCGAAGTCCGGCGGAATCTACGGAATGATGCGTACGGCCGCCATTGCGGATGCAGCCGGCGTGTCCCTCTATGGCGGCACGATGCTTGAAGGCAGCATCGGGTCGATTGCATCGGCACACGGATTCGCCGCGCTCCCGCAACTTGCCTGGGGTACGGAGTTGTTCGGACCACTCCTGTTGAAAGACGACATCGTCACTGCTCGCCCCCATTATCAGGACTTCGACCTTCACCTGCCGGAAGGGCCGGGCCTGGGCCTGCATATCGATGAGGACAAGCTCGCTTTCTATCGTCGCGACAAAAATAGCTGAGCGCAGTCAATCCGGCACCGGGCATATCGACCCACTCCAACTATTGTGCTGGCGAACCTGAGAGACCCCTACTTTTTCGAATGAGAAACACATGCTATATCTCGTAAGAATGGATGTACACCTGCCACACGACATGCCCGTGGCTCAGGCTGACGAAATCAAGGCACGAGAAAAGGCGTACTCACAAGAGCTTCAGCGCCAAGGCAAGTGGCAGCAACTACATCGCGTTGTGGGCGAGTATGCGAACTACAGCGTCTTCGACGTCGACTCGCACGACGAACTGCACACCATCCTCTCAGGTCTGCCGCTGTTTCCGTATATGACGATGAAGGTGGAAGCGCTCGCGCGCCACCCGTCGTCCATCCGCTGAAGCCTGAGACAGGCGTTCGCGTGTGAGCCCTAGCGGGCGCCTGCCTCTGAAATCAGCCATTCTTTGAAAGCGACTACTGGCGCAGAGTTCTCGCCTTCTTTTTTGTGGACGAGGTAGTACGCTAGTTTGCAGCTTTGTGATTCCTGGAATGGACGCACAAGCCGCCCCTCTTCGAGGTCATGTTCGACCAGCGTGGTCCTGCCGAGCGCAATACCGTTCCCTGAAATCGCTGTTTGGAGTGCTGCCGCGGAGTCGTCAATCTGGATGCCGCGATTGCAATCGACTTCGTTGCGACAGCCGGCTTTTTGCAACCAGGAGCGCCATGTCGGGAAGACACCGGATGTTTGCATCGATACATCGTGAATGAGCAGATGATGCTCCAGGTCGGCAGGCGTCCTGAGCGGATGTTTGCCCATTAGAAGCGCGGGACTGCATACCGGGAAGAACTCGTCTCGCATGAGAAAGGTCGATACCAGGCCTGGCCATACGCCCGAGCCATAGCGAATGCCGACATCGATCCTGTCAGCGGTGAAGTCGAGAAGCCGGTTGCTGGTGTCTATGCGAAGGTCGTAATACGGATGCCTCTGTTGAAACCGCTCGACGCGTCTCAACAACCACTTGTCAGCGAATGCGCCGGGTATCGTCACGGTGAAAGCGATGCGCGATTTGCTCGCTTTCAATTGCTCAACGGCTTCGGACAACAGGTCAAATCCCGCCTGCAGTGCTGGCAGGACTGACCGTGCAGCGTCGGTCAGGGTCAGCCGGGTTGGCCCCGACGTCGCGCGATGAAACAGCTCGACGTCGAGAGTGTCTTCGAGCCCGCGTATCAAATGGCCAACGGCAGCAGGCGTAACGTTGAGCTCCTCGGCGGCCGACGGATAGCTCAGATGACGCGATACTGCTTCAAAGGCACGGAGTGCATTCAGGTTGTTCGGTGCACGCATGTTGCTTGATGGGCTCAAGTCCGGTTGACCCATCTTCCCAGCGCTGCAATTTATCGTCAACACTGCGGTGGCTTGGACTAAAGTTGCGCGATATCACCGCTCGATCGTGGGCGTATCAACATGCGCTCCTGAACGCAAACAGTCCAAGCTTCGTCGTTTCTGGAAGTGTGCGTTAGCGCCAGTTCGTAACCACCGTTTTCAGCTTCGAGGGCTCGCACAGTCTGGCGCTTTGATGACATCAGAATTGCGTTAAGCCTCCATCGACCACGATTTCTGCGCCCGTCGTGAAGGACGAATCGTCGCTCGCGAGGAACAATGCCGTCCTGGCGATTTCGACAGCTTCGCCGAATCGTTGCAGCGGTACCTGAGCCTGAATGGCAGTCGCCGTTTCCGTCAATTGCGCGTCGGTCAGCCCGAGCTTGGTGTGGAACGCAGTCGCAATCGGGCCCGGGCTAACAGCGTTCACCCGAATGCCGCGCGGCGCGAGTTCAGCGCCGAGGGAGCGCACGAGGGAGCGAATCGCTGCCTTTGTCGCTGACAGAATCGACAGCCCCGGTGTGCCGACAGCATTCAGAAACGACGTTGTCACCACGATGCTGCCTCCCTTCGGAATGAGAGGCACGGTCTTCTGAATCGTGAAAAAGAGCCCACTGACATTCAGGGAAAACTGCTCGTCAATCTGTTCCGGCGTGACGGATTCCAGCGGCGCGGCTGTGCCAGCACCGGCGTTCGCGAAGACGACATCGATGCGACCGTATCTGGCACGCACCTCTTCGACCGCACGCTCGATTTCAGCGGGCTTGCGCAGGTCGACCGAGAGCACGAGCGCATTGTCGCCCAAAGCCTTTCCTGCAGCTTCAAGGCGTCCCGGATTGGTGCCCGTGACAATGACTTTCGCGCCTTCAGCCTGGAAAAGCTTCGCGGTTTCCATGCCAATGCCCGAGGTGCCACCGGTGATAAAAGCAACCTTGTTTTGCAGCTTCATGTCGTTCTCCTTCGAGGGTTAGGTGACGAGAACCGTTGTGCGTCCTCGATGGATGCAATATGGCTTTTGGAACGAAGTCGGACAAATGAGAAGAACTCGCGCAGCGGAGTAGAAAAACTAGCGTGGGGCCAGGAAAATCGTTGCCAGGCTTGGATTGCGACAGCTTGATGCACAGTTGACCGTGCGCGTGGCGGCGTCTGTGGAGAGCCAGGACTGAGGGAAAGTCGCGGGCGGAAATCCCGGCATTTCCGTATGGAGCAAACTTTGTTGTGCTTGATTAGCCGAAAAAAAAGGCGTCACGTTGCCGTGACGCCTTAAAAAGTTCTAGCCATTCCGAGGGCCGTGCTAGAACCTGAGAGACGGTATTCGAAAGTTTGGCCTGCGAGGCGGCGCCTGTACGGTGCGCGACATGGACTGTTACGGTGGACTATGAGAAGACACTCGACACAGACATTGTGCGGGCCACGGCAGGTTCGAAAACTTCAAAATGCAGAACCTGAAACCGTCTTTCGAAATGAGATTCCATTTTTTATGGTTATGCTGACTAAGTCAAGCAAAATCTAAAGAGGCTCCATTCGTTGCGGCAAAATATTCCGATACAATGAATGTTCTGATGAAAAATGACTTTGATGCCCCATTTTGGGGCCGCCGCTGGCGCTTTGAGAGACGGTGCCAGCAAGGCTGCGAAGAAAAATATTGAAATAAAGTTCCAGAAAAACATATGAACCGACCCACGCCCCCCCGAACCGCCGCAGACCCGGTCAAAGACAAAGACGGCTCCGGCGACGAAGTGACCGCCCTCGCGCGCGGCCTGACCGTGCTGCGCTCCATTGCCGCCGCCGACGCGCCGCTCAGCAACCGCGAACTGACCGAGCTCACCGGCATACCCAAGCCCACCGTGTCGCGGATCACCGCCACGCTGGTCAGCGCGGGTTTCCTGTTCCGCCTCCCCGACAGCGAGCGTTTCGTGCTGACCTCGTCGGTGCTGGAACTGAGCAACGGCTTTCTGCGCAACTTCGACATCCGCGCTCGCGCGCGGCCGTTCCTGATCGAACTCGCCGAACGCACGGCGCTGTCCGTGCATCTGGCCGTGCGCGACCGGCTCGATATGGTGGTGATCGACGCGATCCGGCCGCGTTCGGCGGTGCTGGTGTCGCGCCTCGAGATCGGCTCGCGCATGAATCTGAGCCGCACCGCCATCGGCCGCGCCTATCTGGCCGCGCTCGAAGCGCCGGAGCGGGAAAAATTGCTGATCGGCTTGCAGGCGGCTGAAGGCGACGACTGGGGCCACGTCAGCAGCCGGCTCGAGAGCGCGTTACAGGAAACCATCGAGCGCGGCTTCGCGATTGCCACGGGCGAATGGTACGACGGACTCAACGCGATCGCGCTGGGTTTCACAGGACCGTCGGGCGAACGCTATGCGGTCAATTGCGGCGGCTCCGCCGACCAGTGCCCGCGCGACTGGCTGATCTCGCGCGCGGCGCCGGCGCTGCTCGAGTGCGTCGCCAAAATCGTGCTGGAAATCGGCGGCACACCGGGGCGCCGCCTGGATACCTGAACCGGCGGCGGTTTCGCCGGTCGGCGGCCAAGGTTATTGCAAGGCATCCTGTAACCTTCGTAATCAAAAGAAAAATACGCGGGTGGACTGTTACAGAGCCCGCGACGTAGGATCATGCCTTCCTGTCGCGGGACGCACGCCCGGCCTGCCGTTTTCCCCTTTGATAACGTTCCGGCCGCCTGTTTCGATGCCGCATTGCGTTAACATCTCTGTCCCGCGCCTCGGGTAGCATCGCGCTGAACGAGCGCGGGGCACCCGTTGTCGAAACCGCCTGTCATGCCATTCGCGTGCCGGTCCGCCGAACTGTCGAAACGGCACGAACGCGCGAGCGGCTCACATCCAAGCCAGTCACCTGACCGAACCGATGGACGAACAACAAAAGCATTCGGAAACCACACGCCCTGTTCCTCCGGCTTCCCAACCGTCCTCCAGCGGCGGCCCCGCCGGCACACCGAACCAGCCGCCAGGCATGGTGAAGCGGCACCGCGGCCGCAATATCGCGTTGATCATCGCGGCGCTGGTCATCCTCGGGGTGGTGCTGTGGCGCTGGCATCCGTGGGGCGGTCCCGGCGGCGGCGCGAGCGGCGCGGCCGGCGCCAGCGACGCGAGCGGCGCGCGGGCCGGGCGCGCGGGCCGCGGCGGTGCCATGGCCAATATGTCGCAGCCGGTTCACGTGGCGGCCGCGACGCAGGGCGAAATGCCGGTGGTGATCACCGCGCTCGGCACGGTCACGCCGCTCGCCAACGTCACCGTGCTGCCGCAGTTGAGCGGCGTGTTGCAGGACGTGTATTTCAAGGAGGGCCAGATGGTCAAGAAGGGGGACGTGCTGGCCCAGATCGACCCGCGTCCCTATCAGATCTCGCTCGACAACGCGCAAGGCACGCTCGCGCGCGACGAGGCCCTGCTGCAAACCGCCCGCCTCGACCTGAAGCGCTATCAGACGCTGCTCTCGCAGGACTCCATCGCCAGCCAGCAAGTGGATACGCAAGCCTCGCTGGTGCGGCAATACGAAGGCACGGTGAAGTCCGACAAGGCCAATATCGACACCTTCAAGCTCGACCTCGTGTATGCGCGCATCACCGCGCCGGTGTCGGGACGCGTCGGTCTGCGCCAGGTCGATCCGGGCAACTACGTGACACCGAGCTTGACCAACGGCCTCGTCGTGATTACGCAGCTGCAGCCGATCAGCGTGATCTTCACCACCTCCGAAGACAATCTGCAGCAGATCATCCAGCAGACCCAGTCGGGCGCCAAGCTCTCGGTCACCGCGTATGACCGCAGCAACACCACGTCGCTCGAAGGCGGCATGCTCGAAACACTGGACAACCAGATCGACACCACCACCGGCACGGTCAAGCTGCGCGCGATCTTCCAGAACAGCAAGAGTCTGCTGTTCCCGAATCAGTTCGTGAACACGCGCCTGCTGGTCGATACGATCAAGGACGCCGTGATCGTGCCGACACCGGCCGTGCTCAACGGCTCGATGGGCCCGTTCGTGTACGTCGTGAAGGCGGACAACACCGTGACCGTGCGGCCGGTCAAGGTCGGCCCCGTGGATGGCGAGCGCACCAGCATCCAGTCCGGCCTGACCGTGGGCGAGCGCGTCGTGATCGACGGTTCGGACCGGCTCAAGGAAGGCGCGAAAATCACGATTCCGGCCGACAAGCCGCGCGGCGCCTCGGGTGCCCGCGGCGCGGCCGCCGCGTCGGGCGCCTCCGGCGCTCACGCGCATCATGGCAAACACGCGGCGCAAGCCTCGCAATAAAGGCACGGCACTTACCGCATGAATCCATCCCGCGCCTTTATTCTGCGTCCCGTCGGCACCGCGCTGCTGATGGCGGCGATCATGCTGGTCGGTCTCGTCGCGCTGCGCTTTTTGCCGCTCTCCGCGCTGCCCGAAGTCGACTATCCGACCATCCAGGTGCAGACCTTCTATCCGGGCGCGAGCCCGGACGTGATGACGTCGTCGGTTACCGCGCCGCTCGAGCGCCAGTTCGGGCAGATGCCGTCGCTCAATCAGATGTCGTCGCAAAGTTCGGCCGGCTCGTCGATCATCACGCTGCAGTTCAGCCTCGACCTGCCGCTCGACATCGCCGAGCAGGAAGTCCAGGCCGCCATCAACGCGGCCGGCAACCTGCTGCCGTCGGACCTGCCCGCGCCGCCGATCTACGCCAAGGTCAATCCGGCCGACGCGCCGATCATCACGCTCGCGATCACCTCGAAGACGCTGCCGCTCACCCAGGTGCAGGATCTGGCCGACACGCGTCTCGCGCAGAAAATCTCGCAGGTGGCGGGCGTGGGTCTGGTGAGCCTGTCAGGCGGCCAGCGTCCGGCCGTGCGGATTCAGGCGAACCCGCGCGCGCTCGCCGCGTACGGCCTGAATCTGGACGACTTGCGCACCACCATCTCGAACCTGAACGTCAACACGCCGAAGGGCAACTTCGACGGTCCCACGCGCAACTACACGATCAACGCGAATGACCAGTTGACCGACGCCGACGCGTACAAGACCGCGGTGGTCGCGTACAAGAACGGCCGCGCGGTGATGTTGACCGACGTCGCCACCATCGTGCAGGGTGCGGAGAACACCAAGCTCGGCGCGTGGGTCGACGGCACGCCCGCGATCATTCTGAACGTGCAGCGCCAGCCGGGCGCGAACGTGATCCAGGTGGTGGACAGCATCAAGAAGCTGCTGCCGCAATTGCAGCAGGCGCTGCCCGCCGCGCTCGAGGTGCAGATCGTCACCGACCGCACCACCACGATCCGCGCTTCCGTGCGCGACGTGCAGTTCGAACTGGCCATGTCGGTCGTGCTGGTGGTGCTGGTCATGTACCTGTTCCTCGCCAACGTCTACGCGACCATCATTCCGAGTCTCTCGGTGCCGCTGTCGCTGATCGGCACGCTCGCCGTGATGTACCTGTGCGGCTTTTCGCTCGACAACTTATCGTTGATGGCGCTGACCATCGCAACCGGCTTCGTGGTGGACGACGCGATCGTGATGATCGAGAACATCGCGCGTTACGTGGAGGAAGGCGAAGCGCCGCTCGAAGCCGCGTTGAAGGGCTCGAAACAGATCGGCTTCACGATCATTTCGCTGACGGTGTCGCTGATCGCCGTGCTGATTCCGCTGCTCTTCATGGGCGACGTGGTCGGCCGCCTGTTCCACGAATTCGCCATTACGCTTGCCGTGACGATCGTGATTTCGGCGGTCGTGTCGCTCACGCTCGTGCCGATGATGTGCGCCAAACTGCTGCGCCACACGCCGCCGCACGAGAGCCATCGTTTCGAAGCCAAGGCGCACCGCGCGATCGACTGGGTGATCGCGCGTTACGCGGTCGCGCTTACGTGGGTGCTGAACCGGCAACGCTCCACGCTGGTCGTTGCGGTGCTCACGCTGGTGTTGACCGGCGTGCTGTACGTCTTCATTCCGAAGGGCTTCTTTCCGGTGCAGGACACCGGCGTGATCCAGGCGATCACACAGGCGCCGCAGTCCGTGTCGTATGCGTCGATGGCCGAGCGCCAGCAGGAACTCGCCGCGCAGATCCTGAAGAACCCGGATGTGGAGAGCCTGACCTCGTTCATCGGCGTGGACGGCAGCAATATCACGCTGAACAGCGGCCGCATGCTGATCAACCTGAAGCCGCGCGACGACCGCAGCAACACCGCGAGTGAAGTGATCCGCCAGTTGCAGCGGGACGTGGCGCACATTCCCGGCGCGTCGCTGTACATGCAGCCTGTGCAGGATCTGACGATCGACTCGACCGTGAGTCCGACGCAGTATCAGTTCATGCTGACCGATCCGAACATCAGCGAATTCACCACGTGGGTGCCGAAGCTGATCGACCGATTGAGGCAGTCGCCTGAACTCGCCGACGTCGCCACCGATCTGCAGGACAACGGCCAGTCGGTCTACATCGAAATCGACCGCGCCACCGCGTCGCGTTACGGCATCACGCCGGCCACCGTGGATAGCGCGCTGTACGACGCGTTCGGCCAGCGCATCATCTCGACCATCTTCACGCAGTCAAACCAGTATCGCGTGATCCTGGAAGCGCAGCCGGAGATGCAGCACTACACCGAATCGCTGAAGTCGATCTATCTGCCCTCTTCCACGTCCACGGGCGGCCAGGTGCCGCTGTCGTCGATCGCGCGCTTCATCGAGAAGCCCGCGCCGCTGCTGGTCACACACCTGAGCCAGTTCCCGGCCACCACCGTGTCGTTCAACCTCGCACCGGGCTCGTCGCTCGGCGCGGCGGTCAAGGCGATCGACCAGGCGGAGAAGGACGTCGGCTTGCCCGCGTCGTTCCAGACCCGCTATCAGGGCGCGGCGCTGGCGTTCCAGGCGTCACTGTCGAACGAGCTGTTCCTGATTCTCGCGGCGATCGTCACGATGTACATCGTGCTGGGCGTGCTGTACGAGAGCTTCATCCACCCGATCACGATTCTCTCGACGCTGCCCTCGGCCGGCGTCGGCGCGTTGCTGGCGCTGCTGATCACCGGGCATGATCTCGACATCATCGGCATCATCGGTATCGTGCTGCTGATCGGTATCGTGAAGAAGAACGCGATCATGATGATCGACTTCGCGCTCTATGCCGAGCGCGAGGAAGGCAAGCCGCCGCGCGAAGCGATTTACCAGGCGTGTCTGCTGCGCTTCCGGCCGATTCTGATGACCACGCTCGCCGCCCTGCTCGGCGCGCTGCCGCTGATGCTCGGCACCGGCGCCGGTTCGGAATTGCGCCGTCCGCTCGGTATCGCGATTGCGGGCGGATTGATCGTCAGCCAGTTGCTGACGCTGTTCACCACGCCGGTGATCTACCTCGCGTTCGACTCGCTCGGCCGTCGCGCGCGTGAGCGATTCAATCGGGGCAAGCCTACGCCGCCCGTCACCGATGCAGGGAACTGAGCGATGAATCTGTCGCGTCCGTTTATCTCCCGCCCGGTCGCCACCACGCTGCTGGCGATCGGCATCGCGCTGGCCGGTATTTTCGCGTTCACGAAGTTGCCGGTGGCGCCGTTGCCACAGGTCGATTTCCCGACCATTTCGGTGCAGGCCACGCTGCCGGGCGCGAGTCCGGATACCGTGGCGACCAGCGTCGCCAGTCCACTTGAACGGCATCTCGGCTCGATCGCCGACGTCACCGAAATGACCTCGTCGAGCTCGGTCGGCTCGACGCGCATCACCATGCAGTTCGGCCTGAACCGCGACATCGACGGCGCCGCGCGCGACGTGCAGGCCGCCATCAATGCGGCGCGCGCCGATTTGCCGGCAAGCTTGCGCAGCAATCCGACGTACCACAAGGTCAATCCGGCCGATGCGCCGATCCTGATTCTGGCGCTCACGTCGAAAACGCTCACGGCCGGCCAGTTGTACGACTCCGCAGCCACCGTGCTGCAACAGTCTCTGTCGCAGGTGGACGGCGTCGGCGAAGTGGATGTGAGCGGCTCCGCCAACCCGGCGGTGCGTGTCGAACTCGAGCCAAATGCGCTCTCGCACTACGGCATCGGTCTCGAAGACGTGCGCGCGGCGCTCGCCGCGGCCAACGCGAACAGCCCGAAAGGCTCGATCGAATTCGGCCCGAACCGCGTGCAGATCTATACCAACGACCAGGCCAGCAAGGCGTCGCAATACAGGGACCTGGTCATTGCCTATCGCAACGGCGCGGCGGTGAAGCTCTCCGACGTGGCCGAGGTGGTCGATTCGGTCGAAGATCTGCGCAACCTCGGCCTCTTCAATGGCAAGCGTTCGGTGCTGGTGATTCTGTATCGCCAGCCGGGCGCGAACATCATCGACACCATCGACCGTGTGACGGCGATGCTGCCGCAACTGCACGCGTCGCTGCCCGCGGACGTCGACATCGCGCCGGCCGCCGACCGCTCCACCACGATCCGCGCGTCGCTGAAAGACACCGAGCGCACGCTGGTGGTCGCGGTCGCGCTGGTGGTGATGGTGGTGTTTCTGTTCCTGCGCAACTGGCGCGCCACGCTGATTCCGAGCGTGGCCGTGCCGATCTCCATCATCGGCACGTTCGGCGCGATGTATCTGCTCGGTTTCTCGATCGACAACCTCTCGCTGATGGCCTTGACCATCGCGACCGGCTTCGTGGTCGACGACGCGATCGTGGTGCTGGAGAACATCTCGAGACATATCGAGAACGGCGTGCCGCGCATGAAGGCGGCCTTTCTCGGCGCGCGCGAAGTCGGCTTTACCGTGCTGTCCATCAGTATTTCGCTGGTCGCCGTGTTCCTGCCGATTCTGCTGATGGGCGGCATTGTCGGGCGCCTGTTCCGCGAATTCGCGCTGACGCTTTCGCTCGCGATCGGCGTATCGCTGATCGTCTCCCTCACGCTCACGCCGATGATGTGCTCGCGCCTTCTGCGCGAGCCGCACGAGCAGAAGGAAGAAGGACGTTTCGGCCGCTGGCTGGAACGCGGCTTCGCTTCGATGCAGCGCGGTTATGAGCGCACGCTCGGCTGGGCGCTGCTGCATCCGCGCCTGATCGTGACGATTCTGCTGCTGACCATCGGCCTGAACGTGTGGCTGTACATCATCGTGCCGAAGGGCTTCTTTCCGCAGCAGGACACGGGGCGGCTGATCGGCGGCATTCAGGCCGATCAGGCTACCTCGTTCCAGTCCATGAAAGGCAAGTTCGCGCAGATGATGGAGATCGTCGGCAAGAATCCGGCGGTGGAGAGTGTGGCCGGTTTCACCGGCGGGCGGCAGACCAATTCCGGCTTCATGTTCGTGACATTGAAGTCGAAGTCCGAGCGCAAGGCATCCGCAGATCAGGTGATCCAGCAACTGCGCGCGCCGCTCGGCGACGTCGCCGGCGCGCGGACTTTTCTACAGGCAGTGCAAGACATTCGCGTCGGCGGCCGGCAATCGAATGCGCAGTACCAGTTCACGCTGCTGGCCGATTCGACGCCCGACTTGTACCTGTGGGGACCCAAACTCACTGAGGCGCTGCAGGCGCGCCCCGAACTCGCGGATGTGAATTCCGACCAGCAGCAAGGCGGCCTCGAAGCGATGGTGACGATCGACCGCGCTACCGCCGCGCGCCTCGGCATCAAGCCGGCGCAGATCGACAACACCTTGTACGACGCGTTCGGCCAACGCCAGGTGTCGACGATCTATAACCCGTTGAATCAGTATCACGTTGTGATGGAAGTCGCGCCAAAGTACTGGCAGAGTCCGGACATGCTGAAGCAGATTTACATCAGCACGTCGGGCGGCAGCGCGAGCGGCGCGCAGACCACCAACGCGCCGGCGGGCACGGTGACAGCGGCGACCGCCGCCGCGACGACCTCGTCCACGAGCGCAACGACAGGCGGCACGGCGGGCACGACCGCATCGAGCGCGGCGAGCATTGCCGCCGACTCCGCGCGCAACCAGGCGATCAATTCGATCGCGGCGAGCGGCAAGTCGAGCGCTTCGTCGGGCGCGGCGGTGTCGACTGCGAAGGAAACCATGGTGCCGCTGTCGGCGATCGCGAGCTTCGGACCGGGCAGTACCCCGCTCTCCGTGAATCACCAGAGCCAGTTCGTGGCCTCGACGATTTCGTTCAATCTGCCGCCGGGCGTTTCGCTGTCGACGGCGACTCAGGCGATTTACGACACGATGGCGCAGATCGGCATGCCGGGGACTATCCACGGCAGTTTCCAGGGGACGGCGCAGGCGTTCCAGCAGTCGATGTCCGACCAGCCGATTTTGATTCTGGCCGCTTTGGCCGCCGTGTATATCGTGCTGGGGATGCTGTACGAGAGCTATATCCATCCGCTGACGATTCTGTCGACGCTGCCTTCGGCGGGTGTGGGCGCGTTGCTGGCGTTGCTGCTGTTCAAGACGGAGTTCAGCATCATCGCGTTGATCGGCGTGATTTTGCTGATCGGTATCGTGAAGAAGAACGCGATCATGATGGTGGATTTCGCAATTGAAGCGTCACGGCATGGTTTGTCGTCGCGGGATGCGATCCATCAGGCCTGTTTGCTGCGGTTCCGGCCAATCATGATGACGACTTTTGCTGCGTTGCTGGGGGCGCTGCCGCTTGCCTTTGGACGCGGTGAAGGCGCTGAGCTTCGCGCGCCGCTCGGGATTGCGATTGTTGGTGGGTTGATTGTCAGTCAGATGCTTACCCTTTATACGACGCCGGTTGTGTATCTTTATATGGATCGGATTCGGGTGAGGTGGGAGTCGAGGAAGGCGCGGCGTGCAGGTCCGGCTGCTACTTGATGGTTTTTTTACGCGGCTGGTTTTTTGGGTGTGAGGTTGGCCTTTCCTTGAGATCATAGTGGTCTATTAGCGTCGCCCCTGTGTGGGGCGGCGCCAATGGATTCAACCGGTTGATGCAACACCCAAAGTTTCCGCCAGTTTTTCGGCGGGTTCGTAAATTGCAAGGTCTGACGCGAGCGGCCATTCAGGCGTGCGGCAACCTTGTTCAACTCTGTCTGAGAATAGCCGTCCACGGGTACGCCTTTCGGGGAGTACTGTCGCAAAAGGCCATTCGTGTTCTCATTGCTGACTCGCTGCCGTGGGCTGTGCGGATCACAGAAATACACCTGCACGTCCGTGGCAATCGAGAAGTTCCTGTGGCTCGCCATCTCGGTGCCGCGGCCCCATGTCACGACCGAAGTAGTTTTGCCGGCAGTTTGTTGACCTGCTTTATCAGCGCAGACACCACGCTTGCCGTGTCCTTGCGTGCCACCTTGACCAGCATCGCATAGCGCGAGTGCCGCTCCATCAGCGTGGCAATGTAGGTGTTGTCCGAGCCCGTCCGCAGATCGTGCGGGTAGCCGGGCAATGCCGCTGGTCCTATTCGCAACACGATAAACCGAACTCGGCTGCCGCTCGAGCATGCGTGCAATGGCACTCAGCGTCTCACCCTCGCGCCACATCTTCCAGATTTCGTTCTTCTGTTCTGCGCTCATCCAATGCTTTCTTGAATCCGCCGCGCCAGCCGGTCAGTATGCGACGCGTCATACATTAAATAGTTCTCCATACTCGTGCTGTCCGTCAACCAGTCACCTGATTATGCGAAGTACCTATCTATTTAATCGGTTTGACCAGATTTTACAGTCGTCTTATATACGCATCATAAAAGTCACTTTGATAATGGAGAAAGTGAATTTTTGAACGGGGGCGGCGTATGAAGTCATGCGGAAGCCGGTTGTATCAGGTCAGTCCAGGGAGGGGCCATGTATAGCCCCAGCCAGTCACGCACCCTGAGCGTGTCGTGCGAGGCGTTCCCGGTTGATCGCGGTGTGCCGGTCCTGTCTCCCGTGCGGCTACGGGGTACGGAGGCGCTCGGCAAGCTGTACAGATACACGCTGGACATGGCGACAACGTACTCGCCGGGGCTTTCCCAGTACAACACCAGGTTTCAGATCGTCCCCGCCAGGCTGGTCGGCAAGGACATCACCATCTCAATCGAGTTCGACGGGAAGGGAACATTCATTCCGGGGATGCCCGGCGATAGCGGCGCCGGTAATGTCGGAGCGGGCGTCAGGACGATTACGGGGATCATCGCCAGAGTCGAGATGACCGGTGTCGATGATCGCCACACGTACTACCGCCTTGTCGTGCGTCCCGCCCTGTGGCTGACCACAAAGACCTCGCGCAGCCGCATATTCCAGAACAGGAGCGTACTGGATATCACGCGGGACGTGCTGCGCGAGTACCCGATCCTGTTTGATGTGAAGGTGTCCGCTCACGGACTGAAAGACGGCTATCCGGAACGCGATTTCGTCCGGCAGATGTGGGAATCCGACTTCCATTTTCTGACCCGGCTATGGCGAGAATGGGGCATTTACTACTTTGAGGATAACAACAGGCTGGTGTTATGCGACGGACCCGGCGTCCACGAGCCGCACAGGAATGCCTATGACTCGATCCGCTATCACGCGCGCGAGGGTGGGTGTATCGACGAAGAACATATCCACAAGCTGAAGGCGTCGCGCAGGGTCACGGCGGCCAGAGTGACCGTAGTCGATTACGACTATACGCGTGGAGCGCAGAAGTTCGTCGAGGAACATGATGCGTTCGGGGAACTGCACAAGGCCGAGGAACGCCACTGGGGCGACTACTCGCAGCCCCTTGCCGGCGCAACGGGTCTGTCGGGCCAGCCGAACAACTATCTGGAGGAAGCACACTATCTTGCGGGTGTGCGCGCTCATGCGCTTTTCTCGCGCAACGAACGTCTCAGGGGCCAGGGCAATCTGCTCGGCCTGAAGACGGGCAGGACGTTCTTTCTCACGGATCACCCGGAGTCAGATGTCAATGCCGAGTACCTGGTGCTGTCGACCACACTCGATATCCGCAACGTGACCGAGACGACGATATCGGGCAAGACACCAGGCGCGGGCCAGTTCGAGTGCGTGACTGACTTCGTGCTGCAGTCGCCTAACCGGTTCTTCAGGAACAGGCCGAAGAAGAAGCCCCGCTGTTACGCCGAGACAGCCGTGGTGGTCGGTCCCAAGGACCAGACGACCTGGGTCGATGCGTACGGCCGGGTCAAGATCTGCTATCTGTGGGACGTGGACAGGCCGAAGGACGAGAATGCGAGCTGCTGGGTGCGCGTGTCCTCGCCGTGGCAGGGCAATTCGTTCGGCTCGATCTACGTGCCCCGTATCGGGCAGGAAGTGACGATCAACTACCACGAAGGCGACCCTGACAAGCCCTATATTGCCGACCGGATGGTCAACCGGTTCAGGCAGCCACCGTGGTTACTGCCAGCCAACTACGCACTGAGCGGCACGCGGACGCAGGACCTGAAAGGGTTTCAGGCCAACCAGATCGTCGCCGACGATACGCCCGGCAAACTTCAGGTTCAGGTCAGCAGCGACCATGCGCAGTCACGGCTGATCGTCGGCTACAACACGCGCATCGACGGCAACAAGGGGCGCAAGGAAGCGCGGGGTGAAGGCTGGGAACTGGCGACGGACGCATGGGGCGTGCTGCGCGCCAATCAGGGCATGGTCATCAGTACCGAAACGCGCGCGGGCGCAACGGCCCCCGTCAAGGACATGGGCGAGACGGTGCAACGACTCACGCAGGCGCGCGAACTGCATGAGGATATGGCGGACGTCGCACGGCAGCACAACGCCCAGCAGGACGGCGCTGACCAGCGCGACGCCATTGGCAACATCAAGGCGCAGAACGATGCCATCCGTGGCAACGCGATAGCGGACGGCAATCCATTCCCGGAACTGGCGCGGCCCGACTTGGTGCTCGCGAGCGCGGCGGGGATCGGTATGACGGCGACGCAGAGCACCCATCTTGCAAGCAGGTATGACCTCGCGGTCACGACCGGGCGCGACGTGAGCATTGCATCGGGCAGTTCGTTGTTCGCTACCGTGCGTGGTGCCGTTTCCCTGTTCGCGTATCAGCTTGGCATGAGACTGATTGCGGCAAAAGGCAAGGTGGAGATTCAGGCGCAAAGCGACCAGATAGCGCTCACTGCATTAAAAGACGTGACGATCACCAGCACGGATGGCCGGGTTGTCATTACCGCCGCGAAGGAAGTGTTGATCGGCGCTGGCGGCTCGTACATACGGATTGCGGCGGATGGTATCGAGAATGGCACGCCTGGCCAGATTCTTGAGAAAGCCGCGTCGTGGGATGTGCCCGGGCCTGCAACGATGAGGATGCCATTGCCGCCCCTTCCGCTCAGCGCCTTGCCACAAGCCGCTGATCATCAATATAAGCAGGTCTTTGATATCAGCACGCTCGTTCCGGCCACCAGCATCGGCTCGTCGCTGGAGAGCCAGCCTTATCGCATCTACCTGTCAGACGGCACGATCCAGCAGCAGGGCATGTTGAAGGAAGGCGCTACGGTAGCCGTCCAGACGTCCAAGCCCACAAGAGTCAAATGCGAGATTGGCGCGGGTGATTGGGGGGTTGTCGAGCAAGGTTATGACGGCATCGAACTGGACGACCAGGACGAAGCGTAACTATCGGGCGATAACGTTGAACGCGCTGGAGGGAATCTGTGAATAAACCGCATCATAAAGGGAATGCGCCGACGCATCCGAAAGCTCCGCCAAGTCCGTTTGTCGAAGTGATTATTGTTTTCCGGGATGCACTGAATCACCCTATCGAGGGACTGGCCGTTCGGGTCGCAGCCGGAACCGGCGCACCGCAGGCTGCAGCCTGGACAATCGGACCCGAAACAGACGAGCCGGCGGTCCCGTTCGCGCCTGAGTCAGATACCCCTGCACCCGTGGCTACAGTGACCAACAGTACCGACGCAGTGACGGACGGGGACGGATACGCGATAACGATCCATAACGCCGCGCGCGACCAGCCGCTTGATGTGCTGGTCAGGAACCGACACGGGCAATATGTACTCAAGGCCACGGTAACGCCGACGAAGGACATAGTGGCCTACGCGATCACTAGTCCCGAATATCACCTGGAGGCAGCAACGCAACTTACGCCCAAGGATGCATTCGAACAGGACCTGACGATTCCGGTAATGAAAGACGGCGAAATCATGACGATGCATCGACTGGTTAACGAGTTCGGCCCTTACATAGGGTCCGCTCAAAAGGTCACGGAGCAGGGAAAGGTGAAAAAGGACTTTCCGACGAAAAAAAAGGAAGTACAGACCGATCCCGCGACCGAAAGACCCAAAACCTCAATCACGATTGAGCATCATTATCGCGTAGTCGATACAGGAATGCCGCGCACCATTGCCATAAATCTGCTTGCATCCAGGTTAAACTTCCCAAAGACCTTGGATATTTCTGATGCGAAGTACGCCGAGATTGCGAGGAAAATAAATTGTGAAGTTGCTGCTGTTAGGGCTGTCGCCGAGACTGAATCGTCGGGATCAGGATTTTGCGATAATGGGTTGCCAAAAATTCGATTCGAGCGTCATTACTTTTTAAGAGCGTCATTGCCTGAGAATAAAAGGGCGAGTGGCGTTTGGCAGAAGCAAAAAAATCCTTTCCCAAAAGTGCCTGATTTGTCCTGGCCCAAATCAGGAGGCTACAGCGTCGGCGAGCCCTTAGACGATGGGACTTGGACACATAGCGACAGAGACGTTATGTATCAGTACGAGCGCATGATAAGAGCCGCGAATCTCAATTCCGACGCCGCATTAATGGCATGTTCGTGGGGGGCATTTCAGGTAATGGGATACTTCTACAAGGAGTGCGGGTACTCTTCGCCGGAAGCTCTCGCAAATAGTGTAATGACCGGCATCAACGAACAGTTGGATTTATTCTTTGCTTATGTTTCATATGTCAGCCCAATAGCTCTAGACGCGCTCAAACACAAGAATTGGCAAAGTTTCGCGCAAGCCTATAATGGCGCGGATTGCCCCCCGTCCTACGCTGCAACCATGAAGAAAAATTATGACAAATATAAGTAAATTTGGACGCCTGTGCTCGGTGGCATTGGCTGCACTTGCTTGCAGTTCGGCTATATCTGCCGAGGCATTTATTTTCGACAACCCTTTCTTGGTGGCAATGCACTCTGGAAATAGTATCTATGGATACTATGACTCTCGGGATGAAAGATTTTCGTGTTCATTTCTTTTTTCAGGAATTGGTAAAATCAAAAAAATAAATGAAGGATTTTCTAACCAAATAGACATTGAAACATATAGCTTCGACTTTCAGCGAACCTCTTTCGCTTACAAGGACAGGGACAAGCTGTTCGATGTATCGGGAGATTTATTTATTAGGTCTGGAAAATGGGTTATTAGAACGAAAAAGCCTCAGGGTGCATGCAACGGCATCGGAGCCGATTTCGGGAAAGCTCCCGACGATCCCGCTGTGACGCAATTCTCAGTCGAGAAGCAAATTGACGTTATCGGGATTGGAATTGCGAATAAAAAAACCTTTTTCTATCGCAAGCCAGGTGCAGGAAAAGAGAATCGATTTCTGTTGAGAGGAGATATTGCGCTAATAATTTCGAAGCACGGGGACTATACCTATGTCCGGTTTGCGAACCCCAATACCGTTTCGTCGTCCCGCGATCCCGTTATTACCGGATGGATACGATCAGCCGATCTGAAAAACCCTCTCCCGCCCCTCGGCCGCTAGTCGCAAAGTATCGTGCATTCGATATTTAAGCAAGGATCAACTTTATGATCGACCTTTACGGATGATGGCTGTGTCGTCATCCGGCACGACACGGAAATCGGCGAAGGCGATCACGCGAAGATTACCTACTACTCGGTATACATGCACATGCAGCAGGTGCTTTCGTCCCTTGCCGTGGGCAAGAAAATTTACCGCAAGGACCTTATCGGCACCCCCGGCCAGATTTACGGGCAGTTTCCACAGATCCATTTCGAAATCGTCTGTGACGAGGCAAATCTGAGGAAGATGATCGGGCGCGCCCCTGGATCGCTGGGCAACAGTCCCGCGCGCACGGACGCGGTCTACGGCGACGTGTGGTTCTTCGTCCCTCGCGGCACAAAGCTCTTTGCGAATGAGCCTCACCCGTATCGTGAGGACGATAGCTTTCCGGCTATTGCGACGCTGCATCCTCAGGCGCCTCTCGTTCCGGCTGGAACCAGTCGCGATCTGGTTATCCGCATGCATTACGAGAAGGACTGCACGCTGACGACCTACCGGCAGAATATGGATGGGAGTTGGGCCGTTTGCGGCGCAACGCCTGCGGAAAGCGAGGCAGAGTACAACTTGTACCGGCGGGCCACTAGCCTCCACGGGCGCTTTACGGACAGCAGTCTGGCAGCGATCCCGATCTGCCGCACGAAAGCGAAATCTGGCATTTTCCACCGACGGCGTTTATCCGCCATTTCAGAACCTGCGGATGGTTCAGCAAATCCGAGTTCGGCAAAATCTACACTGCCGCCAATGCTCCCGCGATCGCAAAATATCTTGTCAGCATCAACAAGACATTCCGCAAGTACCGCATCAGCAGCGGATTGCGTCAGGCACATTTCCTCGCGCATTCGTCGGTAGAATCCGGCCAACTCCACTACATGAGCGAACTATATAACGGTGATCCATTTGAGTATTTTCGGCGGTATGAACGCGCGAAGAATTATGTTGGCTGGTTGGGTAACGTCGAATGGAACGACGGCGGAAAATTCAGGGGGCGAGGATTCAAACAACTTACCGGTCGCGCGAACTATGGGATGTACTTCTCTTACCGCGGGTGGGTCGCTCCGCAGAGCGTCGGGGCTAGATGGTGGCACGACCCTCGATGGTGGGGATTCAATCCGCCGTACTCGTCCGGGCAGCATGCAAACCTGCTGCCAATTCACGACACGACCACGATCGCGTCTCTCGTCGCATCTCTAAAGCCGCCAGTTATTGACAACCCAGAGGTCGTAGCGGACGAGCCCCTGACGTCAATTGATACGGCTGGTTTTTTCTGGGCCAACAATCGACTTTTACCAATCGCGGACAGCGACAACGTAATCCAACTAACGAACAAAGTGCGCCGGGACCACGCGCAGTCGCCTTCCGACTTTCCGGCAGATGCGCATTTTGATCAGCGTCAATCAGAAACATTGAGAATCAAAGGGATTCTGTTATGAAAAAGATATGGATTGGCATTTTGATTGCTTGCGGACCCTTGTTGCCGGTATCTGCGCAGGATGTTCAAGGAACTTCTATAACCGTAGCCGTTGAAAACGCGAAGTATGTTTTCTCCTGCAACGGTGCCTCCGGTGCTCAATCCATTGCAGTGTCACTGTTGGAGGCGCACGGGGGTGATCAGCGGCTAGTCGGGCCGCAGCGCTTGGATGACGCAGACGATTGTTCGCAAGTGACGTGGACAACGCAGCCAGCCAGTGAATCGGGTGCCCAACTCGTCATGGCCAACCCAGGACAGTTAGGCCTCAATGCACAGATGCTGGTGTACTACGCCGACAAAGACGGCGTTGAGTTTTCTGGATATTTGCCAGTGGCGGCTGATACGTTGACGCCCGGCCAGTTTCGGGTTGTCGGCGCCGACGCCTATGGAGAGTGGGAGCGCACATACGCTTTCAAGAACCACAAATTGAATGTTGCTCAAGAGTTGCTCCTTGTGCAGTCGGGAACAGTATGTGTAGAGCGCAGTGGAACCGTGAAAACGAATCTTCCGTGTGCTGGGTCGACGATTAAGGCAAGCGCAAAAAGCCCGGTTTGTGTCATACAGCAAGATGGCAGAGCGACATTGGCGGCGTCGCGCACCTGTTCGTCGCTAACGTTGCGGCGATGACTGCGTGATCAACCCTTGATTATTCGGGTTCTTCACTGCGTCAATTCGTCGATGCTCCGTCTGCTCCTAACGGTGCAAACCCATGATTGACCTTATCCGACTCGGCGACACCACCGACCACGGCGGCGAAGTCATCACAGCCTCCCAAACCATGGCGTGGCCCGCGAGGGTGACCTCGTCGAGTGCCTGCTGCATCCTGAAGTCCAGCCGAATATCATTATCGAAGGCGACAGGAGGATCACGGATCGCGGGATTCCCGTCGCGCGACAAGGGCATCGCGCAAAGTGTGGATGCAGCCTGATTTCGAGTCTGGTATGAATGGCGAGCCATGCGCCGATTGCCATCACCGATAACTGTCGCAGAAGACCATTCGCGTTCTCATTGCTGCCTCGCTGCCGTGGGAACAAGCTTGCCGCGCGCCTGAATGGCAGACCGCATCAGACCTTGCAATGTATGAACCCCGCCGAAAAACTGACGGAAATGTTAGGTGTTGCATCGACCGGTTGAACCCGCCAATGGCCAACACGGCAAAGCAAACAACCAAAAAAACCCAACCCTAAAGCCTCTGCTCCATAGCAAGCACCAAAATCCGCGCCCATTGTTTAGCCTGCCGCTCATCTCGCATAGGCAAAACCCAAACCTGATGCTTAGGATCCTTGACCTTCAAAACAACCTGCCACTGGGCACCGGGCCGCTGCACCTCTGCCCCAAGCAAGTCAGCAAAAATATAAGCACCCTGCTCTTCGCCCAAACGAATCTCACAAAGCCGCTTGTCGGCAGCGAGCCGCACCGCCCCCCAACTCCCCTTGAGTTCGTGAGTCCAGTCTCCATCCCGAACATTCGCTGCGACTTCTTTCCGACGACGCCACCAATAAGCCAGGGCGGCTACCACGAGCAGGGCAGCCAGCACCGCAACGCCAATAGCAACACCCAGCCCAAAAGCCGCCTGCAAGGCATAAAACGCCCGCACCGCGCCATACCCCAGCGCGATAAGCGCAATCAACGCAACGATAATCGGCATCGCAAGCTCACAAGGCAAAAAACTCAGCCTAGCACGAGCGACGCCCACCTCTCGCCGCAAGAGCACCGCAAGAAACCATTGCGAAAATCACGCGGCGCCCAGCTTGAGCATTAAGGCTGCTTATGCGTCGCAGCCCAATCCTTCACCGCCTTCAGCGTATTCTCGACATGCTTCTCCGGCGACAGGCTCGTGTACTCGTAGATGATCTTGCCATCCGGCGCGATCACATACGACACGCGATTGGCCATCGACGCGTGCATCGGCAAGCCCGCGTCATACTCGCCGATCACCTTCGAATCGGCATCGGCCGCGACCGGGAATTTGCTGCGGCACTCGCTCACCGAAAACTTCGTCAGGGTGTCGATGTTGTCGTGTGACACGCCGATCACCGTCGCGCCATATTTCTTGTACTCATCGACGGCTTCGGCAAACTCGTGGGCCTCGATCGTGCAGCCCTTGGTGAAGGCCGCCGGATAGAAATACACGACCACCGGCCCTTTCTTCAGTTCGTCGGCCAGCGAATAGGTGTAGGTCTTGCCGCCCAGCGAAGCCTGCGCGGTGAATGCCGGCGCCACGTCGCCCGGCTTGAGGGTCGCCGAGGCCGTCAGCGAATGCATGGCGAATCCGACCGACACGGCGGCGACCAGTGCCGCCGATATGAATTTCTTCTTCATCTGCTTTTCTCCAGGCGTGGATGCACGCGGTTCGTTCAATGAACCCAAGGCCGATGCGTTCAGGAGAACGTCGGCCAACTTCGCTATTGGACCACGTACTCACAAGGTACGTCAGAACCAGCCTGAAGGATGCAGAAGTCGTTGCCGTGAACGCGGCCAGCGCAAACGCAGGGAAAGCGCGCGATCGGCCAGTCCGCCCGTCAGGCGGCCGCTTCGGTATGCGCGCCGAACCATGCCGCAGCCGACAGATTCAGCTCGGCCAGCACCTCGGGGGTAAAGGCCACGAAACCGCCCGGCGCGTCGGGGCCCAGCGCGATCGATGCCGCATCGACGCCCTCGCCGGCTGCCTCGGCGAGGCGCAGCAACGTGCCCAGCTCGCCGCGCCGCGACACGATCGCTTCGCGAATCTGCGGCGCGAGGCCGAGTTTCTCCAGCGCCGCGCCCGGCGAACTGCCGAGCACCACGTGAATCAGGGAAAAAATTCCGGTCATGAACGCGGCATCGGCGAATCCGTCGTCGGCGGGGCGCAGCCAGGCTGCGGCCAGCTCCATGAAGCGCGAGCGCGTCCCCGCCAGTTGCACCAGCGGATCGGCGCGCCACGGCAGGTCACCGGTGTCGGCGTAAAGCAGCAGTTGCGCCCACCGCGCAATCTGCCGCGTGCCAGTGGCAATGATCGCCTCGCGCAGCGACGCGATATTGCGCCCCAGCCCGAATGCGCTCGAATTGACGAGGCGCAGCAGCTGCACCACCACGCTCGGGTTCAGCTTGAGCTCCGCTTCGAGCTCGACGATGCCGGCATCGCGCGACAGCAACGCCAGCAGACGCAGCAGGCCCGGCCGCGGCGAGCGGTTGCGCGGCGCGGCCAGCACCTGCGGCCGCGCGAAAAAGTAGCCCTGGAACAGATCGAAGCGAAGCTCATGCGCGAGCGCGAAGTCCTCGCGCGTCTCGACCTTTTCGGCGATCAGCGTCTTGCCCTGCCCGCGCACCAGCGCCGCCAGGTCCGGCAGCACGGCGCGGTCGGTCTGCAGAAAGTCGATCTTGACGATGTCGGCGTGCGGCAGCGCGCCGATCAGCTCGTCGGACAGTTCGCTCACGTCGTCGAGCGCCACCTGAAAGCCGGCGCGGCGCAGCTCGCCCAGACGGCGAACCAGTTGCGCGTCGAATTTCACGGTCTCGAGGATTTCGAGCACGAACCGCTCGGGCGGCATCAGATGGACGATGTCGTTAAAGAGCAGCGCACGGTCGATATTGACGAAGCCGCGATGCTGGCCCAGCACCGTCGGCACGCCGATCCCGCCGATCGCGCGCGCCACCACCTGCGCCGTCGCCTGGGCGTCGTCGGTGACTTCGGCGTAGTTATGCGCACCGGCTCGAAACAACAATTCGTAAGCATTGAGCGCGCCGTCGCGATCGAGGATCGGCTGGCGGCCCAGATAGACGAATTGCGTGGCGGGCAGCGGTTCAGCGCCTTCGGCGGTTGCGTCGAGCACCTCGATGTGCCGGGCAGTGGCCTTGGCTTGATGGCGTTCAGACATGGAGCATCGGGGCAAGTGTTCGGTAAGCTACGCAGCAGCGACGTCTCAGCCGGCACTGCACAACAGAGGTTTGTCCTATTAACGGACATCGAGTAGCCGCACTTTAACTGAATCGGTCCCGGGCCGCCGCCAAGCCGCGCAAGCGTTTCCTTACCACGTGTTTTTTACAGCAGGCGCTAAAGATTTCCCCGCAGGGGTCGTTATCTCGTTCTGATGGGGCGGCCTGATACCTCTCAACCGCCCTTAAACGGCGGGCAGTGAGCCGCCCCGCCTGCAGACGAATACAGGTTGCCAGCGATAAACATGGAAGCGAACAGGATCACCGCGCCCCGCCGGGGCTCCTTGCGCACGGTCATCGACCGGCTTCGTGCGTTCGGCCGGCGCGTGGACGGCAAACCGCAGACGGCCGCAAGCCGCGCTGCGCAACTGGAACAGGTGGTCGGCGCCGTCGACCTGCTGGCGCACGTCGACGACGAACTGCGCTTCATCTATGTGTCCGAGGCCAGCCTGCGCTTCATCGGCTATCACCGCGAGTATCTCGAGACCATCACGCTGCACGACCTGGTAGCGCCGGCGGACGTGCCCCGGCTCGACACCCTGCTGACGCGCGCCGCCGTCTCGGGCAACGTCGAGAAGGCCACGCTCGGCCTGATCAAGTCGCTCACTTACCCGATCACCGTCGAACTGCGCGTGGTGCGCAGCAGCCACGACGGCACCGAAGGCTATGCGATCGCCGGTTTCGACGTGTCGGCCTGGCGCGCCACCGAGGAACGCCTGACCCAGGCGCTGCATCTTGACCGCCTGACCAATCTGGCCAACCAGTCGGCGCTGATCCCGGCGCTGCTCGACGCCCAGCAGCAAGCCGACGCGCACGGCACGCCGGCCGCGCTGCTGCTGCTCGACCTCGACGACTATCAGCGCGTGAATCGCGCGCTCGGCTACGACGCCGGCGACGAAATGCTGCGCGACACCTCGCGCCGCATACTGAATATGACGAGTCCGAGCGAGACCGTGGCGCGCGTGGCCAGCGACGAGTTCGCGATCCTCGTGAAGCCCGCCGCCAGCCGCACCGACGCGGCGGCCGCCGCCGAAACGCTGGCGCGGCGCCTCCTGACCGCGATCCAGCAGCCGTATGTATTCAACGGCCAGCAGGTGCATCTGTCGGCGAGCATCGGCATCGCGCTCTATCCCGACGTGCGCCACGCCAACGACACCGCCGCCCACGACACCCACCTGCTGCGCTGGGCCGACCACGCGCTCTTGCAGGCCAAGGCGGCCGGCGGCAACACGCTCGCCTTCTACGTCCCCGACGACAACCCCGCCGACGCCGAACGCCTGAAGCTGGAGGCCGACCTCTACGACGGTGTGCGCAACGGCGAGTTCTCGCTACACTTCCAGCCGATCACGAGCAGCCGCACGCACGGCGTGGTCGGCGTGGAAGCGCTGATCCGCTGGTTGCATCCGGTGCACGGACTGGTGCCGCCGTCCATGTTCATCCCACTTGCTGAGTCGATCGGCCTGATCAACTTCCTCGGCAACTGGGTGTTGAAGGTGGCCTGCATGCAGCTGATCCAGTGGGACGCGAAAGGCATCGCGTTGCAATACGTGGCCGTGAACGTGTCGCCGCAGCAGTTCCGCGATCCGCGCTTCAAGGACTCCGTGCGCGAGGCGATCGAGTTGACCGGCATCGATCCGCGCCGCCTCGTGTTCGAGATTACCGAAAGCCTGCTGATGCACGACCCGGCGCATGCCAAGGGCCTGCTCGAAGACCTGACGGCAATGGGCATCCGCTTTGCGGTCGACGACTTCGGCACCGGCTATTCGAGCCTGGCTTACCTGCAACGCTTCCCGCTGGCCAAGCTCAAGATCGACAGGAGTTTTGTCGAGAATCTGCTAACCTCCCGGAACGATCAGGCAATCGTTAGCGCTGTCGTGGGCCTCGCTCAGACACTGGATCTCGAACTGGTGGCCGAGGGCGTCGAAACGGAAGCGCAGCGCACCCTGCTCACCGAGATGGGATGCGACCACATCCAGGGGTGGCTCGTCTGCAAGGCGCTGCCCTCCGACGAACTCGCGCAGCGTTTCGAAGCGCGCACGCTTCACTTGCACAGCGCATAGCAATGCAGGCAAAGCACTCATGTAGCGGCTCATGTGCCTGCTCATGCAGCGGAACAAGCCGGCCTCTGGCCGGCGTGGCACTCATTGGAACATGTATGGCTTTGGCGGGACTCACATGGTAAAGGCGGCGGTGCTCGACCGGCTCTGGACGCGAATGAGCGAGCGCGGCGATTTCCCCATGCTGTCGCAATCGCTGCGCTCCACCATGGCGGCGATGAACAATGACGACCTCGACTTCACCGGCCTCGTGCAGGTGGTGTTGTCCGACTTCGCGCTGACGCAAAAAGTGCTGCGGCTCGCCAACTCGGCCATGTACATGGCGTTCGGCGGCAACATCACGACCGTGTCGCGCGCGCTGATGGTGCTCGGCATGGACGCGGTCGGCCATCTCGTGGTCGGCCTGAAGATCGTCGATCACTTCCATCACAGCGCGCCGCGCCGCATCGACGCAAAACTCGAACTGAACCGCACGCTGCTGTCGGGCTGCGTCGCGCGCAAGCTGACCGAACGCGGCGATCTGCGCGCGGGTGAAGAAGCCGTGGTCTGCACGCTGATGCGGCAGATCGGCAAGCTGCTGGTGGTGTTCTATCTCGACGCCGAATGGGATCAGATTCGCCGTCATATCGACGACGGCACGCTCGAAGCCGATGCCTGCGTGCTGGTGCTAGGCGTGACCTTCGACGAAATCGGCGCCGAAGCCGCCGTGCGCTGGCGTCTGCCCGACATGATCCGCTCCGGCATGGGCGAGTTCGACCCGCAAGACGTCACGCAGCCGCGCCAGGTGCAGTGGCTACGCGCCATCACCAATTACTCGACGGCGGTCGCCGACGTGCTCACCCAGCAGAACATGCCGGACTGGGAGCGCGAGCAACGCATCTCCGAACTGGCGCAGGAATATAGCGGCGCGCTCAACACCGATCCGGAAGTGCTGCTCGAAATGAGCGTGGCGCTCGCCCGCGAGGAAGGCGGCGACGGCGTGATGCGCGAAATCGTCGAGTTGCGCGCCAATGCGGATGCGATCGCGCGCGAGGCGCTCAATCCCGAGGCCCGCATCGCGGTGGGCGTCGAAGATCTGCGCGGCCTGCCCGACGGCAGTCCACTCCAGCCGGCGCTGGCGATGGCCGCGGAAACGCTGCTCGCGGGCCTCGGCTTTGCGCGCACCGTGGTGTTCGTCAAGCACAGCAACGGCACCTTCAAGGCGCGCCTCGGTCTCGGACCGAAGATCGACGCGGCGTTACCCAAGCTAACCTTCAATACCGCCTTCGAGCCCGACGTGTTTCATCTGGCGATCGCGAACTCGGTGGGCATCTTCATCGAGAACGCACGCGACCCGAAGATGGTCGCGCGCCTGCCCGAATGGTTCCGCCGCTCATTCGACGACGCCCGCGCCTTCGTGCTGCTGCCGGTCGTCGATGAAAGCGACACGACCGTGGCGCTGCTCTACGGCGACTGGTCGCATAGTCAGGAACCACGGCGCATCTCACAGAAAGAGATGAGCGTGTTGAATGAACTGGCCAAGGAGTTAGGCCGTTTTTTCGGCTTGGGGCAGATGCGGGAAATGGAGACGATGTGAAGACCTGGCGTGATCGTTGATCACGGCGCTTCACTCTCACCTGTTCTGTATTTGCCCGACGCCACGTTGAAGTCGAGTCAGGCTCGCCGAGGCCGCCATGCATGGCATGCCGCGGCCTCCCGCTGAATCGCTGACCTCAATCTTCGATTCTTTCCAGCCCTTCCGCGCTGCGGTCCGCGACACCGGCCCACGCGCCCGCCGCTAGCCCCAGTTCCGCGACCTCTTCCACCGTCAACGGCTGCAAGCGCGCGCACAGCGTTTCGATCTCATCCCATGCGCCGCGTTCGAGCGCTTCGACCGCGCTCAGCAGCAGCCCCAGCACGCCCTGTCGATGCAGGATGCCTGCCTGGATCGGACGCGACAACGTCAGCACGTTCAAGGTGCTTTCGAGCGAGCCGCCGAACACCGCGTCGACGAATGAAAACACGCCGGTCAGGAACGCCGCATCGGCTTCGTCGCGGCCGGCTTCGGGCAAGCGCTCGATCGCCAGTTCCATGAAGCGCGCGCGGGTCGCCGCGAGTTGCAGCAAGGGATCGTCCTCGAGGGCGACTTTGCGGCCGTCGGCATACAGCAGCAGTTGCGTCCAGCGCGCGATGCGGTTGGTGCCGGTCGCGTTGATCGCTTCGCGCAGCGTCGTGACTTTGTGGCCGACGGCGAGGCCACTGGAATTCGCGAGCTTCATCAGGTGCATCACCAGCACCGGATTCAGCTTGAGTTCGGCTTCGAGCTGCGCGACGGTCGGATCGCCCGAGAGGAGTTGCAGCAGGTTCAGCAACGCATGGCGCGGCGCGCTGACGCGGCGCGACGCCGAGGTCTGTGCGCGCGCGAAGAAGTAACCCTGGAAGCGATCGAAGCCGAGTCCATGGGCCGTTTCGAAATCGGCTTGCGCGTCGATTCCCGAGGCGACCAGCAGCTTGCCCGCCGACTTGAGCACGCTCGCCAGTTTCGGCAGCAGCACGCGCGGCACGCCCGTGAAATCGATCTTGACGACTTCCGCGTAAGGCAGCAGTTTGGCGAAGGTTTCGTCGGGCTGGGTCACCTCGTCGAGCACGAAGCGATAGCGGCGGCCGTGCAACTTGACGATGCGCGCCACTAGCGCTTCGTCGAACTCGATCGCCGGCGCCAGTTCGAGCATGAAGCGCTCGGCGGGCAGCCGCAGGATCGCGTCGTCGAATAGCATCTCGCGGCTGACGTCGACATAAGCCGGATGCCCGGTCAGCGCGCCGCGCACATTGCCCTGAAGCAGGCCGTGAATGATGGCTCGCGCCACGCGTTGCGCCGGATCGGGCGCGCGGCACGACGAGGCGTCGGCACCACTGTTCGCGTCCGCGGGGGCTCGTGCGGCCTCCAGCATGTCCGCGGTCCATTCCGGTGCGCGCACCTTGATCTCGTAGCCGCACAGCATGCCGTCCCGATTCAGAATCGGCTGTCGCGCGAAGCTGGCATTCAATTGCGCATCGTCCGTTGCACCCGCGTGGCCCGGATTCTCGATTGCGATGGTGGTCATTGCACTCCCCCGCTAAGCGCCGCCCCGGCGCTTACTGCTGTATTTTGATTTTCGCTGCACCGTCAGCACGGCCCAAGGTGTCAAGCCCGTGGCCCGCGGTGCGTCTGCCGATTTTAGCTCAGGCCGCCATGCGCGGACACGTCCGTGAAGCAATATCTCGAAATAATTGGAGATGAGTCTGAAAGCGATCCGGCGCAAAATCGCCGATACTCTTGTGCAGTGCAGAAGCGTTCCAACCGCGTTTAACCACCAAGGAAAAACATGGACGTCAAAAGCGTGCTGTCAAATGCCTTCGCCATGCCGATCACGAGCCCGGCATTTCCCATGGGCCCGTACCGGTTCATCGACCGCGAATTTCTGATCATCACCTACCGCACCGATCCGGACAAACTGCGCGCCGTCGTGCCCGAGCCGCTCGAGATCGGCGAGCCGCTGGTGCATTACGAGTTCATCCGCATGCCGGACTCGACGGGCTTCGGCGATTACACGGAAAGCGGCCAGGTGATTCCGGTGTCGTACAAAGGCGTGGCGGGCGGCTACACGCTGGCTATGTATCTGGACGACCATCCGCCGATCGCCGGCGGCCGCGAACTGTGGGGCTTTCCGAAGAAGCTCGCGAACCCGGTGCTCGCCGTTCATACCGACACGCTCGTCGGCACGCTCGACTACGGTCCGGTGCGCATCGCCACCGGCACGATGGGCTACAAGCATCGTCAACTCGATCTGGCGCAGCAGAAGAAACGCCTCGAAACGCCGAACTTCCTGCTCAAGGTGATTCCGCATGTGGACGGCACCCCGCGCATCTGCGAACTGGTGCGCTACTACCTGCAGGACATCGATCTGAAAGGCGCATGGACCGGCCCGGCCGCGCTCGAACTGGCGCCGCATGCGCTCGCGCCGGTTGCCGAGTTGCCGGTGCTGGAGATCGTCGAGGCGCGTCATCTGATTGCCGATTTGACGCTCGGTCTCGGCGAAGTGGTGTTCGATTATCTCGATCAGCCGGAAGCGAACGTGCGTTGAACGATTGAACGGTTGATCGTCGTGGCGAGGCTTCTATCGACGTCAATGTCGTGCCACCGCGCAAATGCAAACGGCCGCAATAGCGGCCGTTTTTCATCACATACAACGAATCGCGTGAGACGCGTAGCGCGTTACTTCAACACCACCTTCACGTCGAAGTACTTCGCCGCGAAACGGTCGATCGTGCCGTCCGCCTTCAGTTCCTTGAGCGCCTGGTTCAGCGCGTCCTTCAAGGCCTTGTCGCCCTTGCGGATGCCGAAGCCGACGCCCGCGCCGAGCAGCTTCTCGTCGCTGACGGCCGGACCGGCGAACTCGAAGCCCGCGCCTTGCGGCTTCTTCAGGAAGCCCTTCGATGCGGCTTCCGCGTCCTGGAACGCGGCGTCCAGACGCCCCGAAGCGAGGTCGGCGTAAATCTGGTCCTGCGTCTGATAAGGCACGACGTCGACGCCGGCCGGCGCCCAGCGCGCCTTCGCGTAGGTTTCCTGGATCGTGCCCTGCAGCACGCCGACATGCTTACCCTTGAGCGAAGCCGGCGTCGGCACGAGACCGCTGCCCTTCTTCGCGATCATCTGATTCGGGATCGTGTAGATCGGATCGGTGAAGTCGATCGCCTGGCGGCGCTGATCCGTGATCGTCATGTCCGAGTTGATGGCGTTGAACTTGCGCGCCTGCAAGGCCGGGATCAGACCGTCGAACGAGTTCTCGACCCACACGCATTTGGCCTTCAGCTTCGCGCACACGGCATTGCCGACGTCGATGTCGAAACCCTGCAGATCGCCCGACGGCGACTTCGATTCGAACGGCGCATACGATGCCTCGACGCCGAAATGCACTTCCTTGATATCGGCAGCCGATGCGGTGCCGGCCGTAACCGTTGCCGCCGCGAACAGCGCGAGCGCAGCCATGTTTCGCCAATTCATCTTCATTACGGGTGTTCCTCTACGGTATTGAATAAGACGGAGCCGAATCCGGGCAAGCATGATTGCCGCGCCAAAAATGCGATTCAAACTCGTGCGGCCGGTGTGGTGCAGCGCAACAGCCGCGAGGCCGCGATTGTACAGGCTTCGTTTGCCGCGCCTGCGGGCGCGCCGCGTGGCGCGTTGCTGGGCACGCGCTTCGGGCTTACGCGTAAAGGTGTAAATAGCTGTCGCGTGCAGGCAAAGACAAACGCGTTAAAGCGCGCCGTCGCCGGCTGCGAAATCGCCACTGAGTTGTTGCGACAGATGCGTATAGACGGCAGCCACATGCGGCAAATGCCGCGACTCCGGATGCGCGAGCACCCAGACTTGCGACTCGGCTTCGTCGAGCGGCGGCGTCAATTGCACGAGATCGTCGCGGCCGCGCGCGAGAAAAGTCGGGAAGATGCCCACGCCGAAACCGCGCACCACGAGTTCGAACACGGCCATCACGCTGTTGGTCTTGTAGCGCGGCTCGACAATCGGGCAATGACGCTTGCGCCATAACACGGAGGGGTGATCGCCGAGCGAGGCGTCGGGAGCGGCCCAGTCGCAGCGCGCCAGCGCATCCACATCGCTCGCGTGGATGCCGCTGCTCCTGGCGGCGAACACCGCGATACGCAGCGGGCCCACGTGCTTGCCGACCAGATGATCCGGCGCGCGGCGCGTGGCGCGCACGGCGATATCGGCATCGCGCTTGGTGAGGCTAGCGAGACTGTTGGCTGCGGTCAGTTCGAACGACAACGCCGGATGCAACGCCGCGAAATCATGCAGCGCGGGCAACACGAGGCCGTAGAGCACGGTGTCGGTGGTCGTCACGTGAACACTGCCGGACACGCGGTCGCTGCTCGCCTGCACCGTGGAGCGCGCCGCGGCGAGTTCGCTTTCGATGCGCTCGGCATGTCGCGCCAGTTGCGCGCCGAGCGGCGTGGCGCGATAACCGCTGCGCGAGCGCTCGAACAGACGCTGTCCCAGCCCGCGTTCGATCCGCTGCACCGAGCGAAAGATGGTCGAGGCGTCGATACCCAAACGCTGCGCGGCTTCCGCCAGCGTGCCGGCGCGCACCAGCGCGAGAATGGTCTGCGTATCCGCCGAAGTCAGTTCGTATTGCGTTTTTGCACGCATGGTTTGGCAAGCCGCCTGTTTATTCGGAATCCGATCCGGGCTACTTTTACCACATGGACTTGTCGGCCGACGAGCCTCGCCACCGGCAGCTGCCGGCAACTTCACTCCCGTTCATAGCGAAACCATCATGAAACTCTATTATTCACCGGGCGCCTGTTCGTTGGCGGTTCACATTGCACTGCGCGAAGCGGATCTCGACTTCGAAGGCGTCAAGGTCAATCTGCAAACGCACAAGCTCGCCAACGGCGACGACTATTACGCGATCTCGCCGCGCGGCTATGTGCCCCTGCTCGAATTCGCCGATGGCTCGCGCCACACGGAAGGCGCCGCGCTGCTGCAATACGTCGCCGATCTCGTGCCCGAGGCGGGCTTGCTGCCGCCTGCGGGTTCGCTGCAACGGCTCGAAGCGCTCGGCTGGCTCACGTATATCAGCACCGAGTTGCACAAGACGTTCAGTCCCTGGCTCTGGCATCAGGAGACCGCCGAATCGACGAAGACCGAATGCCGCGCGAAACTCGCCACGCGTTTTGGCGAACTGGGGCGTGTGCTGGCGACACGCGATTATCTGACGGGACAGTTTTCGGTCGCCGATGCCTATGCGTTCACGGTGCTGAGTTGGGCACGCATGCTGTCGATCGATCTCGGTGCTTATCCGAAGCTGGGTGCGTATCTGGAGCGCGTAGCGGCGCGCCCGAAGGTGCGTGAAGCGATGGTGGCCGAAGGCTTGATCCGCGCGAACGCGGCCTAGGCGGCGGCCTGAGGGAAAACGTTGCGCGCCGAGGCGCGCAACGTTTGGGTCTTGCGTGGTGGCCTACACGAGTTTCGACAGCGTGTCCTGCGTCGTCTCGACGACCATCAAGCCGGCGCGCAAACCGGGCTTGACCGTCGCGTTCGGAAACACGAGCCGCTCCTCGTCGTGCTGCACGACATAGCGATACTCGCCATCGCGCGCGAGCACGGTGTCTTTCGCGAACGGCGTGAAATTCGCCACATCGGCGGCGACCAGCAATTCGAACGCATCGCTTTGCTTGGTGATCTGATCGATGACCGTGAACGCCCGTGGCAGATTCCCCTGCGCCTCACCACGCATGCCGGCCAGCAGATGACGCACCGCGTGATCGGCACCGGCGAAACGCGTCAGATCGTTCTGGCCGAACGGACGCACCTTGCCGAGTTCCAGCGTGCACGCTTCGGCGCCGCATACCTGCGCGGTGAAATGCGAATACGTGTTGCCCTTGGTGGTGTGCAACAGCACCACACTGATACGCGCCTCGCCGAGCCACTCGAACATCGCGCGTGAAAACGGCTTGCCGGTGTGCGGCAGCAACGCGAACTGCTCGAAGGCGGACGCGCGGATCGCGGTGTGCATGTCGATATGCCAGCGCGCGCCGGGTTGATCCGGCGCTGCCGCGAAGAATTGCGTCGCGACCTGCTCCAGCGCGGCGGCACGCGGCGCCTCGTAGCTCTGCGGCACCTGCAGATGACGGCCGCTGAAGAGGCGGTTCAGATCGTCATCGCGATAGCGGCAGGCGTCGCGCATTGCGTCGACGTTGCCGAGAATCACCAGCAGGCGGCAAGTCAACGCGGCGGTGCCCTGCGCGATATCGCGCACCAGAAACCCCAGCAGTTCGATCGGCGCGGTCTCGTCGCCATGCACGCCTGCAGAGACGAGCACGCTGCGCACGCCCTCTTCCTGCGTTGCCGGTTCCATCAACAGCACGCCGTCGTCCAGCCACGACCAGCGCACGCCACCGGCACACGTACCTTGTGCTTCACCAGCGGCCGGCCGCGTGCTCGCCAGCGTGTAGGCGAGGAAATCGTCGAGCATCGAAACCGGCATATCGCGCTCAGCGCTGGAAGTCATACAGCGAACCCAAACCGAGAATCTGCGTCAGTTCGTCGAGCGCGGTGCGCGATTCGGCGAGCAATTGCGGATCGGTCAGATCGGCCGGTGCGAGACGGTCGCGATAGTGTTTTTCGATCCACGCATCCAGACGGCCGAACAACGTGTCGTTGATCCACACGCCTTGCGTGACCGCCGCGCGCTCCGCGTCGTCGAGCACGACCCGCAGGCGCAGGCAAGCCGGCCCGCCACCGTTCTTCATGCTTTCGCGCAGATCGAATACCAGCACGTCGTCGATCGGGCCCGAGCGTGACGTCAGTTCGTCGAGGTAAGCAGCCACGCGCGGGTTTTCGCGGCATTCCTGCGGCACCACCAGCACCTGCTGGCCATCCGGGCGCGTCAGCAACTGGCTGTTGAACAGATACGAGGTGACGGCGTCGGCCACGCTCACCTGCGCGTCGGGCACTTCGATCACGTTGAAGTCCGCCTTCAGACCGGAGAGCTTCGAGCGCAATTCGTCGTACACCGCGTTCTGTTCGACGAACGCCAATTGATGACAGAACAGCGTATTGCGATTGCCGACCGCGATCACGTCGTTATGGAACACGCCCGCGTCGATCACGTCGGGGTTCTGCTGCGCGTACACCGTGGCCGCATCGGCGAGGCCGTGACGGTGCGCGACCGCGCGGCTCGCCTCGAAGGTTTGACGCGCCGGGAAGCGCTTAGGCTCCGGCCCGCGACGATACTCGCTGCGGCCATACACGAAGAATTCGACGCCACGTGCCGCATATTCCGCGCAAAAGCGCGTGTGATTCGCCGCGCCTTCGTCGCCGAGCGCCGGCGTGCCGGGCAGTGCCTCGTGCACCGCGAAACGGTCGGCGTCGTTGAAAATCGCGCGCAGCGTGCGGCGCGTCGATTCATGTTCGATCGCGCGATGCAGCTTGCTGCACAGATTGGCCGGCGTGAAATGCACGCGGCCGTCGTGCGTATCCGCGGACGGACTCACCGTCGCCGCATTCGCGGTCCACATCGCCGAAGCCGAACTCGCCGCGGCCAGCAACTCGGGCGCGTCCTTGGCCACGCGCGCGATCACGGTCGCGTCGTCGCCGGAGAAACCGAGCTCGCGCAACAGACGCATCGACGGACGCTCCTGCGGCGGCAACACGCCTTGATGAAAGCCGAGATCGGCGAGTTGCTTCATCTTGCGCAGGCCTTGCCGCGCGGCCGCCTTCGGATTCGCAACCGACTTCTCGTTGTTCTGCGACGCGACGTTGCCGAACGAGAGTCCCGCGTAGTTGTGGGTCGGGCCGACCAGGCCGTCGAAATTGGCTTCAGTGGCTTGCATCGTCGATCCTTAGAATTGAAGGCCCGGCGAGACGCTCGCGGGCATTTGCAGTTGCGCGCTTTCGACGGATGCCATCGGGAACGCGCAGTAGTCGGCGGCATAGTAAGCGCTCGGCCGGTGATTGCCCGAGCGGCCCGGCCCGCCGAACGGCGCGCCCGACGATGCGCCGTTGGTCGGCCGGTTCCAGTTGACGATGCCCGCGCGGATGGTGCGCTGGAAGTGCGTCCAGAGCGCTTCGTCGTCGGCGAGCAGGCCGGCGGAGAGGCCGAACTCGGTGTCGTTGGCCTGTTCCAGCGCCTCGTTGAAGCTGCCGTAGCGGATGATTTGCGCCAAAGGCCCGAAGTGTTCTTCGTCCGGCAGGTTCTTCACGCTTGTGACATCCAGAATCGCGGGCGTCACGAACCCGAGCTTCGGGTCGCGTTGTTCCATCTTCAGCAGCGCCTTGGCGCCATCGGCCAGCAGACGTTCCTGCGCCGCGACCAGGCGCGATGCAGCACGCGCCGAGATAACAGCACCCATGAACGGCTGCGGATCGGCGTTGTATTCACCAACGGTGATGCGCGAGGTGACCTCGGTGAGGCGTTCCATGAAGCGGTCGCCGAATGCATCGTTCGGCACGAAAATGCGGCGCGCGCAGGTGCAGCGTTGACCCGCCGACAGAAACGCCGATTGAATCGTGTGATGCACGGCGGCGTCGACATCGGCCACCGGTCCGATCACGAGCGGATTGTTGCCGCCCATTTCCAGCGCCAGCACGATCTCCGGGCGGCCGCCGAATTGCTTGTGCAGCAATGTTCCGGTATCCGAACTACCCGTGAAGAACAGGCCGTCGATCTGCCGATGGTTCGCGAGCGCAATGCCGGTGTCCTTCTCGCCATGCACGAGGTTCAGCACGCCTGCCGGCAAACCGGCATCGCGCCAGATCTGCACGGTGAGCGCGGCCACACCGGGCGCGAGTTCCGACGGCTTGAACACGACCGCATTGCCCGCGATCAGCGCCGGCACGATATGCCCGTTCGGCAAATGACCTGGAAAGTTGTACGGCCCGAACACGGCCACCACACCATGCGGACGGTGCCGAAGCACCGCTGTGCCGTCCGCCATCGCGGAGCGCTTCTCGCCGGTGCGTTCGTTATAGGCCTGAATCGAAATCTCGACCTTGGCCGCCATCGACGCCGCTTCGGTGCGCGCTTCCCACAGCGGTTTGCCGGTTTCGCGGCCGATCGCTTCAGCCAGCGCTTCCTTGCGCTCGGTCACGAGCGCGGCGAAGCGGCGCACCACGCCGCAACGCTCGTCGAGGCTCAACGCCGACCACGCGGCGAACGCGCGGCGTGCGCTGCGCACCGCGCGATCGACGTCGTCCGCCGAGGCGCTGTTGCCTTCCCACACCGTCGCGCCCGTGCCCGGGTTGTGCGACGCGAATGCGGGTCCTGTGCCGGCGGCCCATTCGCCGTCGATGAAAAGCTCGCTCATGATCATCCCTGTTTGTGTTTCTGCGGCAGCACGCGCACGAGGTCGCCCGCCTTGAGGTCGAGTGCCGCGGCTTCGAGCGCGCTCAGGCGGAATACGCCGTCCTGCGGCACGCCCGCCACGACGCCGACGCGAAAATCGCTCAACGACGTATTCGACACCATCGATTTCGGTCCATCCTGCGGCGCACTCGACACGCCGATCTCGACCGGCACCACCACGCTCTCGCGCACCGTGCGCAAGTCGGCGATATGGCATTCGAGCACCGGCCCCGCGTCGAAGATATCGACGTGGTTCTCGTAACGCAGCCCTTCCGATTCGAGCATGCGGCGCGCCGGAATCGTGTCGTTGTGCGTGAGGCCGACGCATTGCTGCGCCTCTTCCGGCAACAACTCGACATACACCGGATAGCGCGGCATCAGCTCGGCGAGAAACGCCTTGCGGCCGTGCGAACTCAGGTAGTCCGCCGCGTTGAAATCGATCTGGTAGAAATGCGAGCCGACCGCGCGCCAGAACGGCGAGGTGCCTTCGGCATCGAAATGGCCGCGCAATTCCGCGCACAGACGTTGCGGAAAGCGCTCGCGAAACTGCGCGAGAAACATGAAGCGCGAACGCGACAGCAGGCCGCCCACGCCGCTCGTGCGATAACGCGGGCTGAGGAACAGCGAGCACACTTCAGCATAACCCGTCAGGTCGTGCGAGATGTTCAGCGCGCGCATGCGCGTCCAGATGCCGAGGTCCTGGCTCGCGTGCACCACCGTGCTCACGCGATAGTTGTAGAACGGCTGCTGCAGGCCGACCGAGGTTTCGATTCCGCACACGCCGGCGACGTCGCCCGTGTCGGTGTCTTCCATCACGAAGAAGTAGCCGGCTTCATGCGGCTCGGCCTTGTCTTCCATCGTGCGGCGCGCGCGTTCCACGCGTGCCGCGAGTGCCTCACGGTCCGGCTTGAAGGTGGTGAGACCCGGGCCGGTTTCCTGCGCGAGCCGCATGAGCGCGTCCACATCGCCTCGTTGCACAACGCGAACGACGATCATCGTGCCTCTCCCGATTGTTCTTCCTGATGCGGCTGGTGCAGCGGCACGCAGCGCACCGTGTCGCCCTCTTCCACGCCGAGCGCGGCACGCGCCGCGTGCGGCAACGACGCGCCCGCTTCTTTACCTGCCGGCAATTCGCCGAGCACGCAGCGGAATTCGCCATCGGCGCCGTTATGCGCGATCAGATACGTCGAACCGTCAGCGGCCGCATGGTTCTCGTGCACCACACGCGATTCGTTGCGCGTGACGCAGGCGCTGCGATCCACTTGCGCGGTCAACACCGGACCCGCGTCGAATATGTCGATGTAGCGATCCGTCTCGAAGCCTTCCTCGAGATGAATGTCGTATGCGAGCAAAGCCTTCGAATCCGGCTCGCCGAGCACGCGCTGCGCCGCCTCGGGCAGCAACGGCACATACACGGGATACGTCGGCATCACTTCGGCGATGAACGTGCGGCTGCGGCCGCCCGATTCGATCTCGATGTCGGCGAAGTTGCGGCCGAAGAACTTGCGCCCCACCGCTTCCCAGAACGGCGACACGCCGTTCTCGTCGGTGACGCCGAGCAGCAGCGAAAACACCTCGGGCGTGAAGCGCTTGCGATTGGCGGCGATGTACATCATCCGCGCGCGCGACATCAGATGCGCGGCGGCGTCGCCACGCAGCGACGGATCGATGTAGTAGCCCGCGAGACGGCTCTTGCCGGTCAGCTCATGCGACATGGTCAGCGCGTGAATCTTGCGGTTCACGTGCAGTTCGCGCGACGCATGAATCAGCGCGTCGTTGCGAAACGCGTAGAACGGGTCCGAGTAACCGGCCGCGGCGACGATGCTCGCCGTGCCCATCAGCTTGCCGCTCAGCGCATCTTCGAGCACGAACAGATAGAACTCCTCGCCCGGGAAATCGACCTCCGCGCGAAACGAGTCTTCCGACAACGCGACGCGCGCTTCGAGCGCACGCCGGTCGTGCGGCAGGGAATGCAGCACCGGTTGCGCGGTGCGCGCCATGTGTTCGAGCGCGTCGAGATCGGCGAGGCGGCCTGGGCGTACGAAGAGCATCATCGTTCCTGTTGAATGTGACGCGTGATCAATGCCGTGTATCAATGCGACGCCGCTTCAGCCTTCGCGCCGACGATCGTTTCGATGGCCTTCGCGAGTCGCTCGAAGCCTTCATTCATGTCGTCGAGCGGCATGATCAGCGACGGCACAAAGCGCAGCACGTCAGGACCGGCCATCAACATGATCACGCCATGCTGGCCTGCCGCCGTGACGAAGTCTTTCGCGCGGCCCTTGAATGCGTCGGTCAATTCCGCACCGATCAGAAGACCCCGGCCGCGCACTTCCGTGAACAGGCCGAAGCGTTCGTTCAGCTTGGCGAGGTGGCCCTTCAACGCTTCACTGCGCGAACGCACGCCTTCGAGCAGTTTCGGATCGCTGACCAGTTCGACCACCTTTTCAGCGATCGCCGCGCCGAGCGGATTGCCGCCGTACGTCGTGCCATGCACGCCGACCTTGAAATGCGCGGCCAGTTCGTTGGTGGTCAGCATCGCGCCGATCGGGAAACCGTTGCCGAGCGCCTTGGCGGTGGTCAGGATGTCCGGCGTCACACCGGTTTCCTCGTACGCGTAGAAATAGCCGCTGCGGCCCACACCCGTTTGTACCTCGTCAAAAATCAGCAGTGCGCCGTGCTGATCGCAGGCTTCGCGCAGCGCCTTCAGGAACGCCGGATCCGCCGGGATCACGCCGCCTTCGCCCTGAATCGGCTCGACGATCACCGCGCAGGTTTGCGCGCCGATGGCTTTCTTCGCGGCTTCGATGTCGTTGTACGGCAAGTGGGTGATGCCGGCCGGCACCGGGCCGAAGCCTTCCGAATACTTCGGCTGGCCGCCGACGCTGACGGTGAAGAACGTGCGGCCATGGAACGACTGGGTGAACGAGATGATCTCGAATTTGTCCGCGCCGTGGCGGTCGAACGCGACGCGGCGTGCCAGCTTCAACGCGGCTTCGTTCGCTTCCGCGCCCGAGTTGGCGAAGAACGCGCGGTCGGCGAACGTCAGGTCTTCGAGGCGTTTGGCGAGGCGCAGCACCGGCTCGTTGGTGTAACCATTGCCGATGTGCCACAGCTTGCCGCCCTGCTCGTGCAGCACGTTCAGCAGTTCGGGATGCGCATGACCCAGAGCGGTGACGGCGATGCCGCCGGCGAAGTCGATATAGTCGCGGCCTTGCGTATCCCAGACGCGCGAGCCGAGACCGCGATCCGGCACGAAGGCGGCGGGCGAAAACACCGGCACCATGACTTCGTCGAAGGTCTGGCGTGTCACTGTCAGGTCGTTCATGGCAAATCCTCGTTACAGGTGAGAGGTAATACAGGTAGTGTAGGAAACCGCACGCGATCCGTCTTGCGCATACGCGACGCTTTCTATGAGGTTCCACGCGAACGGGACGGGTTTAGCGCCTGGCCAGCGCGTTTCTGTCCGCGATTCAGTCCGCGTTTCTGTCCGCGTTTCTGTCCGCGTCTCAGTCAGCTTCAATCCGCCTGATCCGGCGGTTCGATCAGCGCGCCCGGCCGCGGCTCGCTGGCCGCGGCGCCGCTCGCGCCGGTCTGCTTGTCGATCCAGTTCCGACGATCCTCGCGCGGTGTGACACCGAAGCGTTCGCGGTACGCATTCGAAAAGTGCGCCGCCGACGAAAAACCGCAAGCGAGACTAATCTGCACCACCGACTTGCTGGTGCGCTGCAATTGCGTGCGCGCTTTCGAAAGCCGCAGTCCCAGATAGTATTTGGACGGCATCGAGCCGAGATACTGGCGAAAGAGGCGCTCCAATTGCCGCCGCGATACGCCGACCAGACCCGCGATCTCGTCGGTGGTAAGCGGGTCTTCGATATTCGCTTCCATCAGCAGCAACGCGTCGTTCAGGCGCGGATGGCGTTCGCCCGGCGCGGTCACGAACGGAATGCGCTGACGTTCCTCACCCGCGCGCAGCACGCCGACGCCGAGCGTATCGGCAATCCGGTCCGCGAGTTCGGGACCGTGCTCGCGGCCGATCATCGCCAGCATGAAGTCGACGGTCGCCTGGCCGCCCGCACAGGTCGCGCGATCGCGGTCGATTTCGAAAATCTGTTGCGTGACGATGGAGCGCTCGAACTGCTCGGAGAACTGCTGATAGGTTTCCCAATTGACGCTCACGCGATAGCCGGACAACTGCCCTGCCATGGCGAGCCACCATACGCCGTGATGAATGCCGGTGACGAGCGGCGTGCGCTGACCGACGCGCGAGAGGCTGGCAAGAAAGAGGCGGTAATCGGCGAATTGCTGAAAGCGCTCGCTGACGATGATCAGCCAGTCGCACGAGATCGCATCGCCGAAGGCGGCGTCGGCCGGCCAGTGCGCGCCGCCCGCGAGCGGCACCGCGCGGCCGTCCCACGAACACACCTGCACGCGGTACAGCGCGCGGCCGTCGATTTCATTGGCGAGATTGAGCGCGTCGACAATCGGCCCGACGCCCGACATCGACACGGGCGGCAAGGCGACGATTGCGACCTGCGTGGTGCGAGCCGGGCTGGACGTGCGAGCCATCGCTGAGCGAGTCAAACGCTACGGCGTGAGCCGCGCGTTACTTCAGGCTGCCGGAGAGGAACTGCTTGAGCCGCTCGCTGCGCGGCGAGGTCAGGACTTCCGCGGGCAAGCCTTCTTCTTCGGTGCGGCCTTGATGCAGGAACATCACATGGTTCGACACGTTGCGCGCGAAACCCATTTCGTGCGTGACGACGATCATGGTGCGCCCTTCTTCGGCGAGCTTCTGCATGACCTTGAGCACTTCGCCGACCAGTTCGGGGTCGAGCGCGGAAGTCGGCTCGTCGAACAGCATTACGTCGGGGTTCATGGCCAGCGCGCGGGCAATCGCCACACGCTGCTGCTGACCGCCCGACAGATGCGACGGATACTGCTTTTCGAGGCGCGGCGCGAGACCGACCTTCTCGAGATATTCCCGCGCGCGGTCTTCGGCTTCCTTGCGCTTCAGACCCAGCACATGAATCGGCGCTTCGACGATGTTCTCGATCACATTCATGTGCGCCCACAAGTTGAAATGCTGGAACACCATGGCGAGCTTCGTGCGGATGCGCTGCAGCTGCTTGTGATCGGCGACTTCGAGATTGCCGGCACGGTCGGTTTTGGTCTTCACCGTCTCGCCGTCGACGACGATCTGCCCGGCGTTCGGCCGCTCGAGGAAATTGATGCAGCGCAAGAAGGTGCTCTTGCCCGACCCGCTCGCGCCGATGATGCTGATCACGTCGCCCTTATTCGCATTGAGCGACACGCCCTTGAGCACTTCGTTGTCGCCGTAGCGCTTGTGGATGTCCTGTACGGCGAGCTTGCAAGCTTCGGTTTGAGTCGTGTGGAGCAAGATGCTCTCCCTTTGAAAATACGGATCAATCTTCGTGACGACGCGAGGATAACGCGCCATCCACTGCAAACACGGCGCGCTTCAATGCGTGCGCACCGCCAGATAACCCAGCCAATGACGCTCGGCGCGGCGGAACAAAGCCACCAGCGCGAACGACACCACGAGGTAAATCAGCGCCGCGAGGCCGAACGCGTCGAACGACTGGTAAGTGGCCGAGTTCGCGTCGCGCGCCACCTTCAGGATGTCCGGCACCGTGGCCGTGAAGGCGACCGTGGTGGCGTGCAGCATCAGGATCACTTCGTTACTGTACAACGGCAAGGCCCGGCGCAGCGCGGACGGTATCACAATGCGCCGGTACATCGTGAACCAGCTCATGCCGTAGGCGCGGGCCGCTTCCACTTCGCCGTGCGAGGTCGAGCGGATCGCGCCGGCGAAAATCTCCGTGGTGTACGCGCAGGTGTTCAGTGCGAAGGCAAGAATCGCGCAGTGAAAACCGCTGCGGAAGAATGCGTCCAGCACTTGATGCGAGCGCACGAATTCGAGGCTGTACATGCCGGTATAGATCAGCAGCAGCTGCACGTACAGCGGCGTGCCGCGAAACACGTAAGTGTAAAGACGCACCGGCGTGGAGAGCCAGCGCTTCTTCGAAACGCGCGCCACCGCCAGCGGAATCGCCAGCACGAAGCCGATGCCGATCGACGCCACCAGCAGCCACAGCGTGACCGCGAGGCCGGACATGCGCTGGCCGTCCCAGTACAGGAACGCGCGCCAGAATTGATTGAGGATGTCGATCATGGTCTTAGAGCTCCGCGTGCCGCACGCCGATCGAATAGCGCTTTTCCAGCCAGATCAGCACGAGATTCGAAGCGGTGGTGATCGCCAGATAGATCAGCGCGGCGACCAGGATGAAGAAGAACATGTTGAAGGTGCTTTTACCGGCGTCCTGCGCGGCTTTGACCACGTCGGCGAGACCGATGATCGACACCAGCGCCGTCGCCTTCACCAGCACCTGCCAGTTGTTGCCGATGCCCGGCAGCGCGAAACGCATCATCTGCGGGAACAGGATGCGTGTGAACACCCGCGCGCCGCTCATGCCGTACGCACTGCCTGCTTCGAGCTGGCCGCGCGGCACCGCCAGAAAGGCGCCGCGAAAGGTCTCGGTGAAGTACGCGCCGTAGATGAAGCCAAGCGTCAGCACGCCGGCCACGAACGGATCGATATCGAATTGCGGGAGATTCAGCGCGTCGGTGAGATTGTTGACCGCGATCTGGATGCTGTAGAACAGCAGCAGCATCAGCACGAGGTCGGGCACCGAGCGGATCAGTGTCGTGTAGCCGGTCGCGATTGCCCGCAGCGGGCGGCTGAATGAGAGTTTCGCCGCCGCGCCCGCGAGGCCGAGCAGCACGGCGGCCGCCAGCGACAGGACGGACAGCTCGATTGTCTGGATCGTGCCGGCCAGCAACACCGGACCAAAGCCGTATAGGAACACGCGTGTCTCCATCCAGGTTGTTTGAGGATGTCTCGGACGGTATCGGCTTGTGTCTGCCCCACTCGTCCAGCATGGCGCGGAGTCTCGCAAGCGAAAATTAATTTCTCAAAGGCGTGCCGACGCTTTGTTGCGACGCAGCAAAGCGTGCTTTGGCGTGCCGTGCGTCTTGCAGGGCTTGGTCTTGCGGGGAATTGGGATTTGTAAGGCGGGGAACGCGCAGCGAGCGCCGCCGCGATTTAGCAAGTTTCGGGTCGCTTTTTCGATAGACGTCAGTCAATCCCCAACCTTGCCCGAATCGCGGGCAGCATATGTTCCACCGCTGCGCGCCCTTCCTCGATGGCCGGCGCCGCACGGTGAAAGTCGAAAATCCCCATGCCGCCCAAACGCGGCTGGATCAGGATATCCGCCGGCTCACCCGCGAGACGGCTGCGCGTAATCCGCACTTGCATGATGTCGATGCTTTGCGCGATCGAACTCAGCATGGACGGCACGCGCGCGCTCGGCGCGGGCGGCACGCGCACGTCGTCCGTGGCGCGCCCCTCCGCAGGCGCGAGCCAGCGCGGCCACGGCTTGCCGTTGCGGCGAAGTGCGAGCGGCGGCGGCGCGCTCGGATCGATGGCGGGTGTGTCGACCACCGCGCCGCCGAAATCGCGGCCGTTCAGAATATCGTTGTTCAGATCGACGGCGATCACGCAGTCCGCGCGCATGCCGCGCGCCACCGAAACGGGCACCGGGTTGCTCAAGCCGCCATCCACCAGCCAGACACCGTTGTGCCACACCGGCGTGAAAATGCCCGGAATCGCAATCGACGCGCGCACCGCGTCGACCACGCTGCCGTCCTGCAGCCAGCTTTCGCGGCCCGAATCGAGTTCGGTGGCGACCGCCGCGAACGGCATGTTCAGTTGCGCGATCGAACGGCCATTGAATTTGTCGGCGAACAGCTGGATCACCTTGCGCCCGCCGAGCAGCCCACCCGAGAGACGCAGATCGAGCAGGCGCACCACCGTCTGCCACGTGAGCCGCGCGACCCACTCCTCGAGCCAGTCGAGGTCGCCGTTCGCGTACACGGCGCCCACCAGCGCGCCGATCGACGTGCCGCAGACCACATCGGGCTTGATGCCCGCATCGTGCAGCGCGCGAATCGCGCCGATATGCGCCCAGCCGCGCGCGGCGCCGCCCCCTAACACCAGCCCGATCCGGCTGTATCGACGTCGACGAATCATCTTCTTCCCCGCTTCTCTCTTCTAACTTCTATCGTCCTCGAATCACATCCGAGCGCGATGTCGTGTACACCTTCTGATACTGATCGAAATGCACGTTGAAAATGCCTTCTTCGGTCACGCCGCCTTCACGCCACTTCCAGCTCCACACGGTTTCCGGCTTGAGCGGAAACACCGCGACCTGGCCGGGCTTGCCGAGCAGTCGGCGCACTTCGTCCTCGCTCATGCCCATGCGGATCTTCGCGAAGTTGGCAGCCGTCAGCACCTGGGTGATCGCCTGCAATTTGCCGTCACGATCGATGTCGACCATGTACGTATTCAGGCCTTGCGGGCCGCGCGGATATTCGAAGCGTTTGGAACCGTCGGTGAACGTGCGCTCGGTTTCCGGCTTGCCCATCTGGTCGCGGATCTGCGCTTCGGTCGTGACGCCCGGCGTCATGTCCTTGAGCAACAACGCATCCGGTTTGACGGCGTTGAAAAATTCCTTGAGTTTTTGCACGGCTCGGTCGCTCGATTGGTCGTCGCAACCGGTCAGCGCGACGCACGCGGCCAGCATGGCGACAGTCAGCAGTTTGAGGCTCACAGCGAGTTTTTCCTGTACGGACGCAGGCTGCGAAGCCCGCATCCCGTTGTGTAGTGTCTGCTACAGGATAACCGCGCACGGGCAAAACCGCGAGCGGACGCGGCACGGCGGTGTGCGCGGTCGTACACGATGGTGGCGGCAAGAGGCGGCGACGGCGGGAGGCAACGTGGCAAAGCAGACGGCAAAGCACGTTAAAAAACCGGCGCCACAAGCAAAAAGGCGACGCTGTGCAAAGCGTCGCCGGGTCGGTCGATACGGTCAACCGGAAAGTGAAAGCGGCCGACTGGCCGCCTGAAAACGAAGCACCGCGGACGACGCGCAGCGGTCTGGTCCCGGGCGAAGCGGTGAGCAACCTTGGCTGCTGACCTTGCGCCATCGCCGGAATGGCAAACCGCTGCTTGATTGGCCGCCCTGGTCCCTCGATAAGCCTTCCAAGTGCAGTTAATCTAAACGGATTGGCGGGTTTAGACGAGAGCGCGTTTACACCGAATTGGCAGATGATTTGCGTTGAGCGGCGAGGCCTTCAACGGCTTTCGACGAGGCATTTCAATCGCGCGAAATCGATGCAAAACCCACGCGTCCCGCCGCCTGCAGCACCGAGTCGTTTTGCGGCGTGTGAATCCGCGCGCACAGCACGTCGCGATAGTGACGCTCGAGCGGATTGTCAAGCGAAAGACCGGGGTTGCCGCTCGCTTCGATCGCCAGTTGCACGGCCTCGATCGCCTGGTTCGTCACCGTGTATTTGACGAGCGGCGCTTCGTCGAGCGTCACGTGTTCGGCACGCGCGCTCGCGTCGAGCAGCACGCGATTGCTGAACAGCAGCGCGTCGATGCGGCCGAGCGTCTGCTGGAAGGCCGGCAGGCTCGACAGCGGCGCGCCGAGATTGCCCGGCGTGCGGTCCACGGCCCATTGCGCGAACCAGTCGCGCGCGGCCCGCGCGACGCCGTCGTACACCGCCGACAACAGTACGCTCATCCACGCCACGCCGAGCGCATCGAGCCCGGCGCCCGGCGCGCCCGGCGGATGCACATCCACTGCCTGCGCGGCCGGCACGAACACGTTGTCGAACACCAGTTCGTGACTGCCGGTGGCGCGCATGCCGAGATGATTCCATTCGTTGCCTACTCGCACGCCGGGCGTGTCGCGGTGCACCAGCCACACGCCGACGCGCGGCGGCGTCTCGTCGCTGCGCGCCCACACCGCGAGCCAGGTGAGACCGGGACTGCCGGTCGAATACAGTTTGCTGCCGTCGATCACCCAGCCGTCCGCGCGGCGCTTCGCGATCGTCGACGGCAAGCCGCCGCGCGCGGGCGTGCCGAGTTCGGGTTCGACACGCAGCGAGTTGATCAACGCGCCCTCACGCACCGCATCGCGCGCCACGCGTTCGCGCAGTTCGACCGGCCAGTGCGGATTGCCCTGCAAGCGATGATGAAACAAATACTGCATCACCAGCACCAGCGCCGTGGACGGCTCGCCGCGCGCCACCGCGCGCACCACCTTCAAGGCCTGCGGCAGGCTCGCGCCCGCGCCGCCGAGCGCTGCGGGCACCGTCAGCGAAAGCAGATCGAACTCGTGCAGGCGCGCGAGATTCGCATGCGGGAATTCAGCCGTGCGGTCATGGTGCGCAGCGCGCGCGGCGAACTCATTCGTGAGTTGCGCCAGCAATGCGTCGAATGCATCGCTTTCGAACAGTGGATGACGCCGTGTCACGACGCTGTCGGCAATCGGGGCATTCATGCGCAGAGTCCGGCTGGCCGCGTCAAGGCAAAGGGAAGCTGCGATCGAAGCTCGGGCGCACGTCCAGATGCGCGCGGATCACATTGGCGGCTTCGTAGGTGTCCGCCGTGCGTTGCTGTGCGGCCACGACGCTGTCGTCGATCGCTACCGGATGCACCTGGCCGCGCTGATAGACGGTCTTCAGCACATCGGTCGGCAGGCCCGTGACACGCGACTGCATCGCCGCGACTTCGTCGGGATGCGAGAGCGCCCAGCGCTGGCCGATTGCCACGCGCCGCAGGAAGTCGGCGAGTTGCGCGCGTTTGTCGGTGATCGCGCGTTCAGTGGCGACCTGATAGCTCAGCCCTTCCGACAGACCGACGCCGTTGGCGATGATGCGGTCGTGATCGCGCGCTTCTCCGAGCGCCGTGTACGGGTCCCACACCGACCATGCATCGACACTGCCCGAGGCGAGCGCCGCTTTCGCATCGGCGGGCGCGAGGAATACGAAGGTGACGTCGGTGAGCGGCACGTTGGCCTTTTTCAATGCGGCCAACGCGAGGTAGTGGCCGATCGAGCCGCGCGTCGTGGCAATGCGCTTGCCCTTCAGACTCGCCGCGTCGTTGAGCGGCGACTGTGCGCCGACCACGATCGCCAGATCCAGCGGATTCGAGCGCGTCGCCGCGACCGCCCTCACTCGTGCGCCGGCGGCCAGCGCGAAGACGAGCGGCGCGTCACCGAGACCGCCGACGTCGACCGCACCCGCATTCAATGCTTCACCAAGCGGCTGCGCTGCCGGGAAGTTGAACCATTCGATCTTGTACGGCAGGTCTTTCAACTGGCCGGACGCTTCGAGAATGCCGCGCGTTTGCAAGGCTTGATCGCCGACCTTGAGCACCGGCAGATCGGCGGCATACGATGGCGCGGCGCACAGCAACGCTGACGCAGCAAGCGCGGCAACGCCGGGCGTTACAGACCACGCACGTCGCACAACAGATCGGATTGCGAAAGAAAAACGGGAAGTCGTCATGGGCAGCGCGTGTGTCGTGGCAACGAGTTGATTTGCCATCGACGATAAGGCAGGCCTTTGTATAAGACAAACGCATTATTCTGCTAAGCAAATATGCGAAATTTTCTTACGCGGCCGATGCGGGTACGCGCCGACGCGGGTATCATCGAGCGCATTCTTTTGCGCCTCTATCCGCTCACCGCTCATCATGAAGATCGACGAAATCGACGCCTACGTCACCGTGATTCGCTGTCAATCGCTGCAGCAGGCAGCGCTCTCGCTCGGCCTCACGCAACCGGCGATCACGCGCCGCTTGCAGAATTTCGAGGAAGCGCTCGGCGTCGAACTGCTCGACCGCAATACGCGTCCGCTGAAGGCGACGGCCACGGGACGCATCGTCTACGAACAATGTCGCGTGATCCAGCGTGAACTCGACGTGCTGCGCGAGATCGTCGCCACCGACACGCCGCCAGTCGGCACGCTGCGTCTCGGCGTCGCGCAGACGATTGCGGATATCGCGCTGACCGAGGCGATGCGCGTTCTGAAGACGGACTATCCCGACTTGCAGGCGCGCGCGTCGACCGGTTGGGGCAGTCAACTGCTGCAACGCGTCGAACAGGGCGAACTCGACGCGGCGGCGATCCTGCTGCCCAGCAACAAGACCTTCGACGACGCGCTGTCGGCCCGCTCGCTAGGTCGCATCAAACTGGCGGTGGTCGCGCAGAAAGGGCTGCTGAAAAAGCGAGCGCATACGCTGGCGGAATGCCAGTCGATCGGTTGGGTGTTGAACCCGGACGGCTGCGGTTTCCGCGACGGCCTGCAACGCGCGCTCACCGGGCTCGGGCTCGCCCTCAAGCTGAACCTGGAAACGCTCGGCAACGAATTGCAATTGCAGCTCGTCGCGGACGGCAACGGTCTGGGTCTCGTGCCGCTGCCGTTACTGCAGATGAGCGCCCACGCAGACACGCTCGATATCATTCCGATCAGCGACTTCAAGCCGCTGATCGACATCTGGCTCGTGCAGCCGCGCGTGCTCGGCAAACTGCAACAGCCTGTCGAACGTTTCGGCGCGGCTGTCGAGCGGCAGTTCAAGGAAGCGCGCACGCAGCGCGCGGCCTGAGCCGCGCCGCCCGCGCTCACTTCGCCTGTTTCGACGGTTTCGTCGCAGCAAACCGCTCAGATCACGCGAAACCCATGCGTACCGTCGCGCCCGAGTTGCGCGACAAGCCCATACTCCCATTCCAGATACGCGTTCATCGCTTCGCGCGCGTTATCGGTGCCCTCATAAGGCCGCCGGTAACGATCGATGCGCGCCGACGCCATGCGCGTCTCGCCGCTCTCGAGCGGCAAGCCCGCTTCGATCCACGCCGTCGTGCCGCCGCTCAGCACCTGCACCGGCTTGCCGGTCAATGCCGCGACGTCGGGAGCGGCGAAGCGCGCGAGCTCGCCGCTGCCACAGGTCACGACGAAACGCTGCGCATCCGGCAGCTTGTGCAGTGCTTTCTCGAGTTCGCCGCGAATCACGAACCACGCGCCGGGAATATGCCGCTTCACGTAATTCGCGCTGCTGGTGAAATCGAGCACGGCGGTGCCTCGCGATTGCAGCAGCGTGACCAGTCCGGCCGGTGTGATCTCGTCGGCGTCGGGCGCCGTGGGCGCATGGCGAACCGCGGGCGCCGCGCCCTTCTCGCCGAAGTCCGCCGCCATCAAACCATCGACGACATACACCTCGATATTCATCTGCGCGAGCCATGACGCGGTCATGTTCGCGCGCACACCGTCGTTATCCGCGAGGATCACGCGCGCGCCACGTACCGGCGCGAACATATCGGTTTCCTGCACGAGCTGGCCGCCCGGCGCGCTGCGAAAACCGGGCACGTGGCCCGCTTCGTATTCTTCCGGCGTGCGCACGTCGAAGCGATACACGGTGCGCACCGCTTCGCCGGCCCAGCGGCGCGCTTCGTCGCGTGAAGTGCGGCCCACCTTCGCGCGATCCGCCACCGTGCGCGCCGAATCGGCGGCGGCCAGACGTAGCTGATCGTCGACAATCGGCTCGAACCTGCGCGAACTGCCGTGTGCGAGCGCCTGGCCAGCCAGCGTCCAGCCGATGGTGCCATTGCGCAGCGCCGCGACCGGGTTCGGCACACCCGCATTGATCAGCGACTGCGCACCGATAATGCTGCGCGTGCGCCCCGCGCAATTGACGATGATCCGCGTCGCCGGATTCGGCGCAAGCTGGCGCGCGCGCAGCACCAGCTCCGCGCCCGGCACGCTGATGCTGCCGGGAATATTCATGGTGTGATATTCGTCGAAACGGCGTGCGTCGAGCACCACCGCGTCGGCTTCGTGATCGAGCAGCGCCTGCACTTGCGGCGCGGTCAGCGACGGCGTATGACGCACGCTTTCCACCAGTTCGCCGAACGCCTTGCTCGGCACGTTGACGTCCTGGAACAGCTCGCCGCCGGCCGCGCGCCAACCTTGCAAACCGCCTTCAAGCAGAGCGACGTCGGTATAGCCCAGCTCGCCTAGACGGCGCGCGGCACGTTCGGCGAGTCCTTCGCCGGAATCGAACAGCACGATGGGCACCGCCTGGCGCGGCAAGCGCACCGGCGCGTCGAGTTCGAGCCGCGACAGCGGCAGATTGGCGGCAAACAGCGGATGACTGCGGGCGTGCGGATCTTCCTCGCGCACGTCGACGAGCGCGATTTCCTCGCGTTCGAGCAGTGCGCGGCGCACGTCTTCGAATGATCGGGTACGAAATGCCTGAACGAAACTCATGAGATCGGGGACTCCTTCGCAACATTCCAGATATTCGGCAACACGTCGTTCGCGTAGCCGGAGACAAAGGGCTTGCGTGCGGCGCCGTCCGGATAGACGGACCGTTTTACCGCGCCGATATTTGCACCGTACACGTGAATGCTGATCGACGTACGGTCACCAAAAGCATTACTCACACGATGAATATCGCCGATGCGCGGCGACACTGCATCCACGGCGCCGGCGTCGAGTCGTTTTGCCGCGCCGTTTTCCTGTAGCGCGCCGTCGGCGGCGATACGGTAACCCTGCGCAATTTCCGCGCCACGCAGCACACCGATCAAACCCCAGACGGTGTGATCGTGCACCGGCGTCGCCTGCCCCGGTCCCCACACAAAACTGACGATTGAAAAACGCTGCCGCGCGTCCACGTACAACAGGTACTGCTGATACCGCTCGGGATCGGGTTGCGCGAAGGCGTCGGGCAGCCAGTCGTCGTGGGCGATCAGTTCGCGCAGCGCGGCGCCGCCGGTTTCCAGCAGATGCGCTTCGGGCGCCGCTTCGTCGACGAGCGACGCAATCCGGCCGGCGAACGCGCGCAGGCGGTCCGACCTCAGGGCTTGAGACATCGAGTATTCAGAAGGTAGGTTCGAATGGCGCGCTCACGCACCTTTGGCGAGCGCGGTGTTGAAGGTGTCGGTCCACAGCGGTGCGACATCGACACGCCGCTCGATTACGGCGGCACGCGCGAAGGTATCGGCCACCTGCTGCTCGCTCGCAATATCCGCCCCCGTGATGCCGGTGACGCGGCGCGCCTGGCTCTGGTTGCGATAGAGCGAGAGGATCGCCTCCTCCGGCACGCGCAACTCGGCGGACAACACCTTCGCGTACGCGTCCTGATGTTGCGCGAACCACGTGCACGCGCGTTGCAAGCGCACCAGCAGATCCGCGGACGCGGCGCGCCGCAGCGGATCGGCAAGCGTCGCCGGATGCCCGTAGTACAGGTAATTGCCGGACAGATAGCCGTTGGCGTTTTTCAGCACGCGCGCGCCGGCCTGCGAGATCGCGAGCGGCACGTTGTAGCCATAGATCGCCCAGGCATCGAGCGAGCCGGCGTTGAAAGCGGCGAAGCCGTCGCGCGGCGCGAGCGAGGTCGCCTGAATGTCATTGAACGAGAGTCCCGCTTCCTCGAGCATGCGCAGCAAGTAGTAATGCGTGGTGGTCGCGCGCAGATAGCCGACGCGCTTGCCCTTGAGATCGGCGATCGAGCGGATCGTCGAGCCTTTGGGCACCAGCACGACCTGGTTGTTGACATCGTCCTTATAGACGGCGATCACGCGGATCTGCGCGTTCTGCAGGCGCGCGAAGATCGGTGGAATCTCGCTGCCCGAGGCGATGTCGAGCGAGCCGCCATTCATCGCTTCGACCATCGCGTTGCCCGATTGAAATTCGGACCAGTCGATCGTGTAAGGCGTATCGGTCAGGCCCGCGGTTTTCAGCAGCGTGGCGTCGCCGCCTTTGTAAGTGGCGACGCGCAGGCGGACTTTGCTCAGGTCCAGACGCGGCCCGGTTGCGGTGTTGGGCGTGGGCGTGGCAGCAACGGCGGAGCGGGCGATCAAACCGCTGCCCGCTCCGAGCCATGCCGCAGCCGGCAACGCGGCTGACAGCGCAGCCATGAGCCGGCGACGCCGGTGCGAAACCGGCGAATTCGTACGTTGAGTCATCGTGTGGGAGCGTTCAGGTGAGGACGTCGGGCTCGGCTTCGACCAGCCCTTCCAGCAGGCTCTGGAACGCGAACAGCGCGCCGCCCGCGCGGCCGACCTGTTCATGCGTGAGCGTGGCGATGTCGTGCGGAATCGCTTGCGGCGTGCCGGCGGCTTCAGCGAGCAGTTGCGCGTGGCACGCGTTGTCGAGCGCGATGTACCACCACGCCGCCGCTTCCACGCTCGGGCCGGCCGTGAGAATGCCGTGATTCTTCAGGATCACCGCTTTGCGCTCGCCGAGCGCCGCGGCAATCCGCGCGCCTTCATCGGTATCGAGCACGACGCCGCGAAAATCGTCGAACAACGCGTGATCCTGATAGAAGGCGCACGAGTCTTGAGTCAGCGGATCGAGCGTACGGCCGAGCGTCGACCATGCCTTGCCGTACAGCGAATGCGTGTGGGCCGCCGCGACCACGTCGGGACGCGCTTCGTGAATCGCCGCGTGAATCGCGAACGCCGCCTGATTGACCGGTCCCTCGCCGACCACGATCTCGCCCTCGGCATTCACCAGCAGCAGATCGGACACGCGGATGCGGCTGAAATGCTTGCCGAACGGATTCACCCAGAAGTGATCGGGCCATTCCGGATCGCGCGCGGTGATGTGGCCCGCGAGCCCCTGATCGAAACCGTAGCGCGCGAAGAGACGAAACGCCACCGCGAGCCGCTCCTGCCGATAGCGGCGTTCAGCGGCGACGCTCTCGCGCGGCGGTACATCGTCGAACCAGAATTTGCGTTGCGGCGCGTGACGCTGGATTGCCGGTAGTTCCTTGGCGAACGTGGTGAGAGACAGATCGGTCATGGCGCCTCCGTTCACGCCGCCACGCGCTCGACGCGCGCGATACGTTCGCGAGTGGCGGGAATCAGTTCACGGCCGTAGTCGATGGCGTCTTCCAGCGGATCGAAGCCGCGCACGAGGAACGTCGAGACGCCAAGTGCGTGATATTCGGCGAGCGTATCGGCCACTTGCTCAGGCGTGCCGACGAGCGCAGTCGAATTCGAGCGTCCGCCGATTTCTTTCGCGATACCGGTCCACAACCGCTCGTCCACGCGATCCGAATCGCCCGATGCCGCGAGCAGCCGCCGTGCGCCTTCGCTTTGCGCGGGTCCGCCCACGCCGATCCCTTGCGCCGCGCGCAGCCGCTTCGTTTCTTCGAGGATATGTTCCGCTCGCTCCCAAGCGGCCGCTTCCGTAGCGGCGAGAATCGGCCGGAACGACACCGAGAAGCGCACGGTGCGGCCGTGCTTCGCGGCTTCCGCGCGCACGCGGGCGACCTGCTCGCGCACTTGCGCCTTCGACTCGCCCCACAGCGCGTAGACGCCCGCGTGACGGCCGGCGATTTCGAGCGCGGGCGCCGACGCGCCGCCGAAGTACACCGGAATATGCGGCTGCTGCACCGGCTTTACTTCAGAGAAGCCCTGTTCGAAGCGGTAATACTGGCCGTTGTGATCGAAGGGTTTGGCCTCGGTCCAGATGCGCCGCAGGATGTGCAGGTACTCGTCCGTGCGGGCGTAGCGTTCGTCGTGCGAGAGGAAGTCGCCGTCGCGGCGCTGATCGGTGTCGTCGCCGCCCGAGATGATGTGGACCGCGAGGCGGCCGCCCGAATAGTGATCGAGCGTCGCCAGTTGACGCGCGGCGAGCGTCGGCGCGACAAAACCCGGCCGATGCGCGAGCATGAAGTGCACCTTGCTGGTCACGCTCGCCGCGTGCGCGATCGTCAACAGCGCATCGGGGCTAGTGGAATGATGCGGCACGAGGATGCGGTCGAAGCCCGCGGCTTCATGCGCGCGGGCAAACTGTTCGACGTAATCGATGTCGATGACGGGACCTTGCGCCGCGTGGGTTTCGGACACCTTGCGGGTCTGGATCATGCCGATGAATTCGATGGACACGTGCGTGTCTCCCTGAATGGTTTCTGCCCGGCGGGGCGGTGACGTGACTGGCTGGATGCATGGCTTTCGTGCGAGGGGTTAAGGTAGCAGCGCGACATGCGCTTGTTAAATATTGATCGGCCATATCTATATCGGATTTGCATGTAACGCTCGGACCCTCTAGCGACGCGTTCTGCCTTTCCAACGCCGCGCGCGAGCAAACCCCCTTTCACGAACGTGGGCATCGCGGCACCGTCAGCAGAAAAGCACAACCTTTGCGAGAATGCCCCATCGCGCGAAAGCGCCGGAAACAACAAGTGAACAGACAATGATCCCCTTCTCGGTCCTCGACCTCTCGCCGGTCACCGCGGGCGCCACGCCGGCAGACGCGTTCAGGAATACGCTCGACCTCGCCCAGCACGCGGAAAACTGGAATTACCGCCGCTTCTGGCTCGCGGAACATCACAACATGACGGGCATCGCCAGCGCGGCGACCTCGGTGGTGATCGGCTACGTCGCGGGCGGCACGAAAACGATCCGCGTCGGCTCGGGCGGCATCATGCTGCCGAACCATGCGCCGCTCGTTATCGCCGAACAGTTCGGCACGCTCGCCTCGCTGTATCCCGACCGCATCGACCTGGGCCTCGGCCGCGCGCCCGGCACCGATCAGAGCACTGCCCGCGCGCTGCGCCGCGATCTGCAAAATAGCGCGGAGTCGTTTCCCGACGACGTCGTCGAATTGCAGCGTTATTTCGCCGACCCCGTGCCGGGCCAGCGCATTCGCGCGGTGCCGGGCGCGGGGCTGAACGTGCCGCTGTGGCTGCTCGGCTCGTCGCTTTTCAGCGCGCAACTCGCGGCGGCGCTCGGTCTGCCGTTCGCCTTTGCTTCGCATTTCGCGCCGGATTACATGCTCACGGCGTTGCAGGTGTATCGCTCGCAATTCCGTCCGTCGGCTGCGCTCGACAAACCGTATGCGATGGTCGGCGTCAATCTGTTCGCCGCCGATACGAACGAAGAAGCGCAGCGTCTTTTCACCTCGCTGCAGCAGCAGTTCATCAACCTGCGACGCGGCACGCCGGGTCAGTTGCAGCCGCCGGTCGAACGGCTCGATGCGTCGGAGATGGAATTGAATGGCGTGGCGCACTCGCTTGCCTGCACGGTGCTGGGCGATCGTGAGACGGTGCGCGAAGGCTTGAAGTCGGTCATCGAACAAACCGGTGCCGACGAGTTGATGCTCACCGCACAGATCTACGATCACAAGGCACGGCTGCGCTCGTTCGAGATCGGCGCGCAAGTGCGTGAGGAGTTGGCGGGCGGCAAGTAAGACAGGTAATTACGTCAACGAATGTAGAAAGGGCAGCGCGCGGCTGCCCTTTTTTCGATCTGCGAGTCCTGACTCACCGGTTCGCCGGCACCGCCGCGAGACCGTCCAGCAACGCCTTATGAAACGCCTGCGGATCCTGCATCTGCGGCGCATGCCCCAGATCGGCGAATTCGACGAGCGTCGCATGCGGGATCGCCTTCGCGGCGGCCTTGCCGAGTTCCGGGTATTGGCCGATTTTCGCGCGCACTTCGGCAGGCGCGGCGTCCTTGCCGATCGCCGTGGTGTCTTTCTGGCCGATCAGCAACAGCGTCGGCACGCTCACTTGCCCCAGTTCATACACCACCGGCTGCGTGTAGATCATGTCGTCCAGTAACGCGGAATTCCACGCGACGATCTGTTTGCCCGGACCGCGATACATACCCGCCAGCATCTGCACCCACGGTTCGTAGTTGGCGCGCCACTGCCCCGCGTAATAGTTGGTCTGCTCGTAGCGGCGAATGCCCTCGGCGGTCGTCTTCAGCTCACGCTCGTACCACTGGTCCACGGACAGCGAGGGCACGCCCTTCGCCTTCCAGTCCTCCAGACCGATCGGGTTGACCAGCACCAGTTGCTGCGTCTCGCGCGGATACATCAGCGCGTAGCGAATCGCCAGCATGCCGCCGGTGGAATGGCCGATCATGGTCGCATTGGTCACGCCGAGCGATTCCAGCAACGCATGCGTATTGCGCGCGAGCTGTTGAAAACTGTACTGATAGTGCTCGGGCTTGCTCGACTTGCAAAAGCCGATCTGGTCCGGCGCGATCACGCGATAACCGGCGTCGGTCAGCCGATGAATGGTCGCGTCCCACGTCGCCGCACAGAAGTTCTTGCCGTGCAGCAGCACCGCTGTGCGGCCGTTCGCCTTCGCCGGCTTGATATCCATGTACGCCATATGCAGCGCCACCCCTTGCGAGGTGAAGTCGTACTGGTCGACCGGCGCCGGATAATTGAAACCCTGCAACTCGGGACCGTAAGCCGTACCGGTATCGCCGGCGGCGCTAGTGGCGGCGGAAACGGCCTGGCTGGCCGGACTAGCCACGCTCGCCTCGCTCCGCGCGGCGGCACTCGCGGGCACGGCGGCGGTCGCGGGTGTGGCGGCGGAAGCCGCTAAAACGGCGGACGCGGAGGTGGCGGCTAGCGCGCAAACGCTCAACGTGGCGAGCAAGGACAGGTGGCGAAAACTCATCGAAGTTTTTTCTAAAGGGGAAACACGGCAGGCATGCGAGGCAAACGCACGGCGAAACCAACGCCCGAACCCGCGGCCGGGAGCGCACGATTCTACGACGCGCCGCCCGACTCTGCTGCCGCCGGCGCCGGCTGACAGCGGCATGGCGGTCGTGGCACGCATATTGCGGCTGCTCACCTCACGCCCTATGTGTCGTGGCGCACGGATCGCCGCGATGCAAGGGGTGATCGTGCGCAAGGTGGGCGCACGCGCGGCATCCGCACAATTCAGACTACTCGCCCGCGGCAAATCAGTGCTAGAACTAGCAGACGACCCGCGAAGACGGAGCCGCCTCGCAGCACGATTCATCAGTGGAGAGCAAGCGACCAAACCATCCGGGGCATACTAATCAGGAGACAGACATGGACACTCCGGCACGGCTGAACGATCTGCAACGCACTACCCTCGCCATCGTCCTTGCGGGCGGACGGGGCACGCGGCTCGGGCCGCTTACCAACAAACGCGTCAAGCCGGCCGTGCACTTCGGCGGCAAATACCGGATCATCGACTTCGCGCTCTCCAACTGTCTGAACTCCGGCATCCGCCGCATCGCGGTCGTCACGCAGTACAAGGCGCATTCGCTGTTGCGCCATCTGCAGCGCGGCTGGAGTTTCCTGCGCGGCGAGATGGGCGAATTCATCGACTTGTGGCCCGCGCAACAGCGCGTGGAAGGCGCGCACTGGTATCGCGGCACCGCGGACGCGGTGTTCCAGAACCTCGACATCATCCGTTCGATCCGGCCGAAATACGTGGTGGTGCTGGCGGGCGACCACATCTATAAGATGGACTACACGCGCATGATCGCCGACCACGCGGAGAGCGGCGCGGATTGCACGGTCGGCTGTATCGAGGTGCCGCGCATGGAGGCGGTGGCCTTCGGCGTGATGCACGTCGATGAGAACCGCCGCGTGACCGGCTTCGTGGAAAAGCCCGCCGACCCGCCCGCCATTCCCGGCCGCCCGGATACGGCGCTGGCCAGCATGGGCATCTACGTGTTCAGCGCGGATTACCTGTATTCGCTGCTCGAAGAGAACATCTCCACCATCGACACCGATCACGACTTCGGCAAGGACATCCTGCCGCGCGTCGTCACGCAAGGCACGGCGATCGCGCATCCGTTCAGCATGTCGTGCGTGTCGTCGGATCCGAACGTGGAGCCGTACTGGCGCGACGTCGGCACGATCGACGCCTATTGGGCCGCCAATCTCGACCTCGCCTCCACCATCCCGACGCTCGACCTCTACGATCGCAACTGGCCGATCTGGACGTACCAGGAACAGTTGCCGCCCGCCAAGTTCGTGCGCGACCTGAAGGGGCTGCAAGGCTCGGGCAATAATCTGATCGTGTGCGGCGGCTGCGTGATCTCGGGCTCGCAGATTTCGCGCTCGGTGCTGTCCTCGAATGTGAAGGTGAGTTCGTTCTGTAACATCAATGAGGCAGTCTTGTTGCCGCAGGTCACCGTCGGCGCGAGTTGCCGGCTGCAGAAAGTGGTGATAGACCGCGGTTGCGCGATACCGGACGGCACGGTGATCGGCGAAGATCCGGTGAGCGACGCCGAGCGCTTCTACCGTACCGACGACGGCGTCGTGCTGGTCACGCCGGAGGCGTTGCAGCAGAAGACGTAGCAGACCGGACCGGTTGCCGCCGGCCATCCAACCCGCACTAACAGGACAGAGACGGAGCCAATGACGATTCGCGCCCTGCACGTCGCAAGCGAGCTGTATCCCCTCCTCAAAACGGGCGGTCTCGCCGACGTCGCGGGCGCGTTGCCGCCCGCGCTGATCGAGCGCGGCGCCGATGTGCGGGTGCTGTTGCCCGGCTTTCCGGCGGTGGTCGCCGGCCTGACCGATCTGACGCCGGTCGCGCAACTGGGCCGCCGCTTCGACGCGCCGGGCGTCACGCTCGAGCGCGGCACGCTGGCGTCGAACGGCCTGGTCGTCTATGTGATCCGCGCGGCCACACTGTACGACCGGCCCGGCAATCCCTATCTGAACGACGAGCACGTGCCCTACGGCGACAACGCGCAGCGTTTCGCGCTACTCGGCTGGGTCGCCGCGCAACTCGCCCAGCAACTGGACCCGGCATGGTCGCCGCAGATCATCCACGCGCACGACTGGCACGCGGGGCTCGCGCCGGCCTATCTGAAAGCGGCCGAACGGCAGCACGGCAAGCGCTTCGCGCGCAGCGTCTTTACGGTGCACAACCTCGCGTATCAAGGCGTGTTTCCCGCGCATCAGTTCGGTCAGCTCGGCCTGCCGGACGATTTTTTCAGCGTGCATGGCGTCGAGTTCTACGGGCAACTGTCGTTTCTCAAGGCGGGCCTCTACTACAGCGACCGCATTACCACCGTCAGCCCGACCTACGCGCGCGAAATCCAGACGCTCGCCCAAGGCGGCGGGCTAGACGGTCTGTTGCGGCATCGCTCGCACGATCTGAGCGGCATCCTGAACGGCGTCGACTACACGGTCTGGTGTCCCGCCACCGATACGCTGCTCGAGAACCACTACAGCATGACGCGGCTCGCCGGCAAACTGGCGTGCAAGGAAGCGCTGCAAAAACGCTTCGGCCTCGCGCAGAAAAGCGATGCGCTGCTGTTCGGCGTGGTGAGCCGCCTGACCGAGCAGAAGGGCCTCGACCTGCTGCTCGAGGCGGTGCCCGAAATCGTCAAGCACGGCGGGCAGCTGATCGTCTTCGGCACCGGCGACCCGGCGCTGGAGAACGGTTTGAAACGCGTCGCGCATACGCATCCCGAATCCGTGGCGGTGGAACTGGGATTCGATGAAACGCTCGCGCATACGATTGTCGCGGGCAGCGACGTGATTGCGGTGCCCTCGCGTTTCGAGCCGTGCGGGCTGACGCAACTGTATGCGCTGGCGTATGGATCGCTGCCGCTCGTGCATAGCGTGGGCGGCCTCGCGGATACGGTGGTGGACGCCTCGCTCGAAAATCTCGCCGACGATCTCGCCACCGGTTTCGTGTTCGAGCGATTCGAACCGAAAGGCATTGGCGCCGCGATCCGCCGCGCCTTCGCGCTGTATGAACGCCGCACCGAATGGAAGGCAACCCAGCGGCGCGCGATGCGCCAGGACTTCGGCTGGGGCGCCTCGGCGGAGCGTTATCTGGCGTTGTATCGCGAGGTGGCCTGAGTTCGAACGGCTGTTGGGCAACCCGGGTACGCCGCTTTTTACGTGCCAAGGGCGGCTTCGCAACCGTCCGTCACCATGCTCATGTCTGATGGTTCGGCGCAACAACGCGGGGACCGATCGACTCGCGCAAGGCAAACTCATGTATTGTTTCCTGACGATGCAGAGTGTGCCGATTTCCTGCACCATCTGAAGCAGTCCTGCCGCATGAGGCGTCCGGGTGCTAGCCGGATCGCCGCCGCGGTGCACCCTTCCCGTTTTCATTGATCGCGCATACCCGTTTGCGCGGGCCACACCATGACGAAAAACGTTCTGAGCATCCAGTCACATGTCGTCTTCGGTCACGCCGGCAATAGCGCGGCCGTGTTTCCGATGCGTCGGCTCGGCGTCAACGTCTGGCCGCTCAATACCGTGCAGTTCTCGAACCACACGCAGTACGGCCATTGGACCGGCAGCGCGATCGACGGCTCGCAAATGGAAGATCTGGTCGACGGCATCGGCGCCATCGGCATGCTGCCGCGCTGCGACGCCGTGCTGTCCGGCTATCTGGGCACGCCCGAACAGGCGCAGTCGGTGCTGGAAATCGTCAAGGCCGTGAAGGCCGCCAATCCGCGCGCCTGGTACTTCTGCGATCCGGTGATGGGCGCCGCGAGCGGCTGCAAGGTCGAGCCGGGCATCCAGGAATTTCTCGTGCGCACCATGCCCGAGATGGCCGACGCGATGGCGCCGAACCACACCGAATTGCAGCGCCTCGTGGGACGCGAGATCGAGACGCTGGAAGAAGCCGTGACGGCATGCCGCGAACTCATCGCACGCGGGCCGAAGCTGGTGCTGGTCAAACATCTGCTCGATCGCAACAGTCCCGCCGACCGCTTCAACATGCTGGTCGTCACCGAACGCGAATCGTGGATGGGGCAGCGCCCGCTCTATCCGTTCGCGCGGCAACCGGTGGGGGTCGGCGATCTGACGAGCGCGGTGTTCGTCGCGCGCACGTTGCTAGGCGATTCGATTCGCGCGGCCTTCGAGCACACGCTGGCCGCCGTGAACGCGGTGGTGAAGACGACCTGGCAGGCCGGCCGCTATGAGCTCGAACTGGTGGCCGCGCAGAATGAAATCGCGCAGCCGCGCGAGTGGTTCGATGCGTGGGTCGCGGATACGGCGTAGGTGGCGTGTTTCGCGCAGCACAAGCAATCCGTAATGCGCGCCACGTGACCAGCCGATTCGCGCCGCGTCGCTCGGCTGTCGACCAGAGTTCGGCGCGTGCGTGCAGACTCCGGTCCCATGCAAGATGCTCGCTGTCAGCCGCCCGTCCTATAATGCGTGCCGCGTGGACGAGGCACCTGCCAGCCCACACCGCATTTTTCAGGCATCCGGCATTCAGCAGACGAGGCATCGATGGACGGTTATATCCGCAGCGAGCGGGAAGAATTTTTTGAACAGTTGTGCATCAGCGTCGATGCCGACGAGGCGCACGAACAGGAAGCGATCGAGTTCTTCGAGAGCCAGTTCGACCAGGCCGACTTCGATCCCGCGCAGTGGCTCGACATCGCGCTGTACTACTCGCCGGCCGTGGCGCGCGGCATCGTCGACATGGTGACGCCGGACGACAAGGCGCGCAGCAATATCGCCGAAGTGATCGCCGACAACCTCGACATCTCGTACGGCGAGGACGAGTGCCAGCAGTTCGCCGAGACCATCGAGTTCGCGCTGAACAACGGCGTGCCGGTGGACCTCGACCTGGTGCTCGACGGCTGCCAGCGCGCCCTCGACGATCTCGACACCTGGGCCGACGACGACACCAAGGCGCCACTGCTGCGTCTGCGCGAAGAGTTGTTGCGCCAGCAAGGCGAGCATTGAGCGCCTGGTTTTAAGCTCACGACGAGGCTTGACCTCGGCGCATGGCGCGCGGATTCACTCCCGCCGCTTTGCCACAGTCACACGGCCGGCGCGCTCGCGCCGGTCTCTTAAGCATATGCCGCAATCCGCACCCGCGCGCCGGCGCGGACACGCCGCCAGCGAACGCGCTGCGCCGGCTATGCCGAAATGCTCATTCAAAGTGCCTCGAACTGCCAAGACGACGGCAAATTGGCTTTCTATATTCGCGCCAGATTGACCGACGCTTAAACGCAAATGCGCACAAGTGCGCGCATTCCCGCATTGTTCAAAGCGACCGATCATCCGTAGTCTCTCGATGCGCGCCATATGAAGTCCATGCTTGCGCGTCGATCCAGCGTTACTGCCTTGCCGCTTTCACAACCTGAAACTGTCGATGGAAGGAGAGACCATGAGTCTTCGCTACACGCTGAAACCGCTTGCCCTGTTCGTTGGCGCTATCTTCGCCATCGTGCCGCCGGCCAGCTACGCCGACGATCTGCCGGTGAAGGTCGGCTTCGCCGCGCCGCTGACCGGCGCCAACGCCGGCTACGGCAAGGACCTGGAGAACGGCGTCCGGCTCGCACTCGAAGAGGCCAACGCGCAGAAGATCAAGATCGGCGACAAGGTGGCCCAATTCCAGATCGTCTCCGAAGACGACCAGGCCGACCCGCGCATCGGCGTGCAGGCCGCGCAGAAACTGGTCGACGCGGGTGTGTCGGCCGTGGTGGGCCACTTCAACTCGGGCACGACAATTCCGGCTTCGCAGGTCTACGAGCAGGCCGGCATTCCGGTGATCGACCCGGCCGCCACCAATCCGATCATCACCGGACGCGGCTTCGCGAACACCTTCATGGTGATTTCCACCGACGCGCAGAACGCCGGCAACGCGGGCGTGTATGCCGTGGAAGTGACCAAGGCCAAACGCATCGCGATCATCGACGACCGGACCGCATTCGGCCAGGGCGAGGCCGACGAGTTTGAGAAAGCGGTGAAAGCGCACGGCGGCAACATCGTGACGCGTGAGTACACCGACAACAAGGCGGTCGACTTCAGCACGCAGATCACCAAGATCAAATCGACCAATGCGGATCTGATCTTCTTCGGCGGATTGGACACGCAGGCCGCGGGCTTTGCCAAGCGCATGAAGCAGCTGGGCATGAACGCGCAACTGGTGGGCGGCGGCGGCGTGATGGATCAGGATTTCATCAAGCTCGCCGGCGATTCCGCGGAAGGCGTGATGGCCTGGGAATACGGACGGCCACTCGCGCAGCTGCCTGGCGGCAAGGATTTCTCCTCGAAGTTCAAGAAGCGCTTCGGGGTGGATATCCTGTCCTATGCGCCGTTCGGCTATGACGGCGCATGGGCCGCGATCAAGGCGATGCAGAAGGCCAAGTCCATCTCGCCGAACGACTACCGGCCCGCGCTGAAGGCCATCGATTTCGAAGGCGTGACCGGCAAGATTTCCTTCGACAACACCGGCGCGTTGAAGAGCGGCGCGTCGACGCTCTATCAGGTCAAGAATGGAGCGTGGGTGCCCATCGTGACCAAGAGCGGGAGTTAGGCGACTTCTGATCCCGGCACGGGTGTTAATGCTTGCGCCCGTGCCGGCGGAATCGCTACGGGTTCTTCGAATTGGCGACCTTGACCACCAGTTCGGCCTCGAGATCGCGCTCGATTCGCACGAGATCGTCGTGCAGCTCGGCGAATTCACTTGCTGAACACATCTGATGGCCAAAGGCGGCGCGCAGGTGCCGCTTGACCTGCAAGACCCGCGCGGCCGGATCGTAGACGTAGCTGGATGAAAAGGTCAGAAAGCGGTTTTGCACCGCGGTGTCGGACGGCAAATCCGTCACCCGTACGAAGCGCGGCAGCGTCATTTCCAAGGTCTCGTCGAACTCTCCGCCGATGCACGTCCACGGCTGAGTCCTTGCGGGCTCCGCGAGCCACGCCTGCACCTGCGAGCCTATGCCGCCGGAAAAGCTCGTCAAGGCCGGTATCGCCGTGGTGCCGTCGGTCCACACGAAATGCTCCACTTTTCCCTGCATCGAGGTGGAGAACGGTCCATTTGTAGCGCTGAGGTCTGCCGTGCGCAATTGCGTTGTGCCGTGCAAACCCGTCTGCAAAAGACGGTTCGCGGCGATCTGCTGCGTACGTTGCCGCGTCGCGCGCCGGAACGTGTTGCGCTCGATCTCGGCGGTAAATCCCGCGTCCTCCGCGCGGTAAGCGTAATTCGCCGCCCCGCTTTCGCCGATGTCGATCTGCACGCGCGCGCTGCGTTCGCGCAACTGCGTGGCCGGCGTGCGCGACAGCACGCCCTCGCCGACCAGCAGCACCGGCCGGTCCATCACGCTCGGCGGCAGGTAACCGAAAGCCGTGCCGCCCGCCGTCGTATCCGCATACAACGACAACTCAGGAATCCAGATAATCGCGTGATTGATCGCGCTTGTGCCGTAGCCGGGCACGTCCGGCAAACTGTAGTACGGGCCGAGATTGAGCAGCACCGCCTCGCTACGGATGCCGACCGCGGCCAGCATCGCGCCGTAGAGCGCGACGTGGTCCTTGCAGTCGCCGTAACGATTGCGCAGGATGTCGGTCGCCTTGTGCGGGATCGCCGCCGTTTCGCCGAGAAACAAGGCGACGTAGCGAATATTCATACGCATCCAGTCGTATAGGCGTTGCGCTTTCACGCGCGGGTCGTCGGTGCCGGCGGTCAGCGCTTGCGCGAAGCGGACAATCGCCGGATCGCTCGCCGTTGCGTCGGCTGCGGGCCCGCGATAGCGCGCGGCAAAACTCGCAAAGTCCGGCACCGTCGACACCATCAGGCGGTCGCCCCAGTTCGCGTAGCCGACCGCGCCCGCTTCGAGCGGCGCATACGGCCCGTGCTGATAGTCGAACTCGTAGCGGGTACGGCCGTTTGCCGTGACCGGCGGCACGGCGACGTAGCCGCGCGCGTCGGCGTAGAGCGGCACGTCGGCGGGCAGATCGAAAATCAGGCGCTGCAGTTCGACGGGGTCGCGCGTCGGTTCGACGAGATACGCGAAAGTGCCCGCCTGCAAGGGCTTCGTGCGCGTCTTGCGAAACGCCAGATGCACGCGCGAGCCCGGCTCCACGCCAGGGAAAATCACCGTGCGCAACACGCCGTCTTCGAAACTCGGCGCGCCTGCCGAGCGCGGCTCCTGCACGTCGCGAATCGCCTCGGGACCGACCGGATGCGCGACGCCGTCCAGGTCGATCGTCTCGGCGGCCAGCAACTGCACCTGCTCGATGTCCTTGTTGAACCACACGTAGCGTTGCGCGATATCGTCGACGCCGCTCGTGGTGTTGGCGCGCAGGACAGTGTCGTCGTGTTCCTCGACGGAGCCGTCTTTCTGGATCGTGAAGAGATGGACGTCGCGCTCGATCGTGGAAGGCGCGCGATCGTCGCCGGATGTGGCGGACGCGCTGTCGTCCGCGAGCGCGCTGGCGGCGAGGCAAACGCCCAGCGCCGACCCGCAGGCCAGCCTGAGAAAAAACGCCACGCAGCGCGTCATGTGCGCCGCGCCCTGCCCTGCGCGCGCCAGGCTCGCGGACTCGAAGCGAACTCCGCGCGAAACGCGTGATTGAAATTCGACAGATCGTTGAAGCCGCAATCGAACGCGATATCGACGACCTTCGCGCCGCCGTCCTGAAGACGCAGCGCCGCGGCGCGCAAGCGCGCCCGCAACAGGTATTGATGCGGCGTCACGCCGGTCACGCGCTGGAACGTGCGCAGAAAGTAGAACTCGCTCAAGCCCGCGGCGGCCGCGAGGCTCGCGAGCGAATGCGGCGCGCCGGGCGTGTCGTCGATCAGCCGCACGGTCTGCGCGACGCGCGAACACGCCGCGGCGTTGGCGGGCGCAGCGGGACGCGTCAAGGCGCCGGCCGCTTGCAGCGTCGTGGCGGCCAGTTCGACGGCGAGTTCGTCCCATGCTGTTGCGGCAGAGCCGCTTACGCCGGCACCAGCACTAGCACCAGCACTAGCACCGGCATTAGCTCCAGCGCCGACAGCAGAACCTGCACCTGGATCGGCTCCAACTTCACCCCCAGTTGCACCACCAGCACCGACACATGCACGCGCGATCAACGGCGACAACGCACGCAGCGACGGCAAACGCGCGCGTTTGAATTGCAGATTGCCGCGCGCCAGCCCCGCATCCGCGGCAAGCCGTTCGAAGTACGCCGGCGCATAGTGAAACGCGATGCAACGGTCGCCGGCGCCATGCCGATGCCCGCACTCGAAGCAATCACCCGTGTTGCCGAGCAGCAGCGCGCCGGGCGTGAGCAACTCGCGGCCGGTCGCCGCGCGGTAAGCGAACGAGCCCGCCACCACCATCGCGATGCACACGCCGTCGTGCCGCTCTTCGAACGGCTGGTCGCGCGGGCCGAAGGTGCACAACACATCCTCGACGCGCCACCCTGCGCCCCCGGCGAGCGCGCGCGCCGACGTGCCGCCGCGCGCGCCTTCCTGTTCGCGGCGGGCCAGCGCCTGTTGCAGCGTGACGGCAATTTTCCCCAAGATGCACCTCGGCTGAGTCCGTATCGTGGTTTTAGCACATCGGCGGCCGGCGCGTTTCCGTTGGCTCCGCCGATGCCGATCCCGCTATGCACCGAAGGAGCACACACGATGAACCGGCTGGAGTACAACCTGGACAGCGGCTTTCACGCCGCCCTGAGCGCGCCCGCGCGCGCCGCGGACATCGACGCCGCCGACGACCTCTACGGCTGGCTGATCGGCAGTTGGGACATGGACGTGGTGCATTACCGCGTCGACCTGGGCAGCGCGCGCCGTCGCGGCGAAATTCATTTCAGCTGGGTGCTGGAAGGCCGCGCCGTGCAGGACGTCTGGATCATGCCGCCGCTCACCGCACAACGCGACGCGCCGACGCCCGGCGACGCGATGTACGGCACGACCTTGCGTGTCTGGGACCCGGCGCTGCGGGCATGGCGGGTCACGTACCTCAATCCGCGGACCGGTCAGCGTGACGAGTTGGTGGGCCGCCGCATCGGCGAGCATCTCGTGCAGATCGGCACACACGCCGACGGCACGCCGATTCGATGGAACTTCACCGACATCACGCCGGATTCGTTCCGTTGGACCGGCGTGGCGCTTGCACAGGACGGCGTGACGTGGACGCTCGAGGCCGAGTTTCACGCTCGCCGCAGGAGCTCCTCTCAGCCCACGTAAGCGAGCGCCAGCTCGCGCCTCGCTGCATCACTCCGTTTCGCCGAGTTGCCCGAGCAAAGCCTGCAATCGCTCCACGTGCCTGAGCAGCAGATGCCGATGCTTTTCGATCTGCTCCAGCCGTCCCGCGAGGTCCGCCTGGATCGGGTCGTCGAGATCGGCGGCGGCGATCACGTCTTCCACCTTGGCACGCATCGTCGCCAGCTCCACCGGCGCGTGAGTCAGATGCCGCTCGAAACGCCGCACGTCCTGAATCGCCACGTCGCGGACTTTGCGGAAGTGCGCCTGACGCCGATGCGCCTCCGCGTCGAGGATTTCTTCCTCGACACGCTTGGCCGGCCCCGGCTGGCCGAAAATCGGCTCGGGCGGCCGCAGCACCGTCTTCTTTCGCACCGGATGCGCCGTACCGCGAAACCGCGCGAGCGGCTGTTCGTTGTCGATCGCCTCACGCGCGTTGGGCGGAATGTCGTGCTCGGTGTGCGGCACGTTCATCCAGCCGCCCGGCAAGCCGGTGACCGCTTCGATGCCCCGCACGAATTCCTCGCTGAATTCGCGCTGGCCGGACAACATCAGTTTCAGATAGCTCGCGGAGAAGGTCATCATGCGCGCGAGTCGCGTCGCCGCGCCGACCTCGCGGGTCAACAGCACCAGGTTTGCTCGCCAGACCGGGAGCAGCAATTCGTCGGAATCTTCCATCGCTGGGTCTTCCATCTTTTTGCCCGATGTAGAGATCACGCGCCACTCGCGCGTTATCGTATTGAAAGGGTAGACGCATCACCGCATGGCGCGCAATCCCGGTATGCCATTGCGTGAGCGGCGATATGTCGTAATTACACGCCACTGCGCCATTGCGCACCATTGCCCGCTATCCATTGCCGGTGGCGGCTCGCGACGATCGTCGTTGTGAATTGACATCTGCATTTGTTCAGCGTTCCTCCGCTCTGCCCTCGCGATGTGGCATGCTTGCAGGCGGTTACGGCACGCCCCGTGCTGCACCGTTAGTACCCCAACACTGATTTAAGGATTTTGTAATGAAGAAGATCGTCCTCGCCATCGCCGCAGCCGTTGCAGCCCTGAGCGCCATCGCTCCCGCACAAGCTTATGAGCATCATCATCCCGAGTGCCACAAGGTGCGCGTTCATCATCACTGGGAAAAACGCTGCCATTAATGGCGGTGCCACGCTCTGACCGGCACGGCACATCGTAGAGCCCCGCTACAGGCGGGGCTTTTTTTCGCCATCGAGTCGGCGCGGAGCAGGCAGATTTCTTCAACGCGCTATATACGTTCTGCGCGAAAACGGCAGCATGCAATCACGGACACATGCTGTTACACCTTTGCGGTGTCGGCCGACGCGCGCACGGCGCCGAGCAACTTGCGCGGCGCCGTGAATCGCGCGGAAAAGAAGAGAAGATGACGCGCGGCGTCACGCCGTCTTGACGCGCTCCAATGCCTTCACGACCAGCGCTTCCAGCAGAGGCTCGACTTTCGCGGCCAGCGTTTCGTCATACGCATATGGCATACGCTCTTCCATATACGTGATCTGCGAGAGTTCGAGTTGCAAGGCATGCACGCCTTGCGACGGCTGGCCATACTCGCGCGTGATATAGCCGCCCTTGAAGCGGCCGTTGGCAACCGCCGTATAGCCGCCGTCGTGTCGCTCGACAATAGCAGCCATATCTTCGGCCAATCCGGCCACCGCGCTCGCGCCATTCGAGGTGCCGAAGTTGAAATCGGGCAGACGTCCCTCGAAAAAACGCGGCACATGCGATCGGATCGAATGCGCTTCCCACAGCAGCACCTTGCCGTGTTTCGCTTTCAGCGCCGCGAGTTCGCCTTGCAGCGCCTCGTGGTAAGGCTTCCAGTAAGCCTCGCGACGGCGCGCGACTTCCGCCTCGTCCGGCAGATGGCCGTCCAGGTACAACGGCTCCTTGTCGAACGTATCGACGGGCAGCAGGCCGGTCGTGTCCTGGCCCGGATAGAGATTCGCGCCGTCGGGCGGACGGTTCAGGTCGATCACATAGCGCGCGTAGGTGGGCGCGAGAATCGACGCGCCCATGCGTTTCGCGAACGCATAGAGACGGTCCAGATGCCAGTCGCAATCGTCGGTGCGCTGCGCGACGGGTGTCATCGTCGCCGCGATGTCGGCCGGGATTTGCGTACCCAGATGCGGAATCGAAATGAGGAACGGCAGGCTTCCCCGATGCAGTGAGAAAACCGGCGGAGTGTTCGAAGCAGTCATGTCAGTCCGGAATCGATAGGATCGAAGGATCGGTTCAGCAACTCATGCGAGGCGCGCCGGCAAGTCGGCGCGTCATTCATTTGAGCAGGTCCGCCAGCGCCACGCGATAGCGCGCGTACGCGCCCTCTTCATCGCGATGCCTGCGGTTGTCGACGACCTTGTCGCCGCCCGCGTAAACGTCACGAATCGGCGTTTCGCCATGCTCGCAGAATACAACGCCCGAGAGCCACGCGTTCGGCGCATGCTCGGCGATGCTCGAATGATCCGCGTCGAGCACCAGCCAATCGGCGCGGCGGCCGGCTTGCAGCGCGCCGACCGCTCGGCCCGTCGCGCGCGCGCCGCCTTCGAGCGAGGCGTCGAAGAGACGATCGGCGACGTGCGTGGCTTGCGCCGACGCCAGTACGTTGCGCTGCCGGCGCGTGAGACGCTGGCCGTATTCGAGCAAACGCAGCTCCGCGCGCCAGTCGACGCCGATATGGCTATCCGAGCCCACGCCGATGCGCCCGTTCGCGTCGAGATACTCCTGCGCCGGAAAAATGCCGTCGCCGAGATTGGCTTCAGTAGTCAGGCACAAACCGGCGACCGCGCCGCTTTTCGCGAGCGCCAGCGTTTCGTTCGCATCGACGTGCGTGGCGTGCACGAGGCACCAGCGGCTGTCGACATCGAAACGATCCAGCAGCCATTGCACCGGACGCGAGCCTTCGGTTTCGAGGCAGGCATCGACTTCAGCGGTTTGCTCGGCGATATGAATATGAACGGGCGCCGTGTCCTCGATTCCACCGAGTAACGCACGTAACGAATCCGCGGATACGGCGCGCAGCGAATGCGGCGCCACGCCATAACGCAACGCGGCAGTTTCGGGGCGCGCCGCGCGCAACGTGCCGAGCAGATCGAGCAGACTGTCCGGCGTGTTGATGAAACGCTGCTGATCCTCACGCGGCGCGCGCGCACCGAAGCCGCTGTACTGATACAGCACCGGCAGCATCGTCATGCCGATGCCGCTCGCCGACGCAGCATCCACCACGCGTTGCGCGAGTTCGGCCTGGTTCGCGTACCGGCTGCCGGTGGGCGTGTGATGCACGTAGTGGAACTCGCACACCGACGTATAGCCCGCCTTCAGCATTTCAATGTACAGCCATTGCGCGACGCTCGCCAGGCCTTCCGGCGTGATGCGTGCGGCAAAGCGATACATCAGATCGCGCCAGCTCCAGAAGTTATCCGTCGCGCCGGCGCCGGATGCGCGATATTCGGTGAGCCCGGCCATCGCGCGCTGAAACGCGTGCGAATGAAGATTCGGCATGCCGGGCAGTACCGGACCAGCAGCCTTCTGCACGCCGGCGGGCGGCGTCGACGTATCGGGTGTGACGGCGGTGAGCGTGCCGTTTGCGTCCCACTCCAGCAGCACGTTGCGGCGCCAGCCATCCGGCAGGTATGCGTGCTCGGCGAACAGCGATTGATTCGATTGCTTGTGCGGTTCAGTCATCTCAGGCCCTAGCTCAATTCACGCCGCGTATAAACGGTCTCGCCCGCGCGCACGACTCGCGCGCACAGCGGACGTCCAATCCAGTAAGCCAGCTCGGCCAACGAATCGACCGACCACACCGCGAAATCGGCCGCGCGTCCCGCTTCCAGCGAGCCGTGCCGATCCGCCTTGCCGAGCGCGCGCGCCGCGTGCGACGTCACGCCTTGTAGCACTTCGGGCACGGTCATGCGGAACAGCGTGGTGGCCATGTTCATCATCAGCAGCAGCGAGGTGGCGGGCGACGTGCCGGGGTTGCTGTCGGTCGAAATCGCGATCGGCACCTGATAGCGCCGCAGCAATTCCAAAGGCGGCAACTGCGTCTCGCGGATGAAGTAGTACGCGCCCGGCAACAGCACGGCCACCGTGCCGGCTTCCTTCATCGCGACAACGCCGGCTTCGTCGAGAAATTCGAGGTGGTCGGCGGAGAGCGCATGATGGCGCGCCGCGAGTGCCGTGCCGCCGCCGTTCGACAACTGCTCGGCGTGCATTTTCACCGGCAGCTTGTAGCGCTCTGCCGCTTCGAAGACGCGCTCGCTTTGTTCCAGCGAAAAACCGATGCGCTCGCAGAACACGTCGACCGCGTCGACGAGACCTTCGCCGGCGAGCGCGGGCAGCATGGTATTGCAGACTTCGTCGATGTACGCGTCGGCGCGGCCGGCGAACTCGGGCGGCAACGCATGCGCGCCGAGAAACGTCGTGTACACGGTGACGGGATAGCGCTCGCCCAATTGACGCGCCGCGCGCAACATCTTGCGCTCGCTGGCGAGGTCGAGGCCGTAGCCGGATTTGATCTCGACGGTGGTCACGCCTTCGGCGAGCAAGGGTTCGAGCCGCGCGGCCGACTGACGGAACAGCGAGGCTTCGTCCGCGGCACGCGTGGCGCGCACCGTGGAGACGATACCGCCGCCCTGCCGCGCGATTTCTTCGTAGCTGACGCCCGCGAGGCGCTGCGCGAATTCGTCCGCGCGCTGACCGCCGTACACGAGATGCGTATGGCAATCGACGAGACCCGGCGTCACCCACGCACCGTGCAGATCTTCGCGCGGCCATGCGGCGTATTCGGCGGGTAATGCGGAAGCCGCGCCGAGCCACACGATCGTGCCGTCTTCAACGGCGATCGCGGCATCGGGCAGCGTATGTTGGGGATCGCCCTGCGGGCAAAGTTTCAGGTGATGCCAGACGGTTTGCTTCATCGCGTGCTCTTTGCAGCTTGTTGCGTGTCTGTGGTGGTTCGCGTGCGCGTGCGCGTGCCGTGACTGCTGTGACATAAGCGGCGAGCACGCACGCGAATCGTCGTCATCGTTGCGTGTAGCGGATGCTGATTGCGAGCAACGCGCCCGCGCCTTCGACCGTGCATGACAGCGCGTTTGGCGTGTCGATGCGCAGCGTGTCGCCGGTTGCGAGCGACAGCGGTTCGCAATCGCCCGGTTTGACCAATACTGAGCCTTCCGCGCAATACAGCAGGACCGCGTCGGCGGAAAGCGTGCGTTGCGTTACGCCGCGCCATACTTCCAGTTCACCCTGCGCCGCGTTACGCCGCACCATCAGGTTGAAGTCGCGTGTCGCGCCATCGACCAGACGCGCGTCGATCTGCGCCTCGCCGGTGAAACGGGCTATGTCGAGCGCTTGCGTCAACGCGTGCGTCTTCATACCGTGCGCGCTATCCGCTTCATCGAGCAACATGCCCGCGCCGGATAACAACACGAGCGTGCGATCGATACCCGCAAAGCGCGAGAACGGCCCGGCTTGCGCGACATCGGCAACGCTCAACCGCCACACGAAAGCATCGAGCCCCGCGCCTTCGGGAAACGCCGCCACTTCGCGCGTGACGCCGCCGCCGTTCTTCCACGGCGCCGCCACGAGGTCGGCGCCGCGAATCAGCGTGAGGCTTGCCCCGCTGCCGACATGCATGCTGTGAAGCGTCACGCTCAACGGCCCAGCATCGGCAGATTGAGACCTGCCTCGCGCGCCGTTTCCTGCGCGAGTTCATAACCCGCATCCGCGTGACGCATCACGCCGGTGGCAGGATCGTTGAACAGCACGCGGCCGAGGCGTTCTTTCGCCGCATCCGTGCCGTCCGCGACGATCACGACGCCCGAGTGCTGGCTGAAGCCCATGCCGACTCCGCCGCCATGATGCAGCGAGACCCACGAGGCACCGCCCGCCGTATTCAGCAGCGCGTTGAGCAGCGGCCAGTCGCTGACCGCGTCCGAGCCGTCCTTCATCGATTCCGTTTCGCGATTCGGGCTCGCCACCGAACCGGTGTCGAGGTGATCGCGGCCGATCACGATCGGCGCCTTCAGCTCGCCATTCCTGACCATCTCGTTGAACGCCTGGCCCAGACGATAGCGATCCTTCACGCCGACCCAGCAGATCCGTGCCGGCAAGCCCTGGAACGCGATACGTTCGCGCGCCATGTCGAGCCAGTTGTGCAGATGCGGATCGTCGGGGATCAGTTCCTTGACCTTCGCATCGGTCTTGTAGATGTCTTCCGGATCGCCCGACAGCGCGACCCAGCGGAACGGGCCCTTGCCTTCGCAGAAGAGCGGACGGATATACGCCGGCACGAAACCAGGGAAATCGAAGGCGTTTTCCACGCCCATTTCCAGCGCCATCTGACGGATGTTGTTGCCGTAGTCGAGCGTGGCCGCGCCGCGTTCCTGCAGCGTCAGCATGGCTTGCACCTGCTTGGCCATCGACTGCTTGGCCGGCAGCACGATGCTGTCCGGCACGGTTTTCTGACGCTCGCGCCAGTCTTCGACATTCCAGCCTTGCGGCAGGTAGCCGTGAATCGGATCGTGCGCGCTGGTCTGGTCGGTCACGCAATCCGGCGTGATGCCACGCGTCACACATTCGGCGAACACATCCGCTGCGTTGCCGAGCAGGCCGATCGACACCGGCTTGCCTGCTTTCTTCGCTTCCTCGAGCATGGCGAGCGCCTCGTCGAGCGTCGCGGCTTTCTTGTCGACGTAACGCGTCTTCAGACGGAAATCGATACGCGTCTCGTCGCATTCCACCGCGATCATCGAGAAGCCGGCCATCGTCGCCGCCAGCGGCTGTGCGCCGCCCATGCCGCCCAGGCCGCCCGTCAGAATCCAGCGGCCCGAAGGATCGCCGTTGAAATGCTGATTCGCCACCGAGAAGAACGTCTCGTAGGTGCCCTGCACGATGCCCTGGCTGCCGATGTAGATCCAGCTGCCCGCCGTCATCTGGCCGTACATCATCAGGCCCTTGCGATCGAGCTCGTGGAAGTGTTCCCACGTCGCCCAATGCGGCACCAGATTCGAATTCGCCAGCAGCACGCGCGGCGCGTCGGCATGCGTGCGGAACACGCCGACCGGCTTGCCCGATTGAATCAGCAGCGTTTCGTTTTCTTCGAGATCCTTCAGCGACTTGAGAATCTGATCGAAGCAATCCCAGTTGCGCGCGGCACGGCCGATGCCGCCGTACACGACCAGCGCATGCGGATGCTCGGCGACTTCCGGATCCAGATTGTTCTGGATCATCCGGTACGCGGCTTCCGCGATCCATGTCTTGCAGGTCTTTTCCGCGCCGCGCGGTGCGCGGATCGTGCGGGTGGGATCGAGACGCGGGTCGATGTGTTTCGGGTTGTTCATGATGGCCCTCGGAATGCTTGAAGATGGTCGAAAAAGATTCGGGTACGGCAAAAACGGCGTTGTCAGAAATGTCCGGTGAAGCGATAACGGCTGCCGGGATGCCACAGATTGGCGATCGAAGCGACCTGGCTTTGCGACCACGTGCGCCGATGCAGCACGAGGCAGGGTTCGAGTTCGTCCATGGTCAGCAACTCGCGGGTATCGCCATCAGCGGCCAGCGCCTCGATGCGGTACTCGACCCGCTGCAACGGCGCGACACGCACGAGATACTGATTCGGCGTGGTGTTCGTGAAGTCCTGCAGCGCGTACTCGGGCGCGACTGCCGGATTGACCCAGCGCTCTTCGAGTTGCACCGGCTCGTCGTTTTCGAAATGCAGCACACGCGAATGAAACACCGGACTGCCCGCGCTCACCTGCATTTCCTCGGCGAGCGTTTCGTCGGCGATGCTCGCGCCGATGTGCAGCACGTTCGCCTGATAACGATGACCGCGCGCGACGATTTCGTCGGAGATGCTGCGGATCGCCACCAGTGTGGATTCGTACTTGGGACGGGCCACGAAGGTACCCGACCCTTGCACACGCGTGAGCACCTGCTCCGAGGTCAGCTCGCGCAACGCGCGGTTGACCGTCATGCGCGCCACGTTGAATTCGCGCGCGAGCTCGTTTTCGGAGGGCACCTGGTCGCCTTCACCCCATTCGCCCGCATGAATGCGCGCGAGGATGAAGTCCTTGATGCCCTGGTAGGCCGGTGCGTTCATTGGCTTGATGTGCGTTGAGGCTTACTGTTCGGACACGAAAGAGAACGGGCTCAGCTTCGCGATCGTGCCGTTCTGCACGAGGCGCGTGACCGCCGCGATATCCGGTGCGAAGTAGTGGTCGAGCTCGTAATGCGCGACGTCCTTGCGCACTGCGTCCATCACTTTCTGCAGGCTCGGGCTGGTCTTGTGCGGCGCGCGCAGATCGACGCCTTGCGCGGCGGCGAGCAACTCGATCGACAGAATATTCGCGGTGTTTTCAGCAATGTCGCCGAGCTTGCGCGCAGCGAACGTCGCCATCGACACGTGGTCTTCCTGGTTTGCCGAAGTGGGCAGCGAGTCGACCGAAGCCGGATGCGCGAGCGTCTTGTTTTCCGAGGCCAGCGCGGCGGCCGTGACGTGAGCGATCATGAAGCCCGAGTTCACGCCACCATCGCGCACGAGGAACGGCGGGAGGCCCGACAGCGTCGCGTCGATCAGCAGCGCGATGCGGCGTTCGGCCAGCGCGCCGATTTCGGCGACGGCGAGCGCGAGGTTGTCGGCGGCGAAAGCGACGGGTTCCGCGTGGAAGTTACCGCCCGACAGCACTTCGCCGGTGTCCGGGAAAATCAGCGGATTGTCGGAGACGGCGTTCGCCTCCAGCAGCAGCACGTTCGCGGCGTGGCGCATCTGATCCAGACACGCGCCCATCACTTGCGGCTGGCAGCGCAGGCTGTACGGGTCCTGCACCTTGTCGCAATCGGCGTGCGAGACGTTGATGCCCGAGCCTTGCAGCAGCGAGCGGTACGCCTCGGCCGCGTCGATCTGACCTTGATGGCCGCGCAGTTCGTGAATGCGCGCGTCGAACGGCTTGACCGAACCCATTGCCGCGTCCACGGACAACGCGCCCGACACCAGCGCGGTGCGGTACAGGTCTTCGATGGCGAACATGTTATAGAGCGCGAGCGCGGTCGAAGCTTGCGTGCCGTTCAGCAGCGCCAGACCTTCCTTGGCTTGCAGCGTGAGCGGCTTGAGGCCGACGAGCGCGAGACCTTCGGTGGCCGGCATGCGCTCGCCCTTCGCGAACACTTCACCGACGCCGAGCAGCGTTGCCGACATATGCGCGAGCGGCGCGAGGTCGCCCGATGCGCCGACCGAACCCTTCACCGGGATGACCGGCAGCACGTCGGCGTTGTACAGCGTGATCAGCGCTTCCATCACTTCGCGGCGGATGCCGGAGTGACCACGGCCGAGGCTCGAGAGTTTCAGCGCGATCAACAGACGCACGACAGGACGCGACATCGGCTCACCCACGCCGACGGCATGCGAGAGCACCAGATTACGTTGCAGCAGTTCGAGCTGGTCATGCGGGATATGCGTGCTGGCGAGGCGCCCGAAGCCCGTGTTGATGCCGTAGGCCGGCTCGCCCTTCGCGGCGATATCGGCGACGGCTTGCGCGCAGGCGTCGATCGCGGCGTGGCTGGCGGGATCGAGTTGCAACGCGACGTGTTCGCGAGCGATCTGGCGCAGTTGCGGGAGAGTCAGGTGGCCGGGCTTCAGATTCATCATGGTTGTCGTCCTGTCTATACAATTTGAGAGAAGTCTAGCGACGTCGGCTTGTATATACAACTTGTTTTTTGAGGTTTTGCCCCAGGGGTTTCCATTAGGGCGGGATGCACGCTTGGCTTGGATCTTGCCACTGCGGCGATTTCCGGCGGCCGCGCGCTGCGGATCGCCTTCCGGGCGACGTGGGCCTCAACTTGTATATACACGTTCAAAATGGCAGGCGCGAGACGGACAAAAAGATTTCACTGGCGAACGGGCGCGCTTCGCTGCCTATAAGAGCGTTATAGGAAAGGCTTCTTGTGACGCAAAAAAGCCCGCGTGCTCAGGCGACCCGCGAACTCCTTCTTATTGGGCAAGTAATGGGACAGCGTGGCTAAAGCTTCACGCGCGCCGCGATGAAATCCAGGAAGCACTGCACGCGCCCCGCCAGCGACGCGCTCTGGTAGTACACCGCGCTCACCCGCTGCCGCTCGTCCACCAGCGCGTTGGCGAGAATCGGCACGAGACGCTTCTCGCGCACATCGGCCGCGCTCATGAAATTGGCGAGACAGGCGATGCCCCAACCCGACAGCGCCAGTTGCCGCAACGTCTCGCCGCTCGAGGCGGTGATCGCCGGTTCGATCTTCAGCGACTCGGCCCCGCCCTTGCGCCCTTCCCGCAACGGCCAGCGATTCAAATGCTCCGGCGCCGTGAAGCCGATCAGCCGATGCTCTCGCAACGCTTCCACCGATTTCGGCTCGCCATATTCGGCCAGATACGCCGGACTCGCGAGCACTCTCAGCTTGCTGGTGCCGAGGGCGCGTGCATGCAAAGTCGAATCCTGCAATTCGCCGATACGGATCGCGATATCCACCTTCTGCTCCAGCAGATCCACGATCCGTTCATTGCTGGTCAGCTCCAGCCTGATCTCCGGATACTGCGCCGAAAACGCCGTCATATGCGGCGCCACGCAATGCAGCATGAAGGGCGACGCCGCATCGACACGCAGGCGCCCCGAGGGTCGCTCGCGTCCGCGCGTGACGGACTCCTCGGCCTCTTCCATCGCGTCCAGAATCGCCCGCGCGCGCTGCAGGAAGGTCTCGCCCTCTTCGGTGAGTTGCAGACGGCGCGTCGTGCGCCGCACCAGCGCAGTGTCGAGTTTCTTTTCGAGGCGCGTGAGCGCGCGGCTCACGCCGGAGACGGTTTGGCCCAATTTCTCCGCAGCCGCGGTGATCGAGCCGCTGTCGATCACCGTGACGAACACCAGCAACTCGTCGGTGGATGTTTTCATTGTTGATTTCAAATCAAGATTGATTTGAGACTAACACGGTTTTTGCGAGAATCAAGTCGGCGGATACTGCGTGCATGTCATCGTGTTTCTCATCAAGGAGAACGTCTTGAAGATTTTCATCACTGGTGCAAGCGGTTTTATCGGCGGTTCGATTGCAGCGCATCTGGCGCGCGCCGGCCATACCGTGCGCGGTTTGATCCGCAACCCCGACCATAGCGCCGAGTTGCAACGCCTCGGCATCGAACCCGTGATCGGCACGCTCGACGACCACGCGTTGCTGATCGCCGAAGCGCAAGCCGCCGACGCCGTCATCAATGCCGCGAGCAGCGATCATGAAGGCGCGGTCAAGGCGCTGATCGACGGGCTCGCGGGCTCCGGCAAAACGTTTCTGCATACGAGCGGTTCGAGCATCGTCGGCGATGCGTCGGGCGGCGAAGCGGGTCAGGCGCGTATCTATCACGAGGACGCGCTGCCCGAGCCGACCGCGGACAAGGCCGCGCGCGTCGCCATCGATCAACTGGTGCTCGATGCCGCGCAGCAGAACATCCGCTCGGCCGTGTTGTGCAACACGCTGATCTACGGTCATGGCGCCGTGCCGGGCAGCGCGAGTGTGCAGTTGCCGCGCCTCGTGCGTCAGGCGCAAAAGAGCGGCGTGGTGCGTCATGTGGGCAGCGGCGGCAACATCTGGTCGAACGTGTTCATCGACGATGTCGCCGAACTGTATCGCCTCGCGTTGGATAAGACGCCGGCGGGCACCTTCTACTTCGTCGAAAGCGGCGAGGCATCGTTCCGCGACATGAGCGCCGCGATTGCGCGCGCGATGAAACTCGGCGCGCCGCAAGACTGGCCGCTCGAAGAAGCGCAGAAGGAATGGGGTTATGAAATGGCCTCGTACGGCCTCGGCTCGAATAGCCGCGTACGCGGCGAGCGCGCCCGCAAGCTGCTGGGGTGGCAGCCGAAGCGCACGTCAGTGATCGACTGGATCGAGCACGACATGCTGTCCCCCGAGCGGGCTTCGTCCGCGGTGTAAGCCGAGGGGATTTTCTTTTGGGGCGCCCTACAGGGCACACCCCGAGAGGACTTCTTCCGGGGCGCCCGCAGCGCCCTCCAGGGCGTAATTAGTGTAAGCGTCGCCGTTGCGAATCCGTAAGCTCGACTCGATAGAATCGCGCTCACCTGATCGTGCGATTCGACAATCCGAGCCGCACATGAGCCCGGATTTGATCGATGACTTTGGCGCTGAATTTCGATTGGCTAACCAATCTGCTGGCGATTCTCTTCGTCGTGGCGTGTCTCTACGATGCACGCTACGACGAATACGGTACGTTGACGCTGTCGGCTGCCGCGATGGGACTCGTCGTGATGGCGATCGAACTGTTCCTCAGGCCCGCCTTCGACATGTCGCTTTGAACACGAGCGCTTCGAGCGTGACGCCACGCGCGGCGGCGTCACTCCCACTACGGCCACGCTCACCCATGAGCGCAAGCCGTTCCATCAAACCGCGACTTCCGGCGGCGCCTGACGAAAACAGCGCGTGATCCAGCCGAGATAGCACAAGCCCAACACGAACCACACCGCGCCGAGCACCAGCGCCGTCTTCTCCAGACTCACCAGCAACCAGACGTCTGCGAGCGCGCCAGCCAGCGGGAACAGCAGGCCGCCGATCACACCCATTGCATTCGCACTGCCCTTCGCGTTGAAGAACTGGCGGATCACGCAGAGATTGACAGCCGTGAACGCAAGGAACGCACCGAAGTTGATGAACGACGTCGAAGTCGCCACATCGAGCTTCAAGGCGACCAGACCGATGGCGCCCGCGATCGCGATGTTCAGCGCCGGCGTCTTGAACTTCGGATGCACGAAACCGAAGATCCGTTTAGGCAGCACCTCGTCTCGGCCCATTGCATACAACAGACGTCCCACACTCGCCTGCGCCGAGATGCCCGAGGCGAACTGCGCGAGAATCAGGCCCGCCAGAAACACCGTGACGAAAATATCGCCGCCCACTTTGCGCGCGACTTCGAAGGCCGCCGAATCCGGGTCCTTGAACACCGCGCCCGGATGCGCGAGCTGCACCGTGTATGCCGCGATCACGAAGATCGCGCCGCCTATCAGCGCGATCAGCACGATGGCACGTGGCATGGTCTTCTCAGGGGCGATGGTTTCTTCCGTCAACGTCGAGACAGCATCAAAGCCGAGATAGGAATACGCGGCGATCGCGGCGCCCGCCATCGTCGCGGAGAGCGGCACGTGCGGCTTGAAGAACGGCTCGGCCGAAATGAGGCCGCCGGGTCCGACGGCCGCCGTCACATAGTGGCAGCACAGCACGACGAACAACGCGACGATCGCCAGTTGCACCACCATCAGCACGATGTTGAAACGGTTTGCGAGTTCGATGCCGAGAATGTTCAGCGCACTGGTCAGCACGATGAAAGCGACGATCCAGATCCAGCTCGGCACATGCGGAAAAGCGGCGCTCAGATACGCCGCGCCGATCAGCCAGATCACCATCGGCAGGAAAAAATAATCGAGCAAGGTGGCCCAGCCGATCATGAAGCCGAGATGCGGGTTGAAGCTCTTGCGCGTGTACGTATAGGCCGAACCTGCCACCGGGAAAAGCCGCGCGAGCTTGCCGTAACTGAGCGCGGTGAACACGATCGCCACCAGCGCAATCAGATAGGCGAGCGCCGCCGTATCGTGGCTGGCGCTCGCCAGCACGCCATACGTCCCGTAGACAATCAGCGGCGCCATGTAGGCGAGGCCGAACAGCAGGACGGAAGGCAGGCCGAGCGTGCGCTTCAGATGCGCGCTGCGCGGGGCCGTGGGTTCAGCGGCGGATGATGATGAAGTCATACGGTGTCTCCTCTTGCGAATGGACAGGCGTCGCCCCGGGCGCGGCATGGCACGCGCCCCAGTCGAGCCGGATCGATCGGACTTGCTGGCAGCGCGGGATTCGCGCCGATGTCTTTACTGATTTGCCGGGCTTGTGCATGCCGCCGCCAAAGCGGCACGCGCCCGGTCGTTTATCTGTCTGAGCGTTTGCTTCAGCGCGAGCGAATCACGCGCGCGCGTTGTCCCTGCGCGCCGTCTTCGGTGGCGAGATCGAGTGCGATGCGCGCGTCGTGCAGGTAACGGTAGTGTTCGCGTGCGCCTTCGAGACGCGCGCGATCCAGCGTCGCGCGCAGCACGGTTTCCTGCTGGCCGGCGTCGCACACCACGTCGCCGAACGGATCGATCAGCGCCGATTCGCCGGGAAACGTGAGGTTGTCGTCGCCCGGACCGATACGATTGACGAGCGCCGCAAACATCTGGTTTTCCATGGCGCGCGCCACGATGGCCCGCCGATGCACCGGCCCGAACGGGTCCATGTTGCCATTGGTCACGATCAGCAGATCGGCGTCTAGCGAGGCGACCGCTCGCGCTGTTTCGGGGAATTCGATGTCGTAACAGATCAAGAGACCGACGGTCATGCCCTTGAAGCTGCATACTTCATAGCGGTCGCCCGGTTCGAACACGCCGACGTCCGACGCCCACAGGTGCGTCTTGCGATAACGCAGCGCGATCTCGCCGCGTTCGTCGACCAGCACCGTGGTGTTGAAAAAACGGCTGCCGTCGCGCTCGGCGAGGCCCACCGCCACCGCCACGCGTGCTTCACGCGCCGCATGGCGCACGGCCGTGAGCGAAGGACCGTCGATGGTTTCCGCCACTTCGCCGACGTTATGCCGCGTCGGAAAGCCCGACAGCGTCGTCTCGGGAAACACGATCAGATCGGTTCCGGCCGAACGCTGGCCGATGATTTGCAGCACGCGTTGCACGTTCGCGCCGCCGACGCCCACGGCGCCATCCACGACGGGAATCTGTGCCAGTTCGAGTTGAAGCATTCTGTCTCCTGTCGACCCGAGTCAGTGCTGACTCGGGTCCCATGCAATTTAGTTGCCGTCCATGCCGGTTCGCTTCGCGTTGAATAGCGGCCGTTTTAGGCCGCCCCGCGATCAGGTTGGGCCTATTATTACCAGACATATTTTTGTTCGTAATTACCCTGCTGGGTTACCCTCATCGGAGCACGCATGGAACTCGAATGGCGCGATCTGGCCTTTCATCGCGAGATCGGCGCGGTTATCGAAGCCCTCGATAGCGCGCACTTCTGGACCCGCCTCACGCGCGCGCTCGAACGCTATGTGGCCTTCGACAGTTGGGTCGCGTTGCGCTTCACATCCGGCGAAGCGCCGCTCGTGTGCGCCGAATCGCCGACGCCGGACGGCACCGTGGATGCGATGTTCCAGGACTATCTGGCCGCGCTCTATCAACTCGATCCGTTCTATATCGCCGCTACCGAGACGCCCGCGTCGGGCTTCGTCACGCTGGCCGATGTCGCGCCCGACAACTTCTCGATGACCGATTACTACCAGCGGTACTTCAGGAAGAATATCGTCGGCGACGAGGTGCACTTCAACTACATGATCGACGCGCGGCACACGCTCGCCTTTTCGCTGGGCGCGACGCATCGCTATGGCGAGCGTGATCTGGCCGTGCTCGCGCTGTGCGCGCCGTGGGTGATTGCGCTGTTGCGACAGCGCTTGCCATACGAGGGATTCGATGCGACGCGGTCGACCCTGACCGAGGCCAGCGCCGAAACGGCAACTGAAACACTAGCACCCACGGACACCCCCGCGTACGCCGCGCGCTTCGAACAGGTCGCATCGTCGGGTGGCCGCGCATCGCTCACGGCACGCGAGGTGGAAGTGGCGATGCTGACCTTGAGTGGATTTTCGACGCGCGCCATCGCGGAGAAACTGACGATCTCGTTCGAGACCGTGCGCGCGCACAAGAAGCACATCTATACGAAGCTGAACGTCAATTCACAGTCGGAACTGTTCGCGCTGTTTTACGAAGCGGGACGCCAAGGTGCATGACGTCCCCGCTTTTCAACGCGAGCCTGAGCTAGCGCCGCGGTCCGTCAACCGCACGCGGCGCAGCCGCCTTGCATCTTCTCTTCATAGCGGTCGTGATGTCTGACCCAGTCGGTCAGGCTACGGTCTTCATTGCGGCCCTTCGGCGTGACGTCCAGATGCGCATAGGTGTTGATGAAGCGTTCATCGCCGCGCCCATAGCAGGAATACGTGTGATACACGTCGCCCTTCTCGTCCTTGTAGAACACGCTGTGGCCGTGTTGCTCATCGATGCCGACGTCCTGCTCGGTGAAGTTGTAAAACGCTTTCTTGCTCGCCAACTGTTCGGGCGTGAACGACACGTGATAGTCGAAATTGAAGTCGCTGCCGGCCGACGACACCCACGGGAAAGTCCAGCCCATGCGCTTCTTGAAACCCTCGATCTTCGCGAGCGGCGCATGCGACACCGTCACGTACGACACATCGTGATGTTCGAGATGCGTGACGATCCCGGTCATGTGATCCGACAGGAACGAGCAGCCGACGCAGCCCTCTTCCCAATCGGCGCCCAGCATGAAGTGATAAACGATCAACTGGCTGCGTCCGTCGAACAGATCGGCCAGCGTCTTGCGGCCCTGCGGCGTATCGAAGGTATACGTCTTGTCGACCTTCACCCACGGCAGCGCGCGGCGTTTGCGCGCGAGTTCGTCGCCGGCGCGCATGTGCGCCTTTTCTTCGGCTAACAATGCCGTGCTGGCGGCCAGCCATTCCTCTCTCGACCCAGTACGGTGTTGCGGTTCCATATGCGTCTCCTTCTCTGCGTCGTGCAGACTAACGAATACAAACGACATCACGCCACGTAGCGTTCGAGCGAATCGATCCCGTCGGTCCAGCCGCGGCGATGATCCTCGCACTGTGCATCGTCGGCGAGACGTTCGTGCGTGAGCGTGAGCCATGTGGCGTCGCCGTCCGGTTCCAGCAGCAGCGTGACCTGCGACTCATGCTCCGGGCTATAGCGCCACACCCATGTGAAAACAAGCTTGCGGTCGGGCAGCACCTCCAGATACCGGCCGCCGACCTCGACCTCGTTGCCGTCCGGCTTGCGATAGACGATCACGTAACGCCCGTCGACCCGCACATCCAGCTCCGCGCGCACCACGTCCGAGCCGCCCGGATGCATCCATGTCATGAATTGCGCCGGTTCCGTCCAGGCGCGGAAGACTTTGGCGGGCGCGGCGTTGAGACGCCGCTGGAGGGTGAGGCTGGGCTGGGTGGACATGGGGCTTGTTCCTCTTCGACGAAAGCGGCAAGACGATCGAGTGATTCGGACCAGAAGCGCTGATAGCGGCCAAGCCATGCCATCGCTTCTTCCATCGGCCCGGCGGACAGGCGGCACGCCACCGTGCGGCCGGTTTTGTTGCGTGTGATGAGACCCGCCTCGCTCAGCACGTCGAGGTGTTTCATCACAGCAGGCAAGGACATCGCAAACGGCTCGGCGAGCTCGCTGACCGACAGATCTTTCGACGATAGACGCGCGAGCAACGCACGCCGTGTCGGGTCGGACAGCGCGGCAAAGGTGCGATCCAGTAGCGCTTCGTTAAACTTAACCATGAGGTTAAGTATAGAAACGCAGCGAAGGATGTCAAGGACAGGTACGCGCTTTCGTAGAGCGCGTGGAAAGTAAAGGGGGAGCGCGGCAAAAAAAGATACGCGGCGTGCCGCAGATAGCCTCTGCAACGCGCCGCGTCAAAGGTGGAGAACAACCGACTACAGGCTCGAGCAAGGCGGCCAGAATCGCACCACTTTGCTCTCGCTTTCCAGCACAGATTCAACAGATCGATACTGCAACCCGGCGAGACCCAGGCAACGCCCGAGCCTATGACGTGACGATCAGATCGCCCAGCCGCCGAGATAGAAACCGACCAGCACGACGGCGATCACAACCGTGCCCACGTTCAGCTTGCGATACTCGCCGCTGACCACGCGGCCGATCACCAGCGTCGCGAAGCCGAGCATGATGCCCGTCACGATGTTGGCGGTCAGCACGATGAACACCGCGCACATCAGACCCGACATCGCGTCGACCATGTCGTCCATATGCAGCTTGCTGACGTTCGAGAGCATCAGCAGACCCACGTACATCAGCGCGGGCGCCGTCGCGTACGAAGGCACGAGGGCCGCGAGCGGCGAGAAGAACATCACCACGAGGAACAGCAATCCGACCACCGCCGCGGCCATGCCGGTCTTCGCGCCTGCCGCCACGCCGACCGTCGATTCGATATACGCCGCTGCCGGTGCGCCACCAAGCAGGCCCGAGAAAATCGAGCTCAGCGAGTCGGCCGTCAGGGCGCGGCCACCGTTGATGATGCGGCCGTTTTCATCGAGTTGGCCCGCTTGTCCGGCGACGGCGCGGATCGTACCGGTGGCGTCGAACACCGCGGTCATCACGAGAGCCAGCACGCTAGGCAGAACCGCCATCGACAAGGCGCCCTTGATGTCCATCGCGCCGATCAGCGACGCGTGACCCGGCGCACTGAGCGACGGCACCGCGAACACGCCGTGAAACGACATGGCCGGATCGATCACGAAGGCGATCGCCGAAATCGCCACGATCACGATCAGGATCGAGCCCGGCACGCGGCGGCGCACCAGACCGAAGATGGCCGCCAGACCCGCCACCGACATGATGGCCGGCAAGGCGGTGATATTGCCCAGCGCGACCGGCAGACCAGCGCCCGGATTCTTCACGACGAGGCCCACGTCATTGGCGGCAATCAGCAGCAGGAACAGGCCGATGCCGATGCCCGTGCCGTGCGCGATGCCCGTCGGCAGATTGCGCAGAATCCACGAACGCACGCCCGTCACCGAGATCGCGGTGAACACGACACCCATCAGAAACACCGCGCCGAGGGCGACATTCGGATGCAGGCCTTTGCCGAGCACGAGGCCGAACGCGGTGAACGCCGTCAGCGAAATCGCGCAGCCGATCGCGATCGGCAGGCGCGCCCACACGCCCATCAGCAGCGAGCCGAAAGCCGTGGTCAGACACACGGCGACGAACACCGCGCTGGTGTCGAAGCCCGCTTTGCCGAACATGCCCGGCACGACGAACACGGAATAGACCATCGCGAGGAAGGTCGTGATGCCCGCGACGATCTCCTGACGCTGCGAACTGCCGCGTGAGGAGATTTCAAAGTAGCGGTCGAGAAAGCCCTTTCCGTCGAATGATTCGGCGCCGACTTCAGAAATCGGTTGGGCGTGGGGTTCCATCATGATGAGTGCCTCCTTTATCAGCGTGCTGAAACGGCCGTCGATTCGGTCGTCATCAGGTTCGTCTCGTTGCGTTGGTTTAGTGTGGGTTGGGGTCTTATTTGCTGTCTCGAAATGTAGGGCAACACAAATATATCTCCCATCGCATGGATGGCATGCCTGACATGTCGCGATGCTTATATCCTTTAAGGGACGGCAAACCGGCTTCACGGTCCGCGTGTTTACACCTACGGTTTGTCATGAAGATCTGACAGGGTTTTGATGGTTTTCACGCGTGAAAATGGACTTCGATGAGCCAGTGAATCGGCGGAGCGCGGCATGAACCGTGCTTGGGCCAACCTGTCAGATCGCCTGCAAAACCGGGGCCGCCCGACGTCGCGGGTTACACTCTGGCCCGTACCTGTTTTAACTGCGGCGGCTCACTGCGCCCGTCCGCACCGGCCCATGGAGTCCTTCTTGATGAGCGGCGGTTTTTCGCGTCCTGCCTGGCGTCTCTTGATTCTTGCTGTGTTCGCGCTGTTCGCGCTGTCCGGTTGCAGCCTGCTGTGGGGCCCGCAGCAGGCGCCGATCGTCGACGCCACGGTGATGCCCGTCGAGCCGGCCAGCGCGCCGGTGGCCGCGTCCGCGCCCGAACCGGTCGAGACCGAAGCGGCCGAACCCGAGCAATCGAGAAAGCCGAAGAAGCCGGTCGTCAAGCCGCACAAGGTTGAGCCCCCGCCGCCTGTTGTCACGGCGCCTCCGCCGCCCCCTCCGCCGCCCCCGCCGCTGATCGTGCTGCGCACCATCGAGCGCAACGAGGCGCGCGCGCTGCTCGATAGCGAAGTGCAGAAGCCCGACGGCAAAGTGGTCGGACGCGCGGTCGATCTGATCGCCGACGCCGGCGGCAAGCCGCGTGAGATGGTCGTGAACCTGCAAGGCTTCCTGGGTGTCGGCGACCGCAAGGTGAACTTCCCGTGGAGCGCGTTCCGCTTCACGCCAACGGCGAAGGCCGCCCCCATCACACTGAATGCTGCCGCGGTCCCGGCGAACGCGGCCAAAGCCGCCTCGGTTGCCGTGCAATTGCCGCTGATCGACGCAACCGTCGAGCGCTCGAACGGCGCCAAGGTCGGCCGCGTGATCGATGTATTGATCGACGCCAACGCGCAGCCGCAGGCGGTCGTGCTCGACGTCAACGGCATGGTCAGCACCGAACGGCGCACGATTGCCGCCAACTGGTCGGCGCTGCGCTTCGTGACGAAGGACAAGGAGCTGCATCCGCTGATGGATTTGAGCGATGCGCAGATCAACGCGACACCGCCATACGCCAGCGACAAACCGATACGCGCGGTGTCGCCGGCGCCACCGCCCGCGCCTGCGCCCGCTCCTGCTTCCGCACCCGCCGCTGTTGCGGCGCCGGCTGCCGCGGCCACGTCCACGGCGGTTTCCAACGCACGGGCGGCCCGATGATAGGCCGCACTCTGGTAACGGCGCGCAGCTTGCGCGCGCTCGATTGGCTGAATTTTTTCGTCGCCAATGTGCAGACGGGTTTTGGACCGTTCATCGCGTCCTATCTCGCCTCGCATAAATGGACGCAGGGCGAGATCGGCATGGCGCTCTCCGTGGGCACCATCAGCGCGATGGTGAGCCAGGTGCCCGGCGGCGCCGCCGTCGATGCCTTGCGCAACAAGAAAGGCGCGGCGGCCTGGGCAATCATCGCGATCATCCTGAGCGCGGTACTGCTGGCCGTCAGCCCGACGGTGCTGCCGGTGATCGCCGCCGAGGTCTTCCACGGCTTCGCGAGCTGCATGCTGACGCCGGCGCTCGCCGCGATCTCGTTCGCGCTGGTGGGGCGAGCGAATCTCGGCGATCGGTTGGGGCGCAATGCGCGCTGGGCGTCGATCGGTAGCGCTGTCGCGGCCGGCCTGATGGGCGTGTTCGGCGAATACTATTCGCCGCGCGCGGTGTTCTGGCTGACCGCCGCGCTCGCCGTGCCCGCGCTCTTCGCGCTGACGATGATCCAGCGCACCGACACCGTCGAACTGCCGAAGTCCGCGCCGACGCCGCAGCAGATCGAGCGGCGCGAGAGTCTGCGCGAATTGCTGCGCGACAAGCGGATGCTGTTGTTCGCGGCGTGTATCGTGCTGTTCCATTTGTCGAATGCGGCGATGCTCAATCTCGCTGCCGGCGAAGTGACGGCCGGCATGGGTGACAACGTGCAACTCGTGATTGCCGCGTGCATCATCGTGCCGCAGGCGATCGTGGCGATGATGTCGCCGTGGGTCGGACGCTCGGCCGAGCGATGGGGACGTCGGCCGATTCTGCTGCTCGGGTTTTCGGCGTTGCCGATACGGGCGTTGTTGTTTGCCGGGATCAGCAGCCCTTATTTGCTCGTGCCGGTGCAGATGCTCGATGGGTTGAGTGCTGCGGTGTTTGGCGTGATGCTGCCGTTGATTGCCGCCGATGTGGCCGGCGGTAAGGGGCGTTATAACCTTTGTATTGGATTGTTTGGGTTGGCGGCTGGGATTGGGGCTACGTTGAGTACTACCGCTGCTGGATTTGTCGCCGATCATTTTGGCAATGCTGTGAGCTTTTTTGGATTGGCCGCGGCTGGGGCGTTGGCTGTATTGCTGGTGTGGGCGGCGATGCCGGAGACTCGCGATGCGGCGGCTGAGGATGAAGGGCCGGTGGCGGATGGGGGGAAGTCGGCGGTGCGGTGAACGGGCAGGGGTTTGGGCCTGTGCGGTGGTTTTTTTGGCTGTGCTTTTTGGGGTGTTGGCCTTTCCTTGTGTTGTTAG